>JBNMLC010000050.1:0-2180 GCA_050874665.1 Lachnospiraceae bacterium | reverse complement strand
ATTTTCCTATAACCAAATTTATCTCTTTTACTTGTTCATGTAATGCCTCTGCCATTGCTCCCTTACTTTCTTCCGGTTTCCATACAATAGACATAGCTCCTATTTTTGCTGCTAATTGCTGTAACTTATGTTCATCTTTTTAATTTGATCCAGATCTATTTTAATTTCGTTATTTTCCAAAACCTCCCCTCATTTCTATTCCAATATTGTTATATGTTTTTCCTGTTTGTCTGTATTCTCAATATAATCATATACTATTAGTATTTTCATGTGCATAAAGATATTCCCGTATTTTTGCTTTCGAATATTTTTCTTCCTAAATTTTCTACTTCAAAATCATATGTCATATCCTCATAATTAAAAAAAGAGCTTGGGCTGTGAAGCTGTTTGGGATTTGAAACACCATTTCCCTTTACATAAATTTTACCTTCTGCATTAATATCTATATAAAAGTGGATTCACAAAATCTCCGCTTAATGCGTAGTTTTTAATCTTCCATTTATTTTTATCTATCTGTGAAGCATACTTTTCAAAAAACTCTTTTGAAAACCCCTACCCATCAAAAGACACACAACGTAAAATCTTATCTGACAAAATCGCTACATATTTTGCCTTATTCCCACCTTTAGAATTATCTGGCCATTCTCCGGCACCTGTACCCCGAAACACTACATAAGCTTGTCCGCTGCTGTCTGTCAGACATATAGCTAGAGCTTTTTTATCATCCACGTCTACTTTTTGAAGGATAAGAGAAGATAAGGCAGGGTTATTACTTATCTTTTGCAACATCTGCTCCCATTCACTTCCTTCAATTTCGCCATCGAATACTGTTGTAAGGAACTCTTGCCTTTCAGTTTCTGTAAAGGTTGCAAGTTTTTCGTTTATTCCCTCTACAATTTCTCCTATCGTTACCCCTTTTTTTGCATTCCCTTCTGTCCATACATCTTTAAAAAATTTTCCATTATCCCTTTCTTTATCCTTTTTAATGTGCATTAAATTACTTAATAGCAATAAATCCTTATCACTCAATTGTTCCATAAACTGTTTCCTCTTCTAATTATTTATTATTTGATACTTTTCATTCTTTCTACACTATATAGTCATCATACTCCAAATCAAACAATTTATGTGGTCGATAAGTAGGCCATATATCTTTATTCTCTAAATCGCTCTTATCATGTATGCTGTCAAATGTTTCATCATACTTTAAACGAAATAATGTAATCTCAATATCAATGTTTTTCTTCCTCAACAGTTCCGAAAATTCTTTTGCCTGCTTATTGAACTGTGTCTCTGACACTTCAGGACGCATGAATGCCCAAACATCTATTGTAATATAATTTTCCTTCAGTACATCAAACAACTCTTTTTCTTCATCTTCTCCCTTCACATCTTTTACAGACCCCTCTAAAGATGCAGTCACTTTTATATTTAAACCATTTTTATCAACTAATTTTTGCAATTCTTCCTGTACTTCCATCGTATGCAACATTAGATAATATTCTTCATCATAATACACATGTCCAGCCGCATCAACTCCATACTTTGTTTCAAACTTCTGATATGCATATTCACCTTCCAAAGCATACATAAAATTTTCATAGCCGCCGCTTCCAAGCAATCCGGGACCTCCGTCTCCTCCGCATGCCATAAATGGTATCCCATACTTTTCTTCCAGATGATCCATCATTATCTGGGCTGTTTCTACATATGCCTGTGTCACACTGTCCATTCCGTTCTCTTTCATATCCTTTATGTCACTTGCCCACGAACCACTGTTATATAATATTTCTAATTGTTCCTCTGTCGGTATCTTTTTATGGGATTTCACTTCCAACTCCCCATTTTCGCTTATTTGAATACCAGTAAACAAGGAATGCATCATATCGTATATATTTGTTACGGCGACAACTCCCACCATTACTCCAATAGCAATCAATATTTTTTCCCACACCTTAGTCTTTCTTTTCATGCCCTATTGTCTCCTAATATTTTTTTGCCTGCTCTTTATCTGTCTGTTCAAAATTTTTTCGTCCTTCTGTAACTTGTTTTTTAGTTTTTCGTATTGCATATTCCAATTTTCCTATAACCAAATTTATCTCTTTTACTTGTTCATGTAATGCCTCTGCCATTGCTCCCTTACTTTCTTCCGGTTTCCATACAATAGACATAGCTCCTAT
>JBNMLC010000049.1:0-2335 GCA_050874665.1 Lachnospiraceae bacterium | reverse complement strand
AGCATTCTCAGGCTGCAGCAACCTTGCGAAAGTGAAGGAAGGAAAGAATGTAACAGGCATTGGAGATAAAGCATTCTATAACTGTAAGAAATTAAGTGCGATTACAATGAGCAAGAAGCTTACAAGCATAGGAAAAGCAGCATTCTATAAGTGTACATCATTAAAGAAGCTTACATTAAACAATAAGGTAAACAAGATTGGCGCTAAGGCATTCTATGGCTGTAAGAATTTGAAGAATATTACAATCAAAACAACAAAGCTTACCAATAAAAATGTAGGAAGCAGTGCATTTAAGGGAATTAACGCAAAGGCAGTTATTAAGGCACCGGTAAGCAAATTAAAATCATATAAAAAGATTTTGAAGAGCAAAGGTGTAGGTAAAAAAGCAGTATATAAAAAAGCATAAGAGTAAAACATGATATAGTAACTAAATCCCCCCTGGGCAGTGAATTACAATCATAAGGAATTCATTGCCTTAGGGTGACAGGAGGAAGGAGAAACTATGGCGATGAAGAAGAAAAACAAAATGTTAGCAATTGCATTGGCGGCACTTTTCGCAAGTGAAGCGGGACTTAGCTCCTTTGTGCCTTTGACAGTAGCGGCAAGAGAAAAAGAGGAAACAGCGCAAGAAACAGTAGTAAATGCAGAAACTACAGGAAAAACAGCAAAATTTACATGGGATAACGTAACAGCATATTTCGTATTGACAGACCGTTTTGTAAATGGTGATACCGGTAATGACCATTCTTATGGACGTGGCTTAAACGAAGCAGGAAGTGGAGCGCAGACAGGTCTTGATTACAAAACAAATCCGGGAACTTTTCATGGCGGAGATTTAAAAGGATTAACATCAAAAGTGGAAGATGGATACTTTACTGATTTAGGTGTTAATGCAATTTGGCTGACAGCACCATATGAACAGATTCACGGATATACCTCGGGTAATGTAGATGGAGATAATGCAAGAGAAGACAATGGCAAGGGATTCCCGTATTATAGCTATCATGGATACTGGACCTTAGATTACAGCAATATCGATGAGAATATGGGTTCGGAAGCGGATTTTGAAAAATTCGTGGATGCATGTCATGAAAGAGGTATCCGTGTCATCATGGACGTGGTATTGAATCATACAGGATATATCACGATAAAAGATTGTGTTGATTTGGGAATGACAGATGCGCTCAATTCAGGTGCAACAAATTATTATTACGGTGATGTAAAGAGCTTGACTGGTGGTGATGAAGAATCTAAGGTATGGTACAATTTAGATTCAGATGACTGGGCAAACAAGTGGTGGGGAACTAATTTTGTACGTGTAGCTTCTGATTACAAGGGATATAAGAATGTAGGAAAAGGTGCAGGACTTACAAGTACTCTCTGTGGCTTACCTGACGTATATACAGAATCTGAAACAGAAGTACCGCTTCCGGGACATTTAAAAACATTATGGACACAATCCGGAAGATATGAAAAGGAAACAAAGGAATTAGATGAATTTTTCTCATCTACAGGTTTGAAGAAAACTCCAAGAAACTATATTGTGAAGTGGCTGACAGACTGGGTACGTGATTATGGTGTAGATGGATACCGCTGTGATACGGCAGCTCATGTAGATAAGCAGTCATGGGGTATTTTGAAGGAACAGGCTGTAGATGCATTAAAGGAATGGAGAAAAAATAATCCAGATAAACCTGGTGCTGACTGGACAGATGATTTCTGGATGACAGGAGAGTCATGGGGACATGGTGTAGGAAAAGATGACTATTATACTACAGGTGGATTTGATTCTATGATTAACTTCTCGTTTCCAAAGAATGGAGATCTTGGTTCCATAGAAAATACATATAGCAATTATGCACAGACAATTAACAGTGATGAAAGCTTTAATGTGTTAAGCTATCTTTCTTCTCATGATGATGATGCAGGTATGGGAGTATTTGGCAGCAGCAATAATAAAAATATGGGAACAAGCCTTTTGTTAGCACCGGGCGGAGTTCAGATTTATTATGGTAACGAAACAAATCGTGGTTTAGGCTGGGTAGATTATTTTACAGGTAATGACTACAAGGACCAGAGATACCGTACTGATATGAACTGGGATAGCTATGATAAGGCAACATTGACGCACTGGCAGAAATTAGGACAATTCAGAAATAATCATCCGGCAGTAGGAGCCGGTCAGCATGAAAAGTTAGATGGTGATGTATATACTTTTAGCAGAACATATCATTTAGAAGAGGAAGATGAGGATAAAGTAGTGTGCGCACTTCCACAGGCAGCAGGTACACACACCATTTCCGTAGGTGATGTTTTTGACGATGGAGAAGTACTT
>JBNMLC010000048.1:0-2348 GCA_050874665.1 Lachnospiraceae bacterium | reverse complement strand
AGCATTCTCAGGCTGCAGCAACCTTGCGAAAGTGAAGGAAGGAAAGAATGTAACAGGCATTGGAGATAAAGCATTCTATAACTGTAAGAAATTAAGTGCGATTACAATGAGCAAGAAGCTTACAAGCATAGGAAAAGCAGCGTTCTATAAGTGTACATCATTAAAGAAGCTTACATTAAACAATAAGGTAAACAAGATTGGTGCTAAGGCATTCTATGGCTGTAAGAATTTGAAGAGTATTACAATCAAAACAACAAAGCTTACCAATAAAAATGTAGGAAGCAGTGCATTTAAGGGAATTAACGCTAAGGCAGTTATTAAGGCACCGGCAAATAAATTAAAATCATATAAAAAGATTTTGAAGAGTAAAGGTGTAGGTAAAAAAGCAACATACAAGAGAGTATAGTATAGAGCATGATATAGTAACTAAATCCCCTTGGGCAGTGAAGTGCAAGAATCAATCATTCATTGCTCAAGGAATATAGGAAGAAGGAGAAGCTATGGCGATGAAAAAGAGAAACAAAATGTTAGCGATTGCGTTGGCGGCACTTTTCGCAAGTGAAGCGGGACTTAGCTCCTTTGTGCCTTTGACAGTAGCTGCAAAAGAAAAAGAGGAAACAGCACAGGAAACAGTAGTAAATGCATCTACAAGCGCAACTACAGATAAATTTACATGGGATAATGCAACGGTATATTTTGTACTGACAGATAGATTTTTAAATGCAGATAAAAGTAATGACCATTCTTATGGAAGAGGTTTGCAGGCAGATGGCAAAACACCAATAGAGGGACTGGATACTTATACAAATCCAGGTACTTTCCATGGTGGTGATTTTAAAGGTCTGACTCAGAAAGTAGAAGAGGGATATTTTGATGATCTGGGTGTCAATGCCATCTGGATTACGGCACCATATGAACAGGTACATGGCTATACCTCAGGAAATGTTAAGAGTAATAATGCAACTGTGTATCCGGATCCTGATAAGCAAGGGTTTCCGTATTATGGCTACCATGGATACTGGGCATTAGATTACACAAATATTGATGCAAATTGGGGAAAAGAGGCAGATTTCGCAGACTTTGTTGAGAACTGTCATGAACACGGCATTCGCGTTATTTTGGATGTGGTTATGAATCATTTAGGATATACTACCATGAAAGATGCTGTGGAATATGGGTTTGACGGTGCTTTAAAAGGAGACTGGGAATCTTATTACTATGGAAATTCAACGTATTTGATGGGTGGAGACCCGGAATCCGAGAATTATTGGGATCAGGATACTAGTGTGTGGCAAGAAAAATGGTGGGGCAAAAATTTTGTAAGAGCAACTTTTCAGGGATATACTGGAAGTAAAAATGGAGGTGATGATTATACAAAAATTCTTTATGGACTTCCGGATATCATTACGGAAGCAGGGGCAGCAGAAGCAGAGACACCACCACTTATGGTGACAAAGTGGAAAGAAGAAGGAAGACTTGAGCAGGAACAGAAAGAATTGGATGAATTTTTTAGCGAAACCGGATATAAAAAACAACCACGCTATTATATCATTAAATGGCTCACAGATTATGTACGGGAATATGGAGTAGATGGTTTCCGTTGCGATACTGCAAAGCACGTTGACAAGGATGCATGGAACGATTTGAAAATAGAAGCAGATAAGGCACTGAAGGAATGGAGAAAAAATAATCCGTCAAAAGCCGGTGCAGACTGGGATGAAAGCTTTTGGATGACTGGTGAGGAATGGGGTCATGGTATGGGCAAGAGTTCATATTTCACAAACGGTTTTGATTCCATGATTAACTTTACATTTCCTAAAAACAGTGAACCGACAAATATGGAAGGCACTTATAAAGACTATGCAGATACCATTAATAGTGATGAAAACTTTAATGTATTAAGCTATATTAATTCCCATGACGATAATGATAGTGCAAAAGTTACATGGGATATTTCATCTGCACAGATGATGGCTAATGGTACAAACCTTTTGCTGGCACCGGGTGGAGTTCAGATTTACTATGGAAACGAAGTGAATAGAGGACTGGAATGGAAAGACTTTTTTACAGGTAATGATTATCTGGATCAGAGATTCCGTTCTGATATGGACTGGGAAAATTATGATAAAGTATGTCTGGCTCACTGGCAAAAATTAGGACAATTCAGAAATAATCATCCGGCAGTAGGTGCTGGTCAGCATGAAAAATTAGATGGTGATGTATATACTTTTAGCAGAACATATCATTTAGAAGAGGAAGATGAGGATAAAGTAGTGTGCGCACTTCCACAGGCAGCAGGTACACACACCATTTCCGTAGGTGATGTTTTTGACGATGGAGAAGTACTT
>JBNMLC010000047.1:0-2527 GCA_050874665.1 Lachnospiraceae bacterium | reverse complement strand
GCTGTCAAAGGTATAAGAATATATTCCTTCTCCTTCATCTTTCATGTCTGTTCCCGGCCATTCTCCGGTAAGCTTATTTGCTGTAGCTCCATCTTCGTATGCATATATTTTTGCAGAACTCCAGTCACTTGGTTTTGTAAAGTAAACCGTATTCTTCTCTAACTTACCTGCCTCTTTCTTTATATAAGTGAAAGTTTTCTCTACAGAATCTCCATCTGTACCGACAACCTTAATGGTTACCTTTACATTGGAACCTACTGCTGTGTCAGCGCCCAATGTTAATTTCACGCTGTCTGTAAATGCTGTTGCTGCCCCTCCATCTATAGAATAAGTAGCACTCTGTGCATTCTTCACAGTAAAGGTTACATCTAAGGTATCTTTTGTAATGGAGCTTCCATCTTTTACAGAAGCACTTATAGATGGTTTACTATTGTCTGCATTATAGATAACTGCAATTTTTCCGCCATCTAACTGGCCACTGATTTTTCCGCCAGATACCGTAAATTCTCTTCCCGATACGTGATCTTTGTATATTCCGTCTGCCATCGTTGTTTCATTATCAATGCTTGTCGAATCTCCAAGATTTATAATACAGGTTCCCTTAGTTCCACGGTCAATCTGTAAAATTTTGCTATTGTTATTTGGATTTCTTAAATATTCGCCTTCGCCAACCATAGCATTTCTAAAAAAGTTGACTGCTGCTACTTCCGGATCTTTAAACTGATCATTACCTTTTGCACCAATTCTATTATTTCCCCAGTAATTTCCCTGAGAACCATTAGAACCGTCCGGTCTGCTGTAAAATAATGGAGTTCCAGATGCTCTTGCTGCAATAACAGCCCAGCTCATTCTAATATCCCAATCTGTCATCCAGCCCGACTCGTGATTATTACAATATGTATCATGAGATTCCACCCATGTTACCAAACGGTCCGCTCCTGCCGCATTTTCCCAACCACTTAAATTATTTACATTAAAATCCTTATTTCTGATAGCATTTCTCAATTTTCCACCGTAATTACTTGCTGTCAAATTAAATAATTTTCCATAGTCAGCATCTCTTGAACCGGCATCCTGAAGCACCTCTCCATATACAAATAATGTGTCTGTACTTCCATTTAACTTTGTACCATTTACTGACTGCTGTCCAAGTGCTACCGGCCAGAAGTTATTTGTCCAGCCATTATTTCTTGTGACTTCATCTAGCGGATCGTCTGGGAGTCCAATATGTTTTGCCGTATCATAACGGAATCCATCAACACCACACGCAATCAAATCATTCAAATATTTTACATAATATTCCTGAAAGCCTGGATTTTCGGTACATACGTCCGGACAGCCATCGGTAGAATATTTGTAATTTGTAATCTTGTTTCGGTCTGACCAGTCATCACACCCTACATCCCAATTTTTATGATATAGTTTGTCCATTCCGCCGGCTGCGTCAATCATACTCTGAGCGACAGCACCGCGGTCAGATGATGTGTGATTTGGAAGTACGTCTACAATAATCTTAACTCCATAGTTATCTGCTTCTTCACACATAGCCTTGAAGTCATCTCTGCTTCCTAACTGGTAATTTCCGATTTTCCAATCAATCGGTTGATAATGGAAATACCATTTTCCATTACCCATCAATTCCATTCCGCCGCCTTCACCTACAACACAGGTGTTCGCTGGTGAAGTTTGTACTGTAGTGAATCCAGCTTCTGCAATATCCTTCATATTTTCTTTTATGGTGTTAAATGACCAGCACCATGCGTGAAGTATTGCACCCTGCTTTGTCGTTTCAGCCAAACCATATTTTTCTGCATTGGAAGTAGCAATATCCTCTTCCACATACTCTGCTTCCGCTTCCACTGCCTGCGTTGTTTCCCTGGCATATACGGCCTCCAAACCTGTTGCCATATTGCCAGTCAACATACAAACCGCCAATGCTACGCTGACAGTATTACGGAAAAATTTAAAAATGCGTTTTTTATGCATTTTCTTTTCCTCCCTTCAGAAAAGTTAACAATTTATTACACATTTATTATACATTTTTTTCTTCATATTGTATATAGATTTTTCAAATACAATCAATTTTTCTACCTTTTAACCAATTTTACTTTTTACTTTCATGCGCAGCCTTTTTTTCTTTATTCGAATTATACAAATTTTCCGTTTTCTGCAATTCCACTATTTTCAATTGTTTTGTTACTTATTTCCCATTTTTGTTGTGTTTTCTATCCTGCTGAAAATATACTTTTAAAAGAATTATCTCATTGTGCATTTTGCACAAAAATAATTTTGATTTTGACATAGAAAATGCTCCCTTCTACGTAGTAAGTGATTTTTATTATTTCACTTGTCTACCTAGAAGGGAGCATATCAATGCAACAGTCCCTTTCTTATTTTAACATATGGCAGTTTACCTCACTGTATAGCTTTCAACTGTTTTGTTAATTATTTTTCCGTTATTAATGGCATACACATGCAATTTAAATGTACCCGTCTTGGATGGTTTCCATATAATTTCGCTTGCAGT
>JBNMLC010000046.1:0-3149 GCA_050874665.1 Lachnospiraceae bacterium | reverse complement strand
TATGCGATACAGTTTCTTTTGTCAGGAAATTTCGGAGCAATTTTAACCGTTCTTTGTTCATCGGTTGCAGGACTTCCGGTGCCATTTGCACCAGTACATTTACTCTTCATTAATCTTTTGACGGATAGTCTTCCGGCAATTGCGTTAGGCTTAGAGCCGGATAGAAGTGAAGTGATGAGTGAAAAACCGAGATTGGCAGATGAGTCGATATTGACAAAAGATTTTCTTAGCAAAATCGGTCTGGAAGGTTTGGTAATTGGAGCAATGACAATGATCAGTTTTTTGACAGGATACAACCAGAATGGTACATTGCTTGGAAGCACGTATGCTTTTGGAACTCTTTGTCTGGCACGTTTGTTTCATGGATATAATTGCAAATCAGATCATCCGGTCATTTTTACAAAAGGTCTCTTTCATAACAAGTGGCTTCAGGGAGCATTTGTGTTAGGTGCAGTACTCATTACAACAGTACTGACGGTTCCTGGTTTCCATAACTTATTCAAAGTGGAAACGTTGAATCTGATGCAGCTTGGATGTGTATATTTATATGCTTTTGCAAGCCTTCTGATTATTCAATTACTTAAGTGTATACGTATGAAACTAAGAAAAAGAGGGGAAAGATAGTGGATTTAAGTAGATGTTCTATGAAAAAAATTCGAGAACTGATTGTGTTTACGGCATTTCTTGTAGTTGCTTTGTGGAAATTCGATGTGGTGATTGAAGTGCTGAAGTCAATATGGAAAATTGTGTTTCCTTTTGCGCTTGGTGGTGCAATTGCCTTTGTGATTAATGTACCAATGAGTTTCCTGGAAAAGAAAATGCTCGGAAAGATAAAAGAAAATAATAAAATAGGAAAAAAAGCTGCGAGACCGATAAGCCTGCTTCTTACAATTATATTGGCAGCAGGTGTAATGGTATTGGTAATGTTTGGTGTGATTCCACAGCTTACACAGACCATGGGAAATCTGATGACGAGTATTTCAGATTTTATTCCACAGATGCAAAACTGGATTCGGGAATTTTCACATGATAATCAGGATATTATGAAATTGGTAGATCAGCTGCAGTTTCAGCCTGATCAGGCAATTAAATGGGGAATAAGTCTTCTTGGAAACGGAGTCGGAAATATGATGAATACGACGATGTCAGCAGTAGGTTCCATTGCCAGTGGATTAGCGACCTTTTTTATTTCGTTTTCCTTTGCATGCTATATTCTTTTTCAGAAGGAAAAATTACATTTACAGGTAAGAAAAGTGATTTTCGCTTTTATTCCAAAACAAAAAGCAGATGCAATTCTTAACATATGTTCGCTGACATATCGGACATTTGCAAATTTTCTTGCAGGGCAGTGTCTGGAAGCAGTAATTCTCGGAATGATGTTTGTTATCACGCTAAGTATTTTAAAAATGCCATATGCACTTTTAATTGGAATTTTGATCGCGTTTACCGCATTGGTTCCTATCTTTGGAGCCTTTATTGGCTGTGCCGTGGGAAGTTTTCTGATCTTTATGGTAAATCCAAAACAGGCAGTTTTATTTATTATAGTTTTTCTGCTTTTGCAGCAGATAGAAGGTAATCTGATCTATCCTCATGTGGTTGGCGGATCAGTAGGACTTCCATCAATTTGGGTACTGGCGGCAGTTACAATCGGCGGAAATCTTATGGGAATTATAGGTATGCTGATTTTCATTCCACTTGTATCGGTATTTTATACTATATTCCGGGAGTTCGTATATCTGCGCCTAAAAAAACAACATATAAAACGAGTAACGAGAACGGATGTGGAAGAGTATGCGGAGGAGGAAATTGCGTCATCCTTTATTATGCCGAATGAAAAATAATGATATGATACAAATATAAATGAAGTGTAATGCCGATTATTAAGACGTTATAAAAATAGATTACAAAGGAAGAAGATATTATGAAGAAAATAGGAATCATGACAGACAGCCACAGTGGAATTTTGAGCGAAGAAGCGCAGAGACTCGGAATTAAGGTACTACCGATGCCCTTTTATATCGGAGAGAAAGTGTATCGTGAAGGAGTAGATCTTTCCAGAGATGAATTTTATGATATGCTTCGAAAGGGCGTAGATGTATCTACATCTCAGCCGTCACCAACAGAAGTTATGGATATGTGGAAAGAGATGCTGAAAGAATATGAGGAGATTGTTTATATTCCTCTTAGTAGTGCTTTAAGTGGGTCCTGTATGACAGCAGAAGCCATGGCAAATGAAGATGAATTTGCCGGTAAGGTGTTTGTCGTAGATAACGGTCGTGTGGCAACCCCGATGCATCGTTCTGTTCTTGATGCAGTAGAAATGGCAGAAGAAGGATACAGTGTAGTCGAAATCAAGAAAATTCTTGAAGAAACCAGAGAAAAAATGACAATTTATATCGGGCTCAGCACGCTGAAATATCTCAAAAAAGGAGGAAGAGTCAGCTCTGTGACAGCTTTGGCAGCAGATGTCCTGAATATCAAACCTGTTATGCATTTCAGCACAGGAAAGCTTGATATCTACCAGAAATGCCGTGGTATGAAGAAATCACGTAAAGTTATGATCGATGCAATGAAGCATGAGCTGGAAACGAATTTCCGAGAAGAATATGCTGCGGGTAAAGTGTACCTGATGGCGGCGTCCAGCAGTACCGATGAAGTGACAGAAGAATGGGTAAACCAGATTAAAGAAAGTTTCCCGGGAATGGAAGTCATGTGTGATAAACTTTCCTTCGGTTTGTCCTGTCATATCGGTCCGGATGGACTGGGAATCGGATGCACCTGTAAGCCAGTGTAAAAAACTGCTCCGGAGAAGATAAAATAAAAGATTAGGGTGTCAAAAGGTTTATAGCCTTTGATATAAATTTGTACCTTGAAAACTTAACACGATATGTAAAAACATTGGATTCTTTGGTAAAATGTAGGTAGCATTTTATGAGGTGATCTATATGTCTTTTGTTAAAAATGATAATCAACAGCTTACTGTTTTAGACAGTACTTTTAATCTTACAGAACGCGAAAAACGAATGTTAGAAAAATCATGGGCAAATACTTTTGCAGACAAAGTTTTTCCTGCTATTGATGAAAATATTTTTTCTGTTCTTTACAGTAAAAAAGCATCCAGACCTAATACTCCGGTCAATGTGATTGTT
>JBNMLC010000045.1:0-4950 GCA_050874665.1 Lachnospiraceae bacterium | reverse complement strand
TCATTAAATAGTGATTATATCAATACTGATTTGGCAATAAATACTCTGAAGATAGCCTTGAAAAAGGAAAAATATCCTAAAGTGATTCTGCACTCAGACCAGGGAGTTCAGTTCACATCATGGGATTTCGTAAATTTCTATAAAAACAATAATATAACACAAAGCATGAGTAAGGCTGGCTGCCCTTACGATAATGCTCCAATGGAAAGATTTTATAATACTTTTAAAAGCAACTTTTATAATGTAACTTCATTTTCAAATGTAGATATGATGGATCAACTCCCTATGAAATACATAAATTGGTACAACTATGTTCGCCCTCATTCATACAATAATTATTTGACACCAATGGAAGCTCGTTACAGATAGGTATTTATCGAACAAAGTGTTACAAAAAAGCTTGACCAGTACATTACTTCTTTCACTAATAGGAGAAATATGGCTATAAAACGGAAGTATTTTGAAAAAATATAATTTTTATAAAAAGACTGACTACATTGCCAAAATACGCTGAGCTTGCAGCATTTAAAGAACAAAATCTAATACCGGAATATGATAGTGAAATGTTGCACCGAGAAGCCCGTGCTCTGGCAATCAGCCGGTTGGAAGAAAGTGCAAGAACCGAGGAATATTTTCGTAATGTAATCTCATGGTGGGATAAACTGGATTCCAACAGGGAACGAAAAGAACGTGTCCACGAGATAGGTCGTTCTGAAATTCCTCTTGAATTGGGAGCGTCTGAATATTATCTTCCTGCCAATGCATCTTACGATATGGTGCTGCTTAAATTACTACTTGCAGGTGATTTCATAGATTACATTTTTGATCAGCCTGACAATTTACATGAATTGGTGACCGCAGCAGATATATCAGGTATTTTGAAGTCACTCAAAGGTTCCCACAAACGGCTTATGTTCTATCTGTTTGTCCATGCATACTCAACTGTACAATATGCATCATTAAATAAGCAGACAGACTGAAATGTGCGTGGTGTGAGGGAGACTGCACTCAAAAAGCTAAGGAAAGAATTAACAAAAACTTTGGAATACAGAAAAGAACATGATAAACAGTCACTTACACCTAATGAGAAATATTTTCTTGAAAATGGTGCTCGCAGGAAATCACCTTCCTGTTAAGTTCTGCTTGACCGTCTTTTTGTAATTGGATAAAATATATATAAGATTACATTTGTTAAGTAATGGACAAATTGGAAGAATAGAGAATGAAGAAGCTATTTGAACACACAAGTGCCCCTTGGGTGAAATATAGCAACTATGAATATCGTACTGCTGATGATGACACTTTATATATAGTAGTTTCAGGAAATGCGAAGCCTCAGATGTATCGCCCAATGCAGAATGCCAATACGCTTGTTCTTGATGCGGTTAATATCGGTCTTATGGCTATGCATAAGGCAGCTGATGATATATTGCAGAAGATGGTTCTTGATTTTATATCTGCTTACGGATTTCTTGGCTTTATGGCAGCACTGCCTACAACGGCACAATTTGTTACATATGAGTCCGTCTAGCTGCCAAAAAACCACTTTATATAAGAAGAAACTCTTTCTACAAAGGATTATCTCACTTACTTCTACCCTTTTGAAAAGCTGGATTTTCGCAAGAAAGGCACTGAATCCGGATGGTCTGTTACAGATAAAGATGAAATTGCTATTGTGATGGCAATGGGTAACAGCCCTCAGGCTGTATCCATGAGTTTTCAGAAGGAATATGCTGAGCGATATGACTGGCTCATAAAAGAATTTACTGACTGGGCTTTTACCTATATAACGAGCTTTCTCTACTACCACGATTATGATTCGATAGATGAACAGACAAAAGACCTGTATCGGCAGGGAATGTCGGCATTTGGTGGCATATCTCCGACATATCATATCGCATTGGAAAAGGATTCACCTGTTATTGTCTGGGATTTTCATTCACTGTTTGTTATGATACAGATGTGCTTTTCCCTTATGCTGACAGACGAAAGCTGTGCAATGAAGCTGTGTAAGCACTGTGGCAAAGCATTTATTGCTAGTCGCAAGGGAAACGAGTTCTGCTCCCCAAGATGCAAGAACCAGTATAATGTATATAAAACAAGGGCGAGAAAAAAGGATACTGATGAATGAAATCATTTTTTACATATAATGTTCAGGAGGTTTACACACAATGAGTGAAATCATTAAAACTAATACAGAATATTCAAAATGGATTAAAGAAGTTTCTTTAAGATTCCGCAACAGCCAGATAAAAGCCGCAACAAAAGTTAATAGAGAAATGCTGTTATTTTACTGGTCTATTGGGCATGATATATCAGAGAATTACAATGAAATCAAATATGGAAAATCTTTTTTCAAAAATCTGAGTCTTGATTTACAGGATGCACTGCCTGATGTTAAGTCATTTTCCGTAACTAATTTAAAATATATGAAATATTTTTATGATTTATACAATAATTCAAATCGTCAACAAGTTGTTGACGATTCAGAAACACGAATATATCAACAAGCTGTTGAAGATTGCATTTTTATGATTCCTTGGGGACACCATATTCAGATAATCAATAAATGCAAGGGCAATTTGGATAAGGCTTTGTTTTTTGTAAAAAAGACATATGAAAATAACTGGTCAAGAGCTGTGCTTTTAAATTTTCTTGATACAAATTTATATGAAAGGGAAGGCAAAGCAATTACAAATTTTGAAAAGCTACTTCCTGATATTGGCAGCGATCTTGCCAGAGAAATCACGAAAGATCCATATAATTTTGATTTTCTTACTCTCAGAGAAGGATACGATGAAAAAGAATTGAAAGATGCACTTATGGATAATATCCAAAAATTTCTTCTTGAATTAGGGCGTGGATTTGCTTTTGTCGGTAGAGAATACCGGCTTGTTGTCGGAGACACTGAACAATTTATTGATATGCTATTCTACAACATACAAAAACATTGTTATGTTGTCATTGAAATCAAAACTCGGGCATTTGAGCCCGGAGATATGGGGCAATTAGGAACTTACATTGCAGCAACTGATGGAATACTGCGAGCAGATAACGATAATCCTACAATAGGCTTACTGATATGCAAAACAAAAGATAATGTTCTGGCTCAATATGCTACCAGTGCAGTGAATGTTCCTGTTGGAATTTCCGAATATGAACTTAATAATCTGATTCCAGATGACTATAAGAGTTCAATGCCTACTATTGAAGAGATAGAACGGGAACTAAAAGATTAAAACGATACTCGTTCAGACAGTGTCTGAATGGCTATATAAGACAACAGCAGGAAATCTGAATAGATAAACTTTCTGCTGTATTTTTAATTCGTATATATCAACTCATGAATCACAATTTCCTCTGCCCTACTCTGAATGTTATTCATCTTCCGTATCCCCCCAAGCTGGTCAGTTGATTTCATATGCTCGATTATAGCTTCCCTCTTTGCCATCTGTTCTGTAAGTCTGTCCATCATCTCATAACATTCTTCGTCAATCTCTTCAAGCTGTTTTTCCACTATTTTTCAGTGATAACCAGATGAAGATACTCTGATGGATAATTTTCGCATAAATATTTCTGACGCATTCTGCCGTATTTGCCAATATTATGACTACTACCATCATCTAATGAAAAATCAGGTATCAGATAGTCACCTTCCCAATGATATGTTAATTCCATACACAACCGCCTCCTTTGTGTTATGATATACATGTAAGGAAAAAATCAATTATCACCTTCTTTTCTACAACATCTGCACTTTCATTCACCACAAATGAGCCAGCCGCCTATGTTGTGTATTAGCAGATGGAGAAATCCGCTAAATTACAACATTTATGAGGATATCTGACATCTACAGTTCACAGCATATCACTTCATTAAAATAACTCTGAGCAGTATCAATACTGCGATATCCTACTTCCAATGCGTCCAGTACACACCGTTCACACTCATCCTTGGTAACCTGATATACACCATAACCCAGCTGCGGCATTTTAGCGCCATTACTTATTGTAATATATTCCATTTATTATTCCTGTTTTCGGCAAACCTGAATTTGTCACTTAGATATAAATTTCTCCATTTTCTGAACGTACTCAGAAGCATGATTCAAACTTAAGTCCCCATGATAATACCCAGGCAACATTTCCAATGTGGAGTTTGGGATTTGTTCACATAGAAGTCTGGCGGATTTCTTCATAATTCCCGACTCCTTGCTTCCTACCAATATAAGGACACTCGCTTGCGATTCTTTTAAATCTTCTTTGGGTTTATAATCAGAATTGGCTTTTAAAAATGATATCATGTTTTCTTTTGTGATTGCTACGCTGTCTCGATAGTAGTCCTCAAAAAGGCTGTCCTTGATACGCAATGATTTAAACTGTAATTGAGCAAACCAATGCTTCTTTATCAGACGATAACATATTGAAAAAAACGGTTGAATAAGTGCATATTCCACCTTCATTGGCAGGGCAAGTGCACTTTCGATGACCGCATACTTGCAGATATCTTTTCTTTTCGCTAGTATATCTGTGAGAATCTGCCCTCCAAGAGAAAGTCCACAAATCATAAAGACCTTTCCATTGAGATTCTGGTCTATATAAGCAATAATCTCGTCCCCATTATTCTCTATTGTAGTAAAGTTCTTGTCACTTCCGCTATGACCATCAAGGAACGGAATTATGATATGATATCTGTCTTGGAGCTGTTCTGCCTCCTCGGAATAATTCCAAGGAGCCAATCCGCCGCCATGTAGGAACATAATCGTATCTTTTTGTTTTAATCCATATTCAACGTACTTCACTATACTACCTCCACAAATTCCGATTGAACAATATCCCCACAAACTGAAATTTGCAAATTCTTTCTATCGAATTTCTCTTAATTTACAATTCTAAAATTTTACACTGTTCAAGACCTGCACTCCAAAACTTTTCTATTGGCATACCTCTC
>JBNMLC010000044.1:0-6194 GCA_050874665.1 Lachnospiraceae bacterium | reverse complement strand
TCTCTTTTTCAAAAACCACCTTCATGGTCATCACTTTTCCACCAGGATAGTAACCGGCATGACTCATAGGAGAAAGAATTACTGTATCTACCTCTAATCCTGACTTTTTGGCATTGGTTTCATTGATACCTGTAGTGGCTGCTGTCATATCAAACACTTTTATAACGGAGCTTCCCTGACTGCCCATGTAACGACTATCACCGCCACAAATATTATCAGCGATGATTCTGCCCTGTTTATTGGCTGGTCCTGCCAAAGAAATCAGCGCATCATTACCCGTAACATAATGTTTTACCTGAACTGCATCACCTGCAGCATAAATATCCGGTACAGAGGTTTCCATTCTGTCATTCACTACAATACTTTCCTTGATGCCAAGTTCCAGACCGGCTTCTTTTGCTAATACTGTGTCTGGTGTGACTCCGATTGCCAGAATTACCATGTCAGCCTGAAGGGATGGATTATCTTTCAACAGGACCTCCACTCCGTTGTCTTTTCCTTTAAATCCTTCTACTGTATACCCCAGTACCAGTTTTATCCCATGCTTTCTCATTTCATTATGGATCATGGATGCCATATCCGGGTCAAAAGGGTTCATCAGCTGCTTAGGCCGCTGGACAATCGTAACATCCATGCCAAGCTCCCTCAAATTTTCTGCCAGTTCCAGACCAATAAAACCGCCACCTGCCAATACAGCCGATTTTGGATGATTCTTATTTATATATTCCTTTATCCGAAAAGTGTCTTCTACAGTACGAAGTGTAAAAAGTTTATCAATACCTACTCCGGGAAGTCTCGGCTGTGTTGGCTTTGCACCTGGAGAGAGGATCAGCTTATCATATTTTTCTTCAAATATCTCACCATTCTCTAAATTTTTCACTGAAACCGTTTTACGTTCCGGATGTATGGAGATAACTTCATGATGAATTTTCATGTTAATACGGAAGCGTTTAAAAAAACTCTCTGGTGTCTGTAGTGTAAGTTCTTCCGGGTCTGTGATCACATCTCCAATATAATATGGAAGTCCACAATTAGCATAGGATATGTATCCGGATCTTTCAAACACAGTAATTTCTGCATGTTCATCCAGTCTGCGTATTCTTGCTGCGGCTGTAGCTCCTCCTGCTACACCTCCTACGATTATTACCTTCATCTTATTTTTCCACCTTTCCTGAGTAAGCTGCAATGCCACCGATATTATTTACTTTAGAATATCCCATTCGTTGCAGTATCCCAGTTGCCTGACGGCTTCTGGAACCGGAATAACAGTATACAAACAGAGGGATATCCTTATTCTTCGCTACAGAAATAATATTGTCTAGTTGCTGCAACGGCACATTTTTACTTTCTGGTATATGTCCTTCCTGATATTCCTGCGGAGTACGGACATCCAGCAGAACTGCACCAGCAGTCCTTTTATACTCTTCTATGCCTTGATTAATATTCGACTGTTTAAAGAAATCAAAAAATCCCATTAGCACACCTCCCTAAAGCATTTCTAAAATCGCATTCTTAGATCTCGCCCCTGAAACCTGCTGTACAATCTTCCCATTCTTCATAACCACTAAAGTCGGAATGCTCATAATACTGAACTTATTTGCCAGTTCAGGCTCTTCATCTACATTAATCTTTCCAACTTTAATATCCCTATGCTCATCTGCAATCTCCTCTACAATAGGTACTACCATACGGCAAGGTGCACACCAAGATGCCCAAAAATCTAAAAGAACGGTTTTATCGGAATTCAGTACTTCGTTCTCAAAATTATTTTTATTGATATTAATAGCAGACATTTTACAGTCCTCCTTATCTTTTTTTATAGCTTTATTATAGTCTTAATTTCATTTGTTTTCCGTGATTACATCACCATACCACATTAAATTAACTTCTTGCCATACCATCTACACTTAATATAACACCTGTAATGTAACTCGCCTCATCTGAAGCAAGAAACACAAACGCATTGGCAATATCTTCTGGCTGTCCAAGACGACGCAATGGGATTCTTTCAATCATAGGTTCGATAACTTCCTTTGGCACAGCTTTCATCATATCAGTTTCTGTAATCCCAGGTGCAACAGCATTAACACGAATACCTTTAGGTCCTAGTTCTCTTGCTAATGATACAGTCAATCCGTTTACCGCAAACTTCGATGCCGGATAAGCAACCCCACTTGGCTGTCCCGAAATACTCACCATGGAAGAAGTTGAGAGAATGACACCCTTGCCTCTTGCCACCATACATTCTGCTGCTACACGAGTAGTATTAAATACTCCTTTTACATTTAGGTCAATGACTTTATCAAAGGTCTCCTCTGTATAATCCATAAATGAGGTATTTTCTGAAATTCCTGCATTATTTACCAGTATGTCGACACATCCATATTTTTCAGTTGCCTCTTTAAAAGCCTTTCTGACAGACTCCATGCTTGCCAGATTTGGACTAATTCCAGCAACTATTGCATTGGGATATTTTCCTTTTAATTTATCTACAGCAACATCTGCTGATTCCTGTGAACTTGCTGCCAACACAACTGAAGCACCTTCCTTCAAGAATTTATCAGCTGTAGCAAATCCTATTCCACGACTGCCACCCGTAATGATTGCAACCTTATCTTTTAATCTCATTTAGACTACCTCCTTACTTAGTTTGTAGCTACATTATAAGCAAAAGGTAAATTATTTTCTGTGATATCATCACAAAATAATTGATTCATTCACTGCAAAATATAAGAACCACCTTTCTGTGCCTTGGTGGTTCTTTGTGTCATATATGAAATTTCTGAAAGTCTTAATAAAGAGAAACACAAGATTGATACTATTACGTACTAAAAAAGGACGCAGGATCTCTCCCACGTCCTCACATTTATCTGGCCTTATCTTCCATTACCTTCGATACTTCCTTGTTTTATTTTAGTATCGGTCTGGATTCTCTCTCATAAAGATAAATTCTGCTACAGAGCGGTCATATGTTTTAATGTGTCCAAATAGCCAATCGATTACATTTTTCTGTACAAGTTCACTAAACTGTTCTGTTGGTCCTTCATAATCCTGAAGGTATTCTTGCAGTTCCTGAATTGTCTTTTTAAACTCTTCATGTTTTTCGTGATGTTTTTCATACTCTGGATAACCAGCATTTTCCTGAAGCTTTTCCTCTTCTTTGAAATGAAAGTTAGTATACTCATCCAGATAATCCAGCATTTTGATTGCTTTTAGCTTGCTGTCGCCATTTTGACATGCAGTTACAAAGTTCTGGATACGGTCAATCAATTCCTTATGCTGTGTATCAATTGTTTTATTTCCTGTTATTAAATTGTCATCAAAAGTAATATTTAAATCATAAGTCATAATCTGGTCTCCATTTCTTTTTTATTTTCTCTTGGATTCTTTTTGTGTCTGTCAGTTTCATATTAGCATTATCTGCTTAGTCTTCTACAGGAACAAAAACATCTTTTCCCAATCCACAGACTGGACATACCCAGTCATCTGGAATATCCTCAAATGCAGTTCCTGGAGCAATACCTCCGTCTGGATCTCCTACTGCCGGATCATAAATATAGCCACATGGTCCACATTCATATTTTTTCATAGTCATTTTCTCCTTTTCCTGTTGATTTATTTTTGTTATTAGATTTCCACCGTATTTTTCAGTGTTTTGTCTCTTTGTTTTCTACATATAGATTATACATAATAATTTCACTATCTTCAATAACAGTAATTGTTATTATTTTATGTTTTCAGATCTATTCATGTCTGCATCAACTATTACGCAACAAATAGGTTCTACACGATTTCTGAAAACATAGCAGTGCATTGCTCTTTCTCATGCAGAATCATTTATTACCATATATTCATCCAAATTCTGTTCGGTAAAACATTCATTTCACATAGGCACAGTATACCACATTTTCTGTGCCTATGCTATATCATTTAATGCTTCTTCCGATATAAACTCACCCTCTCCACAGAAACATCCGGATAGAAGTAAGTAAGAATCGTTGCTTTCGGAACTCCTGCAGCTAATGCCTTCTTCACTTCCTCTTTCTGCTCCGGTGTATATGACCAGTGCAGCATTCGATTTGTGATGGTATCCTCCCACTTAGGCTTTTCCCTCTCAGGATTCCTTACAGGCTTAGCACCAGCACTTCCACTAGAAGCGTTAGCACTTTCTGCATCATCTGACTTCTGTGATTCATCAACATACTCAAGCTCATTTGCCTGTTCTCTGTCTATCTTTGCTTTCTGCTCTGCTTCATCCTGCATATTTTGTATCTTCAATACCTTTTTCATGGAGCTTATCAACCATAAAATCTAAGAATCTTCGCCATATTCTACGGAACCAGTTTGCAGAACCATATTTCTCTACAAGTCTGGGACTGATACAATAATATGCTCTCACAAACATCCGTCCCCATAAATGATGCCGTAACATCGTCTCTGAATCTGCGAAGTGTCAAATGCGATTAAATCATTTATAAATTCCCCATCATCTTCATATAATCCCATATAGCAACTCCCTTCATTATTTGTTATAAAAACCATGCAACGCATCTATTTCCTGTTTCATACGCTCTACCACATTTTCAGGTGCTAATATCTTTACACCAGTTCCGAGTGCAAACACCCATCCGAAGAACTGACTGCTGATTGCAACATTCACATTTACTATGAAATGTTCTTCATCCGCCGGAGATATAATAATATCTTTTCCAAATCGGTCTATCACAACACCTACCAGATCATTAGAGAACTGCATACGCACATTTACTTCTTCCCCTCCGAACATCCCAAAGTTCTTTTTTGCATAGGAGGCAAGGTTAAACTGTTTGAAATGCTCTCTGCCCTCGCTTTTTTCTTCCATTATCGATAATTTCCGCATTTTATCGACACGATAATGCTTGATTTTCTCTGCCTGTGCATCATATCCAACCAGATAATAATTTTCATCATCCCATGTCAATGCCCATGGACTGATTTTATAAAACTGTCCGTTATGACGCATTTCCATTTTCTTCTTGGTATTCCATTGGAAATATTGAAACTGTATCATCCGATTGTTGGCGATTGCTGAATGTATCGCATCCACATTGTAGTAAATACACTCATTCATAGTCTTGATACGTCCGGTAACCACCACTTGTCGCTGAAGGTTTGATGCTTCATATCTGCTTGCAAAGCTCTCTAATTTTCGAATCAGTTCATGTGATTTTTTTACTGTAATAAACTTAGATGATTGGATTGCATCTACCAACAATTTCAGTTCAGCCAGCTCAAATTTTTTCTTTCCTACATGATAATAATAGCTCCTGCCACGCTGTTCTCCGAGAATGTCTATCCCCATATCACGCAGCACATTAAAATCATCATACAGACTTTTCCTGTCTGCGGTAATCTCATACTGCTCCAGTGCATTTTTTATATCCTGCAAAGTCATTGCGTGTTCATCATCGGTATTGCTTACCATGATTTTTGCAAGATAATACAGCTTTAACTTCTGATTAGTCCCCTTTGGCACATATCTCGCCCCCTTATGATAAAAACTTGACTAAATTTTACCACATTGTATCATATAGGGAATATTATAGGACAGGTTTATCTTTTACGAACAATCCCCATCCTGCCTGCAAACTTCATAGAATTTGCAGAATAGGCAACAATGCTTACAAAACTTTTTATCTCCAATTGACTTCCACATCCAATAATATAATCTGTGCATCATATTTTCGTCCTTTCCTCTTTCTGCTTTCATTATAGATTTCATGGTGTCCCATAAAAACACCTATGAAAAAAGCTCGCAGAAAGGCGTACAATACACCTACCTGCGAGCCTTCCCTTATTCTGCCTCTTCCAGTACCAATCCGGCATATTCCTCATCGCTCATGTTTTCCAGTTTTTTCACAACACGCACCGACAATTCCACCAGATCATCATCGTCGATATGTCCGACTGCCTTGTGAATATCCTTAATTACTTTTGTTCTGCTGTCACTCTGGAAAATGCATATCAGATTTGTTTCTTCAACCGTAAATGGATTATTCATATTCCTATATTTCCTCCCTGTTCGTCTTTTTAGTTTTATCCAGCTCTTTGGAATCTTTATTTTTCCCCTGTGCCACTTCCTTCTGTTTTGCTGCAAGTCGTTCCTTTAAGGAAGAACGAGCCTGAGGTTTTTCCTGCTGTTCTTTCTTTTTTTC
>JBNMLC010000043.1:0-7414 GCA_050874665.1 Lachnospiraceae bacterium | reverse complement strand
TGAAAACGAGTATATTCCACAAGAGAAGATAATGAAAATGTTTAAAAGTGGAGAGAGCAGTAAAGGAGAACATAGGGGACTGGGGTTAGCAAATGTAAAACAGATTTGCGAGGAACATAAATGTGATTTACAAGTGAAAAATAATAAAGATGATACGGGAAAAAATTATATAGAATTTAACATTTGTATGCGCAAACAATGCCTGGCAGTAAAACAGTAGTTTGCAAACTGCTAGTAAGATTGCCGTTACCTGTTTATTTACCCCTTTTTTGGAGAAATACCATTTCCCATGCAAGCGTATAAAAATATAAAAGAAAAAATGAAGTAAGTTGAGGAACTGTCAAATAATTTGGCAGTTCTTTTTCTTGTAGGAATTGTCAGAGATAGTAAATTGTGCATTGCATTGCTCTGAAACATGTGTTAATATAATTATAGGCCGTGGGGAGGCATGGGTAATGCCTTAATCCAAATATCCCATTAGCGGGATTAAGAATGGTATATCCATTCTTTTTTTTTACCTAAAGGAGAGATGAAATAGCACAAAAGGAATTACCGATTACGCTCGAAGAGCAGATAGAGATGATGAAAAAGTATGTGTCTTTTAGACAACGAATACGAATGCACAGATTTTTGCTGCATGCAGGATCTTTCAGAGTGCAATATCCAATGCCTGTGCGATAAAAACACAGGACGGCACCTTTTACATGAAAAAGGAGTATTATGCACATTCAAGAGGAGAGCGGGATACTAAGAAGAGGAAAACGAATATAAAATATTTTAATGGCGTTTTCTATGACGATATTGTACGCAAAGAGGAAAAATTGAGAAAAAATGTTGTTAAGTATCCGGAGTTAAAGGAGTATCGCAAGGGCGGAAACAGGCATACCAATATGGGTGACCTTCAGCTATACCGAATTTGGCACAATGTCAATGATGTACAATTATCTTCGTGGTGATTTGAGAAAGAATGTGCTTACATATCTGTTTCATGAGAAAAGATATTCCAAAGGAGATACGGAGCTTGTGGATACATGGCTGGATGGTGTGCGAAATCTGAGAAATTATTGTGCACATAATTCTATGGTGGTTGGCATGAAATCATCTGTTGTACTGCGACATCAGAAAGATGCGGAAAATCTGTTACCGCAGAATAATGATTTATATTCCAGATTATACGCATTGAAGAAACTGTTATCAGCAGAAGATGTTAAATGTTTGAAAAAGGATTTGACAAAATTGATAAGAAAGAGCAGTGTAGATGTTTATACATTAAAAATACTTCCAACACAATGGGAGATACTTTATGATGGTGTAAGTGAATTTTAATATTTGCTTTTGAATATAATAGTAATGTCCGTAGGGAGGCGAGGGTAATGCCTTGATCCAAATATCCCATTGGCGGGTAGGCAGTCCGAAAGAGGGCTGTCTATTTTTTGGGTTTGCGCGCTATGGGCGCGCTCTAACGGGTGCAAGTCCCGAACATGCCCAGATAGTGGGTTGGATTGTCAACACTTTTTTAGACCACTTTTTTAAGGCTATTTTCGCGGTATGTACAGGTGTCAGATAACTAAGCGAAGAATGTATCCTATGATTTTTCTGTGAAAGAGGTCGATAAGTATGCATATGCAATTCCAGTGTTTTTCTACTCTTACATATGTCAGATTACTTACCACTACATTGCGATATGGCTGATTGTTAAACTTCCTGTTCAGAATATTTTTCATTCTGGATTCATTGCATTTGTCCTTTCGCAGTTTGAATTGTGCAGTTGTATACGTTGATACCAGTCCTTCCTGCTCCGGAGTTCTGTTATCTTTTTCATGAAAAGAACCGGAATTATCAGCTTGTTTTACCCATTTGTCAAACAGGGAAGTAGCAATGTCATACTCCCTGCAAATGTCACATCTGCGTTTGCCTGAATGATATCAATCTACTAATTGCTGTTTGAATTCATCTGTATATTTACGTGGTTTCCTTCTTTGCTTTTTGTCGGTCATAATGCTTTGTGCCTTTATGTATTACTTTTATATTTATGACCTTAAAAAATCTGTCCAGTTAGCCTATCCAGGAATAAAAACAAGCAAGCTTGCAAAGAGGCATGACATGTAAAAGCATGTGTCAACCGTACATTATATTCAAAATTTTACAAATTAAATTTAAATATTGCGAAAATGTGAAAAATGTGTTAAAATTTATCGATCTGACATAAGTTTCTTATATACTAAGAGAATTTAAAACATAAGAGAAATGTAAATAAATTAAGAAAGGAGAAATACAGACATGGATGTGTGACAGCATCACTGTTTGCACCCATCAATGGTAATGTTGGGTCAGATGGCTCATCTGAAATATGGATGAATGCAACATTGAGATAGATGGGAAGAGAAGACATGAAAAAAGTAAAAAAATTGCTTGCAGCTTTTCTGGCAGCGGCAACGTTTGGAACGTCTTTTTCCAACGCAAATATTTCCGCTTTGGCGTTACAGACCACAGAAACAGCGGAAATTAACGTGGAGGATATGACGAATCTGGAGGATACGGCGAATCTAGAGGATATGATGAATCCGGAGGAATATGATTCTTTGGAATTAGATAAGGAGTTGAAGGAAGAATCACAGGAGAGCGGTCGTTTAGAAGAGAGTTATGAGGAAACGTCCTCGACAGAAGCAGTTTCAGAAGAGGAAGCTGTCTCTGCGCAAGCAGTTTCAGAAGAAGAAACTTCTAAAGCAGAAGCAGATTCAGAGCAGGCTGATAATAACCTTCCGTCTTCTGCTGATTTGAGTACGGATAGTTATTATGGCAAATTCTTTCCGGAAGTTGAGAATCAGGGTTCCAATCCTAATTGTTCTTTCTATTCGTTTTATTATACTAACACAACATTTCAAAATAACTTAGCACGAGGAATACAGACCACGAAAAACACTTCAGTTAATCCAATGTTTGGATACAATTATGCAGAAGCAACTGGTGTTGGCTCTTTTGATTTGGCAGAACAAATTGGATATCCATTGATCGGGGCTCTTCCGTTGGATACATCTAATCACAAGTCTCTTTATCCATCAAAGGAAGTATGGGAAAGTGCATTGAATAACCGTCCAGCAAAGATGGAACTTTTTAAAGTCTTTGGAAACGAAGATTCTATTATAACTAATCCAAAGGATGCCACCCTTAATACGCTGAAAAAGACGTTATCTAGTGGTGTAATTGTAGCATGTGGTACAGTCCCAGGGAAGTGGAATATGGCTGTGGTAGCTTCAGAAAAATATAAAGGTCAAGAGGCCATCGACCGTTGTGATCAAGAGGATGGATATGGACACATTGTAAGTATTGTTGGCTATGATGACGATATTTGGATTGATATTAACCACAATGGTAAAGTGGAGAGTGCAGAAAAGGGAGCTTTTAAAATAGTAAATAGCTGGGGAAAAGGATGGGCCAATGGTGGTTTTTGCTGGTTGGCTTATGATGCCTTGAATAGAAAATCTCAGGTATTGACAGCTTCGGATGAACAGAGAATCAATCAGGCAATTGATGCAGGCAGTATACAGGCGAAGAAGGTAAACAGCAGTGCACGAAACTATTTTTTTATGGACGATAACTGTACTCGTATAAGGGTAAGGGAAAAGGCAAATTCAGGCTGTCTATGTTATATGACCGTAAACACCAGGGCGAGAAGAGAAATGACTATGTCGGTTACGGCTACGAACAGAAAAAGTGGTGCAACAAAATCATATCAATTTCCTAAAGCTGTAAAGGATACAGAAGATCTTGCATGGGACGGTACAAATAATGCTACAGATGCTACTATGGTATTTGATTTAGAAAATGTTGTATCTGATATTTCTAGTGCCACAATGGGTGATTATTCCTGGAAAGTTACATTTACAGATGATACCTTAAATAGTAATGTATTGATTGTAAAGGATTTATACTTTACAGTAGATGGAACGAAAGTATATACAACCGATCTTAATACCAATCAATTAAATGGAAGTAATCGGGTATATGAGATGGTACCGGAACCAAAGCTGCTTTCGCTTACACCTTCAATTGAAAGTGGAAGAATTGCTGCGGGACAGGACGTTACTTTTACAGCAACATCTAATCTGTATGATAATGTAAAATATGAATACAAAATGTGCTTTGATAACCAGACTTCTACAGTACGTGCTTACTCAACCAGCCCGTCTTATAAGTGGACAAGTAAATTTTCGTATTATCCAACCAGTATTACAGTAACAGCGAAAAGTACTATCACCGGAAAGACGGCATCAAAAACTATTGAATATAAGGTAAATAAGGCGTTAAAGTGGGGAGGAAGTTCTGTTGCATCATCTGTAAATGTCGGCGAAAAACTTAACGTTGCATTTTCAGTAGAAGGTGGTGTGGGAGCATATACCTATACACTTGCATACAAGTATGATAATGAACAAAATAAGACTGTTGTTTATTCAGGAAATAGTAGCAAAAATGTGACATGGACACCTGCAAAATCGGGAAAGTGTACAGTATATTTAAGTGTTCAAGATGAAGTGGGAAATAGTGTTTCCAAAGAATATTCAGTGACTGTTATAGGAAGGAATAATACTGCTACGATTTATTATTACAATTCAAATTATCAGGTTGCTAATATTCATTATCAAGTAGAAAATGGTTCATGGACCCCTGTACCAGGTGTACAGATGAGCAAAAGTAGCGAGCAGAGTGGATATACATGGAAGTATGTTATCAATTTAGGGGAAGCTACGAAGGCGACTGTATGCTTTAATAATGGAAATAATTCCTGGGATAATAATAATAATGCCAATTATAGTATTCCATCAGGAATTTATGGGGTGAAAAATGGAAAGCTGACAAAGCTGAACGCAGGTACAAATACACCAACGCCAACACAAAAACCAACAGCAACACCGACACAGAAACCAACAGCAACACCAACACAGAAACCAACAGCAACACCGACACAAAAACCAACCCCAACAGTAGCACCAGGAAAAACAGCAACGATATACTATGCAAACAGCAATTGGAATAATGCGAATGTTCATTATAGTGTAAACGGTTCATGGACTTCTGTACCGGGTATGCAGATGAGTAAAAGTGATAAGAGTGGGTATACATGGAAGTATGTTATTAATTTACAAACTGCACAGACAGCAACCTTATGCTTTAATAATGGAAGTGGTTCCTGGGATAGTAAAAATGGTCAAAACTATACCGTGTCTAGTGGAGCGTGGGGCATTAAAGATGGCTCTATTACAATGTTAGATGCTGGATTGTCTGTTACATTGACAGCAGATAGAGCAGTAGGTGGTACTCATAGCTCAATTGCTTTCACGGCAAATGCAGAAAATGGAACTGCACCATATTCCTATCAGTATACATTTGCTCGAAAGACAGGAAGCAATCCATATACTGAAGTTATTCCGTATACAACAACTGCTCGTTATAGTTATGTAACTTATTATGCAGGAACTTATGATATTACGGTAACAGTAAAGGATGCTACTGGAAAAACAGCAAATTATACGATCGAGAACTATAAGATTGAAGGTCCAAAATTTGAGTCCTTTACGGTTAGCGAAAATTCGCCACAGAAGCCGGGAACAACATTGACACTGAATGCGAAATTTGTTAATATTCAGTCAGACCCTTATAATACTTATTCTTTTTATGCAATCAAGGATGGCGTCACGACATACATTGATAGCAGCAGAGATGGAGTAGGTGTATGGACACCGAAGGAAGAGGGAGATTATACCTTAAAGGCAGTGTTTACGACATATATGGGTGTAACTTATGAGACAACAATGCAATATACAATCAAGGATACCAACAAGTTGACAGTATATTACAGCACAAGTTGGACAGATACCTATATGCACTATGGAATCAATGGTCAATGGACAAGTGTTCCAGGTGTAAAGATGACGAAGACAACTGAGAAAAGCGGATATAATTATAAGCTTGTGATTGATTTAGGAACAGCAACCCATGCACAAGTTTGTTTCAATAATGGTTCTGGTTCTTGGGATAGTAAAAACGGTTCAAACTACTTACTGGGAAGTGGTACCTATGGAATAAAGGATGGAACTATTTATAACTTAAAATAAATTGTCAGGCTGCCGCACATGCGAAACTGTGCGGCAGTTTTTTCGTAAACATAAGAGAAGCATGCAGGATAGTGATGATACATACATAACGCAATAACAAGGGGTAGAGCTGGAAATATATGATACAACGTATTGGTTTTTTATTAGAAATTTTATCTATTTTATTATGCGTACATGCTTTGTACGGAAAAAAGTTTTGCTTCAATATCAATAATATTATAGTGATTACAATGGATATAATTCTCTTACAGTCAATTGCAGAGGGGAAATTGGCCACTGAGATGAGCATGTTAGTGTATCCTATTGTTTTAGTGTATTGTGCCATTGAATTCGGCATGGATAAGCGAAAGTTAATAATTAATAATTTATTATATATGGTTATTTTAAGTGTATTGCAAATGCTTTTATGGATGGTATTGGAAATGTTGCATATTACATATTTGGGAAGCCGAGTAAATAACTTAGTAGTTAATTTGATGATTATTTTAATAATTGTGTTCATTTTTCCGCACATAGATTTACATAAACTTTCTATTTTTATGCAGCAAAAGTACTTTTTGGTGCGACTACTTTTAATTATTGCATTTCTTTATGTTCTATATATGCTTCTTATTGTTAAGACAACGGATAAGTTATCCCCAGAACATTATGTCGTAATCACCATAAGCCTCTGTCTGCTAGGTGCTGTAACTTATATGTGGCAGAAAAACCAATACAAAGTGCGGGAGCAGAAAATGATACTGCAAATGCATCAGTTATATGGCGAAGGCTATCAGAATTTAATTACGGAGGTTCGAAGAAAACAACATGATTTTCAAAATCATCTAAATACAATTTATAGCCTGCATTACACATGTAGCAGCTATGAAGAACTTGTCAGACAGCAGGAAAAATATATGGAAGCCATTCAAGAAGAAAACAGGTACAGCAGTTTATTAAAGATTGGGAATCCTGTTATGACCGGATTTCTATATGGAAAGTTTCTTCAGGCAGAAAAACGGGAGATTACAGTCATTTATGATGTGAAAATAGGGGATTTAGAATGTAACATGCCGATACATAGAATGGTTGAAATTGTAGGTAATCTTTTGGATAATGCGATGGATGCGGTGGAGGAAAACAATGTTGAAAAAATAATTTATTTATATTTTACGGAGCTGGACAAAACGGTAGAATTTAAAATAAAGAATGAAAACGAGTATATTCCACAAGAGAAGATAATGAAAATGTTTAAAAGTGGAGAGAGCAGTAAAGGAGAACATAGGGGACTGGGGTTAGCAAATGTAAAACAGATTTGCGAG
>JBNMLC010000042.1:0-8328 GCA_050874665.1 Lachnospiraceae bacterium | reverse complement strand
CAAGATGAGATATCCCTACGAATGTAGTAAGACCCCTTATAGAGTATGAGGTAGATAGGACAGAGGTGTAAGTGCAGTAATGCATTCAGCTGACTGTTACTAATCGGTCGAGGGCTTGACCAAAGCGTAGAAAGATGGCAGTGACCAGCTTTCGTAAGTAGATAGTTTCTTGGAAATCCATGTGAAATTTTGAAGGTATAATACCTTATATATAATCCTCGATAGCTCAATGGTAGAGCACACGGCTGTTAACCGTGGGGTTGTAGGTTCGAGCCCTACTCGGGGAGTTTTGTACGTTATAAGTGCTTATAGCAATACAAACTACTAAGTTCGAAAGAACCTCACTAAGTAGTTTTGTATGCATCGCACGTAACAGACTAAAAAACAGTCTGTAAGTGCTCATAGCTAGGCTCCTTGGTCAAGCGGTTAAGACATCGCCCTTTCACGGCGGTAACACGGGTTCGATTCCCGTAGGAGTCATTTTATATGATGATTTGGAATCCTTTTAGGGTACTTATTGTTGTATATGCCGATGTGGCTCAATTGGCAGAGCAGCTGATTTGTAATCAGCAGGTTATCGGTTCGAGTCCGATCATCGGCTTTAAACTGGCTATGGACCTTTAGCTCAGTTGGTTAGAGCAACCGGCTCATAACCGGTCGGTCCCGGGTTCGAGTCCCAGAAGGTCCATTTTATCAAAGTAAATATAATTTATATGGCCTAGTGGCTCAGTTGGTTAGAGCGCCGCCCTGTCACGGCGGAGGTCGAGGGTTCGAGTCCCTTCTGGGTCGTTTGTATGAGTATCATACATCAGTTTATAGGAATGTGGGATCTTAGCTCAGCTGGGAGAGCATCTGCCTTACAAGCAGAGGGTCACAGGTTCGAGCCCTGTAGGTCCCATTATAATCGAAAGATTATATATTTTACATATGCCGGCGTGGCGGAACTGGCAGACGCACAGGACTTAAAATCCTGCGGGACTTATACTCCCGTACCGGTTCGATTCCGGTCGCCGGCATTATTTGTAAAAAAATTTAATAAGTGGGTTTAGCTCAGCTGGATAGAGCGTTTGGCTACGGACCAAAAGGCCGGGGGTTCGAATCCTCTAACCCACAGTTTTTAGAAGCTTGGATTTATTCCAAGCTTTTTTACTATCTAAAAACTATTTACATATTTATAAAAAGTGGTAAAATGAAAAGAAAAAGTTCATCGTATAAGGAGGCAATTGATATGCAACAGATTATATATGATGCAACAAAAGTAAAAGTATACAAGGCACTCCAAGAATGGTGTGATGTAGCAAAAAAGAATGAAGAGTTTCTTACAGGGTTTTGGAAACGAATATTACAAAACAACGAAATATATAAGGAGTTTGTATATTACTTAGAGCACCATGAATTGATAGCACAGTATATGGTAAAAGGTTATTCTATGTTGGATTTATATGTGTGTCAGATGAATCAGTATAATATTCAACATGATGTAGGAAAAAACGATGCAAGATGCAATAAAGAAAAAATGATACTTCAGGCATTTGACGTAATGTTAAAAATGTCTGAAAATCCGGATGAGATTATAAAAAAACTTCAATCAGGTGAAGGTATGGATAAAATGTAATTTAGGAGGAAAGGATGGACAAAACCAAATTTTTAGAAGGCTTAAAAGAGGCACTGCAGGGAGAAGTAAGCGCAGCAGAAATAAATAATCAACTTTTATATTATGAAAAATATATTGAAGATGAATTAAGAAAAGGTAGGACACAAGAAGATATTTTGAATGAATTGGGAGCTCCGAGACTGATTGCAAGGACTATTATTGAGACAAAAGGTCAAAAAACACCTTACCAAAATGTTTACTATGAAGAAACAGAAAAAAAACAGAATCATCAGTCTGCATATCAGCGTAAATTTAGAATTAAGGGAATCTTAGCATTAGTGCTTGGAATTTTAGTTTTATTGTTAATATTGTCTGCAATATTTAGCATTGTGAGTGTACTTGCACCGTTTGTTATACCGATTATTATCATTGTTTTGATTGTGTCATATTTTCAAAAGAGATAACACTAGGAAGAAATAAAGAAGAGTATTTTTGCTCATAGTATCATAGTCGCCAAAGTCACATGTTAGCATGGATTTTGGCGACTATGATTTGTTTAAACAAAATAATAAGAAGCGTGGGGGAGCCACGCTTCTTGATGAGGGGAGTATAAATAATTAATAAGGGGTTATAAAATATAAAAAGAATTTTTGAAGGGTTAATTCTTCTTACAATGATAATCTATCATATTTTGTCGAAAAATGCAATACCAAAATTAAAAAAAATTAAAAAAAATTGAGAAAAAAGTACCAGCATATTATTTCTCATTGGGCAGATACTACATGTGTAAAATAAATTAATGAAATTCAGGAGGGCATAGAAATGGCTAAAAATGCAAATAACGAATCAAACACATCAAACGCAACTAATTCACAGAATTATACAAACAAAAACAAAGCACAGAATAGTGCTCAGGGACAGAATGCATCTAACGCATCAAATGCATCTGATGCTTCAGATTCTTCCAATGCATCAAATGCATCCAATACTTCCAATAAGCAGTAGTTATTGTTGAGGTATATGAGAGGGAATAGGATTTGCCTGTTCCCTTTTTTATTTGCTTAAATGTGTTTACAATAATCGTGGAAAGGAACAATTAGAAAATTATAAGCATATAGTATATTAGGAAATAAAAGCAGGTGAGTATATGAGCATGGAGGCAATTTATCCAAAGGAATTAGAGGGCTATATAAACGACAACCGGACTATGATTATTGATTTAAGAGAAAAAGAGGATTTTCAAGAAAAACATATTAAAGGAGCATATAATATACCATATGAAACGCAGGAACGGAGACTATTTCAACTTTCAAAAGCAAGAACATATATTTTGTATTGCGAACGGGGAACTACCAGTTTTAAAGCTGCGCGTGAAATGAGCAAAAAAGGCTATCATGTGAAAAGTCTTATGAATGGCATCAGTATGTATAAAGGAAAGTATTTGGTCAGAAAAAGCGAGAATTATTATTGACAGAGGAACTTTGACCTTTTACTATTAAAGGTAGAAAAAAGAAAAGGAGATACTATGGAAACAATGAAATTAATTGCTCCATGTCATTTTGGAGTAGAAACAGTTTTGAAAAAGGAAATCTATGATTTAGGTTATGAAATCGAATCAGTGGAAGATGGAAAAGTAACTTTTATCGGAGATGCCGAAGCAGTTTGCCGGGCCAATATTTTTTTGAGAACGGCGGGAAGAATATTGATTCGAGTTGGAAAGTTTAAAGCAGAAACCTTTGAGGAATTGTTTCAGGGGACAAAGGCAATTTCATGGGAAGAATATATTCCAAAAAACGGAAAGTTTTGGGTTGCAAAAGCAACATCTATAAAAAGCAAACTATTCAGTAGCTCAGATATTCAATCTATTATGAAAAAAGCAATGGTAGAACGAATGAAGCAAAAATATCATACAGAATGGTTTACGGAAGATGGAGAAAGTTATCCGGTACGAGTATTTATATATAAAGATGAAGTGGTTGTAGGGCTAGATACCACTGGGGAATCGTTACATAAAAGAGGATACAGAAAACTTACAAGCAAAGCACCAATTGCAGAAAATCTGGCATCCTCCCTGATTTCCCTGACACCGTGGCATAAGGATAGAATCCTGGTGGATCCTTTTTGTGGTAGTGGAACAATCCCAATTGAGGCAGCTATGCAGGCAGCAAATATTGCACCCGGAATGAATCGTGAATTTACGGCAGATAAATGGCAAAATATGATTGATAAAAAATTATGGTATGAGGCTATGGACGAAGCGAATGATTTGATGAATGTTAATATAGAAACGGATATTCAGGCCTTTGACATTGATGGGAAGATTGTAAAAGCAGCAAGGGAAAACGCAAGACTGGCCGGGGTAGAACATCTGATTCATTTTCAAGAGCGCCCTGTAAGTCAATTAAACCATCCCAAAAAATATGGATTTATCATTACAAATCCACCATATGGGGAACGTTTAGAGGATAAGGCAACATTGCCGCCGATTTACAAGGAAATAGGAAATGCTATGAAAAGATTAGATACATGGAGTGTATATCTAATTACCAGCTATGAAGAAGCCGAAAAATATATAGGAAGAAAAGCAGACAAAAATAGAAAAATATATAATGGTATGATGAAGACATATTATTATCAATTTTTAGGACCAAAACCGCCGGCAAGAAAAAATAAAAAGTGACAGACGGAAGTTATGAGGGAGTAAATGAGAAAGTTTCGTAAATATATAATTATGTCCGCTATTGTGATTGGAAATTATCTGAGCAAAGATATATTTTTTTCAGAGGAAGGACAGATTATAAAAAATGAAGATTATACAATTGAAAAGCAAAATTGGGACGAGTTGATAGTCAGCCATGCAAATGGAGAACATATCGGACTGTGGGTGAATGGAAAACAGATAGATACCGATCAGGTTTTTATGCAGAAGAACAGACAATTGATGATTCCTGCCAGTATTTTGGAGGAAACATTTGATTGTGCAGTGCATATGTATAATAATACGAAGCTTGTATTAGAACATTACCAAACTACCGTAGAGTTTGTCAAGGATATTTCAGAGTACTATGTGAATGGCGAACAGAAAAGTGCAGATTTACCTATGGTGCAAATTGAAAAGGATTATTATCTTCCATTAAATGAAGCAGCAAAATCTTTAGGATATGAGTATACCTGGAATAAAGAAGAAAATAGTGCATTACTATCGGGAGAAAATCAGAGTGGACAAGTGGTGCCTTATAAATATGATTTGCGCGATATGGGACGTGCATCTTTTGTAAAAAATCAGGGAGCTTTTGGGACTTGCTGGGCTGTTGCAGCAATTACAGCGCTAGAGTCGAGTTTAATGCCGGAGGAAAGTTTGACGTTAGCACCAGATCATATGAACCATAAAAATAGCTTTTCAAACCATAGTGATGAAGGAGGAGAATATGCTATGGCGGTTGCCTATCTGACCGCATGGCAGGGACCGGTATTGGAAGAAGATGATCCTTATGGCGACGAAATATCTCCGGAAAATTTAAAGCCTGTAAAGCATGTGCAGGAATCCAGATTCATTGAATCTAAGAATTACACAAGAATAAAAGAAATGGTTTATAAATATGGCGGAGTGGAATCTTCTATTTATTCATCGATTAAAAGTAATACATATCGTTCTGTCTATTTTAACAGAGAAAATTCGGCGTACTGTTATATTGGAAAGGAAAAACCGAACCATGAAATTGTAATCATTGGTTGGGATGACAGTTATCCGAAAGAGAATTTTAATATGGAAGTAGAGGGCGATGGAGCTTTTATTTGTCAGAATAGCTGGGGAGAAGAATTTGGGGAAAACGGTATTTTCTATGTATCATATTATGACACAAATATTGGGATATATAATGTGGCATATACTGGTGTGGAGGAGAACGATAATTACGATAACATTTACCAGTCTGATTTATGCGGTTGGGTTGGACAATTAGGGTACGAAAGGGAGAAAGCTTTTTTTGCAAACGTGTATACAGCACAAGGTAGGGAAACAGTAGAAGCAGTAGGATTTTATGCTTTGGGGAAAGACACGGAATATAAGATTTATGTAGTAGAAGAATTTGAGGATAAGAGTTCCTTAAATAAGCGCAAATTAGTAAAAACGGGATATTTTGAGGATGCAGGCTACTATACAGTAAAGCTTCCGGAAACCTTAGAACTGACAGCAGGACAAAAATATGGAGTCATCGTAGAAATATTTACGCCAAGCTCCATTCATCCGGTAGCAATCGAATTTCAGGCAGGAGAAAATACGAAAAACGTGGATATTACGGATGGGGAAGGCTACATTAGTCTTGGTGGTACGACATGGGAAAATGTAGAGGAAAAACAAAATTGTAACGTGTGTCTTAAGGTATACACAAATAATTATTAGTATGATAAAATAAGCAAATAAAAAATAGGAGTGGAGTAAAATGAAAGATCAGCAGGCACATTTACTGGCAATAGCCAGTGTGATTGTTTGCAGTATTGTTGTGTTTGCCTTTTTGGGAGCATCGAAAGATGAATTTGTAACTTTTGCAGAAGCGAAAGAAACAATTAGTACATTTGCAGGTGTCGGCTTGTATAATAGTCTTGAGCTGCTGGCAGATGAAAAGCGTATGGAAGTAGAAGCTGAAATAAAGAAAACATTAAGGATTTACCTGCCGGATAATATAGAAGAGTCGGATATAGAGTTTAGTGCAGATTATGTGAACCGCAAACTTAGTATAGTGATTTCTAATGCAGATGAAGAGTATCTGGAATCACAGCCTATTGTCGGAAGCTGCAATCATATTGCAGATGTAAATTGGTGGACTGAATCTGGAAAGGTATATATTGATTTACAATTAGATGGCGTATATGAGTATAATGCAGTATGCGAGGGAAATCAACTGAAGGTAAGTTTTGTTAAGCCAAAAGAACTTTATGATAAAGTCATTGTGGTAGATGCGGGGCATGGTGGTTCGCATCCGGGAACCAACCGAAATGATATCTTAGAAAAAAATATTACATTGGATATTGTGTTATATTTAAAGGAATTACTTGATAAAAGCAATATAAGAGTTTATTATACAAGAGAGGATGATACCAATCCGTCCTTTGATAATCGTGTACAACTGGCAAATGAGATAGATGCAGATTTTTTTGTCAGTGTACATATTAATGCAGATGAAAAAAGCAGAGAGTCAAGTGGCACAGAAGCGCTGTATTATACGCAGGACGAAAGGAGCAGGGAATTTGCACAGATATGTGCAGAACAGGTATCTAAAAGTCTCAATAGCAAGAATCGTGGAGTGACAAATGGAGACAGCATCTATATTATAAGAAACGCTAAGGTACCGGTTGCATTGATTGAAGTTGGATTTATAAGCAACAACGCAGAATTTAATCTGCTTTGCTCAGAAGCGTACAAGAAAAAGGCAGCAGAAGGAATTTATAATGCAATATTACAGGCATATGAAAATAAAAATTAGTGATAAAGGAAAGAAAAAATGAAGAAAAGAATTATTTTTGCCACAGGAAACGCAGGAAAAATGAAGGAAATCAAATCCATTTTTTCGGAGTTTGATGGTGAAATTTTATCCATGAAAGAAGCCGGGGTTTTCTGTGAAATAGAGGAAAATGGCACAAGTTTTGAAGAAAATGCATTAATAAAAGCAAAAACAATTTGGGAACGTACCGGGGACATTGTTCTTGCGGATGATTCGGGACTGGAAGTAGATTATTTAAACAAAGAGCCGGGAATCTATTCTGCAAGATATTTGGGAGAAGACACGCCGTATGATGTGAAAAATAAAAATATTATAGAACGTCTTGAGGGGGTACCCTTAGAGAAAAGAAGTGCCCGTTTTGTTTGTGTTATTGCAGCCGTTTTGCCGAATGGGAGTACAAAAGTAGTGAGAAAAACCATAGAAGGCTATATCGGTTATGAAGAAAAGGGCGAAAATGGTTTTGGATATGACCCGATTTTTATTGTGCCTGAATATGGAAAAACTACAGCAGAATTAACAATGGAAGAGAAAAATGTAATAAGTCATAGAGGAAAAGCGTTACGTAGCATGAAAGAGGAATTAAAAGGAGACCTTTAAGATGAAAGTGTTGATAGTCAGTGATACACATAGGCAGCATGGAAATTTAGAGCAGGCAATTAAGCAGGCAGGAACGATTGATTTAATGCTGCATCTTGGAGATGTAGAGGGTGGAGAATATTATATCGAACAAATTGCCGGTTGTCCGGTGGAATTTGTCAGTGGTAATAATGATTTTTTTTCTGATTTAGAAAAGGAAAAAGAAATTACTATTGGCAGATATAAAGTGTTGCTGACACATGGACATTATTATTATGTCAGTCTGGGAACAGAAAATATTCTGGAAGAAGGCAGAGCAAGAGGAATGGATATTGTGATGTTTGGACACACACACAAACCTTTGATTGAAGTTTATGATGATATTACACTGATTAATCCGGGAAGTATTTCTTATCCAAGACAGGAAGGAAAAAAGCCGACCTACATAATTATGGAAATTGGAGAGGATGGGGAAGCAAAGTTTACGCTTCATACCATAGAATAGAAAATTTTAGAGGGCTGTCGCTTTAACGAATGAAAATTCGTGAAGCGGCAGCTTCATTTATGCGGTTTTTATGATTATTTCTAAGTTGAAATTGCGATTTTTTCTGTCATTTTCTAAAAATGGCGCACTTTAACAAGCCGTCTTTATTGGCT
>JBNMLC010000041.1:0-8540 GCA_050874665.1 Lachnospiraceae bacterium | reverse complement strand
GCGTGGGTGTTCTCCAGCTTGACAGGTGAATCATCATAGCCATTAGCAAACGACCATAAGATACTGCCAATCTTTCCAAGGTGACTGTTAAGCACATCTTCATCTGTTCTTGCAAGATCACCTATGGTTTTAATACCAAATAATGCAAGCTTTCTGTTCGTACTTTTGCCAACGTATAGAAGATCTGCCACCGGAAGTGACCATGCCTTCTGCTTAAACTCACTCTTATACATAGTTGTGATTGCATCAGGCTTCTTATAATCTGAACCAAGCTTTGCAAATATCTTATTGAAAGAAACACCAACACTTACTGTGATGCCAAGCTCTGACTTCATTCTCCTGCTGATTTCCTGTGCGATAAGCAATCCATCCCCTTTAAGGGAACTGCTCCCTGTCACATCAAGCCAGCACTCATCAATCCCATATGGCTCCTGTCTGTCCGTATATTCTGCATATATCTCATGAGCCATCCTTGAAAATCGAAGATATAAGTCCATTCTTGGTGATACAAATGTTATGTCAGGGCAGACCTGCTTTGCCTGCCAGAGTGCCATTCCTGTTTTCACACCGTACTTCTTGGCTGTGTAGTCAGCTGTTAAGACAATCCCATGTCTTGCCTCCGGGTCACCGCCTACTGCCAGTGGCTTTCCTGCAAGCTCCGGATGATGCAGATGCTCAATCGAGGCATAACAACAGTTGATATCTGAATGAAGTATTACCCTGTCTCCCATCTTCATCACCTCCTGCATTTAATCTGTCACTACCATAACCTTTAGTCCAAGTATATGAGTAATGTTTCTTACAGGGCATAGTATAACCCCAAGAATAATCGACTGTCAATGGACACATGTGTCCTTTTTCTCATTATATTGGATTTTTAACTTGAATAATTGGCACTATTGCTATATACTATGGAGTGAAAAGAGACATTTGAAATCAACAAAATGAAAGAAAAGAGGCGTATGTATGTACTCAATCGGAGAAATCATTTCAACATATAGAAAAAAGAAAGGCTTGCTCCAACAGGATCTCGCTGATGAACTGGCAAAGGAAGGCATTACCATTTCCTATAAAGCTATATCCAACTGGGAGAGAAATCTTGCTGAACCAAGCGTTACCATATTTTACAAAGTGTGTAGAATCCTTGGTATTACTAACATGTATGAAGCATATTTTGGAGTAAATCCTGCTGATCCTTTTTCATCACTTACTGATGAGGGCAGAGAAAAAGCTATGGATTATATCAATCTGCTCCATGCATCCGGAATGTATGAAAAGCAGACTGCTAAGATAATTCCATTCCGAAGCATTGATATTTTTGAAAATGCTGTATCAGCCGGAACCGGTAACTTCCTTGTAGACGGACCAAAAGAGACTGTACGCATAGATGAATCTATCCTGCCGGAAGATACTACTTTCGGTGTACGCATTAGTGGTGACAGTATGGAACCTGAATTCTACGATGGTCAGATTGCATGGGTATTACAACAGGAATCTGTTGCTAATGGAGAAATTGGCATCTTCGCTCTAAACGGAGAAGCCTATATTAAGAAATTACAAAACGATAAAGAAGGAATTTTCCTTATCTCACTCAATGAAAAGTATGCACCTATCAAGGTTAGTGAAAATGACCGCTTAGACATATTTGGAAAAGTTCTTGGAAAATCTGATGCTTGTGCTATTACAGGACATTGCCGATAAAATTGCAAGTCATTTTTATCGGACACATTATTTTGCATAATTGACAATAAGAAAATATCTATAGAACTGAAAGAAGGGATTTTTATGGCGGTTACCAATAATATAAGAGAAATACGTGAACAGCGAGGCATTTACCAGGATGACCTTGCCGCTGCTATTGGATACAGCACCAAAACTGTCGGCAGGATAGAGCGTGGGGACAGCACCCCATCTGCCGAATTTATGCTGCGGATATCAAAGTACTTTAATATGCTGGTGGAAGATGTATTCCATGTGGAAGATTGAGTCGGAGCAGCAATCCGGTTCACCTTCTATTTTGGACAGCTTTTCATGTCCTTATCAACAACTATAGTTTTTTTGATAAATGCTTGACTGTAAACCTTGTTTATAGCTTATTATTAAGTAAAATAGAGTTGCTCGAAAGGAGGGCATAATATGACTATAAAAGACGTAGAAGAGCGAACAGGTTTATCCCGTTCTAATATCCGTTTTTATGAAAAGGAAAAACTTATTGAGCCTTCGAGAAATGAAAGTAATGGTTATAGAGATTATTCTAAAAATGATGTGGAAAATATAAAGAAGATTGCATATCTACGTACATTGGGAATTTCTATTGAAGATATACGAAATATTATATCCGAAAAAGTAACATTGCAGGAAATGCTTGAGAAGCAAAAGGAAGTATTAAAAAATCAGATTACTGATTTGAATAAGGCGAAACTCATGTGCGAAAAAATGCTGGATGAAGGAAGTATTAGTTATGAAAAATTACAGGTAGAACAGTATGTAACAGATTTTCATGACTATTGGAAAGATAATCGAACTGTTTTCAAACTGGATTCAGTCAGCTTTTTGTATATATGGGGAAGTATGCTTACCTGGACTATGATTACCGCACTATGCTTGATTATTGGGGCTTTGTCTTATTCTAAGTTGCCGACAGAAATTCCAGTACAATGGAGTAAAGGAGTGGCAACATCCCTAGTTAATAAAAACTGGATTTTTATTTGTCCTGTTATATGTATCATAATCCGTTATTTATTAAAACCTTTTATCTATGCGAAATTGCAGATGAACAATTATTATGGAGAAATTATAACAGAGTATTTGACAAATTATATGTGTTTTATGAATAAAAAAGCCCCGCCGCAGCGGGGTTTTTTTATAGGAATTTATCAAGTTCAGTCTCGACACGCTTATTTATTTTAACTTTAGGATTTTCCATAATCGTTCCTCTTGCGACAACCATTTTTACATGTCGTAATGCTCTGAGGTCATCGAGTGGGTTTTCCTCGGTTACAATCATATCTGCACATTTATCTTTTTCGAGCGTACCGGTAATATCACCGATTCCCGCCATTTCGGCAGCTCTTGCGGTTGCCGTATACAGTGCAAACGCATTGGAAACGCCCGTATATTTGTGGAAATAATACAATTCTCTCCAGAAATCATACTGTGTAATCCACGGACATCCGACATCATTGCCAAGAACGACAGGTATATCATTTTCAAGTGCCGCTTTCGCACATGCAATTATTCCCTCAAACACAACATTTCCGTTAAACTGTTCAACTTCAGTTGCGTTGGTAATCGAACGATCAAACAATGCATACGGAAGTGCAGGCGAAATTGTTGTGCAAAGAAATGCTTTTCTTTCCTTGAATAACTTAATTGTATCATCATCAATTTTTGCACCGTGTTCAATTGAGTCAACACCATTTTCAAGAGCAACACGCACCCCCTGCGGAGATTCGACATGTGCAGCAACTAAATAGCCATTTTCATGTGCCTTGTCACAGACTACCTTTACCATTTCCGGAGACATTTTCAGTTCACCCGGAACACCTTTTTCTTTTGCGTCCATTACGCCGCCAGTAATCATAAGCTTTATCAAATCAACCTTTTCTTTTTCCGATTGCTCCAGATGTTTTAAGGCTGTATCTATACTGTCCGCCGCAACAGCAACAGAGCCAGCCATATGTCCGCCAGGCACGGAAATCCCTTCATTAGCGGCAAGTATTCTAGGTCCCATCTTTGTTCCTGCATTAATCTCATCTCTTAATTTTGTATCAAAACTTCCAAGTCCGCCAACCGTTCTTATTGTTGTCACACCGCTCATAAGCTCTGTTTTTGCAAATCCGGCAACCATACCGTATGCAATTGAACGCATAAGTGCATTTCCCATAAGTATTTTTACAAGTTTCTCATTATCACGCTGTTTTTTCTGCGGCTTGCCATTACCTGCAAGGTGAACATGCATATTTATAAGACCGGGCATAATATATCTGCGTTTTAAATCAACTTTTTCATATCCATTCAAATCCGTGCCTGCCTTGACAATATCCTCAATTTTATCATTGTCCGTAAGTATGACGAAGCCCTCTTTTACCTGCATATCTTTGGTTCCGTCAAGTATTTTTCCGTTAATATAAGCATATTTCATATTTTTATACCCCGTGTTTTTGAAATGTTTATTTAATACCAATTAATCAAAATCTTACGCACTGATTGACTTTCCTGTGTAAAGCTGATAGTATCTGCCTTTTTCTTCCATAAGCTGGTCATGTGTACCACGCTCAATAATTCTTCCCTGTTCCATAACCATAATACAGTCTGCATTCCGTACCGTAGAAAGACGATGAGCGATAACAAATGAAGTTCTTCCTGTCATAAGTGCATCCATACCACGCTGTACAAGTTTTTCTGTACGTGTATCAATAGAAGAAGTCGCCTCATCAAGAATAAGAACAGGAGGATCTGCAACTGCCGCCCTCGCTATTGCAAGAAGCTGACGCTGTCCCTGACTAAGGTTCGCACCACCGCCGGTAAGCACTGTGTTATAACCATCAGGAAGTCTTTTTATAAATCCATCAGCATTAGCAAGCTTTGCGGCAGCTATACATTCTTCATCAGCTGCATTGAGTCTTCCATATCTGATATTGTCCATAATCGTGCCTGTAAAAAGGTTGGTATCCTGTAAAACAATGCCCAGGCTTCGGCGTAAATCGTCTTTTTTAATATGATTAATATTAATTCCATCATAACGGATTTTACCATCCTGTATATCATAAAACCTGTTAATAAGGTTGGTAATTGTTGTCTTTCCGGCACCGGTAGAACCTACAAACGCAAGCTTCTGACCAGGTTTTGCGAACATTTTTATATCGTGAAGCACGATTTTGTCAGGATTATATCCAAAATCAACTCCATCAAATGTAACATCACCCTGAAGTCTTGTATACATTTCATCTTTGTTTGCAGCATTTGGTTTTTTCCATGCCCACATCTCTGTCAGTTCTTCAGTTTCATGGATTTCACCATTTGAATCATAACATATATTTACAAGTTCAACATCACCTTCATCTGTCTCTGGTACTTCATCACAAAGGTCAAATACCCTGCCGGCACCTGCCATAGCCATTACAATACTGCTTACCTGCTGGCTTATCTGTGTTACAGGCTGTGTGAAACTCTTGTTTAATGAAAGAAATGCTACAAGTGTACCAATTGTAAGTCCTGAAAAGCCGCTTAATGCAAGCACACCACCTACAAGTGCACACAAAACATAACTTATATTTCCTATATTTTCATTGATAGGCATTGTAATATTTGCAATTTTATTAGCATTGTTGGCACTTTCTCTTAACTTGTTATTAATCTGCTTAAACTGTTCAAGACTTTCCTGCTCATGACAGAATACCTTAACAACCTTCTGCCCTTCCATCATTTCCTCAATATAAGCATTTACTTTACCGATATCTTTCTGCTGTTCAATGAAATATCTGCCAGATGCAGCGGAAAGCTTTGATGTCACAAAAAGCATAATTGCAACCATAATAACAGATACAATTGTAAGTGGTATATCAAGAACTATCATACTTACAAATGTTGATACAAGTGTTATAAGTGAATTAAGAACCTGTGGAATACTCTGGCTTATAAGCTGTCTTAATGTATCAATATCATTTGTATATACCGACATTATATCTCCATGTGCATGTGTATCAAAATATCTGATTGGAAGTGATTCCATGTTAGTAAACATCTCTGTACGGAGCTTTTTCATAGTACCCTGACCAACATTTACCATAATTCTGTTATATCCGTAGGAACATAAAACACCCACTGCAAATATTGCTACAAGTTTTAAAAGAGCCTGTGCAAGCGGTGAATAATCAGGAACTGCCATCTGGGTAAGAGGCACAATGTAATTATCAATAAGTTTCTGTATAAATAAAGTTCCACATAATGTCGTAAGTGCCGAAACCAATATGCAAACGACCACCATGAAACATGCCAATTTATAATTTTTTACTATATAAGAAAGAAGTCTTTTTAATAATAAAAGCGGATTCTTCTCTTTGTTCTCATTTTTATTTTTCATGTCTTCCTCCTATTCTCACTATTCTGCCGATTCGTCGAAATCGCCGCCGCCCTGCATCTGAACTTCACAGATTTCGCGGTAAACTTTGTTATTTTCCATAAGATTCTCATGTGTATCAAAGCCACTGACTTTTCCATCTTCAAGAACAATAATTCTGTCGGCATCCTGAATACTTGAAATTCTCTGCGAAACTATAAGCTTTGTTGTTCCCGGAATTTTCTGGGCAAATGCCTGTTTGATTTTTGCGTCTGTTGCAGTATCTACAGCACTTGTCGAATCATCAAGAATAAGAACCTTTGGTTTTTTAAGCAATGCTCTCGCAATACAGAGTCTCTGTCTCTGACCACCTGAAACATTAGTACCGCCCTGTTCTATCCATGTATCATACTTCTTAGGCATTCTCTCGATAAATTCATCAGCACATGCCTGTTTACATGCCTCAACACAATCTTCATATGAAGCATTGTCATCACCCCATCTGAGATTGTCAAGTATTGTTCCTGAAAACAGGACATTTTTCTGTAATACTACAGCCACCTGATTACGGAGTGCATCCATATCATAAGTTCTTACATCTTTTCCGCCAACACATACAGAACCTTCAGTAACATCATAAAGACGGCTTATAAGGCTCACAAAACTTGATTTTCCGCATCCTGTACCACCAATAATACCAATTGTCTCACCTGCATTAATATGAATATCAATATCATGTAAAGTATCCTCTGTACTGTTTTTTCTGTATGAAAAATTAACATGATTAAAATCGATTCTTCCGTCTTCCACTTCTTCATAAGGTTTTTCCGGATTGGCAAGGTCCGCTTTTTCATTAAGAACTTCTGAAATACGCCTTGCACTTGCCGCACTCATTGAAACCATTACAAATATCATTGAAAGTATCATAAGTGCCATAAGCATGCTCATTACGTAACTGAACATTGATGTAAGATTACCAGTTGTAATTGAACCCGACACAATAAAATGTGAAGCAAACCATGACAATGCAACAATACATCCATATACAACAAGCATCATAGTCGGATTGTTAAATGCAAGAAATGACTCGGCTTTAACAAATGTTTTATAAAGATTATCTGCCGCTTTATTAAACTTTTTATTTTCATGCTCCTCACGTACAAATGCCTTAACAACACGGATTCCTGAAATATTCTCCTGAACGCTCGCATTGAGTTCATCATATTTTTCAAAACCTGATGTAAAAACCGGTGTTACTTTATATATAATAAAGAAAAGTACAAATCCTAAAAATATAAGTGCAACAAGAAATATAATACTTAATCTCGGACTTATTATTACACACATTGTAATACTGCAAATCATCATGAGAGGTGCTCTCACAACACTCCTTATTATCATCTGATAAGCATTCTGTACATTAGTTACATCAGTTGTCATACGTGTTACAAGACCTGCTGTACTGAATTTATCAATATTAGAAAATGAAAATGTCTGTATATTTTCATACATTTTCTCTCTCAGATTACACGCAAATCCTGTTGATGCTGCCGCCCCATACTTTCCTGCCTGTATACCACAAAAAAGGCTCAAAAATGCTATAATAAGCATTATTCCACCATAAATACCAACCTTTCTCATATCTCCGGCCTGTATTCCTTTATCAATTATTGAGGCTGTTATAAATGGAATAAGAATTTCCAAAAAAACTTCAACTGCAGTAAATATTGGCGTTATAATTGATTCTTTTTTATATTTGCCAATACATTTTGCTAATGTTTTTATCATATTTTTATCATTCTCCCTTCGATTAAATTCACCTTATAAGTCTACAGTCAGCATGACTTGATACTGTCATATACTTTCTGCAAAAGATTTCTAAGCTGTCCTTTTTCATCATCATTAAGTGCCTTTAAAAGTTCCCTCTCATTTTCATCCATTGAAGCTCTTGCCGTCTTGCATATCTCCTCACCTTTTGCCGTGAGCTTTACATGTTTGATTCTTTTATCATTTGAATCATAAAACCCCTCTATCATCCCATTTTTTTCCAGACGTGCAGCAATTCCTGCCATCGTTGCCTGTTTAACTTCAAAATGCTTTTCAAGTTCTTTTAGCGTTATCGTCTCATCGGCTGCCTCGCTGATAGTTGCGAGGACCTTAATCTGCGAAAGGGTGACATCATTGCACATCAACGTATTATTAGCCTTTCTTCCAAGTGCATCGTTAAGTCTCTTTATAAGTTCACCGCAATGCAATGTTTCTCCAAACATATGCTCATTCCTTTTCATAAAATTTGATAAATAGTTTCTTCTAGATGCTCTAATATATTACAAAAATAATCGGCTCTGCGTCTTAAGCGTCTGGCTCTTTGATGACAGTTATCTTCAAGTTGTCAACTTTAATCAATCTTTCTTGTCTGCATTTTGGACAATAAAGGGGATAATTCTCCAAAACAGTGTCCTTCCTAATTTTATTACGG
>JBNMLC010000040.1:0-10079 GCA_050874665.1 Lachnospiraceae bacterium | reverse complement strand
GCATGAAAAAGCAAGAAAAATCCTTGCTGAAAACAGGGAAAAACTGGACGAACTGGCTATGTACCTGTATGAGAAGGAAACAATTACAGGTGACGAATTTATGGATATTTTAGACAGAAAATAATGTAGTTAATTAGATAATCAATGTCATTTAGATAAGAAAAATAGTTAGTAGTTCTGAAAAATGGAATTATTTTATATAAAGGAGCGGACAAATTCAAGTTTGCAAAACTGACCAAAAATACAAACAGTTCGTAAAATATGTATTTTAAGGGGGATTACGAAAAATTATACCATTTTGTGCAAATCCACATATTTAATAGAAAGATTCATATAAAGATTATTGAGAATACAGTATTGTGCCCTTAGAAAAAAGTACTATATTAAATTAGTCTGATGAATTCGGACTTGAGTATAAATAATAATATGATTAAAGAGTCAAAAGGTATCATAAGATAGGAGGAAATAACAAACTATGTCTTCAAAAAAAGGTGCGATGAAAAAGAAATTGGAAAACATGAATTTGGGTGAAAGAATCAACTATGGTTACAAAATGGTTATTACAATGATGCTTATTTCGGGACTGCTTTCGATTGCGGTCATTGGTGTGTTGTTTTCCAATATGTTAAACTATGTAAACAAGGTAAATGCTTCTGATCAGTCGGTTAAGATATGTAGAATAAATGTAACTGCAGCGGCAAGAAATGTAAGAGAGATGGCACTTAATCCTGACCAGTCTACGTATGAAGATTATGAGCAGGGTGCAAAAACTTTGCTCGAGGATGTTGATGTGCAGTTAAAAACAATAAAAAAAGCAGGTATTGTTCCTGAGGATCAGTATAATGAATATGCAAAGGCTCTTTCTGACTGGGCGAATACCGGATACTCAATCATGGATAAGATTAAAGCCGGACAGAAGGATGAGGCTGTTAATCAGATTATCAATGAGTGTACACCAAAGTTAAATAAACTTGTTGAGCTTGCAAAGGAAATCGACAAGCTGACTGACGAAAGAAGCCATCAGGCAGTTGTAAGTACATATGTATGTGCCGCAGTCGGACTCATAGTCATCATTATCTGTCTGACATGTGCATGGCGGTTGGCAAAGAGAACAGGAAAGATCGTGCTTGATACAATCCTTGAGCCGTTACATGCAATCGAGGATGTGGAAAAGGAGCTGACAGAAGGAAATCTTCACAGCACACTTGAGTACCATTCAGAGGATGAAATCGGTAGATTGGCACACAACATGAGAAAGTCTATCCGTATTCTCAGCTCATATGTGGATGATATAGACAGAGCGATGAAGCTCTTTGCGGACGGACATTTTGATGTACAGCCGGAAGTAGAGTGGAAAGGCGATTTTGTAGGTATTTTACATTCATTTATGGAATTTGAAAAAAGTATGGCAGTCACCATAAAGGGAATCCAGAATGTATCAAGCGAGGTTTCAAGTGCGGCAGAGCAGGTAGCCGCAAGCTCAAATGACCTTGCAGACGGTGCAACCAATCAGGCTGCGGTTGTAGAGGAACTGACAGCGACAGTTGCGGGAGTTTCAGAGCAGGTGGAGCAGAATTCAAAGAGTGCAAAGGAAATCAGTGGAAAAGTGGATGAGCTTGGAGGTGCAATTTGGGAAAGCAATGGAAAGATGCAGGAGATGGTTGCAGATATGCATGAAATAAACGAAGCCTCTAAACAGATAGATCAGATTATATCAACTATTAATGAGATTGCATCACAGACCAACCTGCTTGCATTAAATGCTTCTATTGAGGCGGCAAGGGCAGGGGAGGCAGGAAAAGGCTTTGCGGTTGTGGCAAATCAGGTAAATATTCTTGCCGATCAAAGTGCACAGGCTGCAAAGGAATCAGCTGCGCTTATAGAGACATCTGTGCAGGCTGTTGAAAAAGGCATGAATATTGCAGAGCAGACAGCCTCACAGCTTGAAGAAGTAGCAGAGAACTCTAAGGTGATTACAAAAGAGGTGACTAATATAGCTGTTACACTGGAGACCCAGACCAGTGAGATCAAGCAGATTAACGAAGGAATTGAGCAGATCAATGATGTTGTACAGACCAATTCAGCAACATCACAGGAGTGTGCGGCTTCGAGCCAGCAGATGAGCAGTGAGTCAGAAAATCTGAGTGAAATGATAGCGAAATTTAAAATCTCAGACATTGAAGAGTAATATAATAGAAGGTGAAATTTAATGAGGGTTTTTGATGCATATAAAATACTTGACGAGCTTGAAACAGGAAGTATGATTGACTTAATTGCACCTTGTATGGATGAATATCTGTGTATTATAGAGGATACTTAGTCTCATGAGAGAGAAGCCAGCTATTACAGTAAAGACGATTGCACAGCAACTTGAGCTTTCAGTTGGTGGAGTTCGATATCATATAAATAAATTAAAGAAAGATGGTATTGTGGAGCATATTGGTTCATCTAAGAAAGGTACATGGGTGATCAATGAGTAAAATCGTGGCGTTGCAAGTGAAATGGGACACTTCTGGTCACAGCGTCCAGAAGCCGAAAGGAATGAGAGGTAGGCTATATGGAAAAAGTGTACACGAAGGAAGAACATGATAAATGTAAGCGAGTAGCAGAAGCATTTCAAGAATTATATACTATGTATGGAGATATGTGCGTTTTAGATGCAGGAGATTTTGGATTTGTACATCTGAAATGGTTTAGAGATGGTAATTTTGATGGAAATACTGTATATACAGACAGCAGAGAAATGTTTGATGATCTCTGGGAAATGTGGATGGACTATGTACTTTTGGCACCTGTGAAGGGAACAGATCGGGAAGAATTAGATTATGATGAACTATACGCAGAGCTTCCAGAAGATAAAAAAGCAGAGTATGAGCAAAAAAGACAAGAATTATTAGAGTTGTCTGGATTGAGTGATTGATGTAGTGGTTACTTCTGGACGCTGTGACCGGTATTGTTATCAATCATGAGCCTGATTATTTGCTTGTTCTTTATCTCAATAAGAACGGTAATATATATGAGGTATATAATGGCACCGGTAGGCTGCCATGGAATACCGCTAGTAAGAAGGATAGCCACAATAACAGGCACATGAGAGTGAATAAATTATTGGAATTGGATGAAGATGTGCCAGATAGCGACAGAATTGAAAAACAGCATTACATAGAGAAAATGAAGTCGGAATACAAAAATCGCAAGTGAGTATCAGAGGTATTGTGCTTATGATAGATTATGATCATGATGGGAAAATTGATAAAAATGATTTTGTCATCGAAGAAATGATGAATGAGGAGCATGAAGAGAGAGAACATTCTGATTTCATAAGTTCTATAAAAGGATTGGGATTGGTAATGCTAGGTTTTTTATTGTTATATGGGATAATCAAGGCTATTTTCTGATTGATAAAATAGAAATGAATTTCCGGGAGGATGTAGTATGGTTGAAAAATTTATAGAATGGGCAGAAAATGCATTGCAGAATGCTGAATTATCAAATGTTGTGGCACTCAATTTTAATCTGTATGAGGATCAAGATTCCTTTTGGGCAGTAGAGATAGTTGGAACATCTTCATTTGATGAGAATGATGCAGATTGGGCATGTGATGAGGTTTTTGTAACGAGAGACAATCCATTTACATGGGAAGAAGAAACGGATTGCGATGCCATACTTGAAGAAGTGACAGAATGGATCGGAGATTTGATGGACGGTACTGTGCTTATGGAGATGTTGGAGAGACTTCAAGGCATTGGTGTTGGTTTTGTTGGTGGGGATATAGAAATTGTATATAAGAAAGAGTAATTTTCAATTCTGGTCACAACATCTAGAAGTGAATAAAGGATTGATATGATGGATCAGAGAGTGGATATTCCCTGTCAGGTATGCTTGGTTACTTCGACCAAAGGAGAGATAAGACCATTGTGGTGCCGTTATCAGACCGAACAGGGAGAACTGATAAAAATAAACATAGACGAAGTAAAACAGACTGGGAATATCGGAAATCTATTTTTTGAGTGTACGTCATACGGTGAAAAGAGAAAATCTATGTTTGTTTTGATGATGGATAATAGGACATTTAAGTGGAAGATAATAAGAATATTACTATAGGAAAAATGTATGAATCCGCCTGTATGATGAAAATGCAACTCTACAATAGGGGAATAATAATACTCCCTTAATAAGAAATTTCCAAAAAATGGCAGCTTGTCTACAATAGTGATATACAAAGGTTCCTCCAGAAGGGAGGTGTATATCATGAGGTACGACCAGATATATGATAGAATCAATTCGTTGTGCGAGGAGAGAGGCTGGAGCCAGTATAAGTTGATTCATGAAAGTGGAATACCGCAAAGTTCCTTTTATAATATGATGGACAGGCATTCAATTCCACAGTTAGATATGATTCAGCGTATCTGCGATGGCTTTAATATTACATTGGCGGAATTTTTTGCAGATAATGACGCAGAGTATGAAGAATTATCAAAGGATGATCTTTTATTTTTACATATTTCCAGAAACCTAAATGCAAATAGCAGAGATAGGGCATTGTCATATATGCAGGCATTACAAGATATGCAGCAGAATGAATAAAATCCGATGTTATCATAAGCAAGATAGCACCGGATTTTTTTAATTCTAAAGAGAATGTCGAGAGGTTGTTTTTTTTTCTTCCTCTGGCTGTTTTTGAGACGGTTGTTTGTTGAGGTATTGATTAAGAGTTTGCAATTTCTGTTCCATTTCTGAAATTTCTTTTTCGGCAGTTCTGTACGATTTTTGCAGTTCTGCCTTTTTCTTTTCCATAGCATGATAATCCGCACGCATTTGATCAAGACTTATGTTTTTCGTGTTTATTCCGGCTTTTTGAAGTACATTTTTTGCACCGTCATATAAAAGCAATTCGCTTTCGTGCCTTCGGAAATACTCGTCTGGATTTTTTGATTTTTTGGAGCGAACATGGTAAGGCTTATTTGCTTCAAATTGTTCTGCATATTTGATGAGTTCTGCAAAAGGTTTCATTTCATGTTCTAATGTCACAAGCTCTGACCGGGCGGTAGTGGAAATGGTTCTCCTTTCTGCAACCTGTTGCTCTAATGCACTAATTGATTTTGCATTGGCGTATGTGCTCGCAGCTATTTTTAGATTCTCAATTTCTGCCCAGTGTTGCAATCCAGGACTCTCGGCGAAATTCTCAGATGAAGTATCTATGAGCTTGCGTTTCGCATAATCTCTCTGCTTATATTCGGTACGTTTCTTGTCTCGTGTTTCAATACGCTCTTTGATATTTTCTCTTGTATAAGCATTACCTAAAGAACGGTTACTGCCACGGACAAATCTTTCGGCACCGGCAGGGCGGAAGGAAATATACGAAAGAGCGCCGTCCAGTTCTTCACCTTTAATTTCATATCCTTTTAGCTTTATCAAGCGTATAAAATCCTCGTAGGAATTAGATAATTTGATGGTTGCGTCAATATCACGACGCAGCTTGTCCTTCCATGATTTTCCATTTCTTTCAGCTTCCCATTCTGTGTGCTTTTTGCCACGCTGTTGTCCCGGAATAATGGTAGAAAGTTGATGCTCATTACAAAGCTCATCGCTTAGTTTTCTTATTTGATAGTAGTTCTTTTTACAGGTGTTATATTTTTTGTGATCAATGTTATCGGTTGCACAGAAAATGATGTGATTATGCACATGATCTTTTTCAATGTGAGTTGCAATAACATAGGAGTATTTACCACCGAGAAGTCTGTCTGCAAGCTCTTTTCCAATCTGATGAGCTTCATCAAAAGATACTTCTCCAGGAGCAAATGATTGTATTAAATGGTGCGCTAGATTGTCTCCATTTTTTATATTTTTCCCATTAGCAAAAGCAAATTCCAGATATGCAGTCTGAGCAGAACAACCGAAAGAGGAGACATATAATTCTCCGTCGGTTTTATCCGGATTGCAGATGTACGCTATCGACTTATCAACGGTTGCTTTGATAGCATGGATTCGTGTGTATGCCATATCTTTTCCATTAGCTCCTTTACTTCTTTCATATCCTCCGAATATAAATTTCCGGTAGTATTGGCTCTCTTTGCAATCTGATTTATAAGGTTCCCGATACGGGCAAGTTCTACGGAGTAGTCATGCAGAAATTTGTAATCTACATCATAAACATATCCATAGATAATCAGATTTCTGAGGTACGCTGACATACTACTAAGATTAGAGAGCTTTGATTTATTTTTCAAAATATACATTTCATCATCACTCAGGTAGAGCGTGATTTTATGCTTGCGGTTACGATTTGCCATAGTCAGTCCTTTCCTGATCTTGTTATACCATATCTAGCGATTATTGTTTCAAAGGGGGTTAGGGGGAGTTATCCCCTTACAAGCAAATTTCTGTCGGTTTATCCGAAAGGATAAATTGCAGAAATGAGGATGTGTACGGACACATCCAATGCTTGCTGTTCTTGTGCAAATCCCTGTAGGAGATTTGCGAGTTTTGGCTGCAGAGGCAGCCGGTTAAAAACTCATAGTGGCAGTTCTGACACAAAATATAATCAGGCTCATAAATAAAAAACTGCTACACGGACATAAAGATGCCTAGTAACAGTTTGATTTTACGAGATTTATTTGTATTTTATCCAGCTTTTATTGTAACAGCAGTTTTTTTATAGGTCAACCGTACTGCAAGAGGAATTTATAGGACAACATTTATGGTAAAATGACGATGGGAGTAGATACACAAATATATAAGATATTTTTACATGGAGGATAATGGATGATAACGGTGGCAATACACAATCAGCATATATTAAATGGTAGGCATCTGACATAAGGTTAGGTGCTTTTTTAATGTTCCCCAATAGGGGAGTATGGCGAAGATTGAGAAGTTTAATCGTGGTTTTTTGTTATCCAGGAAAGGATGTGAGTTGGATGCACAAATATCCACGATTTTTGTAGGGAAAGGCTGTGCAAATTTTGTACAGCTATTTTTTTGCCCTGTACAAAAAAGGACAGGCAAAACCAAAAAAGGACGGCGAAAAGTTATAAAGCATTTGATAGAATGAACACAGAGACAAAAAGGGAGGTCTTATGATTCACCAGATAACGAGAGCAGAATTGATTGTAATTGCTGCTAGATTAAAACAGGCACAGGATATGGTAGGTTATTCCAACGAGCGGATGGCAACAATGTTTGGAATAACAGAAATTCAATATTCGAAGATATTACGTGGACATAGCATGATTACAGAAGATAAGCTCATCATTTTGAAACAGGAAATGAACATAAGTCTTGACTACTTGATTACTGGACAGAGAGCTGGAAGAAATGTTCTGATTTCAGGTCAGCCTATGACAGAAGTAGAATTTCGGATGTATGTAGAAGAAATATTATTTTATATTGAGAATCTTCCAATGGAACTAAAGAAGGACAGAATGATGGAGATGATGCGTAGGTTTTACAAAACTTTTGGCACATTGTGATGTGATTTCGTCATTCACAGAAAGCACACAAGGAGTTAAAAGTAACAGTTTACCTTGTGTGCTTTTATGGCTGATGAAGTCATGTATTTTATCCAAAAGGTCAGACGGTGTCTGACTAATTTGAACATTGATAATTGAATATTCAGATACATGCAGGACGTGTGGAATATGTGGAGCCACTATGCGGACACGCCATGAGAAGCCTGCTTTCATATATGAAGGTTCATGTGATGGAATATGGAAATAGATTCTATATTGAAACTAAGGTAGGGAGCGAGTAATGTCTGGCAAAATATACAGCAGTTGTATTAGGCAATGATACATATTTTTAATAATGATACTTCCGGAGTATTCCGGTCAACAAGAATGACGGTGCGAGACCGATGTGGGCAGAGGACTGAACTGCCACCTGTATGAATTTTTATATTTGTCAATAAAAGCATATTTAACGGTAAGTGTTCTTTTATTGGCAAATATGCCATGACGATAACAACAGAAAAAGTACATTTTCTTAGAAAGAGGTGAGCTATGGAAAAGAAAGTTAATAAGAAGGACTTCATAAGATACGATGAAGGTGCTGAGAGATATTCAATGAGCAAGCACAGCTTTATGAAGCTGGCGCAGGAAGCTCATGCGGTATATAAAATCAATCGTATTACGTTAGTGAATGTACCTATCTTTGAGGAATATCTTGAATCTTTTCGTGTGTAAAAATGATAGAAAAGGGTTGCAAATTATTGTATATCAAAAAATCAGTTGACTTTTTGATATACAAGATGTATTATGGATTTAAGGTTATGAAGGGTAGGTGATGACGGTTGGCAAGAACCGGGAGACCACGACTGGAGAATCCTAGAAGTGAAGGTGTGTTTATCCGTCTCACAAAAGATGAGCATACGGATATAACAGAGTATGCAAATGATCATAATCTGACCATAACACAGACGCTTGTTCAAGGATTTTACACGATGGTTGACAAAGACAAGTCTGAGGACGAGTGATGGCATTTGTGACCTCTTTCTTTTAGAAAGGTGGTGCAATATGTCAAAATCAAGAAAAGATTCAAAAGGCAGAGTTCTTAGAAAGGGTGAAAGCCAGAGAAAGAACGATGGCAGGTACATTTACCAGTACACAGATCCAAACGGAAAAAGACATGTGATTTATGCAAATGATCTATTGGAGCTACGTGAAAAGGAGAAAGACCTTATTCGCAACCAGTTAGATGGATTAGATTCATATTGCAATGGAAAAGTTACTCTTAATTATGTATTTGATAGGTATATATCTACTAAGTATGACCTGAAAGAACATACAAGAGCAAACTATAAGTATATGTATAATCATTTTGTCAGAGATACATTTGGTAAAAGAAGAATTGACGAGATAAAGTATTCGGATGTAAAGTTCTTTTATTATTCATTGCTGAATGAAGCTGGAATAAAAGCAAATACCTTGGATAATATCCATACAGTTTTGCACCCGGCATTTCAAATGGCGGTTCGGGACAATATCATTCGGAATAATCCGTCGAGTGGTGTAATGGCAGAGATTAAGAAAAAAGAGGGCAAGAATAAAGGTATTCGTCATGCACTTACGCTGGAGCAACAGAGAGCATTTCTAAATTATGTTGCAAACAGTCCGGTATATGTTCATTGGTTGCCGTTGTTCACAGCACTTTTTGGTACAGGTTGTCGTATCGGTGAGATGTTAGGGTTACGTTGGGAAGATATTGACTATGCAAATAAGACGATAAGCATCAATCACACTGCAATATACAGGTTTATGGAAAACGGAAAAAGTGAATTTCACATTTCTACTCCAAAAACTGAAGCAGGGATAAGGATTATTCCGATGCTTGATGCAGTAGAGCAGGCTTTTCGTGATGAGTATGAAGCACAGAAAGAGACTGGATTTAATATTCAGGTAGTCGATGGCATGAGTGGATTCGTTTTTTGCAATAAGGACGGAAATATTCATAAACCAAGCGTGATCAATCTTGCTATCAAAAGAATTTATGAAGCCTACAATGCCGAAGAAATTATTAAGGCAAAACGGGAATCCAGACGTCCCGTATTGATTCCACATTTCTCATGTCATCATATCAGGCATACATTTTGCACTAGATTTTGCGAAAATGAAACCAATCTGAAAGTAATTCAGAGCATAATGGGACACGCAAATATTGAGACAACGATGGATATATATGCAGAAGCAACAGAGATAAAGAAAAAGGAAGCAATGAAAGCACTGGAGAACAACAGCGATATATTTTAGGAAGAAGTCCTTGAAAGGACATATCCTAGAACGTACATGACATCAAAACAGTAGAAATACATCAAATTGATTACAAATTTTTGTTTTTATTTGGACTTTAGTGGATTGTCAAGAAATGCCCAAAGCAAGACAATTCATACAGTAAGTACCAGTATGGACTAATATGGATTATCGACCATTAGGTTCCCGACAATGAAGAGCTTGGATAAATAAACCTAGTGTTTATGCGGGGTTGAGGCATTTGAGTACGTCAAAGGACGCATTAAAAGACGCATTTTGACATAGTCATTTACATCAGTATGAAAGAGTACACAATCTGAAAAGAAAAAGATT
>JBNMLC010000039.1:0-12072 GCA_050874665.1 Lachnospiraceae bacterium | reverse complement strand
TCCATGAATTATGTGTGATACTGGAAGTATTGATTTTTCATCTCTCATAATCACTTCACATATTCTTTTTACAGACATTGCAATTCCATAATATGTAGCGTGCTTTTTGTTTATAATCTCATAAGCACTGTTCTTGACTGCTGTAGCTATTTCTGCCGTATTTTCCTTGTGCTTGTAATGTCCACGCATTTCGCACATTTCACTTAATGGAACACCGGATACATTGGCTGATGACCATGCTACAACTTCACTGTCTCCATGCTCACCGACTATAAATGCATGAACACTCCTACTGTCCACAGATAAATGTTCACCGAGCTTATATCTTAATCTGGCACTATCTAACACTGTACCAGATCCAATAACCCTGTTTTCCGGAAGTCCTGATAACTTTATTGCTACCTGTGTCAAAATATCTACCGGATTCGCTACTACAAGCATGATACCTGCAAAATTTCTCTTTGCTATTTCAGGAATGATTGACTTAAATATTGCTACATTTTTATTTACTAGATCAAGCCTTGTTTCTCCCGGTTTCTGTCCCGCTCCGGCAGATATGATAACAATTGCAGCATCAGCAACATCATCATAATCTCCTGCATATATCTTCATTGGACTGGCGAATGGAATACCATGACTGATATCCATTGCTTCTCCCTCTGCCTTATTCTTGTCTGCATCTATAAGGACAATCTCTGTAAACAAGCCACTCTGCATTAAAGCAAAGACTGATGCAGAACCGACAAAACCACAGCCTATCATTACTGCCTTTTTTGAATTAATAATTTGCTTCTTCGTATAATCTCATCTCCTTAATAGTTTTCTTCATGTACTTCAAAATAGCTCTGTGGATGATTACATACAGGACATACCTCCGGAGCTTTTGTTCCCACTACAATATGACCGCAGTTACGGCATTCCCATACCTTAACTTCACTCTTTTCAAATACCTGTGCAGTTTCAATGTTCTTAAGAAGTGCACGATATCTCTCTTCGTGATGCTTCTCAATCTCTCCTACTGCCCTGAATTTTGCAGCAAGCTCAGGGAAGCCTTCTTCCTCAGCAGTTTTAGCAAAACCTTCATACATATCTGTCCACTCGTAATTTTCGCCTTCTGCCGCTGCCGCCAGATTTTCCTTTGTATCACCAATTCCTGCTAATTCCTTGAACCACATCTTTGCATGTTCTTTCTCGTTATCTGCGGTCTTTAAAAATAATGCAGCCATCTGCTCATAGCCTTCCTTTTTTGCTACAGATGCAAAATAAGTATACTTATTTCTTGCCTGTGATTCCCCTGCAAATGCCTCCTGTAAATTCTTCTCTGTCTGTGTTCCTGCGTATTTGTTTGCTGCCATCTCTTTTACCTCCGTTTTCTTTACTACTTTTTCAAAATCTGATGCCGGGTGCTTACATAAAGGACATATAAAATCGTCCGGTAATTCTTCTCCTACATATTCATATCCGCAGATTCTGCAACGCCATATTGTCTGTCCATCCTCAGTTTTTCCGACTGCCTGTGGCTTTGGCTTAATATTATTCTGGTAATAATCATATGTGACTGAAGGAACATTACTTAAAACCTCCATATCGGTTATCTCACCGATAAACATCGTATGTGAGCCTAAATCCTCTGTTTTATTAACTGTTACAGAAATATATGCATTTGTACCTTCTGTAATATAATAAATACCATTTGTGCCTCTGGAACACTTTTCAAATGCTTCAAATTTATTGGTATCCCTTCCTGATTGGAAGCCAAAATGTTTGAACAATTCAAACTGTGCCTTCTGACTTAAGACCGATACTGTGAATTTTCCAGTTCTCTGAATCATATCATGCGTGTAATTTGCTTTATTGACGCAGATACTTAACTGGTTTGGTTCTGAAGCTGCCTGAATGGCTGTATTAATAATACATCCATTGTCTTTTTCGTCTTCTCTGGCAGTAAGTACAAACAATCCATAACTCAGCTTATACATTGCTTTCCTATCCATTTTTCTCCTCCTTTACCTTCTCCCTGCATTTCGGGCAAATGCCTTTAAACGAAATATCATAATCCAAAAAATCAATTCCATGCGTGTTATGAATTCTTTCCAGCAAGTCTGGTATTTCATCCATATCCACATCTGAAACCTCACCGCATTTTATGCATCTGACATGGTAATGATTTTTCAATGTAAAATCAAACCGGTTCGGTCCATCCGGGACTTCAACCTTTCTTAATGCCCCTTCCTCTACCAATATATCAAGATTTCTATATACAGTGCCTTTTCCGATTGTAGGATGTGTTTCTTTTATAAAATCATAAACCTCATTTGCTGTAACATGCCTTTTCATCTCATATACAGCATTTCTTACCAGGTCTTTCTGAATTGTGTTTCTCCTATTTGTCATCCGTCCTCCTTATTAGGATTGATTCTTAATTAGGATTATATACTGTTTTAGATTTGTTGTCAATACAAAATAGTAATAATTCTCATTATTATAAAAAGATGACCACAATGATCATCTTTAATCTAAAACATTATTCTGTTTTTCGTTCAAAAACATATTCTGTATCTGATGACAAATCAGACCGGAAAAAATAGCCAAGCCTGTCAAATTTCTGAATCTCTATTGGATTATCAATATTATTTTCTGCCATAAATCTGACCATTTCGCCACGAGCCATCTTGGCATATGTACCTTTTGTTACCAGTTTATCTCCGGATAACTCACAAAATGCAACCGTAATATATCTATCCTGCGGTGTCAGATACTTTTCTATACATCTTGCGTATTCTTTTGATGCAAGATTAATGATAATCCTGCTGTCATCAATTACTGAGTGGTATAACAATTCTCCCCAATACTCATACAGATTTTTTGCATCTCCTATTTCAACCTTTGCCTGCATTTCTAACCGATAAGGTGTCACTCCATCCATCGGTTTCAGAACACCATAAAATGCAGATAATATTCTCAAATGGTTTTGTATATAATCAAACTGTCTATCCTCAAACACAGATGGTGCCATATATTGAAAAGCAATTCCTTCATATGATAAAACAGCCGGAGTGAGTATATGGTAAAGATCCATGTTTTCCAATCTATAAAAGTTTTGTTCTGCAATTTTGTCATTACATTTCCAGATAGCTTTCAGTTCCTCTTTTGACTTATCTTTCAACCAGCTTAATAACTCTGTTGTCTTATCAACAAACTCCGGTAAAGCAACTGGCTCTATACTGTCAGTATCCGTAATCATCTTTTTTGCAGGAGATAATATAATCTTCATCAATCTAATTCCTTAAGCATATTTTCTGGATCATCTGCCGCTTTGACTTTATCATTGGCTTTGATGATAACCCCCTGCTCATCAATAAGATATGTGGTTCTTACCACACCCATAGAAACTTTTCCATAGTTTTTCTTTTCTTTCCAGACATCATATGCTTCCATAACTTTACGCTCCGGATCGGCTAAAAGTGTAAATGCAAGTCCATATTTTTCTTCAAATCTCTTGTGAGATGCTACAGAATCCTTACTGACTCCGAGAATAACCGCACCTTTTTCCGTAAACTGAGGATAACGCTCTGAAAAGCCACATGCCTGCTTCGTGCATCCTGCAGTATTATCCTTTGGATAAAAATATAAAATCACTTTCCTGCCTGCATAATCACTTAATTTATGCATTTCTCCATTCTGATCTGGCAATTCAAAGCCCGGTGCTTTTGTTCCAATTTCTAACATATTATTTCTCCACCTCTTTCTTTTCTATCTTTTTTCCTGATTTATTATTACCAGAAATCATTTTATGACCAGAATAAACTGCCATAATCATACATATCAAAGAGCCAAATGCAAAATATTTGTGACTTGATTTTAAACCCTTGTATCCTGTGTAAAGAGTACCTATCATTGTAATTAATGTTCCAATTGACCAGTATTTATGTGCTTTCACGCTTTATTCACCTCCTGTATATGAACATATTATATCAAATTTTTTGTAACATGGTCTATATTTTTCTGAATGACACACCTATCTTATCGTATTGGTTTATTATGATACGATAGTTAGAAATAAATCTCTCACTTAATCTTTAATTCAATTTTCATTCCTTAACCATATCTCTATCGCCTTTTGCCTCTTATCGACTGATTATAGTATACCTTTTTATCTATACTACTCCGATCTTCTGACTTTTCATTTTTCTTCTTCCATTTTTCAACTTCTCTTATATTATACTTTTCATACTCGCCTTTAGAAGCATAATAATCACTATAAAATTCTCTCATATTATCATATCCATATTCCTGCACAATTGATGAAAGCTGCCGTTTCATATTGTTAATTATGAGATCCAGTTCATCTATCTGTTTCTGCAATTCTGTACGTTTTCCCGACTTAAATACACCATTGCAATCTGATAGTTCAATCTCCAGATTACCTCTGTTTCTTTCCAGATTGAAAATAGCTTCATTTTGTCTTTGCAGTTCCTTATAAATATTCTTAAATTGCACATATTTTGAAGCAAGTGGTGACATTTTAGGATGCGGTACACCTGTAACAATCACTTTCGCCTTTGTTTTTTGTTTCTTATCATATGATTGTTTGTCTGTTGCTTCTGATGTATTAGCTCCGGGCATTACATCAATTACCCTTTCTGCCATACCAACCGCAGCTAGCATAATGCGATTAATAAGAAGTTCCAGCACTGCAATAGCAAGCTTTATAATACTTGCAAGAAGATCCGGTCTGTCTCCATATAAATCTATGGAATCCCTTACCTTTTCTGTTATTTCTTTCTTCTTTATCCTTGAGATATCCTCTTCTGGCGCACCGCTTACAATTGCTCTGTCAACAGTCCTGTTCCATTCCTGCCGCACCTCATTGTCAGCCTTTATTTGTTCTTCCATTGGATTATTTTTGCCTATTTTTTTAGTAGCAAGATACGGACTATTCTTATCAAAGACTTTAAGTTTATCCTCTTCATGCAGCACAAGCTGATTTATTTCGTTTGTAAAAAACACCTTTGCCTCATCAAGAAATGAATCCCGTTTAAATCTGTCATCTTTTACAGAAAACTCTTTTTTCTCATAGACCTCGCCTTTTCTGATAATCTTACAGCCATTACGGATGTTACCACTTTCATCCAATATCTCTTTCTTAGTACGCACATGCTTTCCATTCTCATCATAAAACATATTTCTTGATGCTACCTTTACAACTGGCTTTTCCAGCTTTGTCCTCTCTGCAAATATCAGATGGATATGGAAATTAGTCTTTCTTTTGTTATGATGCAGGGCTGCATAGCAGTCCACACCATACTTTTTCTTGAAATCCGTAGCAAAATGTTTGATAAGATAGTCATGCTCATAATGATACAAGCCTTCCGGTAATGCTATAATCAGCTCTCTTGCCTCAATACATTTTCCTATCGTTCCACTTTTAGCAAATTCTTCTCTGTTGCATTTTGCAAGATCTTTCCAGAAAGTCCGAAGTGGCTGTGTCGCATATATGGCATATAGATTTTCCTGTTTAACTGTACTTGTTATATAATCAATTCTCCCCATGACATTATGGAGTTTCGTCATCTGTATAAATGAATGTCTTGGCATTTCAATCATCTCCTTCTTTTCATCAGCTATATTTAATTTTTCAAATGTCGCCATAGTAATATTTATTCTCTGGCTCGATGCAATCGCGAAATCACCGGAGTACAAAACGAAGTTTTGTGCGGAGGGTGTATTTCGCTCTCAAACGCCGAGGGCTGCATTAGATCTTTTCTTTTTCCTGTCTACAGCAGCTTTTACTCTGATAAATATCTAAAAACTTATAAAAATGTCTTTTCACATTAATTGACGGCACTTTGTTACATCACTTTTCAGAACTGACTTCACTTTATGCCGCCACCCCTCTATAACGCCGTCGCTTTGTGCCATCACTCTTCTTTTGTTTTTTCCCCAACTTTCTTTTATTCATGTTCCATGCCGTCGGATTATTACGGCATTTTAAGTAACTGCCGTCGGATTGTTTAGTCTCTTTTTGTTTCTGCCGCCGTTTTATACCGGCAGGCATTACAATATTTACAGGTAAAAAAATAAGGACCATGTATTTCTACACAGTCCCTGTCTCAATAACCTATATTCTGTTGTTAATCCTTTTCCATCCAGCCCAATGCATTCTGTACTAATGCCTCATCTTCCTCATAGTCTTCCGATTCCTCATCCGATATGCTTTTCGTTCCTGCACCCACCACAACATTATCCGGATTTATTACCGGCATAGTGCCACCACCAGCCTGAATTGCAGCCAACAGACTTCCTACCATAGTCATAACTTCCTTATTGGCTTCCTGACGTGCTTCTTCTTTTGCAGTCTGCCTGATTCTTTGCTCTATTGCATCCATATCCTCTGTTGATACATATTGCGGTGTCTTCTTTTTCTTAGGCTGCGTTAATTCCTCCTGCCCATAATTCTCAATATAATAAGTTGCTGCATCTATAAAAAACTGATTCTTTGACTTAAATATATCTAAATTCAACTCATTTAAAACCTTATTAATAGCTACATGAGCAGGATTTAACATATTTAATCTCACTGTAAACTTAACTGTTCTATCAATCGACATAAATTGTTCCTCCTAACTTTCATATGATTCCAATAAAATGGCATATCTTATCAGATAGCATATTTTTCCTTTACCTCTGCTTCCGTAAGCAAAATACCACTTTCTATCACAATTTTGTTCTCTCCGGCAGCAACACCTGCAATACGCTCTGTCTGGTCTGTCACACCAGCTTCATCTGAGTCAAGAATTTTCTGTGCATTGGCTTTTGCCGCTGCAAGCTGTTCCTGCTTCTCACTTTCACTTACCTTTGAGCGTATTTCCTTTGTTTTTGGCATAAACTTTGCCCTGCGCCTTCTCTGATACATGGCATTACGCTCACGGATTCTCTTTTTTTCTGTAAGTTCAGCCTGTTCCTCTTCTGATAGTTCCACAGTTGGCAGATTAACTTTTCCGATAAAATTCAAATATACCTCAATCTCTACTACACGCTCGCCATCTATCTTCTCCGCTTTATGAACAAGTACCTTATCAACAAATTCATTGATGATAACAGGTGTGAGTTCTGTAATATCCGTATACTTATGAACCAACGCCAGAAATTCCTCTGTTCTGTCGGTGTCACTTTCATACTGTGCTAACTGTTTCCTGCATTCTCTTAGAGTCTGCGTAAGCTGTTCCTGCTCTGTCTCGTATTCCTGTGAAAGAATCTCATACCGCTTGTCAGACAGCTTACCAAGAGCATTATCCTCATAGACTTTTTTTATCAGCAAATCCAGTTCGCCATATCTTTTTTCCTGTTTTTCAAGAGCAGACTTGATTTTCTTTATCTCTGCCTCATCCCTTATTGCTGACGCACTACGCATTGCTTCTGCAAATGCATTCTCATCAAGTCTCACACTCTGGCAGGCATAACGGATCGTCTCCAGAATAATCTGCTCTATTACTTTTTCCTGAATAAAATGGGATGAACATTCATGTTCAAACACTTTTCTTTTATTCATATAAGTACTGCAGTTGTATGAAGCCGGTTCTATACGAACTCCGCCATTTGGCAGTCCCCTCCAGTCTCTTCCTGCCCTTGTGTGCTCGCTTCGGTAATGCATCTTACATCCACAATCAGCACAGAATAACTTTCCTGTCAACGGATTGTTGCTGCCATCTGTATTAATCCTGCGGACAGTCTTTCTTAATTCCTGTACGATATACCAGGTCTTTCTATCTATAATGGCTTCGTGTGTGTCCTTAAAAACAAGAATATCCTTACTTTCATTCTTTTTTGAAGTTTTATCCTTGTATGACAGCTTATGTGTGCGGAAATTAACTGTATCACCCATATATTCAGGTTTTTCCAGCATTCGTACAATAGTAACGCCAGCCCATGCATATGGATGTTCCATATCACAGTTATTCTTATAACAGCCTATGCCCCGGACTGCCTGATAATAAGATGGCTTTTCCACCTTTTCTTCACAAAGTATTCTTGCAATCTCATATGGACCTTTTCCCTCAATTGTCAGCATGAATATCCGTCTTACTACTGCTGCAGCTTCCTCATCAATAATCCAGTGGTTATTATCCTCCGGATCTTTGATATATCCATATGGTGGATTATTTGTAACAGGTTTTCCTTCTCGTCCCTTTGCCTGTATCACTGCTCTTATCTTGCGGCTGCAATCCCTTAAATACCATTCATTCATGATATTTAAAAAAGGGGCGAATTCGCTGCTGGCATTGTTATCACTGTCAACACCATTAGAAACAGCAACAAAACGGACACCTTTTTCCCGGAAAAATACCTCAGTATAAAATCCAACCTGAAGATAATCCCTTCCGACACGGCTCATATCTTTCACTATGACAGTTGCAACTTTTCCTTCTTCAATCAATCGTAGAAGCTGCTTCCATCCCGGTCTGTCAAAATTACCACCGGAATACCCGTCATCCGTAAAATGCATAAGATTGTTGTATCCGTTACTCTTTGCATAGTCCTCCAGCATTTTCTTCTGGTTCACTATACTATTGCTGTCTCCCGCAAGCTCATCGTCCCTTGAGAGTCGCTCATAAAGAGCAGTTATTTTATTTTCTGTTATATCAGCCGTCTGTTTGTTCATGCAGAACTCCCTTCCGGCGGCTGACTCATTTGTGGTGCACTAATTATACCACATTTTGTCCCGCCTGAAACAATTTCATTGTGAATCACACGAAAAACTTTATCAGCAAATGTATCTGTCTCCGTATCACTTATAAATACACTTACTTTATAAAGTGTTGTACCAATTCTGCGGTAAAAAAATCCAGCCTTATTCGGGCTGGTTTCTGTTTTATCCTTATTCATTTTGTCTTTTTCCATAGTATAATCCTTTCTTGCCTTAGCCTAATTCTTAACTTATAATGTTTTTACACTTCCAATCCTTGTAATTGGATTATGCTTTTATCCATATCTCATAGTCACGCCTCCTTTTTGTAATTGTTTTTAAAGCAAATCAAATTACTTTCTTCACAAATAGGAGAAATATGACTGTAAAACGGAAGTGTTTTTAAAATTTTTTTATTTTATGAAAGGACTGACTACTTTGCCCAAATACGCTGAGCTTGCAGCATTTAAAGAACAAAATCTAATACCTGAATATAATGGCGAAATGCTGCACCGGGAAGCCCGTGCCCTTGCAATCAGCCGTTTGGAAGAAAGCGCAAGAACCGAAGCAGATTTCCGTAATGTAATTTCATGGTGGGATAAACTAGATTCCAACAGGGAACGAAAAGAGCGTGCACATGAGATAGGTCGTTCTGAAATTCCTCTTGAATGGGGTGCATCTGAATATTATCTTCCTGCAAATTCCTCATATGATATGGTACTTCAAAATCTTCTGCTAGCTGGTGATTTCATAGATTACATTTATGATCAGCCTGATAATTTGCATGAATTAGTGACCACATCCGATATATCAGGTATTTTAAAGGCACTCAAAGTTGCCCACAAACAGCTTATGTTCTATCTGTTTGTTCATGCATACTCAACTGTACAATATGCAGCGTTAAACAATCAGACAGACCGGAATGTGCGTGGCGTCAGAGAAACTGCACTCAAAAAGATAAGAAAAGAATTGACAAAGGCATTAGAATACAGAAAAGAACATGATGAGCAGTCTCTTACACCTGATGAAAAATATTTTCTTGAAAATGGTGTACGCAGGAAATCAGATATGAACTTGAAGCCATAAATCATCATGTTAAGTTATGCTTGACCATATTTTTGTAATCGGATAAAATATATATAAGATTACATTTACTAAGTAATGAACAGATTGGAGGAATAGAGAATGAAGAATCTGTTTGAACACACAAGTGCCCCTTGGGTAAAATATAGCAGCTATGAATATCGTACTGCTGATGATGGCACTTTATATATAGTAGTTTCAGGAAATGCAAAACCTCAGATGTACCGCCCAATGCAGGATGCCAATACACTTGTCCTTGATGCGGTTAATATTGGTCTTATGGCTATGCATAAAACAGATGATGATATATTGCAACAGATGGTTCTTGATTTTGTATCTGCTTATGGATTCCTTGGTTTTATGACAGCACTGCCGACAACAGCACAGTTTGTTACATATGAATCCGTATATCTTCCTAAAAACCACTTTATCAAAGAAGAAGCTCTTTCAACAGAGGATTATCTTACTTACTTCTACCCTTTTGAAAAGCTTGATTTTCACAAGAAAGGTACTGAATCCGGATGGTCTGTTACAGATAAAGATGAAATTGCTGTTGTGATGGCAATGGGTAACAGTCCTCAGGCTATATCCATGAGTTTTCAAAGGGAATATGCTGAACGATATGACTGGCTCATAAAGGAATTTACTGACTGGGCTTTTACTTATATGACAAGTTTTCTCTATTACCATGACTATGATTCGATAGATGAACAGACAAAAGACCTGTATCGGCAGGGACTGTCGGCATTTGGCGGTATATCTCCGACATATCATATAGCATTGGAAAAAGCTTCACCTGTTATAGTATGGGATTTCCATTCGCTGCTTGTTATGATACAGATGTGCTTTTCTTTTATGCTGACAGATGAAAGCTGTGAAATGAAATTGTGTAAGCGCTGTGGTAAAGCATTTATCGCAAGCCGCAAGGGAAATGAGTTCTGCTCTCCGAAATGTAAAAATCAATATAATGTGTATAAGACAAGAGCAAAAAAGAATAATACTGATGAATAAAATCGTTTTTTATAATGTTCAGGAGGTTTGCACGCAATGAGTGAAATCATAAAAAATAATACAGAATATTCAAAGTGGATTAAAGAAGTTTCTTTAAGATTCCGCAACAGCCAGATAAAAGCTGCAACAAAAGTTAATAGGGAAATGCTGTTATTTTACTGGTCTATTGGGCATGATATATCAGAGAATTACAATGAAACCAAATACGGAAAATCTTTTTTCAAAAATCTTAGTCTTGATTTGCAGGATGCACTACCTGATGTAAAATCATTTTCTGTAACTAATTTAAAATATATGAAATATTTTTACGATTTATACAGCAATTCAAATCGTCAACAACTTGTTGACGATTCAGACACACGAATATGTCAACAAGCTGTTGATGATTGTATTTTTATGATTCCGTGGGGACATCATATTCAGATAATTAATAAATGTAAGGGTAATTTGGATAAGGCTTTGTTTTTTGTTAAAAAGACATATGAAAACAACTGGTCAAGAACCGTCCTTTTAAATTTTCTCGATACAAACTTGTATGAAAGAGAAGGTAAAGCCATTACAAATTTTGAAAAGCTGCTTCCTGATATTGGCAGCGATCTTGCCAGAGAAATCACAAAAGACCCATATAATTTTGATTTTCTTACTCTCAGAGAAGGGTATGATGAAAAAGAATTGAAAGATGCACTCATGGATAATATCCAGAAATTCCTTCTTGAATTAGGACGTGGATTTGCTTTTGTCGGTAGAGAATACCGGCTTGTTGTCGGAGATACTGAACAATTTATTGATATGCTGTTCTACAACATACAAAAACATTGTTATGTTGTAATTGAAATCAAGACAAGGGCATTTGATCCCGGAGATATGGGGCAATTAGGAACTTACATTGCAGCAACAGACGGAATACTGCGAACAGATAACGATAATCCTACAATTGGGTTACTTATATGCAAAACAAAAGATAATGTTCTGGCTCAATATGCTACCAGTGCAGTGAATGTTCCTGTTGGAATTTCCGAATACGAACTTAATAATCTGATTCCTGATGACTATAAAAGTTCAATGCCTACTATTGAAGAGATAGAACGAGAGCTGAAAGACTAATATGTTGCTTTTTTAAGTAATATTCAAACGCCTATATAATACAACAGCAGGAAATCTGTATATAGACCTCCTGCTGTATTTTTAATTTGTATATATCAACTCATGAATCACAATTTCTTCTGCCCGGCTCTGAATGCTATTCATTTTCCGTATCCATCCAAGCTGGTCTGTAGATTTCACATGCTCAG
>JBNMLC010000038.1:0-13402 GCA_050874665.1 Lachnospiraceae bacterium | reverse complement strand
TGAGGGCATACGCCGGCAGGTATTTTTTGCTACTTTCGTGCAAAACATTGAAACCCGAATAAAATCATCATCTGTAATAAATGCTTTAAAACAGGAGATTTTTAAACAGGAGCATTATTTATAAAGTTGTAAAGTGGTGTTCCATTTCATTGAAACATAATTACTATTTCAAATTAAAATAAGAAATTTCATTAAGCAAATCATAATCACTGTACTGCAAAATACAATCCTCTGCTGCTAAATCTTTAGGTATCTCAAATACCAAATTTCCCGTTATATCCAAATTAGGATTGATAGTATCTACCGTTATAAACTTTTCATCTGCCACTGCAATAATAGTTGCAACGTACTTAGCATCATCAGGACCAATTAACCTAAAATAATTCAACAACATACTTTCACTTGTCTTGGAAGTGTTTGAAATAGTTACATTTACAATAGCATACTTTCCGCTATCTGGTTTATATGACATCATACCATTTGCCGCTGATATGCTCTCTGTTTCTGACACTTCATTTACTACAAGATTTAATCCGTCGGAAATTTTCCCGGTTTGTCCCACTTCAATTTCAACATCTTTTTGTGTCTGTCCTTCTTGTTGCGAACCATCCTCTGATGTCGTCTTTCCTGCATAATTTGATACCATTATTACAGCAAACCCCAAAATCAAGACAAACACAATTATTACACTTAAACATCCTCCGCCACTGTTTAGATTTCTCTTACAGTTTGGACATACCTTGGCTTTTTTCGGAATATCCATTTGACAAAATTTGCATTTTTTAATTTTTTCCATACCCTTTACCCTCCATATTGTAAATTTTTATATAATTATACAATATTTTACATTGTTAGTCTAGGTATGTTTTAACATTTTTACTTGCCTAACATTCCTTCCAGCTCCTGAAATCCTTCCTTGATTTCAAAATCATCGAAAGTAAATTCGAGATCCTCATCTAACAACTCACCGTCCGCATCAAACTTGGCGAGGATCATGCTGTCCAAATTGCAGTCTTTTATAAGCACTTCCTGTTTTCCAACTTTTTTCGCTGTTTTATCCTCATTCACGATTTGAATGTCAAAGTAAGTGTCTTCACCTGTATTTTTATAATCTTCTGCCATTCTTCGCATTACGCTTGTGTTGTAATACATCTTACCTTTTCCTGTACCTTCCCAACCAGCAGCACGATGTCCTTTTCCGGTTCTCCCAAGAATTGGTACGGTAACCTTATTTTTCTTAAATGTTACTTCCAAATTAATCATATTCATAAAATTGTAGCGTTTTTCTCCAATGGTTATATAACATCTCGCACTGGAAGCAAACAGCGTGTCGGCTGACTTCATATAAACTTGTGTTTCATTTTCCATGTTGTTCTACACCTCCTAAGATACTGTTACTGTCATGTAAAGCTGTTCCATCGCATTTACCACAGTTATATTGTCAGTTACTACTACGGACTGCTTGGTTTCTCCCTGTTCCACGGTCACATCCTTGGATTCGAAATTTTCAATTGCCCTAATGCGAAGCAGGTTCTGGTGATGATTTACAATATCATTCCACAGCCCGGTACGTCCATCTGCATCATTCGGGGCAACTCCAAGATATTTATTATTAAATATCCTTGCGATATCCGTTGCAATCTGATCCACAACCCTAATCACCTGATTTGATTTAAAGATTTCCCCTTTATCCGCTGTAGTGGTTACAAGAGAATTGATATCCTTTAACACCCGGATATCAGAGCCGACCTGATGCAGTGTAAACTCTCCTTTCTTGATTGCCTGCTCCAACTCTGTCTGCGTATATGATGCCTCTACTTCATACTCTCCATTGTAAATTTTATTGGTATTTGATGCATTTACTGCACATGCTGCAATCACACCTGTTACCCAATACACCAGAGAAGATTCACTTTCTTCTGAATCCAGCACCTTATTTTTTACATTTACAACACCTTCATAGTCAGATGCACTGTTATAAAGAACCATCTGGAATTTCACTCCTACACTGTCCCTTAAACGCTTTGTAAAGGCTATATAAAGGCTTTTAACCGTATCTTCTTTACTCACTAATCCAATGGCGTTGATATCTGCAAAGCTTTCAATCTTGTCCAGGAATGCCTGATGGGAAGCTCCGTCTACTGTTCCATTAGTTCCTCCGGTAAGATTCATTCCGGCTGTTTCCTTTAATGTTGCATCCGTTTTGAATACGACAAAATCATTTGCTACAAGTTCTGCTGTTTCTGTAACAGTCTGGGTATCTACCAGTGTTGTTTCAAGGTAAGTACTTACATCATAAGCACCTTCTGTATCCACGTTTGCTGTCACAACAATTTTCAAGTCATTTCCTCTTGCTCCACAGCACACCGCCTCTGCAAGTTCGCAGGAAGCCTTTTCACCGCCGCTGGTTAATTTGTACAGATACAATACAGAAGCATTCAGGAACAAATCCCTTAAACCTTTCATTTCATCTGCCGTATATGCATAACCAAGAATTTTTCTGCTGTTTTTCAGAAAATCTGCTGCTGTAATTGTGATTATTTTGTCATCTGCACCCCAGTTAAGCGGCAACGCCATAGCTGTATAACCACGTTCCTGTGCTTCTGTACTTACAGATGCCGCAGATACCACGTTGATATAAGCTCCCGGCAATACTTTATTCTGGAATGTAAAATTTCCTCCACCTAAAGCCATTTAGTTCACCTTTCCTTTCATGAATTTCTCGATCGTCTTGTCTACTGTTTCAAGGTCGTATGATTTTTCATCGTCTAAAAGTACACTTAAAATATCTGCTCTGTTTTTGTATTTTTCAGATTTGATAATACTTTCCTTTGTGTACTTTATTGTTGCATTCTCCACAGTTGCTGTTTTGTCAATCGCAACCTTCTTTTCTATTGCTTCACTCATATTCTCACTCCTTTAATTTGCTTTGCAGCGTTAGATCATACATTCTTTCTGGTTTTGCTTCTGTCTTGAATACATGGAAATTGTAATTTACAAAGAAATTCAAAATTCCATCGGTTACCTGATAGTGCATGTCTGTTCCATGCAAGAATCCACCATCTTCCCCCTCAATATATTCCAGACATAACATCATTCTTTCAGCAACTTCATTACATTCATTCTTCGGCTTCGAGGATTCTGGAAAGTACTGTATACACATCTTATTTCTTTTTTCATACCTGTTTCCTACTATAATCTTTGTTGCACTGTCCAAAAGGGTAATAAAAAAGCAGGGTTCTTTTAAGCCCTGCTTGATTTCTTCCATGTGGTTTTCATAACCAAATTCTTTATACAATGCATTACTTACGCAAGAAAGTACATTGTTTGTCATCTGAAACACTCTCCTAAGAATCTTTGTATTTTTCTTTCTAATAGAGCCGGGGCAATTTCTTTTATCTCATTTTCGGATACAGTTAACATAAACCGTCCCGGGGACCATGCTCTTTTTAATTTTGCATTAATTGCCGGAACATACTTTCCCGGTGTCTGTCTGTGCCCAAATTCCACATAACTAGCGTATGCCTTGTTATTTGTCACTTCCACCACATAAGTCCCTTGATAATGATGTACTGTTCCACAGCTCCAAGCCCTTCTAAGTTCTCCTCCTTTTCTGTCAGATTCCACAAGGAATTTACTTTCTCCATCATCTACTAGCTCCCATGTGTCGCTGTAATCTCCGACCGGTGTTCTCTTTTTTACCTTCCGCAAAAGTCTGGCCGCAATCTCATTGGCACACTCTCTACAGAACGCATCTACAAGGTCATCCTGTTGTTGCAGCTGTCTTTGCAATTGTTCCAATCCATCAATTCTGAAATTTCCCATTCTTGCCATGCTAAGCCCACCTTTCAGATGCTTCCAATACAATTTCCTGATGCGTTGGATATACTGCAGGAGCACCGCTTTGTTTATAATCTTGAACTACTCCTACCTTTGTCGTAACTGTAATCTTAGAGCCTGCCTTAATTTCAATTTCTGGTGCAAGAAATACCTTTGTTACTCGCATTATGCTTGCCGCTGCATCTCCCTGTGTTGCCTGTGTTATTTTTTCATAGGATAATTTACAAGGCTGCTCGTCCAATACAACTACCTCAACATTCTCAGAAAACTTGGTTTTCTCATTTATTTCTGTCCTGTACTCTGTTACTGTAAGGCTGTCTTCATACATTAATTCAAGCATTTTTCTATGCATATTCATCGGAAAGTCAATCTCCTATACCTGTTTAGTTGCTTTTGATAGTTTTTTAAAATACTCTGTGTGTAATCTCCCGATTCCTTATCGCCAAAACTTGTGCTGGTATCTCCTATGGAAACAGATTTTACAGCCTGAGGTTTTTCTGTCTCCCCAGGCTGTTCATTCCGGTAAATATCCATTGCCATTCGAACCACTGTTGTTTCAAGACTCTCTGGTACTTCTTTGATATTACAGTAGTCTGTGACTATATTTTTTGCACTTTGTAGGGCAAATTCTATCTGAACATCTTTATCCTCCACACTAAGCATTTCCTTCAAAGCAATGAACATATCAGTCATTTACACCACCTAGCCAATCTTATGTTTGATTGCTACGATTCTAAGCTGCTTTGGTTCATATACCGGTTTCCAGTTTTCTGCCATGGCAAGCTCTGCTCTCAGTGGTGTTTCCACATGTTCTCTTACAGCTCCTGTATAAGCAATTCCTCTTGGATGAAGAATAAATGCTTTACGGTTAATCAGATAATCGACACCGCCACCGGTCTGCTTGTCTCTGTCAATCTCTGTTGCAACATGACCCGCCGGATTTCCTTCACCATATGCAATGGCACCATTTCCAAATAAATATGTAGTGTAAACTCCATTCGTATCGACCGGGCAACCATCATCCACGGTTACTCTTCTGCCCTGGTATACTTCAAATTCCACATCTGTGGAATCACGTTCTGTTTCAATTAAATTGAGCTTTTTCAGATAAGACTTTGTAGCTGAATGCATTGCAACACCGGATAACTGCGCCTGTGCATCTCCTAACAACTGACATGCATCAATAAATGCAGATGCACTGACACACTTTGCCGCTGCTGAGGTCTGCTTTGTTAAATCAAGAATATGGTCCTCCATTCTTGTTTCCGCTGCCGGAGTGCCACTTTCTCCTGCAGTAGTAGTTCCAAATACACCTGCAAGGATAGAAATCAATTCCTTCTGCATATCTCTTGCCCAATATCCCGCCACCAAATCACCAATGGCTTTCATTGGATCCGCTCCTGCTAATGCTGCGGAAAGATTGGTTGCCGCCCACATATTCTGTCTTAAGATTGTGGTGGATACATCTTTGTTGGAACCGATTTTCTTTGGTGTCATTTTAACATCTTCCAAAGTTGCTTCGGATTCTCCCTGCAAATCTTCAAAGAACGGCATATTATGTGTTCTTGCTGCTTCACTTGCCAAAGCATTAAATTCCTGACTGTTTACCACAATTCCGCTTTTAAAAAACTCTGACAGTTCCATTGTTCTGTTTACTACATACCGGTTAAAAAGCTCCGGTACAATTACGTCTGCAATTTTTGTAATTGCCATAAGTTATCATCCTCTCTTTCTTAAATTGTCACTCCTGCGGCCGCTGCCATTGCTCTTGCCTGTTCCGGATTGTTTCTTAATAATTCTCCCTGCTTTGTCAGATTGTAGGTTTCTTTCGCAAATGGATTTACTGCTCCAGCTCCACTTCCATCTTTTGGATTATACTGTTGCTTTCCATGTTCCTGCTTAAACAGGTTAGCCATTGTGGCATCTTCCTTATATGGCTTAAGGGTTTCCTCAATACCTACCGGCTTGTTTTCCTTGTCAAAAGTAAACTTATCTATTCCACCGTGCTTGTAGATGAGATAATCTGCATCTATCACACCAGCTTTGGATAGATGTTCCTTAAGGGCATAGGTCTTTGTGGTAGCTTCTGCTTCCGCTTTCAATCTCTTGACCTCTCCCTCATACTCTCCTACCTTCTTCTGCAAGGCTTCATTGTCCACATTGTTCTTCTTTAACTCTGCTATAGTATCATTTGCAGTCTTAATCTGTTCATTTAATGCAGCAATCTCATCCTCTTTACTTTTTACGGATGCCTTTGTATTCTCAATGTCTTTCCCATTCAGTTCCATAATGGTATCCATCTGTTCTTTTGTTAATCCTAAATCTTCCAGTTGCTTTCTTGTCATGTTATTTATCCTCACTTTCAATTACGTTTTTTACGGGGTAACTCCCATAAGATTGTTAGGTCATGGCTTTTTACGTCTTCCATCAGGACAATATAAAAACAGAACCACCGAAGAAACCTACTTTGTGTCACCTCTGCACTGTTCGGTTTATAGATTTTTGGTGATTCTGTTATTATTTATTTTTAGTTGCACCGGTGCAACTTTTAAAAATTTGTATAAAAATACCACCTAGCCTCATAACTGGTGGTATCTATTCATATAATAAATTTTTTGGAATTTCTTTTACATATTTACTATCGACTTTTATCCTTGAAATATGAAATGCCTTTCTGCAGTCTTCACACCACACAGCTCCATGTCCCATTAATGTTTCTTCATCGTCAATACTCAACGCATATGCAGTATTCTTGCTTTTACAATATGGACATTCTCCTGGGTTTCCCGTTTTTGCAACAGATTCTAAGTTTTTTATCCATTTCATCACTTCACCTTCTTTCTTAAATATTTATACCAAAATTCTTCAAAAGCATATGCTTGTTTTTCCATGGCATTAATATTTTCTTGTACATATTTCACTCCATGCTTTTGCAATTGTCTTACGTGGCACTTCTCATGAATTAAAGTTCTTACCATCTGTTCTTCATTCATAAATGCATTTGGAAACAAATCGATTCTTCCAATATTCTTGTAATCTGTTGAACCAGTCATTGGCACAGCCAGTAAACTTTCGCTTCTTTGTATTTTTATGGTTATTCCAGATAAATCAATTCCATACTTTTCAGCAACTTTCTTTACACTTCTCTTTTGCATGGCTATCTCTAAATTCCCAAATGGGCCTGTATTCTTTTCTTTTCTCTTAATACTTCTTTCTAATACTATTGTACCATTTTTTACTGAATTATCAACAAATTCTTTCTTCCATTCATTATATGTCATATCCCCTGGCACATAGTAGGTCTTTCCATCTTCCCCTCTTGCTGCCCTCTGCTCCATAGCTGTGAATTCATCATTGAAGTACGGGCATGTGGTCGAGCGACAATGTGGGTGAAGTGGCGGCGCATTTACTCCAATCTGGTATTCACTCATTTTAAAGTGCTTTCCATCCATTTCTCTACATATTTCCGATGTATGGCTGTCTAATGTGGCTAGAAACTCAAATTCTTCTATCCCAAGGTCCTTATAGCAGTCTTTATCTGCCTGAGCAGCTATAGAAGCTGATTCTGTATAAATCAATCGGCTGGCATTTGCTCTTGATGTGTTCATTTTCTTTGCAAGTGCCATAATATAATTTCCAGGATTCTCACCTCGAATAATGCTTTGTGTTAAAATTGTATTTAATTCATTTACCAAAGTAGTTTTATTCTGCCATATTCTGTCACTGAATGTTTTTCCGTCCATTGCCCAACAATGTTCTAAAGCTTTCCGGATTCTCCGATTGTCCAGCTTCGTTACAGTTGAACCAACTTCAAATCCCTGCTGTATGCTGAATATTTTTCTGTAGTATGCATCTTCGTATATATCCGACAGATGTTCTACTAGACCATTTTCCAATCCTGCATATATTATTTCTATATGCTGTTGAATCTGTGTTTGAATGGCTTCCAATCTGCGTATATGGTATTTTGATGAAGCATTCTCCAATTCTTTGCTCCAATCGCTGCTAACACCATTTTCTTTTCCACGCTTTATGTATTCTTCTACAGTCCACTTAAATTCTTCCAGTTCATCTGCACTTAAAAACTTTCTTGCTTCTGCCAAACTGATGTCATTATTATCTGCAAGCCTTGCATACCACTTTTCAATATCCTCTGCAAGCTGTCTCTCAGCCTGTTTGAACTGTTTCTCTGCTTTTCTGTAGTATTCTTCACTTTTTTTATGGAGCTCTTCTTCTATTTCCTCTGAACGTTTTTTCCAGTAAGCTGCATTATTACTCATTCAGCATCATCCTTTTTTTCAAGACTTTGTGATTGATTTCCAAAAGCTTTTGAATATATCTGTACCTTTTCCTGCTCTTCCTTTTCCTCTTTTTCAATCTGTTTCAGTTCTTCTTCAGCAGACTCCACAAACGGATGGTTTGCGAGAATTGTCTTTTTACTTACAATTCCAACGCTGTTTTTGCACATATTCACAAGCTCCGTGTCATTCTTAATTCGTGTCCTTGTCCATGTTTGGATTATGGTTTTACACTCTATGCCTTTGTATCTGCAAATTGCTCTTACAAGCTTTGCAAACCCTAATTTAAACTCTGTTTCCATTAAGCCAACTTTCATTTCCAGTAGAGAATACATGAACTTTAACGCTTCTCCCGATTGATTGCCAAAATTCTCCGGTTGCGGATCATATCCCTGCCCCTGTTCGAAGATAGCTTTCCTTGTTGCCTCCAATACACTGTTTCTGGCTTCTATTGGAATTTCAATGTTAAGAGTACTTACCCCTGGGTGCTCCGAATCTTCATCCAGCTTAATGGTCTTGTATTTCTTTAGTTCATGCAAAAATTCGTTCAAATCTGTTCCACCATAACCAGATATTATAAAAATAAGCTCCTGTATATCGTCCAGATCATTAATAAAACCACTGTAGACCTTATCATATACGTCTATCAGCGGTTTTATGTTCTTTAAGTCATCTGCGTTTATATTGTTGTTGAAGAATGGAATAAACGGCACTTCTTCACTGTTATGCTGATACTGCGATACCATTTCTCTCATGGTAGGTTCTGCAAACATGTCATAGATTTGCAGCTGCTCTAATTCATCCCCTGTCTTTCTTCTAAATGCCTGGCACTCTGTTTCATTCCAATATTCATATATGGTATAGTTATCTCCCGTTTCTTCGTCTATTTCAGGATAGACTCTGAATACCCCTGACAATCTCTTTTTCAGGCTTTTATCCCAGACCGGAATAATCTGTTTACTATCCACAACAGCCCATTCGAATCCATTTTCTGTTTCCCAGTAGTGAACCCAACCTACGGAAGTATTGGCTGCATTTACACAAAGCTCCATGCAGTTTTTTTCATATTCATCACCTAAAACTTCCTTTACTTGCTTATTCATCGCATCAGTTCCAACATCAAACAATGGTGGTGCTGTAAATGCATAAGATGCTTTTTGATTTACGATTAATCCATGAAAATTTCTTGGTATTCTGTTATCTGCATTTCTTAATGGTTTTTCATCCTCGTCTTTTTCTTTTGCTTTCCTGAAAAGAACGTCAGTTTCATTCCTATAATACCGTTCTGCGATATCCGCTTTTATTACAAAGTCGGTATGCCCGGGTTCATATTTCTTTATTAGCCTTTTAATAGTTTCTAACTCCATTTCATTACCACCTATTTTAAAATGCTTATTCCGTTTGGTTTTCTTATAATCGTGTAGCAAAAGTATCTGAGGGCATCCATACAATGGTCAAATTGCTTCACTGGCTTGTCCTCTCCATGTTCCGCCGCCTTTTCATCCCAGATATAGGACGAAAATTCAATAATCGTATTCTTACAGCTTTCTTCGATTGCAATCTTATCCTCATTGAGTAAAGAAGCCACATAACGAATACCATCTAATACATCGTTTTTGGCTTTCTTTATCCTATAACCTCTTTTCTTCAGTTCAGCTATAAAGGATGCTGCCGATGGATCGATTATGATTTTTTCCGGTTCAATTCCATCCAGCCACTTGTTCAAGTCCTCTGCATATTCTGTATCTGTCTTTTGCTTTCCTTTATCTCTTCCACTGTAATAATATTCCCTGATACAAACCCACCTACCTGTGCTTTCTTTGCACCACAGGAGGAATACCGTTGCATTCTGGGTACCATAATCACAGGATACAAAATACTTCTTTTCTATATTCTCACTTAAGCCTTTAACAACATGCCTATCTTCATTGAACATATCATAGATGATGCCCTCTGCCATTGCCCACAATCCTAATATATATCTCTTGAAAAATACACCACTGTACATATTGCGGTATCGTTCTTTTATCTTTTCTGATAAGCTCAGGTTATCATCCATGGTAAAATGAAGGTATATGATGTTTTTCTCTTTTCTTTTGTCTATCCAGTTTTTCTTGAACCAATGGTATGGTCCGTCCGGATTACAGTTAAACCAATATTTTGAGCCATCTACCGAGCATCTACCAGTGGCCTGATTTACAAAGCTTTCAGGCATAAGTGCTACTTCATCAAAAAACACACCTGCCAGGGTAATACCCTGTATCAAATCCTGTGAACGTTCATCCTTTCCACCAAAGATATAAAAGTAATTCGTTACTCCTCCTCTGGTAATTACAACCAGATTGTCCGCTCTGTGGTCCGCAACTGTATACCCCCGGCTTATAAGCATTAGCTTAAGCCAGAATAATACATTTCGTCTGAAAGATCCTATGGTCTTTCCACACATACCGAAATTCTGTCCATTAAATGTGCTCATCGCCCATAATACATATGACAACGACATAGATACTGTCTTTCCAGAACGGATTGCACCATCTGCAATGATACCGTCTTTGTCTTTTACGGGAGAATCCTTGCACCACCAGTTCAGGACCTTTCTTTGCTTTCTGGAAAATGGTTGAAAATGAAAATATTGTTTAATCTTCTTCATTCGACCAGTCCTCCTTGACAGAACTGTTTAAGGCTTCTAAGAATCCATCGTCTCCTCTTTCCTCTTCTGGTGCCTGCACCTTTGCTTTTAATACAGCAATCTCAGCCTTTTGCTTTTCTGTGGCAAGCTCCATATGGTCTGAAAGCCACTGTAAAGCTTTCATTCGATCTGACAATTTTATACTTGCACCATCTTTTCCCTGTTTCACCTCAGATAGTATTGTCCCATCCACATTGCAGCTCTCTTTAAATCGCACTACATTCACTGTCTTTGTTAGTTGTTTTTCCTCTCCGGTTTTCTCATCTTTTACTTTTACCGGTCCATACATTGCCATTACAGGAACTTCTTCTGTTCCAAATTCCAAATAGTCTGTGATATCTGCAAATGCTATATCCATGTATTTTTGAAAAATGTCTGTTTCACTCAAAAATTCCCTGTTTAGCCTTTCCTGTTTCAAACGTAGAATTTCTTCTTTTACTCTAACATTTCCTAACAGTCTTGGACCTGCAACTAGTGCTGTACTGTAATCAACATCGTAGGCTTTCTGATATGCCTTTGTTGCATTAAAACACCGGGTATAGTAAATGCAAAAGAGCCTTTGCTTATCTGTTAAATCCGTATTTTCAATAACTTCATTAACTTCTTTTGCAACGGCTCCTTCCTTGCTTCTCTTTTTTCTTTCCGAACGTTCGCTTTTCACATCCGAACGCTCGCTTTGATTTTCTTCCCACTTATATGTGGACTTCCATCTACGGACTGTTCCTGGTGGAATCTCTAACTCATTGGCAATATCGATTAGTTTCTTTCCTTTTCGATAAAGATCATATGCCTTTTTTACCTTTTCATTCGGTCCTCTTGCCACTGTCACCACCTCTCAATAACAAAATAGGCACAGGTGGATTCCCTGTGCCGTTTTTTAACTACTACCATATTACCACACATATCATGGGCATTGTGGGCAACTTTTATTTTCTTCAAAAAATTTATAAAACTTTCTACTTACAGTTCTTCTGTCTGCCCCAATTTCTGCTCCAATATCTTCCCATTTCATGTTATTTACACACCGTAAACGGAGAATAAGCCTTGTTTCCGCATCGCCAACAGTATCTAAAAATTTCTCTATCTTTCTTCTTTCGTACTGCAGTTTTCTTAAAGAGTAATTCAACATATCTTCAAGCTCCTGCTCCTTTGCCAAGTATTCATCCTCTGGGTTCATATACCCTCCCCCGCCTCTTGGCATATCTGTTATTATGTTCGGCTTATAATATCTTCTCTCTTCCTTTAGCTTCGCCAGTTCCAGTCTTAATGTTTTTATTTCTAAGTTTATGTAATAAATTTGACTTGCTTCTTCAAATGTCACCTTTTCTTCCTCCTGTTCCTATGTTATAATATACGAACAGGTGTTTATCCCGCTGCCAAGATTACCAGTCCGTAAGCAGTGGGATTTTTTTATGTTTGGGTATAAAAATACCAACCATCGAATATGATATTCAACCTTTCTACTTGGTAGAGGCATGTCATTACTTGGTGGTTGGTAGAGAATTTACATATGTCTTTTATTATATTTTATTTTCATTTGTTTTTTCTTGTTATATCTGTCTATAATATCGCTTGTCAACTTTTTTATGTTTGCTACATCATCATATTCATCAATCGCTTGTGTATCAAATAACGTATCTATGTACCAATCAAGCAGCGATGGTGCACACTTCGCACATACGCTTGTATGCAATTGTTGTGCCACCCACATACCACCTTCCTTGACTTTTTCTCCGCACATCAGACAAATACAAGCCTGTTCTTTATTTTTTTGTGGTATTCCTGGTTCTTCGCTTAGTATCTCACTTAAAAATGCCATGACTATTCTCCTTTCTGTGATAAATTGATATTATATCCTATAGTAAATCTACCTTATACTCTGAAAATTGTAATATTGCATAAGCCTTATGCATAAATTCCACTTGATTCCATAACTCCATTTTTTCAACCATATCAACAATGTTATCGGCACTCAATTTGGTTGTGTCTTGACTTACAACTTTTTGAACTCCTGCACCTACTTGAACTGTAATCTCAAATTTTTCCCATCCATCCTTTGAATAACATATTATTTCATCCGTATCCTCATCCGTACCCCAATCAGAAACTTTTCTAGCACGCAAAGTCCTTGACAAAAAAGGAATTGTTGTCTTGTTAGTAAGCGTATATTCCCCAGTTTTATGTTTGTCAAAATTCTTTTCGCATTCTTTCGTCACAGCATACACTATCTTTTTAACAGATTCTTTTGACATTTTATATTCCCCTTCCTTTTTTGTGATATACAAATTATACCACACCAACCACCAATATTCAATTTTCAATGTGCAATTATTTTACATATTCCTTATTACATTTAATACTCTTACAATTCCCGCTGCCTTAACATTGCCATATCTCTTCTTGGCTGTTATCACTAGCATGGATAACATGTAAATTTGCATTAAGTGTCATTCTCCCGCTCCTTCCTTTAACTGCTCTGCAATCAGTTTTATTCGTTTATCTGTAACTATTAAACAAATATTTCCGTCAATTTCTTCTGTTCTGCTATTTCTTATAAGAGTATTAACCATATCAT
>JBNMLC010000037.1:0-14011 GCA_050874665.1 Lachnospiraceae bacterium | reverse complement strand
TTGTCTTGAAAGTTTACAAAAATCAGATTATAATAGGGAATACACGAAAGAAGGATTTTACAGAAAGGGGTAGTAAAATGGACGAGATTAAAAAGATAAAAGATAATATCGCTAAGGTGATTGTAGGGAAAGATACCGTAGTAGATTTACTTTTGACAGCAATTGTGGCAAAGGGACATGTCTTGTTAGAGGACGTGCCGGGGACGGGAAAGACATTGCTTGCTAAAACACTTGCTAAATCTATGGAGGGTTGCTTTGCGAGAATCCAGTTTACACCCGATTTACTGCCCTCGGATATTACAGGAATTAATTATTATCGTCAAAAAGAGGGAGAGTTTTATTTTCGGAAAGGACCTGTGTTTTCTAATATTGTATTGGCAGATGAGATTAACAGAGCCACTCCGAGGACACAGGCAGGACTTTTAGAGGCTATGGAAGAACGGCAGGTCAGCGTGGAAGGGGTAACTTACAGACTAGAAGAACCGTTTCTTGTCATTGCCACGCAGAATCCATTAGAAACATTGGGAACATTTCCACTTCCTGAGGCACAAATGGACCGATTTTTAATGAAATTATCTATGGGACTGCCGGAAAAAGAGGAAGAGATACAGATGATGCAGCGCTTTTTGAAGGAAGAGCCGCTAGAAAAGCTAGAAAGTGTAGTAGCGAAAGAGGATATAATAACATTACAGAAAAAGAGCCGGGAGATTTTTATCCATCCGGTGTTGATAGAATACATTGCAGAATTGGTGCAGGCAAGCAGGAGGCATCGTGATGTGCTGTGCGGTGTCAGTCCGAGGGGAACAATGGCATTACTGAATGCTGCAAGAGCATATGCAGTAGTACGGGAACGTGATTATGTGGTGCCGGAGGATATTAAGACAGTAGCTGTTCCTGTGCTTGCCCACAGAATCCAGATTGGCGGCAGCAGTCTTAAGACGGATTACGCAGTGACAGTGATAGAAGAATTGTTAAAGACCACACCGCTCCCGACGGAGGACTGGAAGGGCAGATAGGAGAGATTATGCTTCTTGTACTTATGTTTTGTACTGCTGCTCTATTTTATTTTTTACAAAAAATGATTTTTCGCAAAAAATACAAAAAAGGTCTGCAGGTAAAGATAGATTTTGGAGATTATTATATAGAAGAGGGGGAAAAATCAGTTATAAAAGAAGTGATTGAGAATCGCAAGCTTTTGCCGCTTCCGGTGGTGCATGTTTCCTTTCAGACGGGAAAGGGTTTGCAATTCGAATCACAGGAAAATACTATGGTTACCGATACTACAGGGAAAAGAGAAGTTTTTTCTATACTTTGGAACCAGAGAATTACCAGAACAATTGCATTTATCGGTGTGAAAAGAGGACACTTTAAGATAAAAACGGCGGACATTACTATATATGATTTTCTGATGACGGATAAATACTATTTAGAAATGCCTCAGAATACAGAAATTTATGTGTATCCAAGACATATTCCTACCGACAGACTGAATATACTGATGCAGAAAATCTATGGAATGCTGATGAGCAGAGACAGATTATATGAAGATCCATTGCAATTTTCCGGAATACGCGAATATGCACAGGGCGATGAATGGAAAAAAATCAACTGGAAGGCAAGTGCTAAGGGACAAAATCTGATGGTGAATACGTATGATTCTTCCTTTGCCGGGAATGTAACGATATTTCTAGATGTTTCCGATAAGGGAATCTGGAAACAGGAAAATCTTGCAGAAGAGGGAATTCGCCTTGTATCCTCCCTGGCCGGAAGAATATTGAAGTCCGGAGCTGATGTGGTAGTGTATACAAATGCATACGGGGAAAAAGAGAAACAACCAATCAGTGTTTTGGCAGGAAAAAGTACCGATAAGCTTCATCAAATTCATCGGAAAATGGCGGAGATAAATCTTTCGAAGGGATATGAAGAATTAACGGAAACATTTCAAAGGGCAACAAAAAACATATCGAAAGGCATAGGTGTTTTCTTATTGATTTCTAAGAATAGAAAAGAGAACTATGGGGAACTGTTAAAAGCGTATGCAAGGGAGTGTAGTGGTCAGTCAGAGTTCATTTGTAATTCCTGTATGCATATTATACCATATCATAAAAGCATCACAGGAGAGGAGGAAGAGTTTTCCTCTGTGGAGGGTGTGCATGAAATTCTGTGGGAGGTGAAATCATAATGACAGAAAAAATACTGGTATGTTTTCATTTCCTTTTACTGGAATATGGAATGTATTTTACATTTTACAGTGAAAAACGTTTTGGGTGTCTGTTACTTGCGGGAATTACTTTTGGAATTTCACTGCTTGGAGGCCTATGTAAGAAAAGATTTGGCTTTTTGCTGGTTGGCATGATGTCAGAGATTATTGTTGTTCTCTTGTGCAAAAATATGGCAGAACAAATTATGTTTACTGTGTTTATTGCAGTCATGGTGATTGTGTATACAATACAGTCGGCCTCTGAGAAAAGGACTTTTTTTGCAGAAATTAGTCCGACATGGCTTTTGTTTCTGCTTTTGTGCTATATTCCGATGGAATTTACAGGGTATTCCGGACAACAGGCATTACAGATTTTTGGAGTCAGCTATGTGATTTTGTATCTGTTGTATCTTTCCAATGAGAATATGAGAAATTTTAAAAAATTACATAGCCGATTGGAAAGACTTCCGGTGGTGCAACTGGGGAAAACGTTTTTTATGTCAGTATCCGGAGTGATTTTATGGGTAGTATTTGGTATGTTTTTAGGAAGAAATGAAAGACTTGCGACCTATCTTAGCGGCAGGCTGCATGCTTTCCTGGAACGACTGGGTAGTGGTATGATAAAGATTGCACCGGATGGCGTGCAGGGGGCAATGCCGGATTTTGTGTATGATTATGGAACAATACCGGTTAAGCAAGACAATAAACTTCCGAAGCATTCGTATCAGGTAAATCATGCTTTGGAGCAGATATGGAAAGTAATACTTGTGGTTGTACTTATGCTTTTACTGCTCTTTTTGTTATATTCAATCTATTGTTATTTAAAAAGAGATAGAAAAGATGACGGAGATATGGTAGAATTTATCAAAAAAGAAGAGGAAGTAAGTTCTTTTTATAGGCATTCGTCAAGACAGCGGGAAAATCAAAAAGAAGATTCTGTCAATGCTATGGTGCGGAAGATGTATAAGAAAAAAATAAAGTCGGGTATGAAAACAAGAATACCGAACTGGGCAACTCCTTATGAGTTAGAAATTATGGCACAATGGCAGGAAAAGGGGAGTGAAAGTATATTACATAATCTTTATGAAGAAGCAAGATATAGTAAAGAGGGTTGTCGGAAAGAAGATTTAGACCGATATAAGTCCGTGGAGAAACAATATCATAAATAAAGGGAGTTTATTATGAATATCAGTAATTTGAGCGAATATGAAAAAAAACAGATATATATAACTACTATGCGTCCGGTATTAAACAGACGTGCATTGTTTAGTGATGCTACAGCAGGATATTTACAGCCGATGGAACCGAATGTGGGAGACGAGGTTACAGTTTACTTTCGGACAGGAAGAGATAATGTAGATGAGGTTATTATTATCACAGATGCCGGAAACTATAAAATGGAAAAGTTCAAATCAGAAGGAGCTTTTGATTATTATAGAGGAATTTTTCAGGTAGGAGAGAAGACGGTACGTTATTATTTTGAGGTGCGTTCCGGTAACTTTAATTGCTATTTTAATAAATTAGGCGTTACAAAACATATTGAGCCATATTATGCATTTTCCATTTATCCCGGATTCCATACACCGAACTGGGCAAAAGGTGCCGTAATTTATCAGATTTTTGTAGACCGCTTTTGCAATGGTGATACGACCAATGACGTAGTGGACAGAGAATATAATTATATTGGAGATAATGTAGTCCAGGTAAAGGACTGGTATCAGTATCCGTCTAATATGGATGTGCGTTCTTTCTATGGAGGCGATTTGCAGGGAGTCTGGGACAAATTGGATTATTTGCAGAATCTCGGAGTAGAGGTTATTTATTTTAATCCATTGTTTGTATCTCCGTCAAATCACAAATATGACAGTCAGGATTATGATTACATTGACCCTCATTATGGAAAAATTGTGAGTGATGGCGGAGAACCGTTACCGGAAGGAGTGTATGAAAATTCCAGGGCAACCAAGTACATTAAGCGTGTGACGGATAAGGCTAATTTAGAGGCAAGTAATCAGTTTTTTGCTGAATTAGTGGAGGAAATCCATAAAAGAGGCATGAAAGTAATCTTAGATGGTGTATTTAATCATTGCGGTTCTTTTAATAAATGGATGGACCGGGAGCGTATTTATGAAAACCAGGAGGGATACGAGAAAGGTGCTTATGTGGATAAAAACAGCCCGTATAACAGCTTTTTTAGCTTCCATGAGGACAGATGGCCATACAACCATACGTATGATGGCTGGTGGGGACATGATACGTTGCCAAAACTAAATTATGAAGGCTCGGATAAATTATATGAATATATTTTAAATATTGCAAAGAAATGGGTGTCACCACCTTATAATGTAGATGGCTGGCGTCTTGATGTAGCGGCAGATTTGGGACACAGTGGTGAGTTTAATCATAAATTCTGGAAAGACTTTAGAAAGGCTGTAAAAAGTGCAAATCCGGATGCGATTATTCTGGCAGAACATTATGGAAATCCAAATGAGTGGCTGCAGGGAGACGAATGGGATACAGTTATGAACTATGATGCATTTATGGAGCCTTTGACGTGGTTTTTTACCGGAATGGAAAAACATAGTGATTCCAGAGAAGAGGGACTTTATGGAAATGCGGATTCTTTTATAGGTGCGATGAAACATCATATGGCCAGCTTTGCAACCCCTTCGCTGCAGGTTGCCATGAACGAATTATCGAATCATGATCATTCAAGATTTTTGACAAGAACAAATCATAAAGTGGGAAGAATTAATACACTGGGACCGGAAGCGGCAAATGAAGGTGTTAATAAAGCAGTATTTCGTGAAGCTGTAATTATGCAGATGACGTGGCCGGGAGCACCAACGCTATACTATGGCGATGAAGCAGGCTTGTGTGGATTCACAGATCCGGATAACCGAAGAACATACCCTTGGGGTAGAGAGGATTATGAGCTGATTGATTTCCACAGAGAGGCAATCCGTATGCATAAGAGAAATGCCTGCTTAAAGTATGGTTCTTTAAAATTTTTAGGTGCAGACTATCAACATATTGCATACGGAAGATTTGATAATGAAGAACAAATAGCAGTTGCGTTTAACAATCTGGATAAAGAAAAATATATAGAGCTTCCCGTATGGGAGCTTGGTGTACCAATGGAATCCACTATGAAACGTATTATGTTTAGCACAGATTCGTATTATTCCATTGGCAGGGTAGAGTATACGGTACGAAATGGTATTGTGTCTATAGACCTTCCGGCATTTTCCGGAATTGTACTTCGACATCGTAACAGCGAAGATTAGCGAATAGTTGGTTGTGTAATTATTTTTGAAAATGTACAAAAAATTGTTGCAATTCGCGTTGGTTTATGATATAACTATATATTGTCAGGGTTAACTTTGCTTAACCCTTATGGATGGATTCCCGAGTGGCCAAAGGGGACAGACTGTAAATCTGCTGCAAATTGCTTCGGTGGTTCGAATCCACCTCCATCCATTAGCACTAAGGTGCTTATAGCCAAGCCGGCGTGGCGGAACTGGCAGACGCACAGGACTTAAAATCCTGCGGGACTTATACTCCCGTACCGGTTCGATTCCGGTCGCCGGCATGAATATTAAAAACTCAACCATTATGGATTTAGGGGTTGAGTTTTTTGTTGTTAAGATTACTCTGCTAAGGCACTATTCCTCCAGTAATCGCAAATAGTGGTTAGCCTCTCGCAGTACGTGGTCTGCCAGCAATGGCAGAATAATAGAGGAAATTTCACAATTACTGATTCCTTTGGTTCCGGCAGTTTTAAATTCCCGGTAACGCCAGGTCAGTTCCTTTGTCTTTAACAGCAGACCATTCATAGTACAATCGTTCTTTTCCTTAGCCTCTTTTAATAATTCTGCATAATCTCTGGCAAATTCATCTGCAGTTTTAATTAGCTCATTTTCTTCCGGATCAAGCAGTCCCCGGATAAATAAAGCGTGCTCCATCATAATCTGATTCCAAAATACATATTTTTCTTTTCTGCTTTCTTCACATATCGTTCCCTTCGTTTCTAGTTCGACTACAAAGTCTCTGTACAGCTTTGCCTCCCGGATAATATGCTTTAAAAGCAGCGGATAATTTGCGGTATACATACAGCAGCTTTCCACTTCCTTTAAAACCGTTTCCTTAAATTCGATAAAGCCGTCTAAAAGTTCGAGGACACGTTTGTTTATACTTTTTACTCGCATATTTATATTTAAATTTCTTTCCTGACATTGATCCCACCACCGCAATTGTTGTTCTAAAACTGTAATATTACGATTAATGGAAATTCCTGTGAATTTCTGAGTTTTTTCCTCTGTTTTTAAAGTGTAAGGGGTGACAATTTCTTCGGACTCTAATACTTCCCTGCTGACTTCCATATTTGCCATTCTTACCACATCGAAAAGGAGTTTTTCAAACTCTCCCTTGTACATATCTGCAGTCCTTATAAAAGAACTGTCTTTTCTCTGGAAGGCAGCTTCCATGAATATTGCATGCTCCTTCATAATGCGCAAAAAAAACAGATGCAGATCCAGTGACATACGAATAAAATCTTCCATAATATTATTAACTCCTAAAAAGCTCTAATTTAATATATGCAGCATATATTATGCTGTTTCGGGAAATATTCGAAATACAAAGAGATTTGATATAGTACCTTATGTTTAAGTATTATTTCATCATTTAACAGGTATACTGGCAGAAAAAAGACGGAAGCATTTATCTTCCCAAGATATTACAGAAGCTTTCTGGGCTGTTTAAATTCTGCTCAGAAAGCTTCTGTAGTTTATGTGCTGTGCACGGCAACGGATCAGTTGAATTAATCCCCGCCCGGACCGTCTTTTCTTGGTCTGGTTGATTCTGGTAATGGTTCTACAGAATCACAATCCTGGGGTAAATCAACGTCAGGAATATTTCCGTCGTCATATTCATTTTCTGAATTAGTAGAGTTATTGCTATTTTTATTCATGGCAGTATGCCTCCTTTCCTTTGGTATCATTTCCAGAGAACAGAAAAATATACAGTCCATGAGAGGGAGAACTGTTACAATTCTCCCTCTTGACATTTCCCATAAAACCCCGCAAAATACTTAGTAGATGAATTATACGCGGAAAGGAAGAAAGACATGAAGTTTTTTATTGACACAGCAAATGTAGAAAGTATTAAAAAAGCAAATGATATGGGGGTTATCTGTGGGGTGACAACAAATCCTTCTTTGATTGCAAAAGAGGGAAGAGAATTTGTGGAGGTTATTAAAGAAATTGCTTCTATTGTAGACGGACCAATCAGTGGGGAAGTGAAAGCAACTACAGTTGATGCAGAAGGAATGATTAAGGAAGGTCGTGAAATTGCAGCGATTCATCCTAATATGGTAGTAAAAATTCCTATGACGGTAGATGGATTAAAGGCAGTGAAAGTATTAAATTCAGAAGGAATTAAGACAAATGTGACACTTATTTTCTCTGCGAATCAGGCATTGCTTGCAGCCAGAGCAGGAGCAACCTATGTTTCTCCATTCCTCGGAAGATTAGACGACATTTCTCATCCGGGAATTGACCTCATTCGCACAATAGCAGACATTTTCAGAGTGTATGAATTAGATACAGAAATTATTGCAGCAAGTGTTCGTAACCCGATTCATGTAACCGATTGTGCTTTGGCAGGGGCAGATATTGCCACAGTGCCATATTCTGTAATTGAGCAGATGACAAAACACCCATTGACTGACCAGGGAATTGCTAAATTTCAGGCAGATTATCGTGCAGTGTTTGGAGAGTAATTGCGGTGGCAAAATAATGTAATCATCGGTTGCCAGAAAACAGCCCATGAGAGGTGTACCCTCTCATGGGCGTCCGTGCAATCTAAAAATCTAACTTGTTATATCTACACATACTTCTTCATCACTGCTAACAATTCCTCTTTATTTCGAAATCCCTCTAATTTTTCTACGCATTCCCCATCTTTATAAATCAGCATAGTAGGAACCACGCGAATGGAAAATTCCATAGCCAGTGGCATTTCGTTATCTACGCATACCTTGCCAATCTGAAATTCTGTAGTTTCTTCTGAAATTTCCTCCAAAACAGGTGCCAACATTTTGCAAGGTCCACAGGTTGTAGAATAAAAGTCTACCAAAAAAGGCATCTGAGACTTTACTACCGTTTCTTGAAAATTGTTTTTTGTGATTGCCTTTGTCATTTCACATACCTCCAAAATCTGTTTTTTGTTATTGTTTCCACTTTTACCTAAATTAATAATAGAAATTCTCTTTCATCTCGTGTAAAATAAAATAAGATGAGCTGGTAATTCCTAGATGATATATCGGAAAAAAAGACAATAAAAAATAGAGCGAGGGAAAATAATGGAAGATAGTATACAAGAAAAAAAGCGTTTTGCAGTTTTGATTGATTCGGATAATATTAGTCCAAAATATGCAGGGGTTATTTTTAGTGAATTAAATGAGTATGGTCAGGCTACTTATCGTAGAATTTATGGCAATTGGTCGAAAGGGAACGGGTGGAATGAAAAAATACTGTTGGAAAATTCTATTATGCCAATACAGCAATTTTCCTATACGACAGGAAAGAATTCTACAGATATGGCAATGGTCATTGATGCAATGGATATTTTATATAGTGGAAAAGTGGACGGTTTTTGTCTGGTAACCAGCGACAGTGATTTTACCAGGCTGGCAATGCGCCTGAGGGAAGAAAAGATGCATGTGATAGGCATGGGGACTTCAAAAGCACCGGCTTCTCTGACAAAATCCTGTAATAAATTTATATATCTGGATTTGATTACAGAACATAATGAAGGAGAGGAAAAGTCCGGACAGGAAACAAAGAAAACTACCGTAAAACGAAAAAATGAGCAGGACAAAAGTGGAAAGAATCAGCAACATTCTAACAAAGAGAAAATAGAGATTCTGACGGCTAAGGAACAGGAAGCAGAAGAAGGTGTAACCAAGATAGAAGATATTGAGGAGGCTATTAACAATATGATTGGCAATAGCAATGACGAAAATGTAGAGTTAGGAGTTGTAGGAAGACGTCTTGGAGAAATATTTTCAGATTTTGATGTACGAAATTATGGTTATACGAAGCTTAGTATATTTGTCAGTGATGGTTTGAAAAATTACAAATTAAAACAGGAAGGAAATCGTGTGCTGGTCAGCAAAAATGATTTTCCGGCAAAAGAAGAAATTGAAAAAGAAATTATCTCCTTTTTAGTGGAAAATGGAGGGAAAATAGATAATCTGTCAATTGTTCATGGTGAGTTAAAGAAAATATATCCAAACTTTGATACGAAAGATTACGGATATGGAAAATTTTCTAATTTTATTCGAAGAATGGACAGCATTAAAGTAGATGGGAACACGATAGAACTTGAAACAACTTCAAAAAAGAGAAAGTAAAGTCTGGATATCAAGTTAATTGTGAAAATTCACAAAAAAAACACAATTAAAATTAGTAAAACAGACGATTTTACGGAATATAGAAAAATATTCCCCGAGCTTCATTGACTTTTTGACAAAAAAAATATAATATTATTTAATAATAATTAATATTTTTTTAATATTTGTGAGAAAAATACAACACAGAAGAAGCTTAAGGAGGAGAAAAATGAAGAAGAAAGGGAGACAAATTGTGTCTTCTGTGTTAGCAATTATGTTTGTGTTTATGTCCATCGTTACATCGGCGGATGAACAGCAGACTTTTGCAGCGGAAGAAAATGCAATTACACTTCATTTTAAAAGCCCGTGGAATGGGGCAGATATTTTTTATTGGAATCAGGGAAAGAAATATAATAATCCCGTAAAATGGCCTGGCGTAGAGATGAAAGAGGAAGATGACGGCTGGTATACTTATACTTTTGAAAATACGGCTGAAGTAGACTTTCTCTTTACTTATGAAGGAAAGCAGACCAGACATTATACAAAAACAACAGGAGATTACTGGTTAGAAAATAATCAATGGTATGATTACAAGCCGGGAGAAAATGAAGATACTCCGATTCCCACAACAGAGCCGACGCAGGAACCGACAGCTACGGGAATGCCAACGCAGGCAACAACACCGGGTATAACAGCGGCTCCGACACAAATAACGAATCCAACCGTTACCATACCGTTGGTTTCACCAACAGGAGAAGCAGGTTTGACTCCGGTGCCGACAGCGGAAATCACACAAGGAATCATCGTAACGCAGGAACCGGAAGTAACAGAAGGGCCAACAGCAACACAAGAGCCAACAGTAACACAAGGTCCGACAGCAACACAAGGCCCGACAGCAACACCGGGACCAACAGCGACACCAAGACCTCCGGTATATGGAAAAATTATTGTACATGTCAGTGGTAAGAAAACAATTTATCAGTGGGATAAGATTGATGGGCAGGACGTGGTCAGAACAGAGAAATGGCCGGGAAATCCAATGACAGATGAAGGAAACGGCTGGTATACCTACACAATCGAAGATACAACCAGTACAAATGTGATTTTCAGCAATAATGGAAGCGGACAAACTGCAAACTTAGTTGCAACAGAAGGAGAATGGTGGTTTAAAGGAGGAAAATGGTATAATTATGACCTGTCATTAATTACACCAACACCGAAGCCAACCAGAAAGCCAACTGTAACACCAGGGCCAACAGCAACTCCGGTACCATATGACAGAACAGACTTTAGAGATGATACGATTTATTTTGTAATGACAACAAGATTCTATGATGGGGATCCTACGAATAATGTTCATTGCTGGGATGATGAAAAAGCAGGAAATCCTGATGATGATCCGGCATGGAGAGGTGATTTTAAAGGACTTATTGAACAGTTAGACTATATCAAGGCATTAGGGTTTACCGCAATCTGGATTACACCGGTAGTGGAAAATACCAGTGGATATGATTATCACGGATACCATGCAAGTGATTTTAGTAAGGTGGATTCAAGATATGAATCAGATGATTGTACTTATCAGGATTTGATTAATGCAGTTCATGAAAAGGGTATGAAAATTATTCAGGACGTTGTACTTAATCATACAGGTAACTTCGGTGAAGCAAATCTGATACCGATGTTTACGAAGGAAGGAGATCAGTCTACCGCAGACTGTCTTCAGATAAGAGAAGATGCTGAACTGCCGGAAGATTATAATGAACTTGATCCGGATTCCCAGTATCAGGCAAGACTTGCACTATTAAAGAATACAGATGGTGAAAATCACGATACGCAAAATTTATATCACCATTATGGAAACTTTAACTGGGATGAATATAATTCTCAATTAGCACAGATTGATGGTGACTGTGTGGACTTAAACACAGAAAATCCTCTGGTATATAACTATTTAATTGATTGTTATACAAAATATATCAATATGGGAGTAGATGCTTTCCGTGTTGATACCACAAAACACATTTCAAGACTGACTTTTAATGAAACCTTTAACAAGGCATTTAAAGAAGTGGGGGGAGAAAACTTCTATATGTTTGGCGAAGTATGTGCCAGAGCAACAGAAGTGTGGTATCGAAATACACCGGCACTTTCTACACCGTTTTATACTTGGAAAGAAACAAAAGATTATGGTTGGAGCGATGATCCGGCAGATGTAGGAGAAACTGCAGGAGATTCTGGTCATGATGAAGTACTATCCGGTAATGTTTTGCTTACACAGCAGCATTACAATGACAATGGAAAGGGTAAAGAATCAGAACAGCCGACGAGCGATAATACATTCCTGAATGGAAATAATTATCATGAACCGGACTACAGTATGAAATCCGGTTTAGATGTAATCGACTTCCCGATGCATTGGAATTTTAAAAGTGCAATCAATTCATTTAATGTTGCAGTAGGAGGCGACAAATACTACAATGATGCGACTTGGAATGTAACTTATGTAGATTCCCATGATTTTGCTCCAGACCATGCACCGGAAGATGAAAGATTCAGCCAGCCACAGGATACTTGGGCAGAAAATCTGAATCTGATGTTTACCTTTAGAGGTATTCCATGTATTTATTATGGAAGTGAAATTGAATTTATGAAAGGTGCACCAATTGATGTAGGACCGAAGAAACCATTATCTGAAACAGGTCGTGCATATTTTGGAGATAACTTAGAGGGCAAGGTAACAGCAACAGACTTTGGAGAGTATACAGCTTCTGGTACAGTGGCGGATACACTCAATTACCCATTGTCATTACATATTCAAAGATTAAACAAAATTAGAGCTGCGATTCCTGCACTTAGAAAGGGTCAGTATTCTACAGAAGGTATAGAGGGAAGTATGGCATTTAAACGTCGTTATACAAACGCAGAAGAAGGTGTTGACAGCTTTGTATGTGTAGCAATTACGGATGCCGCAACCTTTACAGGAATTCCAAACGGAAAATATGTGGATGCAATTACAGGAGATGTACAAAATGTATCCAATGGAACACTCACAATTGCAGCAGCAGGAAAAGGAAATATGAGAGTTTACGTATTAGATGATCTTGCGACAAAAGCACCTGGAAAAGTCGGAGAAGACGGAACATACCTTAAATAACAATAACACAATTGTAAAAGGGAAGCCTTACCAGGGTTAGTGTAAGGTTTCCTTTACATTATAAAATGCAAGTTAAATTAAAAAAGGAGGGAAACATGTGAAAGCAAATTGGAAAAAAGTTGTTTCTATGCTGCTCGTACTTGTAATGACCGTGTTGTCATTTGGAGATTTTAATGGCACCGGGAAAGTCAATGCAGCAGAGAATAGCTCTATAACTATTCATTTTAAAACAACATGGGAAGGGGCAAATATATTTTACTGGAATCAAAATGGTGGATATAATAATCCGGTAAAATGGCCTGGAAGTGCAATGTCGTCGGAAGGTGATAACTGGTATGCATATACTTTTGAAAATACTCAAAAAGTAACCTTTATGTTCCAATACGACAAAAAGCAGACAACACATTACACAAAGACAACAGGGGAGTGGTGGCTGGAAGATAATCAGTGGTTTGATCACAAGCCAAATGAAACGGAAATAACACCAATACCTACAGTAAGACCAACAGAGGTGCCAAAACCAACGGTAAAACCGACGGAGACTGTAAACCCAACTGAGGCACCAACAATAACGTTGTTACCGACAAGAGCTGTAACACCGACAGCAGCGCCGGAAGTAACAATCCCGGCTTCTGATCAAATAATTAAGCTTCACTTCTATACAGAAGAGGCAAGCGCAAAGCTTTTCTATTGGAATGTAAACTTTGGAACAAATACGCCGGTCGCATGGCCTGGAGTCGATATGGTTTCCGAGGGAAATAACTGGTATGGTTATACCATTCCAAACGCAAAAGCAGCAAATATAGTATTTACTACAGCAAACGGCGAAACAGAAGAAACAACTGTGGTAGATGGAGAATGGTGGTATATAAATGGTGATATCATGGATTACAATCCGAATGGTGATATTACACAGATACCGACACCGACAGCACACTTGACAATCAGCCCATTGCCAAGTGTTACACAGGAGCCGGATATCACAGTAGAACCAACGGCGACAGTGGAGCCGACAGTGACAACAGAACCGACAATCACACCGGAAGTAACAGCAACACAGGGACCGACAGCAACAGAGGCACCAACGGCAACACCAGAGCCTCCGGTAACAGGAAAAATTATTGTACACTTTTATAGTGCGTCTACAAGCATGAATATTCATTACTGGAGTGCAGTGGGAGCAGCCAGTGCTACGACAGAGTGGCCGGGAGTTGCCATGACAGCAGAAGGAAATAACTGGTATACCTATACAATAGAA
>JBNMLC010000036.1:0-14399 GCA_050874665.1 Lachnospiraceae bacterium | reverse complement strand
TTCTTCCCGTTTTACTGTTTTAGGTTCGTTTCTATTTTCCGAAACTTCATTATATTTTATATAAGAATTTTCGGGGTTTGGTTCACTGTTTAGTTATCATTGTTCTTAATGTAACCAATCAACATAGTTAACTGATTACCTTCTTGCGAATCATTCGCACAGCGAATTCCCATGTTCGCAATCCCTATTGTTTTCTGATTTGTTTTATCAGAGACAACTTCTATATCTTATCACTTTTAAAGAAGTTTGTCAACAACTTTTTTATTTTTTTCAAAACTTTTTGAATCCTTTTTCCAAGATAATTTCTCAGGAGCTCTTAGAGTCAACACTGGAAACCCTTGTAGATTCAACGTTTTTTGCCGCCGTACCTCAGCGGCGTATATTAATATATCATATCTTTTTCGACCTGTCAACAAATTTTTCATGTTTTTTCGAACCTTTTTCGAACTTTTCTTTTTTTACAATTTTCCATTCTTTAATTGAAATATTCCCTTGACATTTGGGAAAGATAGAACTATAATTTATTTTCAAATAGCATTCCATGTCTGTTGTACAGTATACTCAAAATGTTTATCATTAGGGCTTGTACTGGTTTCGACGGGGATCTAGAAATTGAGGAAGCCATTCGTGGGGCGGGACCACGTAGCAAACCGTAACTTAAATATAAACGCAGACAATAGAGAATTAGCGTTAGCTGCCTAATTGCAGCTTGTCGCCCCTGAACCATCCGCTGTTTAGGGATCCGGCATCAAATTTGCGGAGCACTTTACAGCCAAAGCTTTGCGGCTGTAAAAGATTCATGAAGCTACTGAAACCTTAGCCTGTCATTTGGCGTGAGGCGGAGGGAATGTCCGTAAAATGACTGTGATGGGAGATGCTTCAATGGAAGGGTTTTCGGACAGGGGTTCGACTCCCCTCAGGTCCACTTTTATTTTTACCAGAAAGGGACTGTCGCATTAGCAGAATTTAAATCTGCAATGTGGCAGTCCCCTTTTTCCTTACTATAAGTTCTACTATGAGTTTTACTATGTTCTGTTCCTACAGATTCTTTACCTTAAATTCACGCTCTGCTTCTCTTCGCTGGTCTTTCTTAGCAATGTCCTGACGTTTGTCATAAAGTTTTTTACCTTTCGCAAGTCCGATTTGTACTTTCACCAGACTTCCTTTAAAATAAACCTTCAATGGCACAATTGTATATCCTTGTGCACTAATTTTTCCTGCTAATTTATTTATTTCTCCCTTATGAAGAAGCAGCTTTTTTACACGCAACGGATCTTTATTAAAGATATTTCCCTTTTCGTAAGGACTCACATGCATACCATAAATAATTACTTCTCCATTTTCAATTCGTACAAAAGCTTCCTTAATACTGCATTTACCCATTCGCAAAGACTTCACTTCCGTACCATGCAGTGCAATCCCTGCCTCATAAGTATTTTCTATAAAATAGTCATGATATGCCTTTTTATTGTTTGCTATCAGCATATCATCTTTCTTCTGCTTTGCCATCTTTTACTCTCTCCTTATGCACTAATCTGAAATCTACGGTTCTTTGTATACGATCTGTTCCACTCACTGTAACATATACCCGTTCTCCTAACTTATAATGCTTATTTGTATGTTCTCCAATAAGCTCATAAGTGCTTTCCTGAAAGTAATAGTAATCATCGTCCAAAGAAGTAATGTGCACCAATCCCTCTATTGTATTAGGCAGTTCCACATACATTCCCCATGCTGTAATGCCAGATACTACACCCTCAAATACTTCTCCTACATGTTCTTCCATGTACTCTACCTTCTTAAGTTTATCGGTTTCTCGTTCTGCTTCATCTGCACGACGCTCCATCTCACTAGATTGTTTTGCCACCTCCGGTAATATTTTATCGTAATGGTTTCTTCTCTCTTCATTCATTCGCCCTCTTAATGTTTCCTTGATAATCCTGTGAATCTGTAAATCCGGATACCGTCTGATAGGCGATGTAAAATGGCAGTAATATTTTGTAGCCAATCCAAAATGCCCCTCACAACCAACCGTATATTTTGCCTGTTTCATAGAACGCAATGTCAGTCTTGCTATCAAATCCTCTTCTTCGCTTCCTTCAATTCTTTCCAGCAGCTTCTGTAATTCTTTCGGATGCACTTCATCTTGTCCAATATGAATGGAATAACCGAAGTTGTTAATAAACGTTCCAAGCTTCAACAGTTTATCCGGATCAGGATTTTCATGAGAACGATATACAAATGGTACCTCCTGCCAAAAGAAATCCTCTGCCACCGTTTCATTTGCAGCAAGCATAAAGTCTTCAATAATTTTTGTTGCCACGTTACGCTCATAAGGCTTAATTTCTATTGGTTTGCCACTCTGATCCAACACTATTTTACTCTCTGGAAAATCGAAATCAATGGAACCTCTCTTACGGCGTTTTTCCCTAAGAATAGCTGCTAATTCCTGCATCAATTCAAACATTGGCACCAATTCTTTATATTCCGCAATCTCTGCCTCGTCTTTATTTTCCAAAATTTTGTATACACTGGTATAGCTCATTCTTCGGTTTACATTAATTACAGACTCGGTAATTTTATGGTCTACAATGTTTCCCTTTTTATCAATCCACATAATACAAGATAGCGTCAAACGGTCTTTTCCTGCATTCAAAGAGCAAATCCCATTAGACAGCACATGTGGCAGCATCGGAATCACTCTGTCTACAAGATAAACACTCGTTCCCCGCTTCAAGGCTTCTACATCAAGTGCACTACGCTCCTGTACATAATTGGTCACATCTGCAATATGCACACCAAGCTTATATCTGCCCTCCTCCATACAAAGGGTGATTGCATCGTCTAAATCTTTTGCGTCCTCTCCATCAATCGTAACGGTCTGCCACTCCCGCAAGTCCATTCTTCCCAGCCTGTCTGCTTCACTCACTTCTTTTCCGACACGTTCCGCCTGATTCAGCACTTTCTCTGGAAATTCATACGGAATTTCATACGCTTTTACAATAGAAAGAATATCGGTTCCCGGATCATTTATATGACCTATAATTTCTACAACTTTTCCTTCCGGATTTCGTCTCCTGTCACCGTAATCAGTAAGTTCCACTACCACCTTATGTCCGTCCACTGCACCTTTGCTGTCTCGAAGCGGTATGAAAATATCCTGAGTAAATTTCAAATTATCTGGGCACACAAAGCCGTAATTTTTACTTTCTTCATATGTTCCGACCACGCGTTCTATTCCTCTGGCCAGAATCCTTACAACTCTTCCTTCCTTACGTTTTCCTGCTGTTTCTTTTTTTAATAATTCAACTTCTACCGTATCTTTATGAAAAGCTCCATTAATTTCCGATTCCGGTATATAAATATCATCTTCTGAACCCTCTAACTCCACAAAGCCAAAACCTTTCGCATGGGCTACAAAAGTTCCTGTATAGATTTTTTTAGTAGCTTTCATGTACTTTCCGCGCTTAGATAGTTCAATTTTCCCCTCCAAAATCAGGCAATCAAGAACCTCTTTTAATTCTTCCCTCTGTTCTTTTGGCACTTGCAAAAGGATGGCAATTTCTTTTATTTTCATTGGTATATATAAATCATCACATATCATGTCATATATAACCTTTTTACGCTTTTCCAAAGTTGATTTTTCCATCTTTTCTCCTTTTATTTCTTTGTATATGAAAATAAGCACTCCCTACAAGAGTGCTTATCATTCATGTACATTGCATGTTTATTTAAAACTTGCTAATATTCAATACGGCTGCTAATACAATAAATGCAATTCCTAAATATCTTGTGATTTTAACAAGTGCTCCTTCCATAGAACGACCCTTGTTCTTACCCCAATAAGTATCGGCTGCACCACTGATAGCACCCAAACCTGCTGATTTACCTTCTTGTAATAACACAACTGCTGCTAAAGCAATACATACTAATATGAATATAATGGTTAATACTGTTCTAAGCATTGATTTCACCTCCTAATATTAGAAATCATAGTATCAAAAACAAACAAATACTTGTTTACATACTTTCTTTCATTGTCCAACCTTTCAGTCAAACATATACATTCTAACATAGGCTCCTAGGTTTTTCAAGATATTTTTCCACATCTTAGCATAATTATTCCACAGTCCGAATTAATAACCACGTAATTTGTCCTGCGAATCATCAAACGTTTTCTCAATTTTCTTTACAATAACAAAGTAACTGCTATTATCATTAACCTTCACCTCGGTACGTTCTCCCTCTTTTTTCCCCACCAGTGCTTTTCCCATAGGCGATTCTATACTAATTAATCCATCCAGAGAATTTCCTCTGACCGAAGTTACAATACGGTATGTTTCTTCCATATTGTCATCTTCAAAATATACTGTAACTGTATTATTTAATCCCACTTCATCTGCCTTCGAAGTATCTTCTATCACTTCTGCAGTTTTAATCATTCTCTCTAAGTAACGAATCCTGCTTTCATTCCTATTTTTGTCTTTTTTTGCCGCATGATACTCAAAGTTTTCACTTAAATCTCCATGTGCTCTGGCTTCCTTCACTGCTTCTAGTGCTTCTTTACGGACTACAAGCTTACGGTAATCTATTTCTTTTTGTATTTTTTCAATATCGCTTTTTGTTAATTTTTCTCTCATTTTTCTCCCCTTCTCTTTTAAAATCAATTCTTTTTGTCAATACTATCATCATGTTTTCTACACATCATTTTATCCCCACACCTTTAGATTGTCAATAAATACTGGATTCTCTTTCTTTTATATGATATACTTTCTCTATTCTAGTATTTACTTACAAGGAGGTTAAAATACATGATAGATAGTATTCTTTTTGATTTAGATGGGACACTCTGGGATTCTACTGAAATTGTCGCAAATGCCTGGAATGATGTTCTTGCAAAAGAACCCAAAGTAGATATGACTTTAACAGCCGGAGATTTAAAAAAGCTTTTCGGCCGTCCTCTTCCGGTAATTGCAGGTATGTTATTCCCTGAATTACCCGAACAGGAGCAGTTAGACTTAATGGATCGCTGTTGCCACCAGGAGCATATCGCCCTATCTCAAAAATGCGGTGTCCTGTTTCCTAAGCTTGAGGACACTTTAAAAATTTTACAAAAGCAGTACAAGCTTTGCATTGTCAGTAATTGCGAGGACGGATACATTGAAACATTTTTAAAAGCAAGTGGTCTTTCTTCCTACTTTACAGATTTTGAGTGTCCCGGCAACAGTGGATTGTTAAAGGGTGACAACAACAAACTGGTAATAGAGCGAAATCAATTAAAATCTCCTGTTTATCTTGGCGATACACAAGGAGATGCAGATGCCGCTGCCTACGCAGGAATTCCCTTTATCTTTGCCAAATACGGTTTTGGCTGTGTAAGCGATTATAAGTATTCCATCAATTCTTTTTCAGAATTGCCGGCACTTGTTGCTTCCTTATAACAGAAATTTTTAAAGGCTGTGCTATTTTTCATAACACAGCCTTCCTTATTTTATTTATACCTTCAGCGTTAACTGAGCTTCCTGCTCTGCCTCTGTTTTAAATTCTTCCATTTTATCCTGTGAAAGTGTTGGAAGTTCGTCAATAGACTGTACACCAAAGCATCTTAGAAATTCCTCTGTGGTTCCAAACAATAACGGTCTTCCCGGTGCATCTTTTCTTCCTAATTCACATACCAGGTTATATTCGACTAATTTATTGACCGCGTGATCCGATTTTACGCCACGTATTTTTTCAATTTCAATTTTTGTAATCGGTTGCTTGTATGCTATAATGGATAACGTTTCTAGCAGCACATCCGTCAATACATGTTTCTTAGGCTGGGCCGCCAGCAAAATTAAATATTCATACATTTCTTTTTTGGTACACATTTGGTAAGAATCTTCCAGTTCAATAATTTGAATTCCCCTGTTTTCTTCCTCGTATCGATCCATTAAATTATGTATTATCTTTCTTGTTGTCTCTTCATCATGACCAATCGTTGCCGCAAGTCTTCCTATCTCTACAGAATCGCCCATCGTAAAAAGCAACGCCTCTATAATTGCCTCATATTTTTTAATTTCCATTTTCTTTTTCCTCATCCATTACGGTTATATATATTTCCCCAAAGGTTTCTTCCTGAAGAATTCGAATCCTCCCTGCTTTCATCATTTCTAAAACCACCATAAAAGTTACTACAATTTCCATTTTTGTAGACTGCTTATTTAGCAGCTCACGAAAAGTAAATTCTTTGTTTTCTAGTATAAATTCTTCTACATCAATGAATTTATCCTCAATGCTGACATCTTCTTTTTCAATGTTTCCATACTGACTTCTGATAGGATCAATTCTATCCTCTTGCCGTTTCATCACATTTTTGAAAATAGCATTCAGTTTTTTCAAGGTAACCTCTGACAGCAGTTCATTAATATCTACCGGCGGCACGTAATTTAATACTTCCTCTGGTATCGTTGGATTCTTGTACAAAAACCTTCCGGCCTCTACCTGACGTTCCTTCAATTCCTCTGCCATGAATTTATACATTTTATGCTCCAGCAATTGTTCCACTAACTCTGCTCTTGGATCAATCTCTTCTCCTTCTTCATCAACCTCTTTTGGCAGGAGCATCTTGCATTTAATATCTATTAAAGTTGCTGCCATAACCAAAAATTCACTTACTACATTTAAATCCTGACGTTCCATTTCACGTATATACTCTAAGTACTGTTCTGTAATTTCCACGATTGGTATGTCATATATATTTACTTTATTTTTTTCTATCAAATGCAGCAAAAGATCCAGCGGACCTTCAAAGGCCTGTAATTTTACCGTTAACTCCATATACTATCCTTTCCTGCTTACTTTTTTGAAGTTTTTAATCTTAATACCACTAATTCTGCGGGGTTAAATAATCGAATCGGAATGGTATGAACTCCCAATCCTCTGCTAATAATCATTTCCTTCCCATATTCACGTTTTCTTCCGCCATCATATTTTGGAAACAATGTCAGATTCGGCGAAATCACACCCCCAAAACCCGGAATACGCATAACTCCTCCATGCACATGACCAGACAGCGTAAGTTCTGCTCCCCACTGGGCATATGCCTTAAAATATTCAGGATTATGAGCAAGAAGAATGGTAAAATTCTGTTCCTTTTTTTCACCAACCAGGCGGCTGACATCTTCTTTTTTCAACATTTTATGGGAAAACCGTTTGTAGAACTCACGTTCTATTTCCAATCCAACGATATCCACAGTTACATTTTCTATCTTAAGACTTCTCGTTTCATTGATCAAATACACAACGCCAGCTTTCTTGATCGCTGCTGTATAAATTTCATACATATCTCCATAATTTTCAGGATAAAGGCGCATACGATGTTCATGGTTTCCATTCGAATAATATACTTTATAATCTTTTGCCAGATTATCTATAAATTCAATTGCTGTATCTAGTTCATATCCTTTTTTTGCAACCGGAATGTCCCCTCCTACCAAAATAAATTCCGGTTGTTGTTCCTTAATCGCTTTTAACAACCGCTTGTTATTTTTTCCATATTTATGGTTGTGTAAATCAGATATAAACACCAGATTATGGGATTGCTCAAATTGAAATTTTTCTGACTCTATTTCATATATTCTTGTCACAAAAGTCCTGTTTTCCCGATATATTTCTATTATCACAAGTATTGCCGTCACAAGGACTGCTACTATAATTACCATTAACCAGTTCATGGGCTTCTCCTTCTCTATCGCAGAACTATTATACTATTTTTCCTTGCAATGCTCAAGATTTTTTTCATAGCAGATGGTGTATTGTCATATAATTACTAAAGTTCTTTTTAAAGGAAAGAATTATGTTAAAGCATCTTCGTAACCATTTCATTGTTTTTTTCTTGTGTTCATGTATCCTTTTTCAGAATACTTTACCTGTTTATGCCACAGAGAATCTCTCCTCTCCAACAAAGGACAATACCTCCTTCGAGCTAAGCGCAGCCAGTGCAATCTTAATGGAAGCATCTACGGGTACGGTATTGTATGAAAAAAATTCTACTGCTGTCCTTCCTCCTGCCAGTATTACAAAAATTATGACTTTGCTCCTGATTTTTGATGCCCTAGATGCCGGACAGATTCATTTAGAGGATTCCGTTACCGTTTCTGAATACGCTGCTTCTATGGGGGGATCACAGGTATTTTTAGAACCCGGAGAAACGCAAACTGTCGATACCATGATAAAATGTATTGCTGTTTCTAGTGCCAACGATGCCTGCGTTGCAATGAGCGAACATATCTGTGGCAGTGAAGAAGCCTTTGTTGCTAAAATGAATGAACGTGCCAAAGGACTTTCTATGAAAGCAACCCATTTTGTAAATTGTAATGGTCTGGATACTGACGGGCATGTTTCTAGTGCCCTCGATGTGGCTTTAATGTCTAGAGAACTGATTACAAAGCACCCCGAAATCACGAATTATACAACCATTTGGATGGACACTATTATCCACAGCACCAAAAGAGGTGACAGCGAGTTCGGTTTAGCTAACACAAATAAGTTTCTTAAAATGTATGAGTATGCCACCGGATTAAAGACCGGCTCTACCTCACTTGCTAAATATTGTGTTTCTACCACCGCAAGTCGTAATGGAATTGATTTAATTGCAGTTATCATGGCAGCCCCTGATCCCAAAGTACGTTTTAAAGAAGCTGTTACTTTAATGAATTACGGGTATAGTAAATGTAACTTATACAAAGACGAAAACTCTGAAGTTTTACCTCCCGTAACCGTAAACTTCGGTGTAAAGGATAACGTATCCTGTCGCTACGAAAAACCCTTTATCTATCTAGACACCGGTGGTTCTGATATCAGTGGAATTACAAAAGAAATTCAAATGAAAGAAATACATCAGGCTCCCATCACGGAAGGAAGTATTGCCGGCAAAGCTGTCTACTCTCTCAATGGAAAAGAAATTGGAAGTGTAAATATTTTATACGCAAATTCCGTTAAAAAAATGCAGTTTGGGGATTGTCTTTTTCTGATTTTCCAAAGGTTTTATCTTGGAAAATAAAATAAAAAGCACCAACATCCCAATATTATTTTCACAAACTCACAGGATGTTGGTGTCTTATGTTTTACTTTTCTTCTGCCTTCACCATTTGTATTCCCGGAACTTCTCCTAAGTTCTTAGAATTTATAATAGCACGCGCAAAGGCAATGATATAGTATGTTGCGAGCAGACCTACTAATACTTTTCCTGCTCCAATTTCGATTTTATTTGTAAATGCAATTACGGCTTTATGTAAGAATCCAAACATGACAATCGTATACAAGCCCCATGCAAGGGTGCTTTCTAAGCACAGGATTCCCTTATAATTAAATGGCTTTTCGCTGTAATCCCACCATACGCAACCTGTATAATGTATCATTAATTTTGCAGCGATAAATTCCACCGTTGTTGCCATAATAGCACCTATAATATACAACAATACATAATGGCCTTCTAGTGGTTTTAACATAAAATATACAAACAAGGCTCCAAATCCATAAATCGGACAAATTGGTCCTTTAATAATTCCTCGATTTGTTATCTTTTTGAAGCAGATAGACATATAAATGGATTCCACAAACCAACCCAAAATACTATATACCCAAAAACTGGCAATTACATGATACAAATCCATACCAAATACTTCATATGACCAAAACATTGTAATCCTCCTTATGCATAATCTCATATGAGATTATACTTTATAAAAAATCAATTGACAAGTATAAAAGAGTATTTTTCATACCATAAAAAATCCCCCGGCATGACCGGGGAATTTCATAGCACTAATTATATTTACGTTTTCTTGCTGCTTCAGATTTTTTCTTACGTTTTACGCTTGGCTTTTCGTAATGTTCTCTTTTACGAATTTCCTGCTGAATTCCAGCTTTTGCACAATTTCTTTTAAATCTGCGTAAAGCGCTATCTAAAGTCTCGTTATCTTTTACGATTACATTTGACATAGTATCACACCTAACCTCCCTCCAGTTGCGTATTGTGCTAAATACAACTGTTTGGGTATTTTTTTTGCACTATTAAAGATTATAGCATATTCTCTCTATTCGTCAAGTACTTTTTTCAATAATCTTAAATTATTTTATTTGTTCTGTAAGAACTTCCTCTGCTTTTTTCAATGCAGACTCTATTCCGCCCGGATTTTTTCCGCCTGCCTGAGCCATATTTGGACGACCACCGCCGCCGCCGCCAACTTCTGAGGCAATTCCCTTAATCAAATTACCTGCATGGGCACCTGCCTTCATTGCCACATCTGTTGCCATAGAAATCAAGTTCACCTTTCCATCTTTTGAAGATACCAGCACGATAACTCCTTCACCCAATTTTGCCTTTAATTCATCACCTAAATCACGAAGCTGATTCATATCTACACCATCAACTTTTGCGGCCAGGAACTTCACGCCTTTTACTTCCTTTACCTGATTCATAACATCGCCTAAAGCATCTTTTGCAGCCTTACTCTTTAAAGATTCGTTTTCGCTCTGTAATGCCTTTAATTCTGCCATCATATGAGTCAGCTTATCTGTCAACTCTGACGGTGAGGTTTTTACGATTTTAGCTGCTTCTTCCATCTTTTCTTCTAATTGCTTGTAATATTCAAGCACACCCTCGCCAGTCAGTGCTTCAATTCTTCGTACATTAGCCGCTACACCGGATTCTGACACAATCTTAAACACATTGATAACTGCTGTGTTCGATACATGCGTACCACCACATAATTCCTTTGAAAATTCTCCCATAGAAACTACACGTACTGTTTCGCCATATTTTTCGCCAAACAATGCCATTGCACCGCTCTTTTTTGCTTCTTCAATTGCCATGACCTGAGTCACTACAGGTAACGCACTAGAAATCTTTTCATTTACTAATTTTTCTACCTTTGCAATTTCTTCCGGAGTCATAGCTGAAAAATGGGAAAAATCAAAGCGAAGTCTGTCCGGAGTTACCAAAGAACCTTTTTGTTCTACATGAGCTCCTAAAACTTCCTTCAATGCCTTTTGCAATAAGTGAGTTGCGGAATGATTTTTACAGGTGTTATTTCGTCCCATTTCATCTACCTTCAAAGTTACTTCATCGCCAACTTTAAACATTCCTTTCGTCACTTTACCTACATGACCAATCTTACCACCTAAAAGCTTAATCGTATCATATACTTCAAACTCTGCATCCCTGGTTACAATAATTCCAGTATCTCCCTGCTGACCACCCATCGTAGCATAAAATGGTGTATTGTCCACAAATATGGTGCCCTCTTCTCCATCTGCAATGGCCTCTGTAATTTCCTGTGTGTTGGTAATTACAGAGATTTTAGAAGCATCTTCTAACTTATCATATCCTGTAAATGTACTCGTAACTGCTGCATCAATATCATCGTATACCGTTGCATCTGCTCCCATATAATTTGTCACCTTGCGGGCTGTTCTTGCTTTTATACGCTGTTCTTCCATCTCCGCTTTAAAGCCTTCTTCATCCACAGAAAAACCTTTTTCTTCCAAGATTTCCATAGTCAGATCCAGTGGGAAGCCATAGGTGTCATACAATTTAAATGCATCCACACCTGCTAAAACCTTTTTCCCTGTCTTTTCTAGTTCTGCTGCCATTTCTCCTAAAATGGTAAGCCCCTGATCTATGGTTTTATCGAACTTATCTTCTTCCTGAGTCAATACATTAAAGATAAATTCCTTCTTTTCTTCTAATTCCGGATACCCGTCTTTCGAACCGTTGATTACTGTTTCACTCAGCTTTGCCAAGAATTTTCCTTCAATGCCAAGAAGTCTTCCGTGTCTTGCTGCACGGCGAATCAGACGACGGAGTACATAACCTCTGCCTTCGTTGTTTGGCATAATACCATCAGAAATCATAAACGTAGCTGAACGAATATGATCTGTAATCAAGCGAATAGATACGTCCTTATTTTCGTCTTTCTGGTATTCTGTTCCTGCAAATTCGCATACTTTATTTCTCAATGCCTGAAGAGTATCCACATCAAAAATAGAATCCACATCTTGAACTACCACTGCAAGACGTTCCAATCCCATACCTGTATCAATGTTTTTCTGTACCAACTCTGTGTAATTTCCATTTCCATCATTTTCAAACTGTGTAAATACATTGTTCCAGATTTCCATAAACCGGTCACAATCACAGCCCACTTTACAGTCCGGCTTACCGCAACCGTATTTTATCCCTCTGTCATAATAAATTTCAGAGCATGGTCCACATGGTCCTGCACCGTGTTCCCAGAAATTATCTTCTTTTCCTAACCTTGTGATTTTCTCTGCCGGAACACCAATCTTTTTATTCCACAATTCAAATGCTTCATCATCATCTAAATACACGGATGGATATAGTCTGTCCGGATCTAATCCCACAACTTCTGTTAAAAACTCCCAAGACCAATGAATCGCTTCTTCTTTAAAATAATCTCCAAATGAGAAGTTTCCAAGCATTTCAAAAAAGGTACCATGTCTTGCTGTTTTTCCTACATTTTCGATATCACCCGTACGAATACATTTCTGACAGGTGGTCACTCTTCGTCTTGGTGGAATTTCCTGTCCTGTAAAATATGGCTTTAATGGTGCCATACCTGAATTAATTAATAATAAACTGTTGTCATTATGTGGAACAAGAGAAAAACTCTTCATTGCAAGATGTTCCTTGCTCTCAAAAAACTCAAGAAACATTTTTCTCAGTTCATTTACACCATACTTTTTCACTTTCGGTTCCTCCGTCTATTTTATTTATTATCTTCATCCAGTGTTTTTACCGGAGTTTTTGCGTCCTTTTTATCACGCAGCTTTTTCCCAATCATAACTGCTGCAAATGCCAAAGCCAAAGAACCCAAGAAAATCACAACGTATGTTAAGAATGTTGACACAAATGTCATAACTATCACCTATCCTTCTTTTATCTGATAATACCCTTTTTTACCCTTTTTAATCAACAAAGCTCCCTCTTCGTTAAACTCATTCTTTGTAAAGATTTTAGAAAAATCTGTTACTTTTTCTCCGTTTACTAAAACGCCTCCCTGCTGTACTAAGCGTCTTGCCTCTGAACGAGTTTTTGCAAGCTGTGTGTCTACAAGCAGAGTAAGAATATCTTTTCCTGCTTCTAGCTCTGCCTGACTATAAGTCAATGTAGGAATGTCCCCACTCATGCCGCCATTAGCAAACAAGGCTCTTGCTGCCTCCTGTGCCTTTGATGCCTCTTCTTCTCCATGAACAATTTTTGTAATTTCATAAGCAAGTACTTCTTTTGCCTGATTGATTTCAGCACCTTCTAAAGCTCCCAGCCGTCTTACTTCTTCCATTGGCAAGAAGGTTAACAGGCAAAGACATTTTTCCACATCTGCATCATCTACATTTCTCCAATATTGATAGAAGTCATATGGTGATGTTTTTTCTGCATCTAACCATAACGCACCACCTACTGTTTTTCCCATCTTCTGTCCCTGACTGTTCGTCAATAAGGTACATGTCATGGCATAGGCTTCGCCCTGTGCTTTTCTACGAACAAGTTCTACACCTGCAATCATATTAGACCACTGATCGTCTCCACCAAGTTCCATTTTACAGCCATATTTCTGATTTAAAACATAAAAATCAAAGCCTTGCATTAACATATAATTAAATTCTAAAAAGGATAATCCCTTTTCCATTCTCTGTTTAAAGCATTCTGCTGTCAACATTCTGTTTACCGTAAAATGCACACCTACTTCTCGCAGGAACTCCACATAGTTTTGCTCTAACAGCCAGTCCGCATTATTTACTAACAATGCCTTTCCATCTGTAAAGTCAATAAAACGTTCCATCTGTTTTTTAATGGAATCCACATTATGCTGAATCTGCTCTTTTGTAAGCATTTTACGCATATCTGTCTTTCCGGAAGGATCACCCACCATAGCAGTACCACCACCAATCAATGCAATTGGTCTGTGACCGGCCTGCTGCATATATCTCATAAACATCATAGCAATGAAATGTCCTACATGCAGACTGTCTGCTGTCGGATCAAAGCCTATATAAAAAGTGATTTTTTCCTTTTCTAACAATTCTTTGATTTCTTTCTCGTGGGTCATCTGCTTAATATAGCCACGTTCCACTAAAGTATCAAATACGTTCTGTGACATCTTTGTTCCTCCTAGTCATTAGTTTGTAACCTAAACTTCATCTTATCATATGGAAGTATTCATTTCAAGAGTTTCCTTACAAAGTTCCATGACACGTAAGTTGTAATATTAATTTAGACAAGTTAATAGCAAGTAGAAAGGTCTAAAAGGTGTGTATTATGACAAGAAAAAAAATGGTAAGAAAATTTATAAAATCAATTCGATCTGATTTAGGTGTTTATTCCAAGTGTATAA
>JBNMLC010000035.1:0-16977 GCA_050874665.1 Lachnospiraceae bacterium | reverse complement strand
TATACACTTGGAATAAACACCTAAATCAGATCGAATTGATTTTATAAATTTTCTTACCATTTTTTTTCTTGTCATAATACACACCTTTTAGACCTTTCTACTTGCTATTAACTTGTCTAAAATAATATTACAACTTACGATTCTTCTGGATGAACCATTTGTAGGACTTGACCCAAAGGCATCACATTTGCTGAAAGGTATGATGCAGGAAGTCTGTGATGCGGGAGGTGCGATTTTCTTCTCCACACATGTGTTAGAGGTAGCGGAAAAACTCTGTGACAAGGTTGCAATCATTAAGAATGGGAAGCTGATTCGCTCCGGTACTATGGAGAAAGTCAAAGGTGATGATTCTCTGGAAGATGTATTTTTAGAATTGGAGGGCGAATCATGCTAAAACTTTTGCTAAAGAAACAATTTCTTGAAATCTTTCAAGTATATTTTTATGATGCAAAAAAGAATAAGGCACGTTCCAAAACTTCAACAGCCATGTATTTTGTACTGTTCATTTTACTGGTTTTCGGACTTCTTGGCGGAATCTTTACATTTCTTGCCATGAAACTATGTACGCCATTGATTAATGTGGGCATGGACTGGATGTATTTTGCACTTATGGGTCTGATTTCCGTGCTGTTAGGTGCTTTCGGCAGTGTGTTTAACACGTATGCAGGTCTATATCTGCCGAAGGACAACAATTTGCTTCTGGCTATGCCGATACCTGTTGCAGCGTTGGTGGGATCGCGCCTGATTGGAGTCTATCTGATGGGACTTTTGTATTCGGTTGTTGTCATTCTTCCGGCAATCATAGTCTACTGGGTTACGGCAGGTGTTACTCTTAAGGCAGTACTTGGCGGTCTGTTGATAACTATGGTTATTTCTGTATTTGTACTGACCATATCCTGTGTGCTGGGATGGATTGTAGCTAAAATAAGCCTGAAACTAAAGCACAAGAGCCTGATTACAGTGCTTATTTCTTTGGCTGTTATTGGTGTATATTATTTTTTATATTTCAAGGCACAGAGCCTGATTCAGGATTTGCTGGCAAATGCAGCAGTTTATGGTGAGCGAATTAAAGGTGCTGCCTATCCTGTGTATCTGTTCGGAAGCGTTGGTGTTGGCAATGTCAGGGCATCTGTAATTGTCTCTGTAGCTGTTGTTACACTGTTTGGTCTGATGTGGTTACTGCTTTTTCACAGTTTTTTGCAGATGGCAACCTCTACGGGAAAAGTACTCCACAGAGAGTACCGGGAAACGCATATTAGGAAGCGAGGCATTGATGCAGCATTACTGGGCAGGGAATTTTCACATTTTGTTGCTAGTCCCAATTATATGCTCAACTGTGGTCTTGGTACATTCCTAATGCCACTTTGCGCAATCGCTGTGCTATGGAAGGGCAGTGAGCTGTTTGCCCGGTTGGATGTTATGTTTGCTGAAACGGCAGGAAGCGTACCTTTGCTACTGTGTGTGGTGCTTTGCGGTTTTGCATCCATGAATTTAATGACAGCACCTTCTATATCATTGGAGGGTAAAAGCCTATGGCTTCTGCAATCACTTCCTGTAGATCCTTGGAGAATTTTTCAGGCAAAAATCAGGATGCAGCTTCTTTTAACCGTTTTACCAATGCTTTTATGTATTGTGTGTATGGTAGCAGTTTATCCACTGCATTTGTCGCAATTGCTAATGATTCTTCTTTTTGCAGTTTCCTATGTTCTGCTCATGACACTGATTGGTCTGCTCATTGGAGTTAAAATGCCGGTGCTGACATGGACCAACGAGATTATGCCCATCAAACAGGGAGCGCCGGTCATGATCACTTTATTTGGTGGTTTCGTATATATGGCACTGATGTTTGCAGGATTTATGCTTCTGTCTGGATGGATGTTGGGATTTTGTGGGTATGTGAGCTGTTTTGCGGGTGCAAATCTGTTTTTATCAGTGTTTGCGTACCTGTGGTTACGGAAAAAAGGTGTTGCCATTTTTGTGTCTCTATAACGACAAAGAACATGTGGAAAGCCTTTAAATATTGTGTTAAGAATGGAGAAATTGAATGAAAGTACATCAAATTAGAATTGATTTCGCGGTTACAGAACAGGTGAAACGATATGTATTTGCATATCTGATAGAAGCAAAATCGTGCTACATGGTTGATTCAGGAGTAAATGGAAGTGAGAGACAGATTGCACAATATATGAAAAATATTGGTCGGGATATATCGGAAGTAAAGGCTATTTTCTTGACACATGCACATCCTGACCATATTGGGACAGCAGCATGGTTTCAGAAACGTACTGGTTGCAAAATATTTGCCAGTCAGGGAGAACGTAGTTGGATAGAAAATATTGATCTTCAGTATAAGGAACGACCGATTCCCAATTTCTACAACCTTGCCGGAAAATCTGCCAGGGTTGACGTGACAGTACAGGATGGAGATTTGATTTCTTTGGAAGATAATCTGAATGTTAAGGTGATTTCAACACCGGGACATTCTACTGATGAAGTTTCTTACATAGTGGGTAATAGTTTGTTTCTTGGTGATGCAATTCCTGTCAAAGGCGATATTCCTATTTATATCAATGTGTGTGGTGAATTCAGAACTTTACAGATAATCCAAGATATAGATGGAATTTGCAATTATTACCCAGCATGGGATCAAACTTATTCGGTTTCGGATATAAACGAAAAAGTCAATGACGCGGTACAGATAATTCGTACATTGGATGAACAGGTGCAAATGATACTTGAAACTGAAAAAACAACAGATATAAATATAATTACAAATTTAGTATGTGAAAGACTGAAAATGTCGTATCTTAAAGAAAATCCATTGTTTAGAAAGACAATTTTGGCACATTGCCTTAATCATGGGTGGAAATAATATTTTGCTTGACATAATCGTAAATAAGTGATAACCTAAAGCTAACGAATGGTAGCCAATAAACTATTAATGAGTATCATACAATTACAGGAGGCAGCGATAATATGTCTATGAACCGAAAAGAAGAAATCGTTCTTGTAACACTTGAACTTGCAGCCGAAAAAGGGCTTGCAAATGTGTCTATGAGCATGATTGCCGATAAAATCGGAATCAAGAAGCCTTCGCTATACAAGCACTTTGCTTCAAAGGAAGAAATTGTTGAGGCTATGTATGAGTATCTTAGAAGGCAGGCAAAGGAAAAAGCGAATATAAAACCGATTGACTATAGTACATTCTTTGAAGGAAAAACGGTATATGAAATTTTGCAGTCTGTGGTGCGGGGATATATTCAGATGAATCATCAGGAGAAAATGTTAAATTTCTATAAGGTTATTTATTCTGAAAGAAGTCTGAATCCTATGGCTGCAAAAATTGTAGCAGAAGAGACGGATAAGATGATTATAGCAACGAAGCAGTTGTTCTATGCGATGGAAGTACATAGATTACTTCATTTTACAAATCCGGATATAAGTGCAGTAAGTTTTGCTATGACTATACATGGACTGATGGATTACGAACTAGATCAGAACAATAGTCATTGTAGCTATGAAACAGATAAGAATCTTTTGGACGACTATCTGAAGTGGTTTTGTGAGGAGAATGCTGTATGATAAAGAAAAAGAGTTTATTGAATTATTGCGGAGTACTTGGAGTAGTAGCTTTTTTGTCGTATACAGCAGCGGTTGTATTTTCACCGCTCGCATATCCGGGGTATGACTGGATGTCGCAGGCGGTAAGTGACCTTAGTGCATCGAATGCACCATCACTTCGACTATGGAACCAGTTAAGTAGTTTGTATAATGTATGTACTCTGGTGTGCGCAATGATGGTATGCGTAGGCATTCAGGGTAAGAAAACTAGACTCCTGCGAGTAGGAATCTATCTGTTCACGATTATGGAGTGGGTGTCAGCAGTAGGGTTTGGCATGTTTCCTTTAAGTGACAGTGGCTATGCAGGTACATTTCAGGATAAGATGCACATTTTTTCAACAGTGATAGTTGTTTTATTATCCATAGTATCTCTTGTTTTGATCATAATTGCCGGAGCAAAGGATAAAAGCTGTCGCTCCTATGGCTTTTTTGCAACAATTGCTCTTGGAATGATGATGGTAGGAGCAATGGGTATGAATATTGTTCCTAAAGATTATTTCGGTATCGTTGAAAGATTCAGTGTGTTTGCTGCGACAGGGTATAATGCAGTGTTGGGAATAGAATTATTTATCTTACACTGATGATTGACTTGTTCGTATAATGATTTAAAAGGTTTAGATGTGAAGGATAGCACTTTACAGGCTTTATCGGGAGGTGATGAATCAGATGAAAGCAGTAATAAAGGATAAATGGATCTTATGTCCGGTATGCAAAGCAAAGACGCGGACACAGATATTGGATGATACGGAATTAAAGCATTTTCCGCTGTTTTGTCCAAAATGTAAAGAAAGTTTTATTATCAATGTAAAGGATCATATAGTGGATTATCAATCCATTGCCAGACGCTAAGACGCAGAGCAGAAACGAAATGTTTTTTGCCTGCGTTTTTTAATATATGATTTGAAGAGGGAAGAGGAGCAACAGTGTGATGAAGAAGAATATGAAAAAGTATTCTGTTATCAAACGTACAGTATATATTATTTTGATTATAAGCTGTATTATAACAGGAATTTACTCTTATTATGGAGGGATTGGAACAGGAAAATGTGCCAATGTAAATGAATTTGAAAAATATGCGGTAACAGTTGAAGACATTTCTATTCCGGAATGGGCAAAGATTGTGGCATTAGGTGAAGCAACTCATGGAAATAAGGAGTTTCAACAATTAAAATTGGATGTATTCAAAATCATGGTAGAAGATTATGGAGTCCGGGCGTTTTCATTAGAAGGTGATTATGGCGGATGTGAGGCTGTTAACCGTTATATTCATGGAGGTGATGGAACGGTAAAAGATGCTGTTTCTGCTATTGGTTTTGCAATCTATCAGACGGAAGAAATGGAAAATCTGATCTCATGGATGCGAGAGTATAATAAATCCGCAGCTCAGGGCAACGATCTTCGGTTTTATGGTTTTGACATGCAAAGAAAAGAATATAATTATCAGTATTTACTGGAAGCGGTAAAAAATGCGGGAATGGATGCAGAAGAACTGGAGAAGATCTGGAATCAGGAGAAACAGCAATATACAGATGGATATACGGCTGAGCAGAGAAAAAAGATAATTGAAGATGTAAAAAGTGAGTTTGAAGAGAAAGATATATTACAGAATGCGTCGGCAATTCATTTAGCCGATGTGCTTCTTCAGAATATGGAACTTGGCAAATATATAGATGATGTAGGTGAGATAAATATCCACAGAGACAAAATGATGGCTGAAAACATTATGTGGATAATAAAGCAGGAAGAAGCAAGAGGGAATGCACGTATTTTTATCTCTGGACATAACGGACATGTGAAGAAATCAGGAAATTATGATGCGGATAATAAGATAATGGGTAATCTTCTTGCAGATGAGCTTGGAAATGAATATTTTGTGATAGGAACAGATTTTTATAAAACCACATGTAATCTTCCTACTAATGAAGAGGGCAAGCGAAAAAACCATATTTTCTATTCATATGACCCGATGGCGAAGGCATCTAAGCAGTGTGGATCTGATATAAGTTATTTGAATTTTGAAAGTATTCCGGATTCTTCTGAATTAAAAGAACAAATTTCTGAATACAGTTGGATGGGAAGTTTAGGGGAAGCATACAGTGCATTATACAGAATTCTTCCAAGAAGCTATCGTGTATGGGCATCTCCAGCAGAACTTTATGATGCGATGATTTATGTTTCGGATGCTCATCCGATAGAAGTGATAAAAGATTAGAAAGAGATTGACAAGTTACCACTTGGTTACTATAATATAAGTAATCGGGCGGTAACTGATGAAGAACATGGAGGTAAGAATAGTAGATGAAGTGTTCAAAATGTGGTAAAGAAATGAGAAAAGGATATTTATTCAGCAGTAAGGACGGAGCCTTCAGCTTTGCAAATGAAGTACCGGGAGTTTTTGAGAATGCAAAAAATGCAGATGGTTTTGTAGAGATAACAAAACTCAAACCAAGTCACAGGACAAGAGTGGAAGCGAACTGCTGTGAAGAATGCAGAATGATAGTGATTAATTACTAAGAGTGACAGACGCCAGACGCTAAGACGCGGAGCAGCAATTTTATTGCCTGCGTCTTTTGTGATTATATAGGAAAGAGAGGAACAACGGGCAGTGAGTAATATTGTTGTTTTATCAGGAAGCGTACGAAAAGGTGGAAATACTGAGTTACTTGTACAGGCATTTGTTGACGGCGCTAAGAAAAATAACAGTGTTGAAGTAATTTCGGTAGCAGATTATAAAGTGAATCCTTGTATAGGGTGCAATACATGTTTTGACAGAGAAGGACATGAGTGCTTTCAAAAAGATGATATGACGAAAGTATATGAAAAACTGAAAGTGGCAGATGTGCTTGTTATAGCTTCTCCTGTATATTTTTATGGTGTCAGTGCACAGTTAAAATCACTTATTGACAGACTACATACACCTATGCGTAATGAGTTTAAGCTTAAAAAGCTTGCACTGATATTAGTTGGTGCAGCAACGTTACCGGAGTTGTTTGATGCAATTAAGGTGCAGTATCGGCTTGTATTAAATTATTTCAAACTTGAAGATGCAGGAACAGTATTTGTGAGAGGTGCAAAAGATAAGGGCGATGTGAAAAATACAGATGGCTTGGAAAAAGCATATCAATTAGGAACTACTATTTAATGATGGAATATTTGTGGAGGATTGGCTTATGGCTAACAATTATAAGATTATAGATGAAAAGACATGGGAAAGAGCCATGCATTGTATGGTTTTTAGAAACAGTATAGAACCACAATTTTGTGTTACGTTTGAGGCAGATATAACAAATTTCAAAGAGAAGGTAAAAAAACAGGGATTATCATTTACTATGGCGATGGTATATGCAGTTTGCAAATGTGCCAATGAGATAGAGGAATTCCGTTATCGCTTTTTAGATGGGAAAATTGTTCTTTATGACAGAGTAGATACTGCATTTACATACCTGAATAAGTCCACTAATTTGTTTAAAGTGGTTAATGTGCCATTTATTGATGATATCAGTGAGTACTGTAAATTGGCATATATGACTGCAAATGAACAAAAGGAATACTTTACTGGTCCGTTAGCAAATGATGTATTTCAATGTTCACCAATGCCATGGGTTTCATTTACGCATATTTCGCATACAAATTCGGGGAAAAAGGATAATGCAACTCCATTATTTGACTGGGGAAAATATTATGAGAAAAATGGAAGAATTATGATACCGATATCGGTACAGGCGCATCATTCGTTTGTGGATGGAATACATGTTGGACAATTTGTGAATGGATTACAGGAGTATTTTGATATAACGGATTAACATAAGTGAGGAAATGATGATGAGTAAAAGAGCAAGGCAATATATAGGCATTCTATTTGCAATAATAGCTTATTACATAGTGCATGAAGGTGCACACTTGATCGTGGCACTTGCATTACATGCATTTAAGAAAATTAACTTTATGGGTATTGGAATACAGATTGATATATATCGTGACAGATTAACGGATACGCAACTGGGAATATTTTGTATTGCCGGAGTGGCAGCAACGCTAATTACAGCTTATGCGCTGGTATGTATTAAGAACAAAATTTGTGGAATAAAGAATAAGCTTGTGAAAGCTATTTTTTATTATGTAACAGTAACTATGTTGGTACTGGATCCGATATATTTATGTTTACTCAGTGGAGCGTTTGGCGGTGGAGATTTAAACGGAATCCTTTATTTAATGCCGCAGGCATGGGTCTGGACAATTTTTGCATTCATATTACTTTTTAACATATGGATTTTATTAAAAAAGGTAAATCCGACATATACTGCGGCATTTAAGGAAAAATGAAAAAATAAGGAGAAGATATGGAATTAGACATAATTAAAATCAGCCATTTAAATAAAAGATTTGGCGAAGTAAAAGCAGTAAATGATCTGAGCTTTCGGGTGAAAAAAGGAGAATTGTTTGCGTTTCTTGGAGTAAATGGTGCAGGGAAAAGTACAACAATTTCCATTCTCTGTGGACTGCTGAAAAAAGACAGTGGAACTGTTCAGGTAAACGGAATAGAAACTGACAAAGCCAGCGCACAGACAAAAAGGATGCTTGGTGTTGTATTTCAGGATAGCGTACTTGATAAACCGCTTACAGTGAAAGAGAACCTAATGAGCAGAGCTGCTTTGTACGGCATTACAGGAAAGGCTTTTGATAAGAGATTACAGGAGCTGGTCGAGATTCTGGATTTTGACGAGTTTTTAAACAGACCTGTAGGCAAGCTGTCAGGAGGTCAGAGAAGAAGGATTGATATTGCCCGTGCATTATTGCACAGACCGGAAATTTTGATTCTTGACGAGCCTACTACAGGGCTTGATCCGCAGACAAGGCAATTAATCTGGAATGTTATCGAGAAGCTTCAGAAAACTGAAAATATGACAGTATTTCTAACCACACATTATATGGAAGAGGCTGCTAATGCCGGGTATGTTGTGATTCTTGACAAAGGAAGTATTGCAGCGGAAGGTACACCGTTTGAACTTAAAAATGATTATGTACAGGATATAGTGTCTGTTTATGGTGTTTCCGAAGATGAAATAAAGTCATTGAACAGAGAATATAAAAAAATACGTGACGGATATCAGATAAAAGTAAGAAATACGAAGGAAGCTACGAAGCTTATTGTAGAGTATCAGGATCTATTCACGGATTATGAAGTAGTAAAAGGCGGTATGGATGATGTATTTCTTGCAGTCACAGGGAAAAAGCTTGGAGGTGAACGCTGATGAGAACAGTATTGGCATTAATGAACAGGAATAGGAAACTGTTTTTTAAAGATAAAGGTATGTTGTTTACATCAATGATCACACCTGTCATTCTGATTGTTCTGTATGCTACATTTCTTGCAAAGGTTTTCAGAGATTCTTTTACAGCTGCAATTCCGGATATGATCACGATTTCGGATAAGCTTATTAATGGAACAGTAGCAGCACAGCTGACAGCATCACTTATGGCAGTGAGCTGTATTACTGTAACATTTTGTGTGAATCTGACTATGGTGCAGGACAAAGCAAATGGAACATGGAAAGATTTTAATGTTTCACCGGTCAGCAGAGGAAAAATCTATTTGGGGTATTTTCTGTCAACAGTAGTTAATTCATTGATGGTTAATGGACTGGCACTTGCATTATGCCTGGGATATTTACTTAAAATGGGATGGTATATGAATGCAGCAGATGTATTATGGGTTCTATTTGATATGATATTGCTCGTCCTGTTTGGAAGTACGCTTTCGAGCATCATTGGTTTTCCATTAACAACACAGGGGCAGCTTTCGGCTGTAGGTACAATTGTCGGTGCAGGATATGGTTTTATATGTGGTGCTTATATGCCGATTTCAAATTTTGGTTCAGGTCTTCAGAAGGTGCTGTCTTATCTTCCGAGTACATACGCCACTTCATTGATTAAGAATCATATGCTTTACGGAGTTTTCAGGGAGATGGAGAGAAAACATTATCCGGGTGAAATGGTTGATGCAATAAAAGACACTCTTGATTGCAAGCCAGTATTTCATGGAAATGTGATAAGTGTAAATCAGATGCTCGGTATTATGGTAGGAAGTATAGCTGTATTTGGAATTGTTTATTATTTTGTTACATTGCTGCCAGAGGGAGATGGCAGACGATAAGCAACATTATTTTTAGAGGATGAAAAGCGGAAATGAGTGAAAGACCAAAGCTGAATAGAGAAATGAATAGTAGAATTTTTCAGGATTATTACTATTTAAAAGAAGAGTTAGTTGATTTTTGCAGAACAAATGGTTTACCTGTTTCAGGTAATAAAATGGAAATTACAAAAAGAATTGCGTGTTTCCTTGACACAGGAAAAATAGTACAACCTGCTGTTAGAAGTATACATAGTAATGCTGTGGGAGAAATTACTGAAAACACAGTTATAGAATCTGATATTGTATGTTCTCAGAAACATAGAGCCTTTTTTAGAAATAAAATAGGAAAAAATTTCTCCTTTAACGTACAGTTTCAGAAATGGCTTAAAAGTAATACCGGAAGAACTTATGGAGATGATATTTGTGCATATTATCGGATAATGGAAGAAAAGAAAAAAGAAAAAACCAAGATAGACAAACAGTTTGAGTACAATGCATATATTCGGGATTTCTTTTCCGACAATCGGGGAAAAAGTTTAGAAGAGGCAATTGTATGTTGGAAGTATAAGAAAAGTTTGCCAGGGCATAATCGTTACGAACAATCAGATCTGGTTGCATTAATAGTGATGGAAGGAGGCATCTGTTATGCCACAGATGAATAAAGGTGGTAAATTTATTTTTGGAAAGTCATTGATTCATAATGATGGAACTATTCAGATTCCTGCACAGGCGGTAGAGGAATATTGTATCGTAGATGAAGGAAAAGTGTGTCTGTTTAGTGGAAGCAGAGTAACAGGCGGTTTCTGTGTAACTCGAAAAGGATTACTTTATCCATCAAAACTCGGACACATTTTAGAAGATATCCAACCGTTACTTAATTACACTACTGAACCAGGTGAGTTTATTCAATATAAAGGGCGCAAATATTGCTGGACATTTATTTCAGAAAAGGGAGAAATTATTTTGTCACATGACATGATGAAGATTCTTGACCTAAAACCGGAAATGAAATTGCTTTCTATCCGGAGCAACAATATTGCATTTACAATGGGAGCAAAGGGACCATTATTGGAAAAAGCTGAAAATTATAATGGTGAAATTCCCTTGTTTTAGCTGATGACACGATAGGTGTCGCTCAGGTGACAGAGCGATTCTTACTATTTTTCGTAGTGTATGTTACCTTCCAATCAGCCAACAGGCAAGAAAATAAAAGGAAGGTAAAGCAAAATGAAGAAAAATGGAAAGAAGCTATTAATTTTAGGAACTGCGTTACTTGTAATGTTTGCAATCTGGACATGGTTAATACAATGTGTGGATGTGCAGTCAGCAGGGCAGAAGGGCACAGAGATTGGATTCGCAACATTTAACTGCTGGTTTCACAGAATTACTGGAGTACACATGGCAATCTATACGATTACAGACTGGTTAGGTCTTGTGCCGATATTTGTATGTATAGCATTTGGTGGAGTTGGTTTCGTACAACTGATAAAAAGGAAAAGTCTTTTTAAGGTTGACAGAGATCTGATTTTCCTTGGAATTTATTATGTAATAGTGATTTTTGGATATCTGATTTTTGAGATGATTCCGATTAATTACAGACCAATTCTGATTGATGGGATGCTTGAGGCATCTTATCCATCATCTACAACGTTGCTTGTACTAAGTGTTATGCCGACTTTGGTATATCAGGTGAATCACAGAAGTACAAATCTGTTGCTTAGAAGATTTGTGTGTGTAATGTCAATCATATTTTCTGCATTTATGGTGATTGGAAGACTGGTTGCAGGAGTGCATTGGTTTACGGACATCGTTGGTGCTGTGATCCTGAGTGCAGGGCTGTATTGCTTGTACAAAGCAATGGTTCTGTTATTTTGTGATGATAAGTAATTACGAGTGAGAATGAATGGAGGTTCTGCCATGGAATTTAATGAAAAACTGAAAGAGTTAAGAAGCAGTAGAGGCTTAACACAGGAAGAACTGGCAGAAGCTCTGTTTGTTTCAAGAACAGCTATTTCAAAATGGGAATCAGGAAGAGGGTATCCAAGTATAGATTCTCTAAAAGAAATTTCAACTTTTTTCTCTGTGACAATTGATGAACTGTTGTCTGGAGAAAAATTACTTTCAATTGCGGAGAAAGAAAATAAATCCAATATGCAGAATCTGTGCAGCATTCTGATCGGAGCTATTGACTTGTTTCATTTTCTGCTGATTGTGCTGCCTCTGTATCCAAAATCAATGAAAGAATATATTGCATCCGTAAACCTGTTCGGCTATACAGAAACATCAGCGTTTAACAGGATGGTTTATTGGGGATTGTTCTTTTTATTAATGGTAATTGGAGTTGCAGAGATTATAGTTACGCAGTTAAAAATTGAAAAAGTATACAAGATGATAATTATATTCTCCATGCTGCTTGGTATTGCAGTAGTACTGTTTCTGGCTTTGACAGGGGAGACATATGCAACAGCACTGGCATTTCTGCTTTTGGTGTTGAAAGCAGGTTTATACATGATAGGAAGATAGAGAGGTAAGATTTATGAGACAATTAGTTCTATATATTCATGGAAAAGGTGGAAATGCTATGGAAGCTGACCATTATAAAACATTATTTGCAGGATATGATGTGGTAGGAATTGATTATCATGCAGACAATCCGTGGGATGCAATAAGTGAATTTAAAGAGTTTTTTCACAGATATAGTCAAGGGTATGATTCAATTATTCTAATAGCGAACAGCATTGGAGCTTATTTTTCAATGTGTGCTCTTAATAATGAGCAGGTAGACAAAGCCTTTTTCATTTCACCAATCGTTGATATGGAAAAGCTGATTCTTGACATGATGGGATGGGCAGATATAACGGAAGAAAAGTTACGTGAAAAACAGTTGATAACTACAGGATTTGGAGAAACATTGTCCTGGGAATATTTATGTTATGTGCGTAATCATCCGATTAATTGGTCGGTTCCGACTTACATACTATATGGAGATAAAGATAATCTGACATCACAGAAGACTATCCATAAGTTTGCAAATGATGTCAATGCTAAGCTAACAATAATGGAAAACGGAGAACACTGGTTTCATACAACAGAGCAGATGGCATTTTTAGATGACTGGATTAGAGGATTGTTGAAATGAAAAAGGCAACCAAAAGAAAAATTATATTATCCGGAATACTTTTTAATATGATATTAGTCTTTAATGCCTGCGGGTTATACAATAAATCCGTATTTGTGGGAAATGAGATAGCGGATACTGATTTTTACGATGTAGATTTTGAACAGATGAACTCGACACATTCCCATAATATAGACATGGATGCCGGTGAAAGTATTAAGGTAAAGATTATCAGGAAATCCGGTAAAATTTCCGTACAAATATATAATGAAGATGATCAGCCAGTATATAAAGGCGATGATGTAACAGATGCAGAATTTGAAATACAGATTAATGAAAAAGGAACATATCAGTTATCTGTAAGTGGAAAGGACGCAAAAGGGCATGTTATTTTTTCAAGATGCAGAGAGGAAAAGGACATTAATTAATTTATAATCTACTTGACAAGTTACCAATAGGTAACTATAATAAAAAGTGACCGATAGGTAACCGTATGTCAGACGCTAAGACGCAGAGCAGAAATTAATACGCTCATGCGTCTTTTTTGCTGTATAAGGTCTGCTTGACAAAGAGGAAGGCTGATTGTGTTAAGTTAGCTAGGGAGAACAATATGGAATGGTTTGGAATTGCAGCATTATTGCTGATGCTTTATTATTCGACATATCCAGGAAAAGTAAAGCGTTTGGAAATGAAAGTAAAACGATTGGAGAAAGAGCAGAGAGGAGGAACATATATGTCTACACTGATTAATAACCTTGTAGGTAAACAATGTATCATTAGGTCAGATTCTGTTTTTAGCTTTGCTGGAAAAACGGAATTATTCTGCAAGATTATAGATGCAGATGATGAATGGATAAAAATTTGCTATACAGAGAAAAAAGGTAAACAGGTAGTTAAACTGACGCGGATTGAAAATATTGATGCAATAGAAGAACAGTAAGCTTTATTTTACTATATTCGAAAATATGGAGGTATCGTTGAATGGAACTGAAAATTGAAAACCTGACGAAACAATATGGAAATAAAATGGCAATTCAGAATGTCTCGTGCACTCTTAAACCTGGAGTGATTGGGCTTCTTGGGGCAAATGGAGCTGGAAAAAGCACCCTTATGAGAATGATATGTGGTGTTATGAAGCCGACTTCCGGTACAGTCAGACTGGGAAAGTATAATGTGACAGACACTGGTTATAGAAATCTGCTCGGGTATCTGCCACAGGATTTTGGCTATTATCCGGATTTTACAGGAATGGAGTTCTTGCTATATGTTGCAGCATTGAAAGGTCTTGATAAAAAGACGGCAAAGGAGCGTAGTGAAATTCTCTTAGAGCAGGTAAATCTGGAAAAAGATGCAAAAAGAAAAGTAAAAACATATTCTGGAGGAATGAAGAGAAGACTTGGAATAGCACAGACACTTTTAAATGATCCAAAGCTGATTGTATTAGATGAACCAACAGCCGGACTGGACCCAAAAGAGAGAGTGCGTTTCCGACATATCTTTGAGCAGTTGGGCAAGGACAATATTGTTTTATTATCAACACATATTGTTTCAGATATTGAAAAGTGTGCAGACAGGATTCTGGTAATAAAAGACGGACAAAAAGTATTTGATGGAACAGAACAGGAAACAGGAAAAGATCTGGAGTCATTTTATCTGGATATATTCGGAGGTGAAGAATAATGGGAACTTTATACAGATATGAATTAAAGAAACTTTTATGCCAGAAAATATTATGGATTGCAGTGGCACTTATGACATTGCTTCTGGTTGGGGTTGGGATAACGGATGTTGTATCCGGAAGAGCTGCGATCAGTAAGAATTATAAAGAATTTTCAGGAAGGGAAATAGATGATTCCTTGATTAAAGAGGTACAGGAAGCAGAAGATCAGGATCATTATATTGTATTTCGCAGTTTTATCAATTTCTGTATGGGAACAGCAGATTATGAAAATGTAAATGAACAAGAGGTATATGCGACCAGAGAAAATAATAATCAGAACCAGATGAAACAGGCAAAACTATCAGATGCAGAAATCAATTACTGGAATCAGAAGGAAGCGGAAGTTAAGAAACCTTTTACTTATCAGTACGAAGAGGGATATGCAGGTATTTTTACATCAGTATATGTAGCTAATTTCATGCTGCTCCTACTATCAGCAATAGGAATCTGTGGCATTTTTGCAGATGAAAGAATCAATGGAACGGATCAGATAATTTTCAGTAGTGTGAGTAAGGAAAAGTTATTCATAGCAAAAATATTGGCAGGATTAAGCATGGGAATCATACTGGCTGTATATCTTTATGGTGCATTATCCATTTGCAGCTTTGGAATTTATGGATTTTCCGGATTTAACGCTCCGCTACAGATCAGAATTCCGGGTTGTATGCTAAACATAACAATTGGACAGACTTATATCTATTTATGTGTACTATTTTTAATAGCAGGTATTATATATTCTGCATTTGCGATGTTTTTATCACAGGTGTTAAATAATCGTTCTGCAGCAACTGCCATTATGGTAATTGGATTATTTTTATCTATGATTAATGTACCTGAAGCATTTGGATTGCTTTCAAAAGTATGGAGCTATCTCCCAGGAGCATATATTGGTTCATGGACATTTACAGAGTATAGGCTGATTCATATATTTGGAAAATTCTTTAATAACTTGCAGATGGCACCTGTTTTTTGGATGATTGCTTCAATGATGTTTATAGCGATTGCTGGATGTTTTTATAAGAACTATCAGGTAAAGGGGAAATAATGGGAGATCCAACAAAATTTAATTATATATGGGAATACAATTTGTTTAATTTTGCACTCTTAATGCTGTTTATTTCCGAAATATTTATTTTTGTATATACACATGGAAAAAAGGATAGGAAAGAGATAAGTAGAGATAGAGGAACGAAGTGGTTGTTGTATCTCAATTTTATAGTTTGTATTTTGATAAGTTTTTATAATGTTAGTAAAAAGGCATTCGATTTTATTCGGATGATGAAATTACCGGGATTTTGTATAGAGCTTGGAATTGGTTTAATGTTATTAGGAATTGTCATTCGTGTAAGTGCGGTTTTAACACTGAGGAAGGCTTTTACATTAAATGTTCAGGTCACATCAAGACAGAGGCTGATTACATCGGGCTTATATCAAAAGATAAGACATCCTGCTTATACAGGAAGTATTTTGTGTCTTGTGGGAGTTGCGTTGGCATTAAGAAATTTTCTCTCAGTCATTGGAGTGTTTTGTTGCTGCATTATTTGCTATCAAATAAGAATAGCGGTTGAGGAAACTGCATTAGAGAATAGATTTGAAGAAGAGTATACTTCGTATAAACACAATACATACAAATTATTTCCATTCATTTTCTGAAAAAAAGATTTATAGAAATTACAGATAATCAACATAACTAATTATTTTATAGAAAATAGAAGAGGAGGACATGTAGTCAGATGAGTACGATTCCATATGTGATTGAACAGACAAGCCGGGGAGAGAAAAGTTACGATATTTATTCAAGACTTTTATCAGATAGAATAATATTTTTAGGCGAAGAAGTAAGTGATGCATCCGCAAGATTGCTCTGCCAAATGCAGAAATAATGATTCATCAACCTGCAATTCATGGAAATGGTATTAACGGACAGGTAACGGATATTAAGATTGTATCAGATCAGCTTCAGAAGAGTAAACAGCGTTTAAACCATATTCTGGCAGAAAATACCGGAAAAACCATCGAAGAAATACGCAGGGATACGGAAAGAGATAACTTTGTGACAGCGACAGAAGCATTGCAGTATGGATTAATAGATCAGGTTATCGAGAAACGATGATGAAGTTAACGATGTTCTTTTGGTTTTCCAATAATAACTATTGACAAGTGACCGATAGGTAACTATAATAAAAGTAACCAATAGGTAACTTATCAATAGAGTTAAATTAGGAGATAAATATGGAAATCAAAGAAAAGAACACAAAGGAAAAAATACTGGAAGAAGCCTTGAAGTTATTTGCACAGAGTGGATATATGGGAACATCCATGAATGATATTGCCTCGAAGCTTGGAGTAACCAAGGCTGCATTGTATAAGCATTATAAAAGCAAG
>JBNMLC010000034.1:0-17587 GCA_050874665.1 Lachnospiraceae bacterium | reverse complement strand
ATTCAGAGTATAATTTTTTTGTAATTTATTAGGTAGTAGCATACTTATATTTTACACCAACTGCCGAATTCTTTCGAGGTTTGGCAGTTATTTTTTTCACAGAAAAGGAGCTACGCACTAATTATTTAGTGCGACAGCCCCTTTCGTTATCATAAAATATATAATTTTTGTATTAAAAAAGCAAAAAGAATTGGGCTATTAGTTGACAAAAGGCATCATTATAATATAATTTAAAAGGTGACAAATTGTTTGTCCTGTTGAGGGTATAATAAGATTGCTTCGTATTAAAAATTTATTCTGGAAATCGAATAACAGGAGGAAAAAATGAAACAGTTAAAAAGATGTATACAAGTTATAATGTGCAGTTTAATTTTGATGATAAGCTGCAAAATGAACGTGTGGGCTGCGGGAAATTCTATTTCTTTTTCAGACCCTACTGCTGAAAAAGGGGAAACAATTATTATTACTGTAAAAATTGTGTCAGATACTACTGCGTTTGATGCGGTTGATATGACAATTGCTTATGATGATAGTGCGTTGGAATTTACAGGGGGCAGTTCTGTTGTAACAGGAGGCTCAGGAAAACTTAAAATTTCAGGCACAACATCTGAAACTTCTATGAAAACAATTAGTTATGATTTAACTTTTACTGCTTTAAAGACTGGAAATTCAGCATTAAATGTTTCTGACTATAAAATAGTTGGAGTAGATAAAAAGACATTAACTATGGATCATGTAGGAAGCTCTAGCATCACAGTAAAAGAAGCAGGGACAGTAACAGAAAAAGCGGTGGCAACAGCAACACCGGAACCAACAAGGGCTGTAACGGCAACACCGGCAGTGACCAATGCTGTAACAACGAAACCGGAAGTAACAGACGAGGCAGCAGTCGCAACAACTGCGAACGAGGAAGATAATACTATTCGTGTGAACGATAAAGTTTTGACTCCGTTAGCCTTGCCTTCCGATGCAAAGCTACAGGGATATACGAAAGGAACGCTAGAGTACCGCGGAGAAACTATGGAGGCACTGGTATCTGATTATATGGAATTGTATGTTGTATACATGAAGGATACCAACGGAGAGAAAGATTATTATGTGTATTATAAGAATGTAGATCAGTTTACAGAGTTTATTAAGATTGATAATGGTGGAGATAAGTTTATTGTTGTTTTAGATGGTTATCCGAGAGATATCAGCGTCTATGGATTTGAAAGAACTACCATTATGATTAACGATAAGAAAGTCGGTGTAGCATGGAAATACACAGATGAGTTGATTGCATATTCAAGTGCAGCAGCAGAGTACTATCTTGTAGGCGGATTGAGCGAATCTGGTGTGAATACATGGTATGTATATGACTTTGTAGATGGAACATATCAGAGATATTTCGTACAACCTGCAAATTTGATTGAAGAGGAAAGTGGACCGGACTTAACCTTAACTGAACAAGAACAGCAGGTAAAAGAATTAAACGAAGCTTTGCAAAGAAGTAAAAGTGCAAGATTTAAAGTGATTGGTGCGTTAGCTTTTGCAGTACTGATTCTTCTTATGGTAGTTATTAATATGTTTTTAAAGATGAGAATCTTAAAAGAAGAAATCCGGGAATTAGAAGAAGACGGAGAAAGAGAGAATGATTTTACAACATCAGAAAAAAGAACCGTAACACCTCAGAAGAGAAAAGAACCGAAAGTGCCGGTCGAAAGAAGAAAAGAAACAGAAGCAGATGACGAATTCTTTGATGAAGCGGATGTGATTCCGAGTGAAATGGAAGAAGAAATTATCAAGGCTAAAATTAGTGGAAAAGAATCGGAAGAAGATGAATTTGAAGAATCTTTGAAATTAAGAAAATCAAAACCAAAGCAGAAAAAAACTCCAAAGGTAGAAGAAAAGGTATTCAACGAGGAGGATTTTGACTTTGAATTTATTAATTTAGATGATGAAGACGACAAATAATAGGAAAGAGGAGTAGCATGCAAAGACAGTATACAGAAAAGGCAAAAAAAGCCATAGAGCTTGCAAAAAAAGCTGCAAAGCGATTGAAACATTCCTATATTGGCAGTGAACATATTTTAATTGGTTTATTGGAAGAGGGGACCGCTGTAGGAGCAAGAGTATTAGAAGCGAATGGTGTAGAGAAAGAGGCATTGCTTGAATTGATTGAACAGCTCATTGTTCCAGAAGGCAATGTAGGGCTGTTGGACAAAGAGGGTTTTACTCCGAGGGCTGAAAGAGTGTTAGAGGCTGCTAACAGAGAGGCAGAGCGATTTAAAGAAGATAAAATTGGAACAGAGCATCTTTTGATTGCTATGATGAAAGAACCAGACAGCGTGGCAACAAAGCTGTTGATTACATTGGGAATTAACCTGCAGAAAGTATATGTAGATACCCTTGCAGCTATGGGACAGGAAGTTAACCTGTACCGCGAAGATTTTCAAAATGGAAAGCTGGTCAGAAAAAAGGAGAAGGAAGCCACGCCTACTTTAAATCAATATAGCAGGGATTTGACCATGCTTGCAAAGGAACAAAAGTTAGATCCGGTAGTGAGCAGGGAAAATGAAATTCAACGTATGATTCAAATTTTAAGTAGAAGAAGCAAAAATAACCCGTGCCTGATTGGTGAGCCGGGGGTCGGTAAAACGGCTATTGTAGAAGGACTTGCAAGAAGAATTGTGGCAGATACTGTTCCAGACAGTATGAAGGGAAAAAGAGTAGTTGTGTTGGATCTTGCCAGTATGGTGGCAGGCTCTAAGTATCGAGGCGAATTTGAAGAAAGAATCAAGAGGGTTATCAAAGAAGTAGTTGCGGATGGAAACATCTTACTGTTTCTGGATGAAATTCATACGATTATTGGTGCTGGTGGTGCAGAGGGAGCTTTGGATGCCTCCAATATTTTAAAACCGTCACTTGCCAGAGGAGAACTGCAGATTATTGGAGCTACTACGATCAATGAATATCGGAAACATATTGAAAAGGATCCGGCATTAGAACGAAGATTTCAGCCAGTATTGGTAGAAGAACCGGAAGAAGACGAAGCCATTGAAATTTTAAAGGGTGTCCGGGAAAATTATGAAAAACACCACGGTGTAAAAATTACAGATGAAGCTATTGGTGCAGCAGTTAAAATGTCTGCACGATACATTAATGACAGATTTTTGCCGGATAAAGCTATTGATTTGATTGATGAGGCAGCGGCAAAATTAAAATTAAGTGATGTAAGTACCGTTTCAGGGCTAGAAGAATTAGAGACAGAATTAGAACATTTAAATGAGCAGGAAGAAGAAGCAATCTGCTTGGAAGATTTTACAACGGCATCAGAGTTAAAAAGAGAAAAAGAGGCAGTAGAAAGTAAGCTTGTAAAATTAAAGAAAAAACAGGAAAAAAGTAAAAAGATTCCGGAAGTTACGGAAAATGACATTGCAGAGATTGTGGCGATGTGGACAAAAATTCCGGTGAAAAGAATTGCAGAAGAGGAAACTGCAAAATTAAAGCGTTTAGAAAAGACACTTCATGGCAGAGTCGTAGGACAGGAAGAGGCGGTGAAAGCTATTTCTAAGGCAATTAAGCGTGGCAGGGTAGGATTAAAGGATCCAAACCGTCCGATTGGTTCCTTCCTTTTCTTAGGACCAACCGGTGTAGGTAAAACAGAATTGTCAAAAGCATTGGCAGAAGCAGTATTTGGCAGTGAAGATGCTATTATTCGCGTGGATATGTCGGAATATATGGAAAAGCACAGTGTATCTAAGATGATTGGTTCACCGCCGGGATATGTAGGATACGAGGAAGGCGGACAACTGAGTGAAAAGGTTAGAAGGAATCCATATTCTGTAGTACTGTTTGATGAAATTGAAAAGGCACATCCAGATGTGTTTAACATTTTGCTTCAGGTATTAGATGACGGACATATTACAGATGCACAAGGAAGAAAAATCAGTTTTAAGAATACCATTATCATTATGACTTCAAATGCAGGAGCACAGGCGATCATTGAGCCTAAAAAATTAGGCTTCACAGCAGTAGATGACGAAAAAGTAAATTATCAGAATATGAAGCAGAATGTAATGGACGAAGTAAAGCGTATTTTTAAACCGGAATTTATAAACCGTATTGATGAAATTATTGTATTCCATGCATTAAACAAAGAACATATGAGGGAAATTGTTACATTGCTTTCTAAAAAACTTGTGGATAGATGTAAGGAGCAGATGAACATTGAACTTACAATCCGTGACAATGTGAAGAAATTTATTGTGGATAAAGGAAGCGATGATAAATATGGTGCCAGACCATTACGGCGCGCCGTACAGACATACATTGAAGATGCAATGGCAGAAGAAGTACTCAACGGCAAAATTCACAGTGGAGACAGTGTAGTGGTATCTATGAAAAATAAAGAAATTCATTTTTCGCTTAAGGAAAAATAAATTAGTAGAAAAATGAAAAAATATGATGTATACTAGAATTATATAGCAGTGAAAAACATAAGAAGAACGGAGGACTTTTTGATGGCTGTAGTAAAAGAATTAATTCGTGCGAAAGATAGCGGGGCAATCAGTTTTGGAGATTATACATTGGACAAAAAAGCAAAACTTGATAATTTTGAATGCAATGGAGATATTTATAAAGTAAAAACGTTCAATGAAATTACAAAGCTGGAGAAAAACGGAATGTTTATCTATGAATCTGTGCCTGGAACTGCAGTAACGGATTTAGCACAAACTGAGCATGGCATGGAGTTTACGGTAGAGGGACCGGAAGATGCACAGATTACCATTGAGCTGGAAGATGAAGCGGAGTACAAGATTTACATTGATGATACCAATGTAGGTAAAATGAAAACAAATCTTGGTGGAAAGCTTGTATTAAGTGTAGAACTTGCAAAACGTGATGCAGTAAAAGTAAAAGTGGTAAAATTATAAATACGGAATAAAAGAGTTGAATGCTCCTCCAAAACTCAAGCAATCAATTGAGTTTGGAGGGGCATTTTTTGTGGATACTCTGCCGGGGCCCTTAGCTGGTGGCAGAAAAGTAAACAGCAAAATAAGAAAAGAGGTTGTACAGATGGCGAAGGGAACAATATTTTTTTGTCAGAGTTGTGGATATGAATCTTCGAAGTGGTTAGGACAATGTCCGGGGTGTAAGGAATGGAACACATTTGTGGAAGAGGCAGCACCAAAGAAGACGGCAGGAAGAAGAAGCAGTCTTGGAAAAGAACGGGCAGTTCCGGTGACTTTAAAGGAAATTGAATTAAAAGAAGAAGAACGGGTCAGTACCGGTATTGGAGAACTGGATCGGGTGTTAGGTGGTGGCATTGTGGCAGGCTCACTGATGCTTGTGGGTGGCGATCCGGGAATCGGAAAATCTACATTGCTTTTACAAGTGTGTAAAAATTTATCTAATGATAATCATGAGGTTATGTATATTTCCGGTGAGGAATCTTTAAAACAGATAAAGCTTCGTGCACAAAGAATTGGGGAATTTAAAGATACACTTACATTGTTTTGTGAAACCAATCTGGCTGATATCGAGGAAGTGGTAAAGGCAAAAAAGCCGGAGATTGTGATTATTGACTCTATTCAGACCATGTACAATGAGAATGTTTCGGCAGCACCGGGGAGTGTTTCGCAGGTGCGAGAGTCTACAGGAACTTTAATGATGCTTGCAAAGACTCTTGGTATTGCGATTTTCATTGTAGGGCATGTCACAAAAGAAGGTGTTGTAGCAGGACCAAGAGTACTAGAGCATATGGTTGATACAGTGCTTTATTTTGAAGGTGATCGACACGCTTCTTATAGGATTTTACGGGGAGTAAAAAACCGTTTTGGTTCTACGAACGAAATTGGTGTATTTGAAATGCGGGGAAACGGGCTTCGTGAAGTTACCAATCCTTCTGAATTTATGTTAACTGGTAAACCAGTGGGGGCCTCTGGTTCGGTAGTGACTTGTTCTTTGGAAGGAAGCAGACCGATTTTGGTGGAAATTCAGGCATTGGTATCAGACACCAGTTTTCAGATTCCGAGGAGAACTACGGTGGGAATAGATTTCAACCGAGTAAATTTACTTATGGCGGTGTTGGAAAAAAGGGCAGGCATGCAATTAGGAGGCTGTGATGCTTATGTGAATCTGACAGGGGGAATGCGCTTATCGGAGCCTTCCATTGACTTGGCAGTGGTTGCGGCTGTGATTTCTAGTTACCGTAATATTGTGGTAGATGACCATACGATTATTTTCGGTGAGGTCGGACTAACCGGAGAGGTTCGTGGTGTGGCTCAGGCAGAGCAGAGAATTAAGGAAGCAGAGAAAATGGGCTTTCAAAGATGCATTGTGCCAAAGAGCAATTATGATGGGATTATGGCGAATGGCAGACCCGGGATTGAGATTGTAGGGGTTGCCGGAGTTGTGGAATTGCTGGATGTATTGTAGAACAGGATACTGGTGAAATTGACGGGCTAATGGAGGAACGATAGGAAGCCTTGAAATCATTCCTAAACACAAGTGTCAACGTAAATGAGCAAATAGAAATGAAAAAAGACGAAAGCAAAGACCTTGAAGAAGCTTTTTTAAGCATTTTTTCAAGGTCTTTTTTGTGTTTAGAAAAAATTGATTTTTAATGTAAAGCGCGCATAGCGAGGAGATACAAAAGCTTTTATAGAGCTAATAGAAGAAAACAGGCAGGCAATGGCGGTGTGTATCATCGCATTGGGAATCAGCAATCCTGTTCTGGCAGCAAAATTGCCAATAATCGGAGGAATTTTTCAGGCAGTGCAAAATCAAGTAAGTTATTCTGGAACTTTCAGTGAAGATGCCATACCACTTTTAGAAACAGAGAATGACAACGGAGAGGAAAATAATCTGGTGCAAACAGACCAGGGAATTACTGTGTCTATCACAGAAATTGCAAGGGATGATAAGAGCTTTTATCTTGGAATTACGATGACAAACGAAGAAGGATTCCCGGAGGATTTTAATCGGGTAAAAAACGATACAGAATATGCAATGGCATATGATATTATGAATTGCCAGACAGTAGGAGAGTTAGTAGATAATCATGGAGAAACACTGGATATGTCAGGAGAATTAGCTATTTTAGAAGGAAATTTTGTAGATAATCATACCTTTCAGACCATAGGGTATGTGGATTTATCTGGCTATGGAAAGGTAGCAGATGATTTTACCTATAACTTTGAAATTACTGATATCTGGAGTTATTTAGGAAAAAATTATTATGGTGACTGGACCTACCAAGACAGACCAAAGGACGGGGAAAAACATTACACAGGTTCCTGGAAATTTTCTGTGGATATAAGTCTTGATCAGGATTCCTCAAAGGTAATAGAAGTAAATCAGACCAACGCACAGGGGATTGGAATAGCTACAGTAACCAAAGGAAAATATTATATTACCGCAGAGCCAATCATTCCAGAAGGAGACAAAGAGAACTATATAGTATTAATTTATGATGCAGAAGGAAACAGACTGGATTCTTTTGGAAGTAATGTGGAATATTATTCCGTAAAAAATAGAAATACAGATAAGAATTCCAATGATTCCCAATGATTCCAATGATTATGAAAAAAACTTCTTGACATAATAAGAATATATATGATATTATGTTACAGTCGCTAAGACATAGGGGCATAGTTCATCGGTAGAATAAGAGTCTCCAAAACTCCAGAGCCGGGTTCGATTCCTGGTGCCCCTGCTATATATGGTAGAAAGAGAAGCTGTAAGGCTTCTTTTTTGTTGTATTTAAATTTAATAGAAATTCACAAATTCACAAAAAAAACACAAATAAACCGTAATATGAACACATTTTTCCCATATCCTAATTATGATGAGGCTGTAATGCCGTTCCCCATGCAACATAGTGGGGGGTAAAAGTTTTGACAGGAGGAGATTTCAATGATTGAAATACGCCATTTAACGAAAAAATATGGCAGTCATGTAGCAGTAAGTGATCTGAACCTGACTGTAGAGAAGGGAAAGATTTATGGCTTTCTAGGACCAAACGGTGCCGGAAAGTCTACGACAATGAATATGATTACCGGATATCTTGCACCTACGGAAGGAGAAGTTATCATTAACGGACACGACATATTGAAGGAACCGGAAGAAGCCAAAAAGTGCATTGGCTATTTGCCGGAAATCCCACCGGTATACCCGGATATGAACGTAGGCGAGTATTTAAGCTTTGTTGCAGAATTAAAGGGAATCAAAAAGGCAGAGAGAAAAGAAGCAATTGCAGATGTTATGAAACTGGTGAAAATTACAGATAGACAAAAGCAGTTGATTAAAAATCTGTCGAAAGGCTATAAACAAAGAGTGGGACTTGCACAGGCATTACTTGGAATGCCAGAGATTATCATTTTAGATGAACCAACGGTAGGTCTTGATCCAAAGCAGATTATAGAAATAAGAGATTTAATTCGAGGCTTGGGAAAGAATCATACCATTATTTTGAGTTCGCATATTTTAACAGAAATCAGTGCAGTGTGTGATCATATCTTTGTTATTTCTAAGGGTAAGTTAGTAGCCAGTGATACAACAGAAGGTTTAGAGAAGCAGTTCTCCGGCACAAATCAGATGGAAGTAACTATTAAAGGTGAAGAACAAAGGGCAAAAGAAATTGCTGAGAAAATTAATGGTGTTCAGAGTGTGCGCGTGTTAGACCGAAAAGAAGCAGGTACTTGTACGTTGCAGATTAAAACGAGAAAGAAAGATGTAAGAGAAGATTTGTTCTATGCTCTGGCGAAAGCTGGTATGCCGATTTATGGTTTGAATTCCGGTGTGAAATCGTTAGAAGAAATATTCTTAACACTTACAGGAGAAAATAACTTAGAAGAAGAAAAGGCAAAATTACAGAATAGTATTGACGAAATTGATGAAAAATCAGAAGTTTCAAAAGAAGAAATAAAAGAAAAAAATGAAACAGAAGGGAGTGTAGACACAGATGAAAGCGATTTATAAAAGAGAACTGAAGGCGTATTTTCAGTCTGTTATAGGATGGCTGTTCTGTGCGGCTACTTTATTTTGTGTAAGTTTGTATTTTGTATCCTATAATCTTATGTCAGGGTATTCCTATATTTCATATGCATTGAGTAGTGGGGCATTTTTGTTTTTGTTTAGTGTTCCGATTCTCACAATGAGAATTCTTGCGGAAGAAAAAAAGCAGAAAATAGATCAGCTCATTCTGACGGCACCTGTTCCGGTGTGGAAGATAGTAGTTGGTAAATATCTTGCTATGGCAACCGTATTTTTAAGTGCGGTAGCGGTAGTGTGTGTTTATCCTATTATTATGAGATGCTTTGGCAGCGTGAATATGATAGAGTCCTATGTAGCTATTTTTGCTTATGCTTTATATGGATTAGCCGGTATTGCTGTGGGATTATTTATTTCAAGTATTACCGAAAGCCAGGTTGTGGCTATGGTACTGACATTTGTGGCAATGTTTATTACATATATGATGTCCGGTATTACCAGCATGATTTCGTCAGAAGGAAATATAGTGACTAAGATTTTAAGCTGCTTTGATTTTGGCAGTAAAATGTCTGATTTTTATAATGGAGCATTTTCTCTTACTGGTGCCGTGTATTTTGTTACGGTAATTGGACTTGGTATGTTTTTCACAGTTCAATCCATTCAGAAAAGAAGATATACAATTTCTACAAAAAAACTCAAAGCCGGAGCATACAGCTCCACAATGATTATAATTGTAACGGTAGCAGCGGTATTTTTGAATTTAATGGTAAACGAGTTACCAGAGAGTGTGCAGACCATTGATGTGACAAACAGTAAGTTGTATTCAATTACAGAAGATACCAAGAACTTTTTGTCACAGCTTTCTGAAGATATTACGATTTATGTATTAGCACCTGAAAATAATCATGATACAAATGTAGAAAAAACATTGAAGAAATATCAGGAGGCAAGCAGCCATATTAAGGTGGAATATAAGGACCCAAGTGTATATCCGGCATTTGCCTCTCAATATTCAGACAACACTGTTTCAGCGGGAAGTATTATTATTGAAGGAAGCAAACGTTCTAAGGTTATTGATTATAATGACCTATATGAAACGGAATTTGATTATAATACATATCAAAATAAAACGACTGGTTACGATGCAGAAGGTCAGGTTACAAGTGCACTTTCCTATGTAACTAGTGATAATAATACGAAAATTTATGCAATTACCGGTCATGGTGAAGCTGATGTGACGGAAAGCTTTCAAGGTTCTTTGACAAAGGCAAATGTAGAGGTAGAATCTTTGAATCTGCTTAGTGAGGAAAGCATACCAGAAGATGCTCAGGCAATTATAATTTTATCCCCACAGAGTGATTATTCTGCAGATGATGCGAAAAAAGTCCGGCAGTATTTAGATAAGGGTGGTAACGCCTTAATTACTATGGGCTGGACAGAAAATTCTATGGATAATTTTAAAGAAATAGTATCACAGTATGGAATTAATGTAGGAAAAGAAGTAGTTCTTGAAACAAATGTGGGAAATTATGCACAGAATAATCCATTTTACTTATTGCCAACAATCTCTTCTACAGATATTACTAGTGCAGTATCCGGAAATTATTATATCTTCATGCCTTATTCGGTAGGAATGACAGTAAGTTATGATGATGAAAATAATAATATTACTACATTGCTTACGACAAGTGATTCTGCTTATGGAAAAGCGGATATTCAAAACGCTTCTTCCTACGAAAAAGCAGATGGAGATGCAGATGGACCGTTTTATTTAGGAGCAGTCTCCGAAAGAACGATAGATGATCAGACAAGCACAATTATTGTTTATTCTTGTGACAGTATATTTACAGATGAAGCAGACAATATGGTGGCAGGAGCTAACAAGGAATTATTTAAATCCAGTATCAATAATATTGTAAAAGCAGATGTGAGCATTTCTATTCCGGTAAAGGATTATGATACTCCATATTTAACAGTTCCACAGCTTCAGACAGTATTAATTGGAGCAATTACAATTTTAGCAATTCCTTTTGTATTATTGCTGACTGGTATTATCATTGCTGTAAGGAGGCAGAAGAAATAATGAAGAAACAGATGATTGCAGGCATTATATTACTGGTATTATGTATTGGTGGTTATTTAGGAGTAAAGGCATATAATTCTAATCAGGCTAAGAAGCAGGAGGCCGAAACCATGAAGCCAGTGGAAGTTTCCGTGAGTGATGTGACAGGATTTTCCTATTTAAAAGATGGTGAAACACTAAGTTATAAAAAAGACGGTGATGACTGGATTTATACTGGAGATACATCATTGAATATGGATGAAGAAAGAATTGAAGAAATGCTAGAAAAAGTATGCGATGTCGGTTCTACTGAAAAAATTACGGCAGAAAAATTAAGCGATTATGGATTTGACGAACCAACGAACGTTATTACTTTAGAAACAGAACAAGGAAGTACAGTGGTAAAAATTGGTATGTACAACGAAATTGTTTCGAAATATTATCTTTCTATTGATGATTCGAAAGAATTATATTTGGTAGATTCTGATATTGTAACAGGATTTGATACTTCAGTGGATAGTCTGAAATCAACAGAAACTACTACAGCAGAAACACCAGAAGAAACAACCGAAGAAAGTACAGAAACCACTGAGGAAACGGAAGAATAACATATGCAAAGTAGTCGGAGAGGTTTTGGGTTATCCCAAAACACTCCGACTACTTTTTTGTTAAAAAATTAGCAAGATTTCTTGACCTTTATATCGCAAAGTGATAGTATTTAGAGTAAAGTGCAAATAAAATACACTGCTGTAAAGCAGAGAAAATGAATAAAAAATTACGAGGTGTAAAGAAATGAAAAACAGTTTTGACGATTTAATTGCAAAAGTATCAGAATGTGAAATGAAAAAAGTGGCAGTAGCAGTAGCACAGGATTCGGAAGTGTTAGAAGCAGTTCGTGCTGCAAAAGAAAAAAACATTGCAGATGCTATTCTGGTTGGTGATAAGGCAAAAATGGAAGAAATTGCAGCATCTTTAAATATCGATTTGTCTCAGTTTGAAATCATTGATGAGCCTGATATGATTGAAGCGTCATTAAAGGCTGTGAAACTTGTACATGATGGAAAAGCTGACATGTATATGAAGGGACTCATTGATACAAAGAACTTCTTAAAGAGTGTTTTAAACAAGGAAGTTGGTCTGAGAACAGGAAATGCACTTTCTCATGTATGTGTATTTGAAGTAAAGGGTATTGACCATTTATTATTCTTAACAGACGTTGCTTTCATGACTTACCCGACATTAGAAGAAAAAGTACAGATTATTGAGAATACGGTACCGGTTGCACAGGCTTGTGGTATTGAATGTCCAAAGATTGCACCATTAGCTGCAGTAGAAGTTGTAAATCCGAAAATGCCTGTAACTGTAGAGGCAGCAGAACTTACAAAGATGTGTGAAGAAGGAAAAATTAAGAACTGCATCGTTGATGGACCGTTATCCCTTGACCTTGCTATTGATCCGGAGGCTGCAAAACATAAAGGAGCAACAGACAGAAAGATTCAGGGAGATGCTGATATTCTTTTATTCCCGGATATTCATGCAGGAAATCTTGTATACAAAGCACTTGTACATACAGCAGAAGTAAAGAATGGCTGTATTTTAACAGGAACAAAAGCTCCGGTTATTTTAACATCACGTTCTGATACATTTGAAACAAAAGTAAACTCTATTGCACTTGCAGCGGTAGTGGCTGAAACAATGAATAAATAATAATAATAAGGAGGCAGATTATGTCTATCAAGAGTTTGATTATTAACCCAGGTTCTACTTCAACCAAAATTGGAGTATTTGAGGACGAAACACTTTTATTTGACGAAACACTTCGTCATTCCACAGAAGAAATTTCAAAATATGCATCTATTGTAGATCAGAAGGATTTCCGTAAGGAAGTTATTTTAAATGTGTTAAAGGAAAAGAATTTTGATATTAAAGAATTAGGCGTTGTTGTAGGTCGCGGTGGTCTTTTAAAGCCAATCTTAAGTGGTACTTATGCAACAACACCGGAATTAATTAAAGATTTAGAAATTGGTGTACAGGGACAGCATGCATCTAATCTTGGAGGCATTCTGGCAAAGGAAATTGCAGATGAAGTAGGGGTACCGTCTTACATCGTTGACCCTGTGTGCGTAGATGAATTATCTGATGTGGCAAGAATTTCAGGACATCCGGAACTGCCAAGAACAAGTATTTTCCATGCATTGAATCAGAAAGCAGTTGCAAAGCGTTATGCTAAGGAACACGGAAAAAAATATGAAGACTTGAATTTAATTGTTGTACATATGGGCGGTGGTGTATCTGTTGGTGCACATGAAAACGGTAAGGTTGTAGATGTTGCCAATGCGTTAGAAGGTGATGGTCCATTCTCACCGGAACGAGCAGGGGCAGTGCCTCCGGGAGCATTAGTAAGAATGTGCTTTAGTGGCAAATATACAGAGCAGGAAGTATATAAGAAAATCGTCGGAAATGGTGGTACGAATGCATATCTTGGAACCAATGATATGCGTGATGTCATAGCAGGTGCAAACGAAGGAAAGAAGGAGTACCAGTTAATCTTTGATGCATTTATTTATCAGATGGCAAAGGCAATCGGAGCAGCAGCAACCGTATTAAAAGGTAAAGTGGATCAGGTTGTAGTAACAGGTGGTATTGCATATAGTGACTTAGTAGTAAATGCAATAAAAGAAAGAGCAGGATTTGTGGGAGAATTCACTGTATATCCTGGAGAAGATGAATTGTTAGCTTTAGCACAGGGGGCTCTTCGTGTCTTAAATGGCGAAGAAGAAGTAATGAAGTACTAATTGATAAATTGAATGATAAGACAAAGGATGATAGACCTGCTATAATCTGGCAGGTCTGTCTTTCGTTGTAAAATGAAAGGACAGATATGATAAAATTAGAGGAAGAAGGGAAAGAGTTTTACAAAAAGGTAGTCGCACTGGTAGTGCCTATGGCATTGCAAAACCTGATTAATACAGGAATTACCACGGCAGATGTGGTTATGCTCGGAAAGGTAGGGGAGGATGTATTGTCCGGCTGCTCCCTCGCTGGTCAGATTCAATTTATACTGAATCTGATATTTTTTGGAATTACTTCCGGTGCTACTGTTTTAACAGCCCAATACTGGGGAAAAGGTGACAGGCGTACCATAGAAAAAGTGCTGGGCATAGCATTTCGTGTATCATTGCTGGCAGCGGTTCTGTTTACAGTGATAACCTTGTGCTTTCCAACACAATTAATGCATATCTTTACAAGTGAGCCGAGTGTGATTGCTGAAGGAGTGAAATATTTAAAAATTGTAGCATATACTTATCTGTTTCAGGCGGTGACCATAGTTTATTTAAATATTATGCGGAGCGTAGAGCGTGTTGTAATCTCTACAATTGTATATTTAATTTCCATGATGATTAATATTGTTTTGAATGCAGTTTTTATCTTTGGACTTTTGGGAATTCCGGCTATGGGTATTGAGGGCGCAGCAACAGCAACATTGATTGCAAGACTAACAGAACTCATTATTGTATTATGGTATGCAAAATGGAAAAACAGGGATATTCGCCTCAAGGTAAGCGATATTTGGTCTAAGAATCCATTGCTGTTTCACGATTTTTTAAAATATTCTTCTCCGGTAATTATAAATGAATTAATCTGGGGAGCAGGGTTTTCCGCTAATGCAGCTATTATTGGTCATTTAAACAGTTCTGCAGTTGCCGCAAATTCCGTTGCGCAGGTTACGAGAAATCTTGCAACAGTGATTGTGTTTGGTATTGCCAATGCGACCTCTATTATGTTGGGCAAGGTTATTGGAGAAAATAAAACAGAGCTTGCAGAAAAATATGCGAAGCGTTTTATAGAACTTTCTTTGATTTTTGGTGTGATAGGCGGCAGCATAATCTTAGTGGCGAGACCGTTTGTGATTTCATATCTAAGTGTATCAGACCGTTCGGCAGATTATATGAGCTTTATGTTGCTTTGTATGGCGGTGTATGTGTTAGCACAGGCGATGAATACAACGCTGATTGTGGGAATATTGCGTGCAGGGGGCGATACGAAAGTGGGCTTGTTTATTGATGCGGGAAGCATGTGGTGCTGTTCCATTCTTTTCGGTGCGATAGCCGCATTTTTGTTTAAAGCACCTGTGGAAGTTGTATATTTGATACTGTTGTCAGACGAATTAGTGAAATTGCCATTTAGTTTTTGGAGGTATCGGCAGAAGAAATGGCTGAAAAATGTAACACGATAAATAGGAGTAAGTATGGAAAGAAGAGAGATATTGTTTGCGATTCCAATTAAAAACCCTGACTTGGTATGGGAGGAAAATAAATCAGGAAGAATAAGAATCAGAGTTGAGAGAAAGGATTTGTTGTATGGTGCCATCAAGAGGTTTACGGGAAGAGTAAGAGTTGATAAGATTCCGTTAGACGAATATGGAAGTTTTATATGGAAAAGCATTGATGGAAAACGTACAATCGAAGAGATTAAAAATTCACTTCAAGAGCAGCAGGAAGAAGAAATCGAAGATTTAGAACAACGCATATTTAATTATTTTCAGGTACTAAAAAAACATCAGTTTATTGTTTTTTGACACATTATCTTAATTTGCGATAGACAGCAATAGATAATAGACTAAGAAGAAATATGACCGGACTTTTCAGTGTTATCACGAAAAGTCCGGTCATTTTGCGTAAGCAAAAGAGAACTGGTAAGTATTACGGATAAAGTTCTCCGATACGGGTGATTGCAACATAAATACCTGATATTTCGTACCAGGTTGGATAGTCTATGACACCCGTGACAGGCAATCCAAAAATGCGTTGGAATTCACGTACTGCTTCCGCAGTGGCGGGACCATAGATTCCATCAGCCCTTAGGCGGGGTATTGCAGTGTAGGTTTGAGCGATACGATCCAGTTGTTCTTGGATTTGCCGTACTTTTGTACCGCTAGAGCCAATGCTTAAATCATAACCAGGCCATGAAGCAGGAATCCCTGAAATCTGTTCTGCGGTATTAATATACATATCATCTCCATAATAGTATTGTAAGATGTCAATAGGGCTGTACCCCTGATCACCAAGATATTTACTGCCCCATTGTGTCATCCAGCCACGGTCTAAACATTGTACACGCTGACCGTCACAATATTGAGTGAGAATAGGCTGTTTTACATTAGGTCTGGATAGATAATTCGCAAAAATTTCATCTACGATATACGAAATATTTTCGAAAATATTTCTTCCACGAATCCATTTATGGTCATAAGCTGTAGAGGAGGTTATGGTGAAATCGTACCCTTTGTTTCTATACCATTCGGTATATACTCTGTTTAAAGTAAACGAGATGATAGCAAGCACATTGGCACGGATTGTAGATTCAGACCATGTAGCATATATTTCACTGCTTGCAACATTTTTGATATAATCTCTGAAACGTACATAATAATCAGTGGCAGAATTATCACCGGGAGGTCCGTCGTGCACTACAACATATTCGGGCACCACCACACGGCTTAAGACGATTTCACCACTTTCATTTACAGGTTTGATTTCATCTTCAGGAATTTTAGGAGGATAATCACCAAATAGAGTATGCGGACCGATCACAATATGATCTTCGCTCGTAACCGTTTCTGCTAAAGGGGTCAGAACGACATTTTGCACAGCCTGCTCATTGGGTAATAATTCAATACCACTGATATTGATGGGTTCATAGCCCTGGGCGGACACATCAATAGTATATTCAGCATAGGGTTGGTTGGGAGAGGGCTCCATACTGTATTCTAGAGGCGGAGTATCAAGAAGAATGTCCTCCGTCTGTCCGGAAACGTTAGAAGAAAGTGTTTCTAAGACGGTATCCGGTTGTCCGGTGTACGATAGGCGTATGGTGGCACCCTCAATGGGGATTTCACCTGTTTGAGAACGAATATTAATCAGTAGATGTCCTTGATCCACATGATTTTCCATATCCTGCTGCATATATAATCTGGACATAAAATAGAAATACCTCATGTATTTTAAATTAATAAAATATATGAGGCAAAGAAGGGGATTATGATAAATGTATATTTTTTAAAGAATCTTTTAAAGAGTGTGCCATATTGGCGTTGTCGTTTAATTTAGATGCATACAAAAAGCCGGTAATGAGTATAGCCAATACGCCTACAGCAATAATAATATAATTGCCAACCTTCTTTTTGGGAACATCTACATATTTGTAGTCGCTGCTTTTACGCTTCATAAAATCACCTTTCTCATTCTGCTGTACATCGTTTACGGATTATAGTGTAGCATTAAAATATGAAAAAAATTTTAAATCCAGATAGAGAATTTCTTAAGAAATATTGAGGATAGAATAAATTCTTCCTTAGAAGGCAGAGGAAACGGGAATGTGAAGTAGCTGTTCTCACAAGAAGTCTGAAAATTGCAAGAATTTTTTAGAAAAAAATTTGATTTTGTAAATATTAGACAACAAAACCAAATAGAACCCCATAAGAGTTTTGTATATTTTTAACTATAATACCATTCCTAACCCCTCCCAAGAAGCGACTAAGGAATT
>JBNMLC010000033.1:0-17972 GCA_050874665.1 Lachnospiraceae bacterium | reverse complement strand
TGGCAGATGAAAAGCACTTTTATCAAGTCTCTATCTCCTTCCAAAATACGCTTTTCTGCTGCCATTTGCAGCGTTTTGCGCGGTGTTAATTTTTCTTTATGTGTCGGTTATTTATGTACATACAATGCAAATCTTAGCAAAATTTTGCAAGATGTGTACAGCAATCGTAGTAGAAACGTAGTAAAAAGTGGGTGGGTTACTACTCAATTCATCACTTCAAAAATAATTCATTTATAAAGCAGAAGCATCAGCCATTTCTGACTGATGCCTTGTTAAAACTTTCAGCTTCGATGCACCTTGTGTTTAGGATCTAGCCTAATAATTTTATAGTATCCTGCTTCAATAACAACATGTATTCTAAACACTTGTGTAACTTCATAATGATACACTTGCATACCTTTATAAGTGTCATCCTTATCTGGCTTACGCGAATACACTTTATCTACTTGTGTAACTGTCATCTGAGACACTTTATTCAAAAAAGTTTGAAATTGTTTAACATTCTCTGGTGAAAGTTCCTTGAAAGTATATCCATTCTCCAAAGGATATTTAAAACATAATTCAAATGGTACCTCTCGGTTCTGCTTCTGTGTTAATTTCGCCATTAACTAATCACCACAATATATGGACTTATAATAAGATGCCATAGTGCTAGGAGAAATCACAACTGTACATCTCTCATTGGGTTCATATCCTCTTCTTGCTTCCATCCAAGGTAATTCTCGGTGTGTTAAAGCTTCCAATGCATTACCTGTACTCTCACCATATGTGTCCCACACATCCTCCAAAAGTTTAATATCTTCTTTTTCAAACTTAAAGCTAAAATTACCTTTAATTCGAATAGTATCATATCCAAATGACTTAAATCTTTCCCACAATGCTGGTGACACAGGACCATGAATCCATGCTTGATAATCTGTATCCTCTAATCTATAGCCTTTTAATGCATAACACCAAGCTTGCGCATAATAACATAACTTTTGAAGCTTTTTTTGTGTCATTTCACCTTTAGATAAAAACCAATTTGCAACATCAAAAATAGAATATTTTCCAGTTTCTTCAATCTCAATATTCTCAACTTCTTCAGGATCAATAAAAACATATCTTTCCGTATCTGTCGGAATAGCAGATGTTGTATAAGAATGATATGCATTATAAGTAGATGTAGATATAGCATTAAGTCTGATATTCTGAACTACGCTCATACACAACGTCCTCCTCTCCACTACTCATCAATATTTGATTTGAATCAAATGAATGATCATGTCGCCAACCTTCAAAATTCACTCTATTCTGTATAGCAATTTGTCCATCAGGCATCTTACCTCTAACCACAACTCCCTCAGTTGCAAAGTAATCTGCCCCACCAACAATACTTTCAAGAATACATCTTCTAACCGCATACGCTCCATTTACTTCAGTAATTAAGAATGGTTTACTAAATAATAATTCATCATTTATATCATCGTACACTTTTTTTATTAACTCATATTGAACTTTTGTTGGTTTTACAATATTCAGTCTCAACTCATTTTGCGCTTCTCTCCTATTTATAGTATAATCATGACTTCCTGACTCACTACACAAAAACTCAATAATTTTTTTGATTTTATCTGGCTCTGTAACTTGGTTTTGAAGTAATTTTTCAGCCATCATCTGAATTTGTGCTTTAGAACGATATACCTCACCCAATACTAACGGATGTACAAAATCACTTAACTTTTCAAAAATATTTGCAAGGGAACCTTCATCTTTGATTCCCAACTCATTTTTAGCAAATTCCAAATATCCCTTCACGGCTTCAACACTGACCGGGAAAATACCACCATCTGGCATTCTAGGGTTTAATGCGGTATGCAAACTCGGATCTATTGGCCCCAAAGTGGCTTGCTTTGTCATAACAATTTCATTAGCCCCTAAGCTTATAATTGTTCCCGAACTATGTGCCTTATGAGGTACAATAACTTGCAAATCATCGCAATACATTCTAAGAAGATTCACTATATTTCTCGCTGCTGAAGTATCTCCTCCTCGAGTGTATAAAAATAATGATATTTTCTTACATGGCCCTATTTTATCCAAATGATCAATAAAATAGTCTATCACATCCGGCGATATTTGTGCACTCATATTAGGTCTATCACTCGTAATATAAACAAGAATTTTACTATCAAATTCCTGCTCTAAAGCTTGATAGAATTCTATCCTATCTCTATACATTTATATGCACCTCCCAACCAGATATAGATACTTTATTATATCTTATTATCGTTAGATTTTCCACAAATATTTATATATTCTTGCTATTTTATATAAAAAATTATTCCAGGCTAGAAATTATCAACATGAAAGGCTGAGCATTCCACCCAGCCCGAATTTCTATCACCAACCTTACTTATATCGCTTTAAACATCTTCTGTGACACCGACTTCTCCCTTTGCGTCCGTTCCAATTCTTTCCTAGCGTTTTGCAAGTCCTCCAGCCTTCTCAATTCACCCTCAGCATCCTCTAGTCCCAAATGAGTGTAGGTGTTAAGTGTAACTCCTATATCACTATGTCTTCTAATACTTTAAGACAACTTTCTACAATATCTGATGTTAAGTGTAACTCCTATATCACTATGTCCCATAAGATACTGCAACGTTTTTGGATTCATACCGGATTTCGCCATATTGCTGCAATACGTGTGCCGGCAAACATGAGGCGTGATTTTGGGTAACTGCTCTTTATAGATTCGATTATGTTTTGCCAATGCCCACTCAGAATGCTTTTCCCAATGTAAAGCAACTTCCGGCATATCCCTCTTATCTAAAAACAGAAATCCCTTGTATCCATCAATCACAGGTTCTTTCTTGGTTTTTTTGCGATTTTCAACAATACGCTTAAAACATTCATACACTTCCTCAGTCATAGGAATGATTCTGGTTCCACTTGATGTTTTGGTATCTTCAATCACATACTTCATATCTCTGGTTCTTTGAAGCTAATGATTTACACTGATTTGCTTTTCTTCAAAATCAATATCGGAAAGTGTCAACCCACAGAACTCTGAAATACGAGGCCCGGTTTTAAAGAGGATAAACATACCATCATAGTATCGTTTGTAATGTTCATCATTCTTAATGAATTCCAAGAACTTTCTCTCTTGTTTTCTGGTTATAGCTTCTCTTGTTACACTATCGTTTACAACTACTGTACATAGTTGAAACTCGAACGGATTTTTACGAATCAAATCATCGTCTACCGCCATTTGAAAAGCAGGTCTTACCACTCCACGAACTGAATGAATGGTGCTGTATCCCCTACCATCTGCCTGAAGCTTAATCAACCATGCTTTTGCATCTGATAGTTTTACCTTATCAATCCTTAATGCTCCAAATTCTTCTTTCTTAATAATGTTGATAACAAAGTTATAATTTGCAGCTGTATTATGGCGAACACCAGTCTTTTGACCTATATACTTTTTTACCAACTCAAGAACTGTCAAATTATCACCATAAGGAGTAATGCCATCATTGATATCCCTTAATATGGCTTTTTCCTTTTCTCTCAGTGACTGGCAAGGTCTTCTTCCTACCGGAAGCGGATCTGTCGATTCTAACTTCCAACTGTAAAGAAATTTCTGTTTTCCAAAGCAGTCTGTATAAACAAATGCATATCTTCCATCCGCTCGCTGGCTTTCTCCGTTTCGTAAAATACGTCCTTTTTTATCACGTCTTTTCTGATTGCGATTTCTTTCACTCAAACGTCTTTGCTCCTTTCTACGAAGAAGCCCTAGCACGATAAATTTATTATACCATACCAGAGCCGCATTTACCACTTTAAAGTGATGAAGTTTTATATTTTCTACAAAGCTGTCGTCTGATTAAGAAATTCTTCAAATTTTTGTCGATTGATTAACGATTTATTTCCCACCTGAACAGTAAAACAATACTCCGAATCCGCATTCTCAGAAATCAGCATCCTTATCTTCTTTTCACCAATTCCAAAATATTGAACTGCTTCGTCAACCGTCAGCATATACTTCTCCCATATTGGAACCATCTTGCCCTTTACATTTCCCCCTATAGCGTTTATCATTCTCACCTCCATCTTCATTACCTCTTTTTTATCTCCCCATGACAAATAAGATATATTCTTATCTCTCATCAGCAGATAATAAAAATCCATACAGGTGACAGGTCATTACTCTGCCCACATCGGTATCGCACCGTCATCCAAGTGACCAGACATATCCGGAAGTATCATTATTAAAAATATGTATCTTCGCCCCACACAACTGCTGTATATTTTGCCAGACATCTATCGCTCCCCACCTTACTTCAATACTCTGTTTCAGTATTCCATCGTTTGTACTTCCTATAATATAGAAGAAAGCAGGTATCTCTTGGCGTGTCCGCATAGTGGCTCCACATATTCCACACGTCCTGTATGTATTTGCATATTCAGTTATCAAGGAACAATGGTCGGATCACTTCGTCCAGTTTTGGATAAAATCTGTTCTGGACTTATCAGTCCAAAAAGCACACAATCTTTGCTCTCGTCTGCTATAAACGACTTTTTCCGATTGTGTGCTTTAGAAGAATGACAATTATTAAATATCTAGTTTATCAGGTCCATATTTACGGAAAATCTGTGAAAGTTTTTTTTCTGCAATCCTTCTGTCATTTCGTGCAACTCACACAACACTTCCAATTCTTTTATAGAAAGCGAATTGATATACGGATTGTAGTATTCACCTATGAAAATCCCACCTTCTCCACCCTGTTTTGTATAAATCGGGTATCCCGGAGATAAAGCCTGAATGTCATTATGTATCGTGCGAACAGTAACACCAAATTCTTCTGCCAGTTCTTTCGCTGTTGTTTGTCGTCGTGCAATAAGAATACTGATAATTTCCATTCTGCGTTCTGCTGCATTCATGCTTCACCTCCTCTCTACTGTTTCTCCGCTTCCCATTCTAAAAAACGAACCGGAAATATCCTTTCATGTTTGGATGCAGCCCGCAAACAGCCGCATACGACTTCAAATTTGCACTGTCAAAAACCAATCAATCCGATCCGAACAAAGCCTATCATCTGATACAGGCTTTTATGCCGGGAGAAGTTTCCTATGAAGAAGCTCACCGGATTGGCGAGGAACTTGCTGACAAACTTTTAGAAGGCAAATACTCCTATGTTGTGGCTACTCACATTGACAAGGGACATGTGCATAATCACATCATTTTTTGTGCTGCCGACAACATCAATCATGAAAAATATCATGATTGTAAAAAAAGCTACTACCATATCCGAAAGCTCAGCGATGAACTATGCGAAGAACATCACTTATCCGTCATCTTACCCGATGGACAACGTGGCAAATCCTACAAGGAATGGCACACCGCCAAAAACAATCTGTCTTGGAAAAGCAGGCTGAAAACTGACATTGATGAATCCATTAAACAGGCACAGTCCTATGAGCAATTCCTTGAATTTATCAGGGCAAAAGGTTACGAAATCAAAGGCGAATCTTTTGGCGAAAATTCGCTCAAATACATTTCTTTCCGCTCTCTGGATCGCAAACAGTTTGTTCGTGGAAGTGTCAAATCATTAGGTGCAAACTACACTAAAGAATCCATTCGTGAACGCATTGAGCATAAATCCGCTGAGCAGCTAAAAGTTGCTCTGCCAGCTCGGAAAAGACCTCTGATAAAAAACTATTCCCGTCAAAAACTTATAGATACTTCCGATGAAAAATTTGCGGACAGTCCCGGTCTGAAGCAGTGGGCAACTGTTGAAAACCTCAAAATTGCAGCCAGCAGTTACAGCCAATCCGGAAGCATTTCTGAACTTGAGCAGGAAATCGCTTTCAAAAATGATATAGTAAAAAATGCCCGCAAAAGCCTTATCGAATCGGAACATCAGCTAAAAGATTTAGGTCAAATTCTAAAATATGCCGAGCAGTATAAAGCCAACCGCATCTATCACATACGTTACCGGAAAGCGAAAAATCCTGACGCATATTTGCAACGGCACGAAACAGAACTTCTGCTTCATGATGGTGCCAAAAATATGTTGCAGCGTATGGGCATTGATATAAAAAAGCTCGACCTTGATGCTCTCCGCAATGAATACAATTTGCTCTATGCAAAAAAACAAAAATTGCAGCAAACTTATAAATCGACGAAGAAAGAGATTGCTTCTCTCCAGCTAAAACTGAATAACCTAAACCAATACCTTGACAGAACCCAAAGTTCGAAATCAATAGCTTCTAAATCCAAAGAGGACAAGCAAACTTCCTTATAATTGTTCATCAAAAAAGGTGTATCGCATTGAGTTTTTTTACCTCATCACGATACACCTTCATGTGTAAAATAATTCATATTCTCTACTCTTTTCTGTATTCTATTCCTTGTATATCTACTCTTCACTTCATTCATGTACTGTACTCCATATTATATGTGTATTTCAATGCAATTCACTCATTTTACCATGCAATGTAAACTACCACTGAGGTGAATTACAATGCACGATATAAAATAACTACTAGGTAACACTGTCCGTGAATACCGAACAAATCTGGGACTCTCACAAGAAAAACTTGCAGAAATCCTTGATCTGGATCAACGCACTATCCTTAATATTGAAGCGGGACGTGGAAATCCAAAATTTGAGGTACTATACCCTTTAATTACATATTTAAAGATACCTGCCGATAAAATTTTCTACCCTAATGTAGAAAATCCAACTCCAGAATGTCAAAAACTCATGACCTTACTTAATGATTGTTCTGAACAAGAAGCAGAAAACCTCCTTGCACTGATGCTTGATCTACTAAAAATACTGAGGAAAAACAGTTCCAATTGAATGGGATTCTTGTTTATTGTTCAATTCAATGCCTCAATCTAATAAGACGCAGATCTGTCTCCACAAGAAACAGCTCTGCGTCTTAGCGTCTGGCTTATTTTAATTTTATGTTCTCCGTGTTTTATTGGGTAATCATACGTGTTTGACTTGTTTTTGCGGGATTTCGCCGATAAACCGGCAATTCGTCATATATTGCATTAAAGAGTCCAGCCAAGTATTCTTTACTGTCAACATCTTCTACTAACAACATCTCTTTTGCCCCTTCATACGGTAATTCATAAGTCGCAGTTGCCATATAAGAAACTGCAGATTTTGTCGGTTTCACAAGTAACCTGTCATCATATATGCCTCCGGCAATTCTGCCCCGATAATATATGATATATTCTCCCATCATTGCACGATAATTAATTTCTTCTAAATCAGATAACTGCTCTAATATAAATTGTAAATATTCTTTGCTTGAAGCCATGTTTTTGTCCTTTCATATGCCTGCATTTTCCAATTATACTGTAATCTCAATTTGATTATCCTCAACCGCAACGATGCAGCTTTCGTAATATCCATCACCTGTAGTCCGTGGTCCACTGATAACCTCATAACCATCAGCTTTTAATTCTGCTGTCAATGCATCCACTTTTTCTATACTTCCCACGCTAAAAGCTATATGTGAATATCCAGTACGAGCTAGTTTCTTCGGTAAATCAGCCATTTCCGGTATATTCATGATTTCAATACGTGCACCATCCTCAAATGTGAGAAAATAAGAACAAAAGCCTGTTTTCTGATTATGGTATCCATCATTTGATTTTGCTCCCAAATATTTCATAAAGAATTTTTTTGTGTTTTCCAAATCATTTACATAAAGTGCAACATGTTCAATTCTCATGATTATTACTCCAATTCTGCATTGATAAGCTGTTTAATAATCTGCCTTTTCTCTTCTACTATTTTACGGCTTTGTTCCATTCCACTCCCGATTCATCTGTCCATGTATCTTTTCCATCATAAATATAAACAGCATTTATACGATCCATATAGCGACCATCTGCCAGTAAATAGACCGTAGTCTCATCGCCCCTTTGATTAACCAGTTCTTCGACATCCGGCCAATTATCCTTATTCTCGAATTTTTCAGTCGATGAATTTGAATCATCCATTGTCTGTTCTTCTGGAAGCTGTACTACCTCTACAATTGCCTCAATTGTTTCAACTGGCGCATTGCTCCATGGATATGTCACATCATCACAGCCTGCCTGCTCAAGCAGCTCTTTTGCATCAGAACCTAATAATTTCTGATATGCATCATACACAGATGCAAGCCTATTCGAAAATTCCACCTGTTCAGAGTTTCCTTTATCAGAAAGCCATGATACTGTCTCTTTCTTAATCTCATCTGTTGTCATGCTGGTTCCAACTCCCCAGTCGAGCAAATGAGCAGCGACCTTAACAGAAATCAATCCATTTCCTGTGGTTCCTGGCTGAATATCCGTATTGATTTCATCTAATACATCTCTGAATTCTTTATATGGCGGCTTCACATCCTGTAATTGATTTTGTTCCTTCGTCTCTGTTTTTTCCATATTATCATCTTCTGCTGTTGCCAGCTCACTATTACCTTCGCTCGCAACGACCTGCTCTGTACTTTTTCCGGTATTCGTCATAGTTCCGGTTTCCTGCTGCCCACATGCCCACAATGAACATACCATAATTACTGAAATCATCAAAAATAACTTATTCTTCATATCTTTTTTCTCCTGTCATTCTACATTATTATTCGTTCCATGATGATATATTGGTTTAGCAACAAATTGCATAAGTATATTTTGCAATGAGCGTCTGCACAACACTATCATCCGCTGTATCTACATACAATATTCTATTGTAAGTATAACCCTCATGTTCAAGACAGCTTTCAAGTATAAAAAGGAATATCCCTATATCTATCTTATTGTAATATAGTACCTTATTAATGGGCATAATTCCTCTTTTCCCAGGCTGCTTAAATCTATACACCATCAAATCCTTACCGGTATTCTCAACTATCCAAGGCTGTGTATTGCAAGCACTTGGAGCGAAACGTGCAATTTCAGCCACTCCCAACGAACTACCTCTCCAAATCTCATACAAAGGTTTTCTCTTTGACTTAAAAATATCTTTTCGGAATTTTTCTTCAGGCATTTTGGCAATCGAGATCATAATGACAAAATCCAGTCCATTAATCTGCATATCCTTCGGTCTGCCGATTCCAAACCATAAAGCACCGATGTTCTTTGATGTAAGGTACAAATCAATCTGTTCCCCAAGATATCCAATGTTCTGCAAATATCCTTCTTTGCTTTCACTGTAAAATAAAAGGCAAAACTGTCCACCCCGTTTACAGGTTGTCTCATTTTCAGGTACAATACGAACTTCTGTTTTAATTTCTACATAAAGTGGTTTTACTGATCCGATAAATTCTTCAAGTTCCCGAATGTCATGATCTGTTATCACACCTGTATCTCGAAATAGGTGAAAAGATTTTCGTTTAAAAATTTGCTTATAGTAATCCATACAGTCTCCATAAAATATAAATTCGCCTTATGTACGCTAATAATTCAGCACACATCTTATTTCTCATTTCATTCTACATTATTATTTGTTCCATGATGATATATTGATTTTCTCCAACTGTTACAAAACCATTCTTATTCCAAAAAGAATAGCTTTGTGGATTTCCTTTATCCACTCCAAGCCGGATATACTCATAATTCTCTGCTTTTAAGTAAGATAACACTTCCCCAATTACCTTTGAACCAACGCCTTTATTCTGATAGTTTACATCCATCATAAATAGCCCTATAAAAGCAGTATTTTTCTTCGGATAATCCATAATCAGATCCATTACTACAATCAGCTTATCTCTTTTAAAGAAACCAATATAATATTTATCATTCATCGTCTTTCCAGGTGGCAAAGCATCCATGTCCTCCAGGATACTCTCTCTTGTCACCATCGGTGGATGATACTGATAATAAATACTGTTTTTTATGCTTAGATTATATACTATGTCTACATCTGATTTTTCTAAAGTTCTCACTTCAAATTCAGTAGACATATCTTCTATTTCTATATTCTTCATTACCTTTCATTTACCTCATAACAAGCATTCAAAGACACTTCTTACACATTATCAAAATGCTATCTGTATGTACAACTGCCCATCTTTATACTCTGCGGTAATGCCACCTCCCATTCTTTCTGTCAACAATTTGGCTATCGACAACCCAATTCCTGTTGAATTTCTAGCTGACTCAACCGTATAAAAACGCTCAAATAATTTTTCCACCTCCACACTGCTGAGCTTTGCAGCATGATTAGAAAACTGTATTCTTCCATCTGCAGATAGGCTGACTGCCAAATCTCCATCACTGTAACGTGCTGCATTACTTAATATATTGTCAAAAATGCGTCTGACAGCCTCTTTATCCAGTTTTCTCATTACACGAATCTCAGACATCTGAATATCCGGAAGTATTTTTTTATTAACAAGCACTCCATAAAAACCGGCAATACTCTGTTCCAAAATATCATTTATGCAAATCTGTTCTATATGGAGTTTTTCATCTTGTATTGCAAGTAACGAACAACTGAATAGTTCTTCTGTAAGGGAACGCATTGAATCCGTACGTTCCCTTATCACATCAAGATACTTCTTCACATTATCACCTGATTCTTCTTGTTCCAATAAGTCCAGATATCCACAGATCGCAGTAAGTGGTGTCCGCAGATCGTGGGAGATATTAGTAATTGCTATTTTTAATTCCTGGTTACCATGATTGAAATTTAATTGTTCTCTCCGCAGTTCCCGCAACTGTCTGTTTATCTGTTCAGCAAATAAACGTATTTTTCGATTTCCAGAAGAAACTGAAATCAGCGTGTTTGTATCCGTGTGAAGTTTCTCGTCCAATCCATCTGTTACTTCCTGCAGGGAATTCTGAAAAGACAGTAAGCTTCCAAGCAAAATCAATATAACAATTCCCAATACAAGACATAACAGGCTCCTCATTATTTCAAATCCTTCCTTTTAAAAATAAGAATTCCACAGCTAGTTGTGAGTATAAAAATTATACTATCGTAAATAGCATATCTTCCCAAATGTTCCGCATTCATGCTGGAAAGTCTGAGCATTTGCCCACCTGGAAGAAATTCATTCAGGAACAAATAAACCTGCCTCTTTGTTCCTGATACATAATTTGGATTCGGTGTTTCATCTTCCTCCACCGTAACTCCTTCTGACATATAAGAATACGCATCATATGTTTCTGGTTCATTTAATGCTGCTGTTATGCGGACACCGACAAATAACAGTGTAAAAATCACTAATATGCACCCTGCCACAGAGTAAGCTTTATTGCTACATAACATGGATATCAGAGTAAATATTGCTGTACATGCTGTTGTCATAGTAAATGTCACTAATACATAAAACATGAGCATTTTTGCATCTGACACGAACCATCTCAAAAGCGGCGTCCCGACGCAAATATGTGACAACATGAATGCAACGCATAACAAAAAGGCAGCTTCCACATTAGAGACTAGATTTGCTACATAGATTTTTCTTCTCACATGACCAGCAATCAGTTTATTTCTCATTGTACCGTCGCTGTAATCAGTTCCAATGAACAGTGCAGTAAGCAAAGATACCATCAATGGAACAAAGAGTGCATATATAAAAATAGTTGAATCCATGGTCCATCCACTATTCTCATCTTTGTTATCCATATAGTGAAGAATAGGAAACAATGCTCCCAGAAATAACTCTGCACATGTTAAAATCCAAAATAATTTATTTTTCAACAGTCTCGCGAAATTGGCTCTTAATAATCTACGCATGCTTTCCACCTCCTACCAGATTCATATAAAAGCTCTCTAAGCTCTCTTCACAGTCTTTGAGACTGTATATTTCGCAATTACTGCCTGCAAGAGTTTCCACCAGCTTTGTAATTGATAATTCTGCAAATATATCTGCTGTATGTTCATTCACAATACGATATTCCAACTTCATTGCATCCAAAACGCACGCTAACGTCTTTGTACTGCTTACCTCTGCACGAATACATTTTCTGCAGTGCTTCTCTAATTCCTCAGCACTCATTTCTTTCAGAAGATGTCCGCCATCAATGAATCCATAATTTGTTGCTAGTCTGGCAAGTTCATCTAAAATATGACTGGAAATCAGAATCGTAATTCCATGCTGCTGATTCAGTTTTAATATCAGTTCCCTAATCTCGATAATACCCTGTGGATCAAGTCCATTCACAGGTTCATCCAATACCAAAAAATCCGGATTTCCAGCAAGTGCAATAGCAATACCTAGTCTCTGACGCATACCAAGTGAAAAATTCTTTGCTTTTTTATTTCCGGTATCTGATAATCCGACAAGTTGCAATAATTCGTCTATTCCATTTTCAGAAGGAATACCCAGTATCTGATATTGTTGACGGATATTATCTATTGCATTCATATCCAGATAAATGGATGGTGTCTCCACAACTGCCCCTATCCGTCTCCTGCTTTTTACAATTTCCGGATCCGTATTTTTAATGCCATAAATTCTGTAACTTCCACTGTCAGGTTCCTGTAAACCACAAATCAATCGAATCAAAGTAGTCTTTCCTGCTCCATTTCTTCCCACAAATCCATATATAGAGCCTTTGGGTATGTGCATTGTCAAACCATTCAATGCCGTAAAATTTTTGTATTGCTTTGTTAAAGCATTTGTTTCAAGTACATATTGCATCATTCAGTCCTCCTTTACTTGATGGCATTAGTCTATCAGACAAAGGTTGAGGAAGTAGTTAAGAAATCAGTTGAGAAATAGTTAAGATTCTATTTTACTATTCCACAAGCTGAAAGTTTACAAGTTCTTTATAGGATGTCTAATAACCGTTTTCCATTTTTCTGGAGCAGTCCTTCTTGCATCAGACAGATATATTTCATGGTGTAATCTTTCCATATTCATATCATTAACATATCCATTCTGCTCCAAATACGCATCCATAAGTGCAACCGTTGCAGGTTCATTGTCAAATACTCCCAAGTGCATAATCTGAACACACAGCCCTTCATTGATTGTAAAATATTCTGCTGATGAGCAATCCAACTTTTTCTTTTTAGTTGCTGTCTCTACTGCCCAATCAAAATCCTCTTTAGATATGAAGTCCGGTAAGCGAATAACAGAAATCCAGTTAAACATAGATTTATCTGCATAATCCACACCCTCAACATCGTCTTGCCACCAAAAACCTTCAAGCGGTGGAACAACATATTCAAAAAAAACCTCAATTTTATAATCCGTCTTATAGCTCATTTTTAGTGTATATGCAATGGCATATAAAACGCTGATTGCCTGCTGATATGCGCCGTCTTTCTCATTCGGATCGCCTTTTCCTCTGACAGCAATATAGTTAGCGACCGAAACATTTATAATCTCTGGTTTATTCTTCGGCATATAAAATTCTTTGTATTCCTTCTTAAAATCGAACGCCATAATTATCTCCACCATAAGCTTCCAATTCATTTTTCAATATCACTGAAAACTGAAATTTTGCTTCCTCCCATAAACTTATAAATATTTGCTTGCTTCTCTAATGCTCAATTTATCCATCTTGTCTTTATGAGTTTCAACAAAATTTCTTACCCAATCGGGATTTGTCTTAGAATAATCTCTCAGGCTCCAACCGATGGCTTTGTTGATAAAGAACTCTGAACTGCCGAAGTTATTCACTAATATTTTTTCAAGCAATACCGTATTCGTCTTATCTTTCCTACAAATCTGATGGTCAATAGCAATTCGGCGTATCCAGAAATCTTCATCTGTTGACCACTCCAACATCAAGTCATTTATCCGTTCATCTGTAAAAGCTATATTCCCGACAATTCTATCAAGTCCGTCTATTGTGTCCCACCATTGATTTGTTTTGATATATTTTACTATATGAAGAACATCATCGAATTTTAAGAACTTCTGCATTGCCACAAGATAATCCATCACAAAATAATGAAATTCTCTATGTTCACCTGTATAACATCTGTCAAGCAAATCCCAATCAATTACTTTTTTGCTTTTCTCAGATTTCAGAAAATCCTTGTAAATTGCTTTCCTTTTAGGAGTTGGTAAACCATAAAAAGAGAACAAATTTCTCATATACGCTGCCATTTTTATAGCATTTTCATCATCTCTATTTACTTCAAATTGTTCTTTTAGTTCAAGGTATTTATCCATTTCCATTCCTTACACGCTTTCAAATTCTGATTTCCACCGAAATCCAATTCCCCACACTGACTCCACATATTCCTTTCCTGATATTTCTCGCAGTTTTCCTCGCAAATGACTAATATGTGTCTTCAATGAATTTTCTGTACAATCTGGCGTATCTAAACTAATGCGGTCTAATAAAACAGATTTTGCGATTACCCGTCCCGGATTTTGCACCAATAGTTTTAAAATTGCAAATTCCGTTCTTGTCAAGCTCACTGTCTTGTCTTCCAATGAAACGTTTCTTAATGTCTCATCTATATTTAACTCTCCGTAGTTGTATATAGAAAATTCGGTTGTTCTCATGCTTTCACGTAACCTGATATTAATACGAGCCAGCAATTCTTTCGTGTCAAAAGGCTTAGTTAAATAATCTACTGCCCCTCCAAGCAACAAATTTGCTTTACTATCTGCATCAGTTTTTGCACTTACTACGATTATTGGAATTTCTCGTATCATGGACAACAACTTTTCTCCAGACATTCCCGGCAACATCAGATCCAGTAGAATCAGATCCGGTCTTTTTTGTTGCAATAGTAATAATGCTTCCGTACCTGAATAAGCCCGCTGTACCAGATATCCTTCCCGCTCTAACAACTCCTGCTCCATATTCCCAATCGACTCATCATCATCAATTATCATAATCGAATACATCGAATTTTCATCATCTCCATCCATCTAATTTACATTACTTTTTGCTATATCATGCACAAAAGAATATACTTTTTCTGACCACTGCCATACATCCAGCTTATCATGGCTCAAGCAAAACGCTCTGTCTGACAGTATTTCCGGCATAACTTCCATTATTTGTTTCTTATATTCGGACGGAATGACAATCATATACACATAATCAGCCAACTTCACTTCATCTTTTACCTTAATTGGTAAAAAGCCATCGTGTACAGCTTGAGGATGCTTATCTAAATCATCATACTTGAAATAAAATCGCACACCTGGCGTAAAGCCTGCTCTCATCTCATCTTGTGAAGGGCTTCTTCCAAGCTTTCTCTCCATTACCAGTCTGTCCCCAGCCTGACAGTTTCCCCATGAAAGCATTACATAATGAAAAAAATCTGTCGGATCATTTGCTGCATTTCTGTCTTCTTTCTGTAAAACAGTATCTGGAAGTTTCCTTGCATTTACAGCAGATAGTAAAGAACCACATTTCAAAATGGAAATTGCATTTTCTAAAGGTGCTGTATGACACACCAAATCTGTCATGCAACCTCCCCTTGCTTTACATGCTGTACATTCTCTTATAATTTCAGGTCTGCGTACATTCTTATATTTCTCCGGATTTAACATTTCTTTCTGAACATACTGTAAAATGTCCTTCCTGTCAGCTTCTATTTCACATTGTCTTCCATGATTTTTCTCATAAATTGCAAAGTCAATCATATCTTTCATTTCATTATCACTTACGTTCGGATAATCCGACAAAGCTTTGTATAAAACGCCATCCCATAATTCTGTGAACTCATGATTTCCTATATTTATCTTCATATTGCTGTCACCTTTCCTTTTGCTATGTTCCATTGCTCCTATATCTCTTTTGACTATATACAAATCTTGATCCCTCTTCTCCCACCTTTCCATTACTGACAAATCCTGATTGGAAAAGGACTTTCTGTGAGGCTATATTTTCCACATCAGTTTCCGCCTCCACCTGCTTCACACTTTCCTGTGACAATGCCCATTCTGTGATTGCTTTTACTGCTTCTGTCATATATCCGTGATGCCGGTATTCTTCTTTCAGACCATATCCAATTTCAATCACTCCATCATCACCAGGTTCCTTAAAGCAAAAATCACCTACAATAATTCCTGACTCATCTTTCAGCTCCATATTCCAGATGGCATACCATATTCTCTTATCAGGGTTTGAAAGACTCCCTTCAAGCATCTCCATGTAAGCCTGTTTCATCTCAGGATCAGATTCTTTTTCAATAACCAACCGCATTTCTTCATCACTTAAAGGATAAAGATACATTCTTTCTGTCTCTACTCTCATGAAAACACTCCTAAAACATCTGTATAATTCTTGCAATCTCCATAACTACAATCTTTAGCATCACTCCACCGGACATCACATAAAACCATATCTCACGCATATGCTGTGATTTTGCAATTGGTGTTGCTATTGCTGCAATAATTATGATTGCAGCTCCAACACATCCAACGATGTTTGGAACACTCACAAGTGAAAATATTCCAGGATTACAGCTTCCATCTATCGTATACTGAATTGTTTTATCCAGTCCGTCTCTTGCGGCTGCAAAGCAGCATATAACAAGACCATATGCCAAAACAAACAGGCTCCTTCTGCCCCAGAAATTGATGTTGCTTCTGTTACTGATTGAATATCCAACAAACCCGACCAGCGATAAAATCATAAGTGTAGTAACTGTTGTTACCATATTTCCAAAATAAAGCTTCATCTGTTTTTCCTCCTGCTAATACACACTTTTATACCACTCTGTAACTGCCTTTAAATTCTGTAAAGATACTCGTTTTCCGCCATTTACCATCATATCTAACATATCATCCTCTTCTGACGTGCGGTCGGTTTTATTTGCCAGTTCCTTTCCGGCAGTTTTAACCATGACATTCATCATGAAACGATACGCTCCACGAAGCTTCTTTACATCAAAATTTCCCTGTAATGTAAACAGAGGAATCCTCTGTGGAATAGCATTTTTATCCCTCACCTCCTTTAGCTGTGTGCCTGTCTGTCCCATGCAGACACCACAGACTGCACGCACTTTATACAATTTTGCTGCCTCTTTATATCCTTTGATTCCTCCTGCCATAATCCATCCAAGATAAATGATTTCACTGCCGGCAGGCATCTTGTTTTTTGCCTGCTGTAAACTATGTACCGGAAGATTCAATTCCTTTCCTAGTAATTGTGCATACTCCGCTGTGCTTCCGGTGTTTGATGTATATATGATTGCTTTCATTCTTATTTGACCTCCATAATATAAACGACGCAGTGCAAAACTGTAACATTACAATCTGCACTGCGTCTTAGCGTCTGGCTTCCTTTACTATAAATTTTTCTGCATCTATCAGGCTCTCTTCTTTACACTTTGGACAAAACAAAGGAAAATTTGCAAGCACCGTATCTTTCCTTAATCTCAATCTTGTTTTGCTTCCACATTTCGGACAAAGAATCCATTCCTGTCGCTCTGATATTTCATTCAACTCACTTCACCCTTTCATTTGGTCTGCATCTCCCTGGAGAAGTGATCCATGTGCTCATCGAGAAGATTTATCACCTGGCTCTTGTCATTTGTTCCATCATATATGCTGTAAAGCAAAAAAATAGGTCCATAAAAATCAAGTGCCATCTGTCTGGCTCTCTCTGCATCTTCCAGCATTCCTGAAAACAAAACTTCTATATAAGTTAGTGGTCCACTTGCAAGGTAATTCTGATATAACTGTGCCATCTGTGGTTCCCTATACTGTTCCAATGTCAACATCTTACGGAAACAGCACGGGAACTCTTCTTCTGTCCAATGAAGAAACTGCACCTTTGTGAACTGCTTAATCTTGTCAAATGCTGTTTCTTTGTATTCAGCTATAACTTTTGACATTTCTCCTTCCGGCATTTCATATTGCTTTACTCTCTCCATATCTAATTCATTCATTTTTTCAATAATACTGTCCAATATCTCCTGCTTGCTTTTATAATGCTTATACAATGCAGCCTTGGTTACTCCAAGCTTCGAGGCAATATCATTCATGGATGTTCCCATATATCCACTCTGTGCAAATAACTTCAAGGCTTCTTCCAGTATTTTTTCCTTTGTGTTCTTTTC
>JBNMLC010000032.1:0-21413 GCA_050874665.1 Lachnospiraceae bacterium | reverse complement strand
GGAAGAGAAACCAATATGACGGCATGCTTCAATAATGGAAATGGAAGCTGGGATAGTAATAATGGTCAGAATTATACGTTTGGTGTAGGATATTATACATATAGTAATGGAAAGATTACCAAGATAGAAAAACCGTCTTCAGAGCTGAGAATAACATCAGTCAGCAGCAGTCAGGGAGACACTATAAAATGCAATGTTCCAACAGACCTTACGATTAACGCAGCAGGAGGCCAGGGCTCATACACCTATTCCATGTATTATTATGCATATGGTTCAGGAAGAGTTAATTATTTATTGAACAATAGCAAAAATAATACAGTACAATTTACTGAGTCTTATCCAAGAACAGTGACACTGTATGTTACGGTAAAGGACGAAGCCGGAAATGAAGTACAATATCAGAAAAAGCTTACAGTGAAAGAGGTAACAAGTAATCAGGTAACCATTTACTATAATGGATATAATAATCCAAACATTCATTATATGATAGAAAATGGAAGCTGGACCAGTGTACCGGGTGTGAAAATGGAAGCAAGTTCTGAAGTTTCAGGCTATCCATACGCAATTACCATTGATTTAGGGGAAGCAACGAGTTTGACAGCATGTTTTAATGACGGAAATAATCATTGGGATAGTGCCAATGGAGCAAACTATACGTTTGGTGTCGGAACCTATACATATAGTAATGGAACAATTACAAAAATAAATTAATTTAAATTAATTTATAAATACAATATATCGCATTAGCCAATTTTTATTGGCTAATGCGTTTTTTTACCCCAAAAGCATCGAGATATATTTGGAAGAAGGTCAGAAGAAATACTTAAATATTAAAGTATATAATTCCTATATGTGTCCAATACTAAGGATAACATTAACAGTAGGAAGGTAATGAGTGATATGGAAATAAAAGATGACGTAGTGATAGAGAAAATAAAAGGATATCTTAAGAGGTTAAGTGATGGGGAAGAACTTGCCGGTGTTCGTGCGGATTTTGTTAAGGAATTCAAGGAAGTGGATGCTGCACAAATAATGATGGCGGAACAGGAACTTTTAAAGGAAGGCATTCCACTTGGCGAGGTGCAGAGACTTTGTGATGTGCATGCTGCATTATTTCAGGGAAAGACAACGCAAGAGCAAATTATCAATGCGGAAAAAGCGGTTGAAAAATCCATGAGAGAAAGAAAGTTTTTGGCAGCGACAGAATTGATGGAGATACCAAATCATCCTTTGAATATATTTACACGAGAAAATGAAGAACTTAAAAAAGTTATTCATAAGTGCAGGGAGGCAGACATATCGGGTGATATTGGGGATAAGCTTATAGATGAGTTAAGACAAATATCAATTCATTACGCAAAGAAGGGGGACCTTCTTTATCCGCATCTTAAGGTGAAGTATGAAATTAGTGGGCCCTCCTATGTGATGTGGACGGTTGATGATGAAATAAGAGATGAATTAAATGCGCTTGCAAAAATAAAAAATCATGATGAAACATGGCTGGAGCGATTCCGTGCAATAGTCACAAGAGTAGATGAGATGATTTATAAAGAAGAAAATATTCTGTTTCCAAATTGTGCACTTAATTTTACAGAGGAAGAATGGTATGGGATATATCATGATTCCAAAGATTATGCCATCTGCTTTGGTGTGGAGAATGGTATTTGGGAAGCAGCGGAGAATGCAAAGAAAATAACTTTGACAGGTGTTTCTATCAAGGATGAGCAGCTTCTTGCCATGCTCAATACCATTCCGATAGAAATTACATTTGTTGATGTAAATGATATTAATATATTTTTTAATGAAGGTCCAAAGGTTTTTAAACGTCCCGGTATGGCATTGGGACGGGAAGTATATTCATGCCATCCGCCTAAAATAGAGCAGAAAGTTCGAAGGATTATTCAGGAATTTAAAGAGGGAACGCTTGATGAAGTACCTATATGGATGGACAAGAATGGCAGAACAATGCTTGTAACATATATGGCGGTAAGAGATACACAGGGCAAGTATCTTGGTACGATGGAACTTGTGCAGGATATGGAATTTGCAAAGAAGCACTTTGAAAGTAAAAATAAAGCAACGTATTGACTATTAATAATTAGTATAGTATACTCAACTATGTTCATCGGAGGGTGAATTGTTCGTACGAAACAATAACCGGATAAGATGGCAGGCTGAAATGCCTGCATCTTGTCCGGTTTTTTTGCTGTATAGGAGATTATGTTCTCATACAGCAAAAAACGTTTCACGAGGATTGAAGAATGGAGGAATTGATATGCAACAGAAAAATACATTTACGGAAGGAAATATTCTAAAGCAGCTTAGCCTATTTGCACTTCCGGTTCTTTTGGCACTATTTTTACAAGCAATGTATGGGGCAGTAGATTTGTTTATTGTAGGGAAGTTTGCTTCGTCTGTGGATGTTTCAGCGGTTTCGACAGGCTCACAAATCATGATGACACTTACGAATCTTATCAGTAGTTTTGCTATGGGAACAACGATTCTACTGGGACAGCAGATTGGGAGTGGGCAAAGAAAGGAAGGTGGACGTACCGTAGGCACAGCAATTGTTATGTTTACAGTAATTGCTCTAATCATGACAGCTTTGCTGGTAATTTTTGCACCAGGTGTTAGCAGTATCATGAATGCACCAGAGGAGGCATTTGATAAGACTGTTTGGTATGTGAGAATTTGCGGCGGGGGTATGCTTGTAATTGTAGCCTACAATTTGATTGGCTGCATTTTTAGGGGACTTGGGGATTCTAGAACACCTCTTCTTACAGTTGCTATTGCATGTGTATGCAATATAGTTGGAGATATACTTTTATGTGCAGTATTTGATATGGGAACGGAAGGGGCTGCAATTGCAACTGTATTTGCGCAAGTGATAAGTGTAATCGTGTCGTTAGTTTTTATAGGGAAGAAAGAGTTACCATTTGAAGTAAATCTAAAGAATATCAGAATTCATAAATGGACACTGTGTAAGATGACCGGGCTTGGAGCACCAATTGCTTTACAGGATTTGCTGGTTAGTATTTCTTTCTTAATTATTCTTGCAATAGTAAACTCTATGGGAGTTACGGCATCTGCCGGTGTGGGCGTGGCTGAAAAAGTATGTGCATTTATTATGCTTATATCTACGGCTTTTATGCAGTCTATTTCTGCATTTGTGGCACAAAATTATGGTGCAGGATACTTGGATAGAGCAAAACAAGCATTGAATCATGGCAGAGTAGTTTCGTTCATTATTGGAGTGGGAATGTTTTTATTGACATTTTTTGGGGGAGATTTGCTTGCAGGAATTTTCTCATCAGATATAGAGGTAATTTCGGCAGCCGCAGATTATTTGAGAGCATATGCCATAGACTGCATGTTTACGGCAATCTTCTTTTGCTATATAGGATTTTATAATGGCATAGGTATGACAAAGTTTGTGATGATTCAAGGGATTGTAGGGGCGTTTGCAGTAAGAGTGCCCGTATCCTATTTTATGAGTATACAGCCAGAACCATCACTATTTCATATTGGATTGGCAACACCGGCATCCTCCGTGTTGCAGCTTGTGATGTGTGTTGGATATATGGTCTATTTGAAAAAGAAAAAGGGGTGGGGAGAAAAACGTATGTGAATTTATATTTGATTTTATGGTTGGATATGATATACTTAATGCGATTAGACTAAACTAACCAAAGCTAGATGTTGAGAGGAGAAGTTGTGGTGAAACAGGAAAAAATAAAACCGATTCTAAACGGAGCACCAGAAACCATGCTTCAGAGTTTTTATGCCCGGGCACAGTACTCCAAGAAGAAAGGACATAAATTTTATGATGCAAAGGCTGTAGAAATAGTTGAAAAATTAGATTATGACTTTTCGCATGCAGCAGATGATTCTACTATGAGTAATGGTGTCATAGCCAGAACCATTGTATTTGATGAATTGGTAAAAGATTTTATTGACAAAAATCCAGAGTGTACGGTGGTAAATATAGCATGCGGTCTTGATACAAGAGTATATCGAATGGATAATGGAAAAATTACATGGTATAATTTGGATTTGCCGGAGACGATTGCTGTCAGAAATCAAATATATAATGAGAGCGGAAGAATTTCTACAATAGCAAGTTCAGTATTAGAGCCCTCATGGACACAGCAAATTAAAGTACGGGGAAAAATGCTTTTTATTATCGAAGGGCTTTCTATGTATCTTACAGCGGAAGAAAATACAAAAATGTTGTCCATTATCCGGGATCATTTTGACAATGCAACTGTGTTTATGGAATGTCTTGCGAAGAAATGGGTAAATCAAGAAAAAATAGAAAAATCCATAGAAAAAACGGGTGCGAAATTTATTTTTGGTGCCGACTGTTTTGCAGACCTCGGAGATACGGCAAGGGGATTTAGAAAGATAAAAGATGACAATATAACGAGGGGAATGGCAGAATTATTCCCTATACTGAAATTATTTACCTGGGTACCGTATCTAAATAAAGTTACCCAGAAAATTCTTATTTTTGAAAAATCAGTATCATAGGCGTGAATGTGTCTTATGATTTGTATAACTTATGACAAAAGGGAATGCCGTTTAAGACATTCCTTTTTGCTTGGAAAATAATGTTTTGAAAATTAGTCGTACAAAGGGTCCGATAAAGAAAAGCTGAAGGAAAAATGCTACTGGAAAGCATAAAAACGCTAATCGTACCCAATGTGTGAACCAATGTGCACCATTACCATGCAAGAAGGTTGCAATCAGTGTAATTATTGGTACAATAAGACATACAGTAAACGACTGAATGGAAAGAATAATAAATATAGGTTTGTCGATGCCGGGAGTAAAATGCCGGAAAAACTGATAAGTGAGTAACTATTTTACGTCCAAACTTTGTGAAAGTAGCACAGCCGGAAGTGAGTTGTACAAAATAACATAGAAATATTCAAATAAATCTGTTTTATTATACTCATTCGTTTTTTGAAACAAGTCAATTAACATTCCGGCAATGGCTTCTGTATAGAAGTTGCATAAAAAGTGTCGGAAAGTATCTGTAATGGTAATATTTAGTTTGCTTTCCGTATCACGCACGATTTTTTCTATTAATCCGATAAAATCCTGATAGAGGAATCGTTTTAATTCATCACGTCCTACCGAGTCATAGATGCAGTTAAGAAAGAAAGCGTTCTCCTGCACATAATCAATAACAAAGTCAAAAGCATCTTTATAGTCCGTCAGAAAATCAAATTGTTTTACGACCTCAAAAGTTTCCTGTTCCAACATCCATTTTAGTAATCCATAGATATCTTCGAAATGATAATAAAAGGTTTTTCTGTTCAGATTGCAGTCTTTAATCAATTCAGTTACCGTTATTTTTGAAAATGGTTTATGCTTCATAATTTTTTTTAAAGAAGTGCATAGTGTCATTTTTGTTTGAAAAGAACTCTCTTCATGAGTCATAAAAAATCCCCCTTTTCTTGTAAATCATTTTAATAATATTATACAACTGTCCATCAAAATGACAATGATTTTTATGATATATTTGACCGTCAAATCATGCGATTTGTCCATATTTGCACACTTGTTTCACTTTGCCCGTAGATACTGTTATCTCTTTTTTTTATAATCAAATATCATAGAAAGTGAGCAGAAATACACAGTCTGTTTTACTTTCCTCATAAATAATAAGTAGGAAGGAGTATAGGCAAAATGAAGAAATTTTATAACTGCGTTGTCAATCATTCTAAGCTGATCATTACTATATTTTCTATCGCATTTATAGTATGCGCAATATGTAAAAATATGGTTTTGGTGGATTATGATATGAATGATTATCTGCCTGATAATAGTGCTTCCACGGTAGCGTTAAATCTTATGAATGATGAATTTGATGGTGGAGTGCCAAATGCAAGAGTTTTGGTAGAAAATGTGACAATTCCGGAGGCGGTCAGGTATAAAACAGAAATAAAGGCGGTGGACGGGGTAACAGATGTGACATGGCTGGATGATGCAGAGTCTGTTGAAATACCGTTAGAGATGTTAGATACAGATACCACGGAAAGTTATTATAAAGATGGAAATGCATTGTTTTCAGTGACAATTGACAGCGATAAAAGAACAGAAGCAGTCAGAGACATAAGAAAAATAATTGGTGAAGAAAATGCCATGACCGGTAGTGCGGTATCTACAGCGGCAGCGACCGAGAGTACCGTACATGAAATATCCAGAATTACCATCATTGCAGTAATTTTTGTAATTTTGGTATTGATACTTACAACGGATTCTTGGTTTGAGCCAATTGTTGTCTTGGTTGGTCTTGCTGTCGCAATTGTAATCAATACAGGCTCAAATCTTATATTTGGAGAAATATCGTTTGTGACGAATGCAGCAGGAACCATTCTGCAGCTTGCAGTATCAATGGATTACTCAGTGTTTCTGATACATCGGTTTACTGAATGCAGAAAACGAAATAATAATTCAAAGGAGGCAATGGTAGAAGCACTTACCATGTCTACTTCCTCTATATTGTCAAGTGGACTCACAACGGTTATTGGATTTTTGGCGTTATGTCTTATGCAGTTTCAAATTGGCCCGGATTTAGGCAGAGCATTGGCAAAAGGTATTGCAATCAGTCTGATTACAGTATTTACATTTATGCCATGTCTGATTCTTTTCACTTATCCGTGGTTAGATAAACTTGAACACAGGCCATTCGTACCATCATTTCAGGGTTTTGGAAAGATAGTTTACAAGGTTATGATACCGGTTATGATTTTATTTGTCTTAGTAATTGTACCGTCTTATCTTGCATCAAATTCAAACAGCTTTTATTATGGAGCATCAAAAATATTTAGCGAGAAGACAAAGACAGGTGCAGATACTGAAAGAATTGAAAAAGTGTTTGGAAAGAGTGATACTTATGTGCTGATGGTTCCTAAAGAGGATAAGGCGACTCAGAAAAAATTATCAGATGAGCTTCACAATATTTCAAAGGTCAAAAGTATGATATCTTATGTAGATACAGTAGGTGCAGAAATTCCAGAAACTTATCTGGACGAAGAAGTTTATTCAAAATTATGCTCAGATGAATATACGAGAATGATTATTTCAGTAGACGCAGAGTATGAGGGAGAAGAAACATTTGAATTAGTAAAAAATATAAGAAATACAGCTCAAAAATACTATCCAGATCAATGGTATCTGGCTGGTGAAGGGGTATCCACATATGATTTAATGGATACAATAACTCAGGATATGATGAAGGTAAATCTGGTGGCAATCGGGGCAGTATTTTTAGTACTTCTTTTAACGTTGCGTTCGATTGTTTTGCCAACGCTTCTGGTGCTTGGAATTGAAACGGCAATATGGATAAATCTTGCAATTCCGTATTTTACAGACCAGACAATATTTTATATTGCATATCTGATTATAAGTTCCATACAGCTTGGCGCAACAGTAGATTATGCAATTCTCTTAACGGAACGTTACAAGGAATTTCGACAGACTTGTGGAAAAAAGGACGCTATAACAAATACGTTGTCAGCAGTAACGGTTTCTATACTTACTTCCGGAAGCATTTTAACGGTAGTTGGCTTTTTGCTTGGTATCATATCAACGCATGGATTGCTGTCTCAGTTAGGCTTCTTTTTGGGAAAAGGAACGCTTTGTTCCTTAATTATAGTACTATTTGCATTACCGGGATTGTTGTACATATTTGATGGAACATTTATTAAGAAAAGAGAGGATGAGCAACATGAATAAGAAGAAATTATTAGCAGGAGTGCTTACAATAATTGTTACAATGGAAAGCGTAGGAATGTCAGAAATGAATGTAAATGCGGCAGAGGAAACAGGTCGTGATAAGGAAGAAGTTGTATATATTATTACAGATGCACAGGGAAATGTGGAAAATGTTAATGTTGTCAACATTTTTGGAAAAGGAGATGTGACCGACTATGGAAACTATAGTTCAGTCAAAATGCTGAATACAACAGATGCCATAGATATAGAGGGAGACAAGGTGACATTTTCAACGGATAAAGATAAGGTTTATTATCAGGGAACATTGGAAAATGCACAGATACCCTGGATTATTACGTTGCAATATGTATTGGACGGAAAAGAGATTACAGCAGATGAATTAGCCGGAAAGTCAGGCAAATTAGAGATACATATAAAAATGGAAAAAAACGATAAATGTATGACTGAGTTTTATGATAATTACGCATTACAGGCAGCGTTTCTTCTTAATAGTGAAACTTGTAAAAATCTGAAAGCAGATGGGGCTACGTTGGCAAATGTAGGCGTAAATAAGCAGATAAGCTACACTGTCTTACCCGGAAAAGGACTTGATGCAGTGATTACTTCAGATGTCACTGATTTTGAGATGGAGGCAGCAACAATAAATGGTGTAAAGTTAGATTTAAATATGGATATAGATGATGGAGAACTCATGAGTAAGGTTACGGATATTATGAACGCCTCGAGTGACTTAAATGATGGTGCTGCAGAAATTTCTGACGGAACAGAAGCTCTGGTTGATGGAGGCGGAAATTTGATGGCGGGCGCTACTACAATGAATCAAGGAGTAAACTCTCTGAATCAGGGCATCAATACATTAAATACCGATGTGACAGCTATGCAGACGGCGCTCAACGAATTAAACTCACAGTCAGCAACACTCACCGAAGGTTCTGCACAGGTACTTACTGCATTAAAAACAATTCAATCAGAGCTTTCAAAAGTTTCAATGTCAACAGAGCAGTTAAAACAGCTTACAGAGAGCTCGGCAGCGATAAAGCAGGGAATTGCAGAGATATATAATGGAGCAGTGACCTTGCAGAACAATCTTTCTTATGAGGCATATAAGGAGAAAATGAAAGCTGGTGGGTTGGATATGGAACAGCTTCAAGCAGGAAATACGGAGGCAATAAATTCATTGTCTACCCAGATTAATGAATTGTCAGTTACGGTGGAACAGTTAAAAAGTATGCCGGACTATGAAAGCAATGAAACCTATAAGGCACAGGTAGCGCAGTTGGAGACACAGATAAATAGTCTGAAAAATATCATAACATTACTTGGGGGAAATAATGCCGCAATCAATGGAACATCACAGTATTTTAATGCTACAGCTTTGGGGGCATCGGAGCTTGTGACAGGAATTGGACAGCTAAACAGCAGTTATGAAACATTTGATACAGCAATTGTGACACTTGGCAATACCTTATCTGATTTAGCAGTAAATATGGCTACCTTGAAGACAGGAATTGACCAGCTTGTGACAAGTTATACAACGTTAGATACTGGAATTAACGATTATACGGACGGGGTTGCATCTATCGTTGCTGCTTATTCACAGCTTGTAACAGGTTCGGGAACTCTTTTAGAGGGCAGCAAAGAGTTGGTGACAGGTTCAGCGGACTTAAAGCAGGGAACGGTTCATTTGTATGACGGACTGGTATCACTCAATGGTGGTGCAAAGGAATTGAATGATGGAACAAAAGAATTTTATCAGAAAACAGATGGTATGGACAGTAAAGTAGAAGCTACTATGGACGATACACTGAATGCACTTACGGGTGGAGATTTTGATGTTGTATCATTTGTTTCTGATAAAAATAAGAATGTAAAAACGGTACAGTTTGTGATAAAGACATCTGCAATTGAAAAGGCGGAAACGGTGCATGAAACATCACAGGAAACACAGAAACTTAATCTTGGTGAAAAAATATTAAGACTGTTTAAAATTAAAAATAAATAATGTTGTTAGATAACGTCGGTTATGGTAAAATAAAATGATATAAGTTTTAATCAGAAAAAAACTCTGCAAACGTATCAGATGGGAAAGAAGATTAATCATTATAAAGGAGTTACTATCATTGTGGAAACGGAAAGACTGTTATTAAGACACTTTATTAAAAATGATGCGAAAGCGCTACATGAGCTATTTAGCGATGGAGAGGCTATGCGTATGGTGGGAATGTATCCGCCGTTGACTCAGTTCGACGAAACAGAGGCGAGAATCCATAGTTGGGTGAATTCAGAAAAGCATTTTGCGATTGTGCTTAGAGAATCAGGGGAACAACTCGGATATATAGCAATTAATCCAGATTCAGAAGAAGGAAGAGAAGATACAAGAGAGCTGGGGTTTGCACTAATTTCAAAGTATAGGGGAAAAGGCTATATGAGTGAAGCCATAAATGCTGTTCTAAAGGAATTAGCAAAGCATAAGATAGTGTATGTATGGGCTTGCTGTTTTAAGGAGAATGCTGCTTCGGAAAGGTTGATTCGAAGCATGGGATTTGAATTTCAAGAAGAAGGGACCTTCGATGCAGCAAATGATAGGAGCTATGAATCCCTTGAATTTAGAATGAAATTATAATCCTATTTTCTCTATATAGATGACAGCCTCCCCCTAATCTATGATTATACGGATTGCTTCGTGCGTTGCATTCATACACTCCTCCCTTGTGAGGCAAAGGCAGAAGGTAAAACAAAATCCTGGCTGCCAGATTGACAATATTTTGTTTTCTGTGTAAAATACTAATACCTCTAATGATAAGGAGAGTTGAATATGAGGAAGTGTATGGATGCGGAGAATTTGCATCGCCGGTTAAAAAAAATTATTGGACAGGTTCAGGCAATTGACCGAATGATTGATGAAGATGTACCATGTGAAGATGTTTTGTCACAGATTAATGCTGCAAAATCTGCTTTGAACGGTTGCGGAAAGGTCGTGTTGGAAGGGCATATCAAGCATTGTGTGCGGGACGGAATTGAGCACGGCGATGCAGAAAAAACAATAGAGAGCTTTACAAAAGCGGTAGAGCGTTTTGCAAATATGCAATAAACAATATGAAAAGTCAGTCTTTAGGCTGGCTTTTTCATTTTGCTCCCTTGACAACATATACCCCTATAGGTATAATGCAAGTATACCCATAGGGGTATGGAAAGGAGATTTGTTAATGAAACGGATTATGAGAAAATTAGAGCAACTACTTGAGATTGGTGGAATAAAAAAAGATATTGTGTTACTTGTTATTTCTGGTATTGCAGTTATTTGTAGTCTGTTAAAGATTCAGCCGTTTAACTTTGATATGGCATGGGTTGCCATTCTGTTGTGCGGGTTACCAATTATTCTGGAAGCAATGATTGGATTGATTACAGCTTTTGATATCAAAGCAGATGTATTGGTATCTTTGGCACTTATTGCTTCACTTTGTATCGGTGAAGATTTTGCAGCCGGAGAGGTTGCCTTTATTATGCAGCTTGGTGCATTGTTAGAAGAGCTGACGGTAGCGAAAGCAAGAGCAGGGATTGAAAAATTGGTTCATTTGACACCACAGACGGCACGGGTGCTCAAAGATGGCACTGAAAAAATGATTCCTGCAGAGCAAGTCAGGATAGGTGATCTTATCCGCGTCCTACCTGGTGAAAGTGTTCCTGTTGATGGTGAGATAGTTTCCGGTCAGACTTCAATTAATCAGGCTGTAATGACTGGGGAATCCCTACCGGTAGATAAGACAGTTGGAGATTCTGTATCGAGTGGTACGGTAAATCAATTTGGTGCTTTTGAAATGAAGGCAACAAAGGTTGGTGCCGATAGTTCCATTCAACGTATGATACAATTAGTCCAGTCAGCAGATGCAGGTAAGGCTAAAATAGTTGGAATTGCGGATCGCTTTGCAACCTGGGTTGTCGTTATTGCACTCTCGGCTGCAGTGTTGACCTGGTTGGTGACCGGTCAGATAATTCGTGCGGTTACAATTTTAGTTGTCTTTTGCCCCTGTGCTCTGGTACTGGCTACTCCGACAGCAATCATGGCAGCCATTGGAAACGCAACCAAACATGGATTTCTTGTAAGGGAAGGAGATGCTTTGGAAAGGCTTTCTAAAACAAAGGTGGTTGCCTTTGATAAGACAGGTACTCTGACTTATGGCACTCCAAAAGTGATTGCGGTTGCATGCGTATCCAAAAGCTTTACCAAAGAAGAAATCTATCATCTGGCGGCTTCAACGGAACAGCTTTCAGAGCATCCGCTGGGAAAAGCTATCGTAAGCAGTTACAAAAGGGAAGTTGATACAAATCTTGTTGCATTGGATGATTTTCGAATGATTCCCGGACGGGGTGTTCGTGCTCAAATGGAAGGAAAAGATGTTTTGGCAGGCAATCCGGAATTGCTTTCGGAACATGATGTGGATATGGTTCCTCCGGAGGCTGCCCAAAATTATATGAAACAAGGCTGCACCATTACTTATCTTGCAGTGAACGGAGAATTTGTCGGCTATCTGGCTCTTGCGGATACCTTGCGAAAGGAAAGTGCAGCTATGATTGACGAGCTTACCGGGCTTGATGTTCAGCCGGTGCTGTTAACCGGTGACCATGAAAACGCTGCAAATTTCATTGCAACACAATTACATATCAGTGCTGTGCGTGCCAATTGTCTGCCGGAAGATAAGCTAAATTCTATCGGTGAATATCAGGCGAAGGGAATGTCTGTGTGTATGATAGGTGATGGTATTAACGATGCACCGGCATTGAAAAAATCCGATGTAGGAATTGCTATGGGCGGTGTAGGAAGTGATATTGCTGTAGATGCAGCAGATATTGCACTGGTGGATGATGAAGTAAAGGAACTTCCTCATCTGATTGCACTGTCTAAACGTATGATGATGACAATTAAGGTCAATATGACGTTCTCGATGACACTTAATTTTATTGCAATTATTCTGGCAATTGTTGGAACACTGAACCCTGTCGTTGGTGCATTAGTACATAATGCAGGGTCTGTACTTGTCATTACAAATTCGGCATTTTTGTTGAAGTGGAGGAAAAAATAAAGATTATTTTCAGCTTCTTGAAATAATAAAAAAAGAAAATTTTATTCCTGCGAAGGATAAAATAAAAAAGAATAAATCCCCACATTTTCCACATAATAACTCCATAGCTAAACAAAGCAAAAAAAGGATATAACTGCTTTACAGGCAGCGGTTATATCCTTGCAAAATATGAAATTGGAGGAAAAATTATGAAAGCCACAGGAATAGTAAGAAGAATAGACGATTTAGGAAGAGTAGTAGTGCCAAAAGAAATTAGAAGAACTCTTAGAATAAGGGAAGGTGACCCATTGGAGATTTTCACCGACAGAGAGGGTGAGATTATATTAAAAAAGTACTCACCGATTGGTGAACTTGGCAGCTTTGCCAAACAGTATGCCGACACGCTTGCACAGACAACTGGTCAGGTGGTGTGCATTGCAGACAGAGACCAGATTATTGCAGTGGCAGGCGGGCTGAAAAAAGAATTAATCAATAAATCCATTGGTAAAGAATTAGAAAGGCTAATACAGAACAGAGAAACCATAGTGGCACATGTGGGAGAAAAAGCTTTCATAGATATTGTGGAAAATGCTACGGAAGAATTTTTTAGTCAGGTTATTTGTCCAATTATCGCAGAGGGAGATTCGATTGGTGCAGTGATACTGTTAAGTAAAGAGAAAGAAACAAAGGCAGGGGAAACAGAAAAGAAGCTGGCAGTTTCCGCGGCAACGTTTTTAGGAAAACAGATGGAGCAGTAAGCAGAAAAAACGAGCAACTCTCATGAATAGAGAGCTGCTCGTTTTTCTTATACATTGATATCTTCTAAAAGAGAAGCTTTCATTTTATAAAGTCGAAGAGATAAATCAACATAAACTTCATGTGGATTAATAAGACGGCGGCTTTCTTCCCAGAGGGAGTCAAGTTCCTGAAAACAGTAGTTTCTTATATCCATTACTTCAGGAGAAGTGTATACACAGGTACCGTTCTCGAATATAGGTACTAACATCTTTCGAAGTGTGAAAGTTCCGGATTTTAACAAGGTCTTTTTCCAGGTTTCTATCGGGTCAAACAAAAGCAAATCCTCATCTTCGGAAATAACCTCGTCTTCCAGGGCAATGAAATCTGCCTTAATTTTTTTGCTTTCTTTTTCATAAATGCGGTAAACAGTTTTGTTTCCCGGATTTGTAACTTTTTCTGAATTTTCTGAAATCTTTATTTTTGGAATCCATGTTCCATCACTTTCTATTGCAGCAATTTTATAAACACCTCCAAAGGAAGGATTATCTTTGCAAGTAATGAGATTTGTTCCTACCCCCCAGGAAGTAATGGCAGCTCCCTGTGTTTTCAAACTGTCAATTAAATACTCGTCCAAATCACTTGAGGCAGAGATAATGGCATCTGCAAATCCGGCATCATCTAACATTTTTCGTGCTTTCTTAGATAAGTATGCGAGATCCCCACTGTCAAGCCGTATTCCATAAAGGGAAAGAGAAATTCCGGAATTTCTCATTTCCTGAAAAACACGAATTGCATTTGGTACACCCGATTTTAAAGTGTCGTAGGTATCTACTAAAAGGATACAGGCATCCGGATAAAGTGCCGCATAAGCTTTAAAAGCAGAGTATTCATCCGGAAAACTCATAATCCAGCTATGGGCATGAGTTCCCTTTATCGGCACATGAAAAAGCTTTCCAGCTAAAACATTAGAAGTTCCGATACAGCCACCTATTACGGCAGCTCTTGCACCGTAAATTCCTGCATCGGGTCCTTGTGCACGTCTTAGACCAAACTCCATAATACCATCGCCTTTGGCAGCGTATACAACACGGGAAGCTTTGGTAGCAATCAGGCATTGATGATTCAAAATATTTAAAATCGCAGTTTCAATAAACTGTGCTTCCATAATAGGAGCCACTATTTTCATAATAGGTTCTCGTGGAAAAATAACACTTCCTTCTGGAATTGCATAGATATTTCCTGAAAATTTAAAATGTTTCAAAAATTCCAAAAAATCATCTTCGAAAATACCGGTGTCCTTTAAATACTGAATGTCATCGACAGAGAAAGAAAGGTTTTTGATATATGTGATTACCTGTTCCACTCCTGCCATGACAGAGTAGGCACTTTTTGAGGGATTTGTGCGATAAAACACATCAAAAACAGCAGTCTGGTGATTGCCTGATTTAAAATATCCCTGCATCATAGTAAGTTCATAAAGGTCTGTCATTAATGTTAAATTCATGTTTTCCATAGGTTACCTCCATAAGGTCTTTTCTATATATTTACCATATAATATACTTCTCATGCAATAGTAAAAGTTATAAAGCGTAAAAGAAAAAGGCATGATTGAAGAAAAACAGAATATACTTGATTAGTATGAAAAGGGGTGAGTTGTTTTGAAGGAAAAGATAAAATTTGTTTTGGCATTTATTATTATTATTTTGTTTCTTCCTTATGTATGTGTCATTCTTTTACACAATGATGTACAGGCGGAAAGTACTTTTTTACCTATCAATAAGGAAGAGGAAAATACAGATGTAGAAGTATTTATACCGGGCGTACTGGCAGCAGAAATATCGCCCTTGAGTGAACCGGAAATGTTGAAAGCACAGGCAGTGATTGCGCGGACGCAGATTTATAAAATGATGCAAGAACAACATATCACAAATCTTGAGGCAAAACATTTGTCCCAGTATATGAGTATGAGTGAAATGGAAAAAGTATGGGGTTATCACAAAATGCAGGAGTATTACAGTAGATTTAAAAAGGCTGCAGAGGAGAGCAGTGGTATGGTAATGACATATCAGGGAAAGTACATAGAGCCTTGCTATTATGCGGTTAGTAATGGTTACAGTCGTGATGGAAATCAGGTGTATCATAGTGAAGCGTATCCGTATTTACAGAAACAAGAAAATCCATATGATATTTTGTCAGAAGATTATTTGAAGGTAACTATGTTTGATAAGAAAAATATGGCAGAAAAGCTGTCAGAGGCTTTAAGGGAGGAACTACCTCAGGAGTTGATGGAAGAGATAGAAATTGGTGAACGGGACGATGCGGGGTATGTTACACGAATTAAAATAGGGGAGCACATAATGGCAGGGGAGGAGTTTCGAAAAGTGTTAGAATTGAATTCTTCCTGTCTGGAAATAGAAAACGTTGATAAAAAAATCAGAATTACGACGAAGGGATTGGGGCATGGAATTGGGTTAAGCCAGTACAATGCCAATGAAATGGCAAAAAACGGAGAAGACTATCGGGAGATTCTTGCATATTATTTCAAAAATATAGAATTCACCAGTGAATAAAAAGAAAAATTTGGTCAAGACTATTACTGAGGTGATAGGAATGAACAAAAATAAAAAACTTGCCGCAGCATTTACACTTATTTTTACAGCCGCAGCAACTATGGCGGGGGCATATGCCTTGGGGAATTTTACAACCAATGAAAGTTCGGGATATGTGGATTTAAGCGAAGTAGATGAAAATAAAACGGCACAGGCAGAAGAAAAAAATGAAAAGGTAGCAAAAGTAGAAACAAAAAAGACAGAAGAGACGGGCAATGAATTTGGCATGGATAATGTAATGGACGCCACAGATGAATACAAAGAAGAATCTTCTAAAAGTGCCAGAGAAGAAATGACAGAGGAAGGTCAAGAGAAGAAAGAGGAAATCAAAAAGGAAGAACAGAAAGCAGCAGTGGAAGAGGCAAAGGAAGAAACCGCAGAAGTAATGTCCATGTCAGCAGTGAATGAAAGCAGTGATGTTACCCTTAATTTTAGTCCAAAGCAGAAGCTTTCCTGGCCTGTGTCAGGTAATGTGATTATGAATTACAGTATGGAAAATACCATTTATTTTGCAACGTTAGATCAGTACAAATATAATCCGGCACTGATTATAGGCTGCGAAACGGGTGATAGCGTGAAGGCAGCAGCAAATGGAAAGATAACAGCTATAGAAACGTTGGATGAAACGGGAATTACAGTGACACTGGATATGGGAAATGGTTATACGGCAGTATATGGACAGTTAAAAGATGTAACAAAAAAAGAGGGGGATACCTGTAAGGCAGGGGAAGTGCTAGGCAGCATCTCTGATCCGTCCCGCTATTATTTAAAAGAAGGAAGTAATCTATATTTTAAACTGCAAAAAGATGGAGCAACCGTAAATCCTTTAGACTATTTAAATTAAATATTTATCATTTACAGAAAAATCACCTTGCCGTAAAATAAAGATACAGGTAAGGTGATTTTATGAATTATACATATATTGTAGAATGCAGAGATGGAACGTTATACACTGGGTGGACAACAGATATAGAGAAGCGTATCGAAGCACATAATGCAGGAAAAGGTGCAAAATATACTTATTCTAGACGCCCGGTGGTATTAAGGTATTTTGAATGCTTTCACACCAAAGAGGAGGCTATGCGCCGAGAATACGAAATTAAACAAATGACACGAAAAGAGAAACAAAAATTAATTGAAAAAAAGAGTTGACAGAGAGGCAAAATTTGATTATACTAAAATAGTAATCATTACTATTATTAATTTGCTTTTCTCGCAGGAAGGTAGGTAGTATATGCAGCAATTAAAGTACAGCAGACAAAGAGAGTCAATTAAAAAGTTCTTAATGACAAGGAAGGATCATCCGACTGCTGATACTGTATACGCTAATGTAAGAAAAGAGTATCCTAATATTAGTCTTGGAACAGTGTATCGTAATCTTTCGCTGCTTTCAGAGCGTGGAGAGATTATGAAAATATCAACAGGAGATGGACCGGATCGTTTTGACGGGAATCCACTCCCACATTATCATTTTGTCTGTAAGAAGTGCGGAAGTGTTATTGACCTTGAAATGGAGAGTATCGACAGCATTAATGAAATAGCAAATGCCAATTTTGGCGGCGTCGTAGAGGGACATGTGGCATATTTTTACGGAAGTTGTGAAAAATGTAAATAATATTTTTTATAATGAAAGGAGAAGTTCAAGATGAAAAAATTCGTTTGTCAGGTATGTGGATATGTATATGAAGGGGAGGCAGCACCAGAGTTCTGTCCACAGTGTAAAGCACCAGCTTCTAAGTTTGCAGAGCAGGGAGAAGAAAGAATATGGGCAGCAGAGCATGTAGTAGGGGTGGCCCAGGGAGCCAGCCAGGACATTATTGATGACTTAAGAGCTAACTTTAATGGAGAATGTTCGGAAGTAGGTATGTACCTTGCAATGGCAAGAGTAGCACACAGAGAAGGTTATCCGGAAATTGGTTTATACTGGGAAAAAGCGGCTTATGAAGAAGCAGAGCATGCAGCAAAATTTGCAGAATTATTAGGCGAGATAGTAACAGACAGCACAAAGAAAAATCTTGAAATGAGAGTAGAAGCTGAAAACGGCGCTACGGCAGGTAAGATGGATTTAGCAAAGCGTGCAAAGGCAGCCAATCTTGACGCAATCCATGATACAGTTCATGAAATGGCTCGTGATGAGGCAAGACATGGAAAAGCATTTGAAGGATTATTAAAGAGATACTTTGGCTAATATTTAGCACTTCCAAGAGGGGGGGACGAAAGTCCTGCCCTCTTTTTATGTGGAAAAATGTGGAAACTTGCGCCTGCCACCCGCTCCAAAAGTAACAAATGTGGAATTTGAAAAAGTGGAAATTTTTTGCGGCGCGTCTGCACCTTATTTTCAAGTTACATTATGCCTTTAAAGGCTCATTTCTTTTACGCGGCGGTAAAATGTGTTCGGCTTCAAACCAACTTCATTCATAGCGGCGTGGCTGTGATTTCTTCCGTGCGCCAACGCTTGCACACTGTTTTGAACAGTTCTGTATCTACTTCAACGGGCTTGCGTCCTTTATACTTGCCCTCGGCTTTTGCAATCTCTATTCCCCCGCGCTGTCTTTCTAAAATGTTCTCGCGCTCCAATTCTGCAAGTGCGCCAAAGACGGTCAGCATAAATCTGCCTTGTGGAGTAGTTGTATCAATGTTTTCTTTAAGACTTACAAACTCAACTCCTTTTTCTGTCAGCTCAGAAATGATTGAGAGCAAGTCGCGCGTGTTTCTTGCAATTCGAGAAATACTTTCTACAATCACTATATCCCACGCACGAACAAAAACCATCATTTCTTTAAACGTGTGGCGGTCTGTATTTTTCCCGCTTGCCTTGTCAGTAAAGATTTTTTCAGCGTTCTGCTCATTCATCATTTTTAACTGTCTTGCTTCATTCTGTTCGATTGTCGAACATCTTACATAACCAACTCTCATTGCTGTGTCCTCTCTTTTGTTTCTGAAATTATTCAGAAACAATTCAAAAGTATGTAAATAGAGTTATATTTGTTTTTGAAATGTTTTAAAACATGTAAAATAAGTCTTGTGACACATTAAAACGGTCTGTTTTTCTCTTTCAATGGGGTATAGTCTAATGAAATGACATAAGACAACAAAAAAATAACGCGGAGTACGCGCCCCACGCTATTTTTCAATTTTCCGTACTGGAATTTGTTCGTGCAAACTTATCTTACGATTATGTGTTTGCACATACTTGTTTTTCCGCATTCGGGACAGGTCAGTCTGCGTTTTGTGAACGTATGATATCCTTTCACATAGTCTTTTATCGCAGGGACAAACAGATGCCCGCATTTCGGACACTTATAGTATCCGGCTTTCACTTCCAACGTGGCAGCAGTGCCAGTACCTGCGACTGCTGTAATGACGGCAAAGATAATTAGTGCAATTCTTACTGCCACAGGCATTTTGATATATGATGCAATAACCGCCAGCGAGCATACCGCGATGATTGTGGTTATTCCGCATATCACCGACTGCAGCATTCTTTTTTTGTTTTCTTTGTTTTCCTGCACAAGATTCATAATAGTAACCTCCGCTTTCTTTTTATAGTCGGCATCGGTCAGTTTTTCTCCTGTAAGCAGTTCGTTCACGCTGATTTCAAGGATTTCACATAGAGGGAGCATCAATGAAACGTCAGGCAGTCCAGCCCCGCGTTCCCATTTGCTGACTGTCTTATCGCTGATACTGAGACGGTTGGCAAGTGACACTTGTGTAAGCCCTTTTTCCTTTCGCAAAGAAGCGATAAACTTTCCTGTTTTTATTTTATCCATGACTCATGCCTCCTTTCACGAATGATTCTATCATTTTGCTTTGTGTTTTCACACTCACGCTCTGTAGAGTTGACAGAAAAACTATCGACGTATAATAGAGTTTGATAAATTCTGATTTGTTTAACTCTATTATACATGAAAAAACAAAGGGGAGAAATAGTTTTGCTAATGCCACATAAGGCAGTAGCTTAAAAATTATAAGAATACAACTTTATAGGGCATTGCAAAGAGATGAAAAAGGCTTTGACTGTAAAAGGTCAGAGTCTTTTTCTCTGTCTAGAATCCGCACATTCGTCTTTAAATTTTATATTCAGTATAATGAACCTACCAAATACAAGGAGGTTCTGGTATGGAAACAATTTTTGAAAAGAACAGTGGAATATACGAAGTTAATGATAATTATTTATTACCTTGTTTGACGATTGGAAGCACTTGCAAGAGTAAAATTGGGGTGTGGGGACAAAGACGCAAACGCTATCTGAAATCATATCATCGAGTGAGGTATTATAATCTTTTAACATCATGCAAACTTGACGCTTACCTTGCCGATGTAGACCAAAGAGCGAAATTTTTATTTGAACAAACAGTAAAATCACTTGCCGAGCAGGAGCAAATCACAGAAAAACTCAAAGCAGAAAATATGCTGTTGTGGGTACAAAAGATGAATAATATTCGCAACCCAAATCGTTAATGAACAAGTGATTTATAAATGAGAAAAAGTCACAACTTACGGAGAAAAAATCCGTTGGTTGTGACTTAATTTTATTTGTGAGATTAAAATGTATAATCTTAGCGAGCAGACCATTTGGTTATCCAAACGGTAATTTTGCTCATTAGGAATATCCTACAACCTATTATCTACTTTTGAATTTCCTTAAGTAAATATGTTTTTCCTTGGAATAACACTTCATCACCAATATGGCATCCTATAAGGCTTTTTGCCAATGGTGGGATTTTTGTAGAGTTCGGAAGATAGTTTACGAGTATTGTTTTTAGTTCATCAGTTTCTTTTACACTCACATTCACTTTTTGACCAATAACTACATATTCATCTTGAGCACTATCTTCCGAGGTCTCTTCTTCTGATATTTCATTACCATCAATATCCATATCTTCATACTCTTCGGACTCAGCCTCAATTTCCACACCTTGCTGCCCCCCTTGTATAATACCATAAATATTATCAATGAGCATGTCCGCAATTTCATCTTCATCGAGACAGTCCAAAACAACTCCACCACCTACTGCATTTAAAAATTGCAATGATTGTAGTGGTATAGTAAATTTGTAACACCTTGTTCGAATAATATATTATAATATTACTCAAGCAAGGAGGACATTACTATGTCAATACGTTACAGCGATGATTTTAAAAAAGAAGTAGTCAAAGCATATATGGCTGGTGATAAGTCAACAGTCCAAATAGCTGCTGATTATAATATTGCAAAGAGTACTGTTAGCCAATGGGTTAATCAGTATAAGGAAGAATG
>JBNMLC010000031.1:0-21460 GCA_050874665.1 Lachnospiraceae bacterium | reverse complement strand
TTCCATAGTCATATTCAGCTTTTACTACTGATGTGTCTGAACTCTTCCACTCTATGTCGTAATAATTTACTGCTTCGCTTGGATTTACCGTGACACTCAACCGTCCGGTTCCGCCCGGTCTCAAGGTCATTTCTGCTTTATTTAACGTTAATTCTGTGATCTCTGGTTTTGCCACCACCACATGACATGTCGCTGTTGCTGTCCCTATCTTTACTGTAACGTCTGCCTCTCCTTCTCCTACGGCTATCACTTCTCCATAATTTCCATAGTCATATTCAGCTTTTACTACTGATGTGTCTGAACTCTTCCACTCTATGTCGTAATAATTTACTGCTTCGCTTGGATTTACCGTGACACTTAACCGTCCTGTTCTGTCCGGTCTCAAGGTCATTTGTGTTTTATTAAGCGAAATGGAAGAAATAACTGGCGGAATCACATTCACTTTAAGCTCCGTTGTTGCATTGCCAACGGTAACAACTACTTTACAACTACCGCTATTTTCACCTGCATTTAAAATGATTGAAGCTCCATCGTAACCAACGGAAGCATTGACTATATTTTCATTCGAAGACTTGACTGAAATATCATAATATTTTAACGCATTTTTAGGCGCTGCACTCACCTTTAATTTTATACTTTTATTATACTCAAGTTGAACATTAGTTTGCCCTAAAGAAACATTTCTTATCTTAGGCTTATTGACTTTAACAACACATTTATATTTCTGATTATGCACTTTTGCAGTAATCGTTGTTTTTCCCGGTTTTTTAGCAGTAATTTTTCCGTTGCTTACCTTTGCAACACTAGAATTACCGGAACTCCATTTGACAGAATGTTTGCACCCTGATAATGAAATTTTATAAGTATGACCAGGGTTCATTGTCAAATTTTTTTTACTCAACTTAGGTTCTTCTACGGTAACTTGACACGTTTTTTTCTGATTTCCTACCGTAGCAGTAATTACCGCCTTCCCCTTTTTCTTTGCAGTAACTTTTCCACTTGAGGATACTTCAGCAACAGACTTTTTGGAAGATTCCCAAATGATTTCTTCTGTTGTATTAGCAATTGTTAATTTTGACGTCTTCCCCTTTAGCAATACTATTGATGTTTTACTAATTTTGATTGGCTTAATTACTACATTCTCTGAAACGGCAGGAGGTGCTCCCGCCGTGTCGGAACTATCAGAATTTGAAGTACCTCCTGCCGAAGTACCTCCATTGCTGCCTCCATAACATTTTTCACAAGCTGTAAGTCCACGGGCTGTTGCCTGTGACAATGTTGCTGCATAATATACTCCATTTCCACATTTATGGGTATGATACTTTGAACCTGTTTTAGTCACATAGACGGTGGTTTCTGCTTTGACTGTCGGCGTCATATAATAAACATTTCCGACAAACATTAACATCAAAGTAAGCAACCAGACTATAACTTTAAGGTTACTTTTTCTTTTTACATCATTCATCTTACTTTTATCCTTTCTCAATATCTGAAAAAATATCTGAAAAAGCACGCTTACTTCTTATAAAACTGTGCTGCCTTATCAAAATATGCCTTTAAAGCATACTGGTTATTTAATCCTAACACACCATTGGTTCTGCTGATAATAAAATTCGATAATTTTTCCATATATTCTTCCGGTGTAATACTGCCTTCTGCCACATAGGTAAGTCCTTTTTCCCAGCTTGCAGTAAGCTCTGGGTTTAATAATGATTTTATAGATGCATTCACCACATCATAAATCATTTCTCCTAGTAACGTGGACGTAATAATCTGTGTTTTCTTATTTAAAGCCAGATACTTGTTATTCACCAGCTTTTTTAGTATTTCTGCTCTTGTGGCACTGGTACCAATTCCACTTCCCTTAATCTGAGAACGCAATTCTTCATCTTCAATAAGCTGTCCTGCATTTTCCATAGCAAGAATAATGGAACCGGAATTATAACGCTTCGGTGGTGAGGTTTCACCTTCCTTTATAAAGAATTCCTGTACTTTCAAAGACGTACCCTTTTTTAAGTTTTGCACCAGTTCAACCAGGGAAGCATTTTTACTTTGTATTTCCATATCATCTGCCGGTTCTTTTCCTTCCTTTTTGGACTGATTTTGCGTTGTCTTTTCTGAATTCTGATATTCCAGCACTTTTAAGTATCCCGGCTCTAATAAAACCTTAAAATTAGCAAAAAATCTTTCTTCCTTGACTTTTAACGTCAATCCAACCTTCTGATAAACCGCCGCAGGAAGAAAAATACTGATAAATCTTTTTACAATGGTAATATAAACCCCATATGAGGTTTTATTTAATGATGATAACACATTCAGTCCCTGCCCCGTAGGAATAATAGCATAATGGTCTGTAATCTGTTTATCATTTACATATCTGGTTTTTGCAAGATTTTTATACGTTCCATTTGATGCAATCTCGCTTACAAAAGGACTAACTACCGATAAGTTTCTTAATCCGTTCAGATTTTTATGTATTTCCTTTGCTACCGCACTAGAAAGCACTCTGGCATCTGTTCTTGGATATGTTACCAGCTTCTTTTCATATAAATCCTGAACGACTTTTAATGTTTCATCCGGACTGATTTTAAATAGCTTTGAACATTCGTTCTGAAGTTCTGCCAAGTTAAATAACAATGGTGGATTTTTCTTTTCCTTCTTCTTTTCCACTGCCTCTACCATAGCCTCTACAGGTGGGTTTTCGGAAAGTTGTCTAATGAAATCTTTTGCTGTTTTTTCTTCTTTAAAGCCATTTTCTTTATATAAATAAGGCGAAGCATAATATTTACTGCCCTCTACTGCTTTCCACTCTGCTTCTATGATATTCTCTTCATGCGCAGCTTTCAACAGCACTCTGTAAAAGGGGGTTTTCACAAATTCTCGAATTTCCCTTTCTCTTCGCACTACCATTCCCTGAACACATGTCATAACACGTCCCACAGAAACTACAGAATACTTTTCCCCTAAATAGTTAGCAATCGTATTTCCATATTTTAAAGTCAAAAGCCTTGAAAAATTAATTCCCATCAAATAGTCTTCTTTTGCCCTTAGGTAAGCTGCTTCTGATAAATTATCGTATTCTGATAAATCCTTTGCTTCTTTAATTCCTCGCAAAATTTCTTCTTCTGTCTGTGAATCTATCCATACTCTTTTTCTTTTCTTCCCCTCTACCTGTGCCTCTTGTTCGACCAAGCGATAGATATACTCTCCTTCCCGCCCGGAGTCAGTACACACGTAGATACATTCCACATCTTCACGATTCAGCAGTCCGCTTACTATATTAAATTGTTTTTGGACAGATTTTATGACTTCATATTTGAATTTTTCCGGAATAAAAGGGAGGGTAGACAAACTCCATCTCTTTAATTTTTCATCGTAACTTTCCGGATAACTCATCGTAACTAAATGTCCCACACACCATGTCACAATGGCATCGTCTGCTTCTAAGTATCCGTCTCCGCGCCTTGTATTAAGATGTAATGCCTTGGCAAATTCCTGGGCAACACTTGGTTTTTCTGCTATATATAATGATTTTGCCATTTAACTTCCTCACGCCTTCATTTTATCTCTAACTTTATATTATATGATTATACCATAGACTCTTCAAGAATAACATCATAAAATACAAGTTCTTTCAGCATACAAAAACACTCCCCACTTTGAAACATTTCGGCCGGACGGCATAAAAACATTTCGCCACAGGGAGTGTATTATTTTTATATTGTTTTTGTATTATTTTGTTTTACTACTTACAAATTTAAATGGCCATGCCAGCAAAAAGACTCCACCAACAATATTGCCTAAGGTTACAAACACAAAACTCATAATAAGTTCTTTTACCGGAAGTCCGCCTAAGAGAAAACCAGCAATAGTAAATGTTCCCATATTAGCAATACAGTGTTCAAAACCTGCAATGACAAAAGCTGTAATGATGCAGAACATCACAACAAGTTTTCCTATTTCTGTTTCCATCTTTTTACCTACAAACACTGCAAGGCATACCAGGTAATTACACAGGATTCCTCTAATAAAAAGTGTAAGAGGATCTAATTCCAATTTTCCCGGGATAATAGCTGCATAATAATCCGTAAGAATTCCCTTTGCACACCCACTCATTACTACCAGACCGCCAAGAACAAAGGCGCCAACAAAGTTTCCGATATAACTGTATACCCATACTTTGAAAGCCATTCCCCAGGTTACTTTCTTATTATATACACCCATAGCCATCGTCATATTGTTTCCGGTAAATAATTCTCCACCAACAAAAACAATCAAAACAATCGCAATGGAAAACAGAAAAGCTCCGAGAAACTTACCTACTTCCGGTGATTTCTCATAAAATACTGCCGCCGTTACATTTGATAATACAGTAGCAACCACGATAAAAAATCCTGCAATAACTGCCCCCATAAAGTACTGGAGCGGTGAATTCTTTGCCTTATCGTATTTAGCAACCGCTGCACTTGCAAATGCATCTAATTCTTTATCGTACATAATTGCATTTTCCTCCGCAAACTATTTTGGCTGAATATATCCCTGTGCTTTTAATAATTCTGCACAAAGAACTGCTCCACCTGCTGCACCTCTTACTGTATTATGAGATAAACCTACAAATTTATAATCGTATACGGTATCTTCACGAAGACGTCCAACGGATACACCCATACCATTTTCGTAATCTACATCCAATGTTACCTGTGGACGGTTATCTTCTTCTAAATACTGAATGAACTGCTTTGGTGCACTTGGAAGCTCTAATTCCTGTGGAAGTCCGCTAAATTCTACCATAGCTTTAATCAATTCTTCTTTCGCCGGCTTTTTTTCAAACTTAACAAATACTGCAGCAGTATGTCCGTTTAAGACCGGAACACGAATACACTGTGATGTAATGACAGGTCCATCGGCTTTTACAATTTCTCCATTTTCAATCTTGCCCCACAGTCTTAATGGTTCCTGTTCACTCTTTTCTTCTTCTCCGCCAATGAACGGAATAATATTTCCTTCCATTTCCGGCCAATCTTTAAAAGTTTTTCCTGCACCGGAAATTGCCTGATAGGTAGTAACTACAACTTCCTTTACACCGAATTTTTTCCATGCAGTGAGAATCGGTGCATAACTCTGAATAGAGCAGTTTGGTTTTACTGCAACGAATCCTTTCTTTGTTCCAAGACGTTTTCTCTGGGATTCGATTACTTCAAAGTGTTCCGGATTAATTTCAGGCACTACCATTGGTACATCCGGTGTCCATCTGTGGGCACTGTTGTTAGAAACAACCGGTGTTTCTGTCTTTGCATACGCTTCTTCAATTGCCTTAATTTCATCTTTTGACATATCTACTGCGCTAAATACAAAGTCCACTTCAGAAGCAACTTTTTCCACTTCATTTACATTCATGACAACTAATTTCTTTACTGCCTCTGGCATTGGTGTTGTCATTTTCCATCTATCTCCTACTGCGTCTTCGTATGTTTTTCCTGCACTTCTTGGGCTGGCAGCAACTGTTGTCACTTCAAACCAAGGGTGATTTTCTAATAATGCGATAAAACGCTGACCTACCATACCGGTAGCTCCAAGGATACCTACTTTTAATTTCTGACTCATTGTTCATTTCTCCTCAATTTAAAATAATTATCTAAAGTTTGGGAAAACATTTCTTTCCTTATGTACGTCTGTCGCGTACACTTGTTTTCCTCTTAAGTATACTATACCATTTTCACAGAAATTGCAACCTTTATTTATCTATTTTTACAAATTATTAAAATTAATACAAAAATTTCTTATACTCCGCAATGACCTGTTTCATGGCTTCCTGTGATGGTGCACCAATTGTCATTCTCTTCTCTACACATGTTTCAAGGCTGATAGCATCGTATATATCTTCTTCAAATACATCAGAAATTTTTTTATATTCATCCAAAGTCATGTCCAACAATGATTTATTGTTATCAATGCAGTACAGAACCAATCTTCCTACAATACCATGAGCATCTCTGAATGGTACGCCTTTGAGCACCAGATAATCTGCTGCATCTGTAGCGTTGGTAAATCCATTCATAGCAGAAGCTGCCATTCTTTCTTTATTAAATTTCATTGTTGAAACCATACCTGTAAATAAGGCAAGACAGCCCTTGACTGTGTCCATAGCATCGAAAGTCAGTTCTTTATCCTCCTGCATGTCCTTATTATATGCCAGTGGGATTCCCTTCATTGTTGTAAGGATAGACATTAAAGCACCATACACACGTCCCGTCTTTCCGCGCACCAACTCTGCAATATCAGGGTTTTTCTTCTGTGGCATGATACTGCTTCCTGTGCTGTAAGCATCATCCATTTCCACAAATTGATATTCATTACTGTTCCAGATAATGATTTCTTCGCAAAAACGGCTCAAATGCATCATAACAGTTGCCGCAGCCGATAAAAATTCAATCACATAGTCTCTATCGGAAACAGAATCCATACTATTCATAGTTGCACCTGCAAAATCCAAAAGGTGGGCTGTATATTCTCTGTCTAATGGATATGTCGTACCTGCTAATGCTCCGGAACCTAATGGACAGAAATTCATTCGTTTTACAATGTCCTCCATTCTGGATAAATCTCTCTTAAACATTTCAAAATACGCCCCAAAATGATGTGCCAGAGTAATTGGCTGTGCTTTCTGCAAATGGGTAAATCCCGGCATATAAGTATTTGTATTTTCTTCCATAATCTTTAAAAGAACCTTCAGTAAGTCTTTAAGTAACTGCTGAATTTCTAATATTTCATCTCTGCTATATAATTTCATATCAAGTGCTACCTGATCATTACGGCTTCTTCCTGTATGTAATTTCTTTCCTGCATCACCGATACGGTCAATTAGGTTTGCTTCTACAAAGCTATGAATATCTTCATATTCTTCTGTAATTTCTAATGTACCATTTTCCACATCATTCAAAATACCGTTTAAGCCATCGATAATTTGCTTCTTTTCATTTTCTGTCAAAATTCCCTGCTTTGCAAGCATGGTAACATGCGCAATACTTCCTCTGATATCCTGACGATAAAATTTTCTATCAAATGTAATGGATGCATTAAAATTATAAACTAATTTATCTGTTTCCTTTGTGAAGCGTCCGCCCCATAATTGTGCCATATCTCTTTACCTCGTTTCTTTTGATTTTCTAACATACACTGTTCCTAAGTTTAACATTTTCGTCTTCTTTTGTCTAGTCAGAGCGCTGAAATTGCTTTATTCTACCACTTCTTTGTGTGCATGTGTGTATGCGTGTATCTGATACTTTTCTAAACTTTTGTCCCAGTCAATTTTTTGTATCTATTGCAGTCAGTTTCTTACAGCCTACAGACATCTTTCGAATCCTGCCGTTCTCGTTCTTGTTGTGAAAACACACAACCGCAATAATTCTGACGATACATGCCATACTCTTCTGATAATTCTACCGAACGTTTATATCCGTTTTTCTTTTTAAAATCAGAAGGCAGAAAACGTAGTGTACCATCACCTGCCAAAGCAATCTCTTCGCCGATTTCATTTAATTTTGCCGCATTTTTCAAAGGACTGATGGTGAGCGTTGTTGTAAAATAATCAAATCCCTTGTCTTTTGCATAATCATACGCCTCCTGAAGCCTCAGGCGATAGCACGCAAAGCAACGTTCTCCCCCTTCCGGCAATTGTTCCATTCCCTTTACGGTATCATAAAATTTTTTCGTGTCATACTCACCTTCCACAAAAGAAATCGGAAACTTTGCAGGAAATTTTTTAATGAACTCCTGCTGTTCTATCACTCGCTTTCGATATTCTTCCTCCGGGTATATGTTGGGATTATAATAAAAGACAGTAACTTCAAAATAGTTTGAAAGATACTCTAAACAATAGCTGCTACAAGGTGCACAACAGCTATGCAGAAATACTTTAGGGACTTTCAGAGACTGTTTGTCCTCGATAGTTCTGATTATTTTTTCTAATTCTCTTTGATAATTACGCTGATTCATTTTTCTTACCTAAACCGCTCACATTCAAACTTAACCATAGTTTCTAAACAGGTTTTTAATCCTTCATATCTGACTGGCAATGGACCTTCATCTATGGTGACATCTAAAGCCGCTGCCATATCATCTATCAGACGGTCATCTAATCTGCTTCGAACACTGATTAAAACTTGCAGCTTTTCACTATAGCTGTCGGTATCTAAAAAGCTTAACAAAAAGGGATTAATCGCTTCTTCATCATCTAGATAGCCTTCTTCGCTTTCCCGCTTCACTTCTTTTACTTCCGGCTGCACTTTAAGCTCTTTTGCTGCTTTGGTATCTTCTTTTGCTTCGATACCTTGCTCTGTTTCTGCATTGGTTTCTAATATTTTCTTTACACTTACAGGATATCCCATTTTCAGGGTACCATCCACTTCCCGTTCAATCAGTTCAAAACGGTATTTTTGTGTACTATCCGGATACTTTTCATGATCTACTTCACTTAAAAACATAGAAAGTGGTCTGGCATATATCTTAAAGTCATCATACAATGCCTCATACACTACCAATTGTTCTCCTGTTTCGGTATGTGCCGCCACTGCTACAATCTGGTACATCTTGTTTTTAAAATGTCTGTAAATTTCGCCTGCTCTTGGTATACTTCTTCCTGCCATATCCTCACACTCTTTCTTCTTTTCTGACTATGTGAAAAAAGACCACTATTACTAGTAGTCTTTTTCTCCTGCCAAGCTTCGAATGGGACTCGAACCCACGACCCCTTCATTACGAGTGAAGTGCACTACCAACTGTGCTATCGAAGCATATGCGTTTATAAGCAACGCACATTTAGCATTATATCACATGATTTATTAAAATTCAAGTATCATTTTCTAATTTGGCCATTTCCATAAATCACATATTTGTATGAAGTCAATGCTTTTAATCCCATCGGGCCTCTTGCATGGAGTTTCTGTGTACTGATGCCTATCTCCGCACCAAAGCCAAATTCAAATCCATCTGTAAAACGAGTGGATGCATTTACATATACTGCAGCGGCGTCAATTTCATTTAAAAATTTTTCCGCATTTTCCATATTATTAGTAATAATCGCTTCCGAATGTTTGGTATTATATTTATTAATATGTGCAATTGCTTCCTCCACATTTTTTACCGTTTTCATGGAAATCATATAATCTAAGTACTCTGTTCCCCAATCCTCTTCTGTTGCCTTTTCTGCTTCCGGAAGAATCTCACATACTGCCTCATCTGCCCTCATAACAACATGCTTCGTTTTTAATTGTTCTGCCAATTTTGGAAGCAGCTTATCCTTCACTTTCTCATGAATTACCAAAGATTCGCACGCATTACATACACCGATTCTTTGTGTTTTTGCATTCATAATAATTGCAATTGCCATATCAATATCCGCACTTTCATCAACATATATATGACAATTTCCAGTCCCTGTCTCAATCACCGGAATAGTTGCATTTTCCACGACAGTTCTAATCAGCCCTGCACCGCCTCTTGGAATCAACACATCTACATATGTATTCAGCTTCATAAATGCCCTGGTAGTTTCCCGATCTGTATCTGTTATTAACTGCACTGCATCTTCTGCAATCTTTAATTTTTTCAGTGTACTGCGAATAGACGTTGTAATACTTAAATTCGAATGGATTGCATCTTTTCCTCCCTTTAAAATAACTACATTTCCAGTCTTAAAGCAAAGTCCAAAGGCATCTGCTGTTACATTTGGACGAGATTCATAAATAATTCCAATGACTCCAAGAGGTACTCTCTTTTGCACTACCTTTAAACCATTTGGACGTTCAAAGGTTTCTAACACTTCTCCAATCGGATCTTCTAGCGCTGCAACCTGTTTTAACCCCTCTGCCATAGCTTCAATTCTTTCTTTTGTCAAAAGCAGACGGTCTACCAGGCCTTCTGCCATATGATTTGTTTTTGCATTCTCAATATCTTTTGCATTTTCCTGCAAAATCATTTCTGCATCTGCAATCAAACCGTCTGCAACCGCTGTCAATGCCTGGTTTTTCTGTTCTGTAGTAAGTTGAATTAACTGTGGTTCCGCCTTCTTGGCTGCACTTCCCATTTCTTCTAATGTCATATTTTTCCTCCTGACCTTTTAACCAATATGTTTATTTATTATTTGTTCTTCCGTTAAAACGATATCCGGTTTCACGTCTGTTGCCTCTGCCAGTATAGTATCTATTATCTGAACTTCATAACACACCGCTAGTGTTTTCATGTGTTTGTTATTATATTTATTCAGATATCGGTCGTAAAATCCACCTCCATAACCAATGCGATTACACTTCCTGTCAAATGCTACTCCGGGCATAATCATCAGTACATTCTCTTCCGCCACCTGCACGGGTTCTTTTCCTGCAATTTCAGGCTCTTTTATCCCCTGATAACCTTTGATCAGTTCTTGAAGCGAAGATATTTCGTAAAACTCCATAATTCCGTCTTTGTCCATTACTTTTGGTATTGCTACTCTTTTTCCATCTGCAAGCGCCTTTTTCAGTATACTGAATGTGTCCACTTCGCTTTTATATGAAACATATGAAAAAATTACGTCTGCCTGTTGATAGAGTGCTAATGCTGTCACTGCTTGAAATATATTTTTATCTGCCTGCGTCCGGTAAGTCTTATCTAACTCATTTCGCAGCTGCAAAACTTTTTTTCTAATTTCCTTTTTTTCCATACTTTTTGCCTAAGTCTGTTATGCTTCCATCTGGATTTTGAATCGATATATTATTTAATTGTCCACGCAAATTCATTTTTACACTTTCAATATATTCTCTTCTTAAATCTGCCTGTTCTTTTTTTTCTGCCTCTGTTAACCCCTCTGCCTTTGATTTATGATACAACTCGTTAATTCTTGCTATTTTTGCTTCGTTCATTTCTGCCTCCTATTATTCACCCAAATAATCTAAAATATCATAATTTTCATCTTTATGTGCCTTAAATAATGTGCCTGCCTGTTTTCCTGTCACAATATCATGTAAGATATGGAAGTCTTTTCCATTTGCAATTACCATATCAGCACCTGCAGCTGTAGCAATTTTAGCAGCATTTAACTTTGTAGCCATGCCACCCGTTCCCACATTACTTCCTGTACTTCCTTTGCCCATGCCCATTAATTTATCATCTAGAGTTTCTACTACATCGATAAATTTAGCTTCTGGATTAACATTCGGATCATCTGTAAATAATCCATCAATATCTGATAATAAAATTAACAAATCTGCCTCTGCTATATTTGCAACAATCGCTGACAGTGTGTCATTGTCACCAAACTGGATTTCATATGTGGATACTGTATCATTTTCGTTTACAATAGGGATTGCTCCTAAACTCATAAGTTCTAAAAAAGTATTATGAGCATTATACCGGCTCAAATCATCGGTCACTGTTTTCTTTGTCATAAGCACCTGAGCTGCAACATGATTATACTCTGCAAAGATTTTCTGATAAATCATCATAAGTCTGCACTGCCCGATTGCCGCACAAGCCTGCTTTACGGGAAGTCCGTTTGGACGTTCTGATAATCCGATAATGCTTCGTCCCACTGCTATAGCACCGGAAGAAACCAGAATAACATCTTTCCCCTGATTTCTAAGGTCACACAATTCCCGAATCAACACCTCCATTTTATTTAAATCCAAGCGCCCTGTTTCTTTATGGGTAAGTGAAGATGAACCTACCTTTACTACAATTCTCTTTTTATCCTTTAATGCTTCTCTGCTATTCATCAGTTTTCCTCCTGTTTCCTATAAGGGCTTGTATTTTTCTGCTATTTTTTCAGCAGTCCGAATTCCGTCCATTCCGGCTGAGGTGATTCCACCTGCATATCCGGCACCTTCACCACATGGATAAATTCCTTCGATATTATTGCTTACATAGGTTTCATCATCTCGCAAAATTCTTACTGGTGACGAAGTACGGCTTTCTATTCCAAGCATAATTGCATCCTGTCGGTCAAACCCTGTAATCTGTTTTCCAAATCCATGCATTCCCTCTATAATAGACTGATTCATTTCTTTTGGAAGTAATTCGCGCAAATTACCAAAAGACCATTTTCCTTTTGTCTGCGGCTCTATTTCGCCTAATTGCGTGCTTTCTCTATTTTTTTCATAGTCTCCAAATAATTGAACCGGGATATTTCCCTTTCCTATTTGAAAGGCTGCCTTTTCCAAACGCCGCTGAAACTCCATACCGGAAAGTACATCTTCTCCACCAAAATCTTTTGGCCCTACCGTTACCACAATAGCACTGTTCGCATTGCAGCCGTCCCGCTTATGATAGCTCATACCATTTACGGCTAAATGTTCCTTCTCCGAAGATGCATTTACCACGTAACCACCGGGACACATGCAAAAAGAATAGACTCCTCTTCCATTTGCTGCCGTATAAGTAACTTTATAATCTGCCGCACCTAATTGTTTTGCTGCCGGACCATATCTTGCCTCATTCACCATGCTTTGTGGATGCTCAACTCGAAATCCTACGGCAAAAGGCTTAGGCTGCATTCTAATGCTTTTCTGGTTAAGCAGTGAAAAAGTATCTCGTGCACTATGCCCAATGGCCAATACCAAAACATTGGTAGCTACCTTCTTTTCTCCATTAATTGTTATAGAAGTGATTCTTTCATTTTCTATTTGAAAATCAGTTAGTTTACTTTCAAACCAAAATTCTCCGCCTGACCTTATAATCTCTTTTCTCATATTTTGAATCACATTTTTCAAAACATCTGTTCCGATATGTGGCTTGTTTTTATATAAAATCGAGGCATCTGCGCCCATTTTCACAAAGATTTCTAAAACTTTGCGATTGCGATATCCTTTATCCTTTACTAGCGTATTTAACTTTCCGTCCGAAAATGTTCCTGCACCACCTTCTCCAAATTGCACATTGGAATCTAAAAATAATTCATTGGTTTTCCAAAAATGCTCTACAATTTTTGTCCGTTTCTCTATCATTTGACCACGTTCAATAATCAAAGGTGCATATCCCTGTTTTGCAAGCATATAGGCACAAAACAAACCTGCGGGGCCCGCTCCCACAATTACCGGACGTTCCTGTAATTGTTCTTCACCATGCTCCGGAAATATATATCGTTCCTTTTCCGTCACCAAAGATATGGTTATATTTTTTGTGTTTTTTGCATCTTTTATTTTTTTTATCACTTTTTTCTCTGATTGTATTAATACATCGACGCAATAAATATATTTAATGTCATCTTTTTTTCTCGCATCAATTGACTGCTTTCTTATTGTATAAGACTTTACTTCTTTTCTATTAATTTTCAATAACCGCACTATTTTTTCAAGGAGCTCTTCTTCTGTATGACTGATATTTAATTTTACGTTGTTAATCCGTAACATATGTTTTCTCCTTTAAGCATAATAAATTTATTATATATCTTCACAGAAAAATAAGCAATACACTTTCCAATGAAAATGTATTGCTTATAGCATGTATGAAAGACGTTAAATAACCTTTTAAATGTTTAAGCTAATTCTGCAAGCTGCTTTCCAAGATTTTTACAAGCTGCAATTTCGTCATCTCCCGGAGTTTCCTGACAAATCAAGCCTTCTCCGTTTAACACTGTTGCACCTGCGGCTGTCATTCTTTCGACCCAGTCACGCATCCACTCACCGTCACCCCAGCCATAGGAACCAAACAATGCGATTGTTTTTCCTGCTGCAAACCCTGTTACTTCTTCTACAAAAGGCTCCATTTCAGCTTCTTCTAATACTTCTACACCCATAGATGGGCAACCCATAGCAAATACTTTTGCACTTTTTAACTCATCCATATTGGCAGAACTTACCGGAACAACCTCTGCCTCTTTTCCAGCTTCTTTGATTCCATCACCAACTGCAACAGCCATAGCTGCTGTATTTCCTGTCATAGACCAGAATACTACATTAATTTTCTCCATATTTTCCTCCTATCCTACTGCTTTATACAGTGGTTCCTTTTTATAAATATCAATAATATCTATTATGCTTATCCCACAAGCCATTAATTGCAGCATAGTTTCCCGCGCCTGTTCAAATTTTAAAAACAGTCTTTTTTTAGCCGGCATATTCTCATAGACCTTCCAATAACCGGAAAACAGAAAATTTTTTCCTTCGTTTTCAATAAAGCCACATACGTCTTCTACAGGATAACCTAATAATAGTCCCATTTCATGTGGGAATGTACCGCGATATAACATATAATTTCTATATTCTTCTTGAACATTCCCCACCAGTGCCTGTTGAGTACAAGACTGATATCCTAACTTTTTCATCAATTCCTGCACCTTTTGCTGTTCTAAATATTCTTTTAACTTTTGAGGTAAATATACTAAAAATGTGGTTTGTGCATTTAAATTCAGAAGTTCTTTCCAAGCTAACTCCGTTTTTTTCATAATTGCTTTAACATATTCCTTATCTTTGTTGCTTACAATAAGCAAATTAGAAATTTTTAGTCCTGCAATTACCGGAGCACACTGCATCACAATTTGCGTTTCCACATTTCCTAAATCCATATCCTTCAAAAGCAAAAATGCGTTTTCTGACACTGTTTTTCTCCTTTCTCTACTTCTAACATAAAAATATGCTATAAGTTAGTTGTTTCTAACTGCCATTATAATACCAAAGCACCCTTGAAAAATCAATAGCTTCAAATGATAATCATTCTCAAATTGTTACAATAACTTATTTTAGACAACAAAAAGCGCCACACCACGAATGATTCTTTCGTAAGTGTAACGCTGTTCTCTTGCTTAAAATTATTTTATTTTAATGCTTTTTATATTAGAGTACTCTCCATAAATCTTTTTGCCATTTACTGTTTTATATGCTCTTACCTTGTAGTAATACTTCTTACCTTGTTTTAACTTCTTTGCAGTATAGCTTACTTTACCAGCACCCTTTATCGTTGCAATCTTTTTGTAACCGCTCTTTTGCTTTGTTGACTGATATACAACGTACCCATTAACACTACTTTGTTTTTTCCATGTTATTTTTGCTTTTGTACCAGAGGCTTTCACAGATTTTAAAGACGCCTTTGCAGGTACTAACTTAATCTTCTGTATAGCCGTCGTATTAATGCATACACGATTTCCTGACTGTGTTTCAAATGCCTTTACATAATAATAATATGTTTTTCCACACTGCAGACCCTTATTAGTATATGAGGTCTTTGTACCATCTTCTATGGTGCTGACCAATTTATAGGAGCCCTTTGGAGAAGTTGCACGATATATCTGATATACCTCAGCATCAGAAAGCATATTCCACTCTAGCTTAGCTGATGTAGTCGTTCCAGAAGATACCTTCAAAGTGAACTTTTCTGTGGTTGTAGGCTCTTTCGTAGGTATGTTTGTCGGAACCTTTGTCGGAACTTTTGTCGGAACCTTTGTTGGGACATTGGTTGGAACATTTGCCGGGGTTACCGTCGGTATACTCGTTGGCATACTCGTCGGTACCTCTGTCGGTGTACTGGTTGGGACACCCGTCACAGTCTGTGTTGGCTCAGCAATCGGTGTAAGTGTAGGAATCGGTGTTACAATTTCTCCTGTCGCACTTGCATTGACACAACTTGCTTTGTCTAATTCCTTCACTGCTTCCATACCAGAAATAACCCTTCCAATAGGTATTAATTCTGAACTTTCTTCTCCATCTTCATAAAAGAAGCAAATATTTCCCCAGGAAGTATGGTACGCAAGCGTTCCGCTCACAGGTTTATAGTTTGTCGGCACGTCACTAGCATCCAGTTCGGTGTCAACATATGCCATTTTTCCTTTTCCCATATAATCTTCAAAGTATAATTCCATCGGCATCGCCTGTAAAAAGCTGTTTGCCGTAGCATTATTTTCCATTTCGACTTTAATTTCATTGCCGTCAAACGAAAAGCTCATAACTTTATGTTCTGTTGGCGGTTCTGTTGGTTTTGCTGTTGGTGTGATTGTAGGCACCTCTGTCGGATCACTAATTGTCGGTATCGGCGTAATGGTTAATTCTCCTGTCGGTGTCGGTATCTCTGTTGGTGTTACGGTAATATTTCCTAACAGGCATAAATTGTCTATTGCTTTCTTTAAGCCTCTTACAGACCGATTCACTTCTACCTGTGTAGCTTCTGTATCCTTCTGTACCGTTAGGGCTGTTCCGTACGCCTCCTGGAATGCGAGATATGTCTCCTGTGTGTAAATATCGGAATTCACATTCTTGGCACTTTCAATCACCTTATCTAAATGCTGTTTTGTTACTTCAACAGTGCCTCCTCTTAATGGCTGGTCTGCTTTTGTATAGTGACAATCTGCCCCTTCAAAAGAAGTAACGGTAATATCTACACTTTCCTTGATATTAGTAATAGCACTCGTCTGCACCTGTGCACCACTGCCATCGTTTACTATAACAGCATAACCTGTAGTTCCTTGTGGCAGTTCATAAATATACCAGCCTTCTGAATCTTTCTGGGTAAGCTTATCGCCAGGCCATTTTCCAGCAGAGGTATAATTCTGTTCGCTTGTTGTGTCATATACCCAGACAGCCGGAGTATTCCAGTTAGCTGCCTTCACTCGAATCACAGGACTTGCCTTCAACGAAACTACTGCATCATTTGCATCCTGTAAATCTTCTGCGATACTTGCATATGCCTCTGCACTCTTTGGTGCTGCAATTCCCTGCTTTGTTTCTGCAATCACAGTTTCTAAATCTGCAATTGCTTCTGCATCATAATTTTCCGGATCTGCATTCGCTGTCTTTACTTTTTCTTCTGCCTGTGCTATTTTCTGCTCTATTTCTTCTTTCGCTTCTTTTTCTTCTTTTACCGTTGTATAACTTTTCTGTAGTTTTTCCAAAGCACTCTCTATCTGTGCATCATCCGTTGAACTATTTGCAATAATTGTTTTTGCTTCTTCTAAAGCTGCGGCAAACGGAGTCCATACTTCCGGTGTAAAGTTCTGCTCCACAAGGTTCGCTGCTTCAATTTCTTTTACCAATTCTTTTAAAGCTGTTGTTTTTTCCGTAACAACAACGGTAATTGTCTTTTGAGTTGTAGCTTTTCCGTCTGTCGCTTTCACTGTGATTGTATAAGTACCTGCTGCAGCATTTGCCCATGTAAAGGTACCTGTCGCAGCATCAAAGGTTGCACCTATTGGCAGCCCTTCTGCACTAAGCGTCACACTATCATTATCAGGATCAGATGCCTTCACCTGGAAATTCAATGATGCCCCTGCTGTTACCTGATAATTACTTTCTGCTACAATTACAGGTGGTCTGTTTTCCGTGATGTTGCAGGCATCAAACGTATCTTTTGGTACTGCAACTACAACAGATTTTCCCGGGACTTCTATAGAAGATCCTGTTTCTTTCAGTCTTTCTAATCCTGCCTTTTCTCCATCTGCAATAATCACCCATTTATCAGAGCCATTTAATGTAGTAGTCTGCTGCTGAGTGCTGTTGTTTATTAATACTGCTATTCTGTTCCATTCTCCGGATACGTTGTTTGTTTCGTAAAATCCAAACAAACCAGTTGGATAGTTATCTCTTACATTCGTAATCCATGTGAGATTATTACCTGTAGGATTCCAGTTATCCCCACTTCTTGTTGTAGTAGAACGGAAACCTGAAAATGCCTTACGAATCTTAATCATGCCTTCATAATATTTTTCAATAGCTGAATAAGTATCTACACGATTCCAATCAATTTTATTTATAGAATCCGGTGACTTGTAACTGTTGTCATCGCCATTTTTGGTTCGGGCAAATTCTTCCCCAGCCTGCATAAATGCACCACCTTTTGCGGTAAGAATTACAGCACCCGCCATTTTATTCATCTTTAACATTCTCTCATCTGTAGAATTATAGTTTTTCCCTACCAATACCGACAATTTATCCCAAAGTGTCAGATTATCATGAGCGGAGGTATAGCTTATGACACAATTTGAGGATTTCGACCAGAATGGTCTCCACATACCCCATTCACCGTCTGTTCTTCCAACAGAACCCATAATACCGCCATACACATGATTTGGCCATTTTTGTCCCGGATCCAGGTATTGACCGTCTGTGATATACCCAGTCTGAACCAGACCAATGGAATTTATATCATCAAACTTATGTTCGCCCTTGATTGCATCTCTAATCTGGTCATTAAAATATCCAATTCCAGAATCCAGACTTGCCTCATTTGCTTTATGAGCACTATTAGCGTCATATTTGCCGTCTCCTGTCCAGCCTTCGCCGTACAACACAATCTTATCCTTGCCAAATTTATCATCCAGAGTCTTACGAATCTGATTCATGGTAGTCACATCATGAATTCCCATCAAATCAAAACGGAATCCGTCCAGATTATATTCTTCTGCCCAGTAGCTGACAGAATCAATCATAAACTTTCGATACATGGCACTTTCACTTCTCGTAGCATTTCCACAACCAGAATTATCATTATAAGTCAAATCGGAATTAAGCTTATAGTAATAATCCGGCATAATTTTATTGAAGTTAGAGTCTACCGTAGTATAAGTATGATTATAAACCACATCCATAATAACTTTAATGCCTGCATCATGTAATGCCTGAATCATTTCTTTCATTTCTGTGATACGTACATTTCCGTCGTAAGGATTGGAAGAATAAGAACCTTCCGGTACATTGTAATTCTTTGGATCGTATCCCCAGTTATAATTACTTCCCAGAGATGACGTAACCTTTGTTTCATCTACAGAACCATAGTCATACATAGGCATTAACTGTACATGTGTAACGCCTAACTGCTTTAAATAGTTTACGCAGGAAGCCACCTTTCCCTGTCCGTTAACCGTAGTATTTTCTTCTGTAAATGCTTTATACTTACCGCGATTTTCTTCCTTAACACCTGAGCTTACATCAATAGAAAAGTCTCTGATATGTATTTCCCATACAATGATATCACTAAGCTTTGTCTGTTCACGCTGATAATTCGTATCCCAATGTTCCGGATCGGTGCTATCTAAATCCACTACCATCGCCCTGTCGCCATTCACACCTGCTGCTTTCGCATAGATGTCTACAGCTTCATTCGTTTTTCCATTTACCGTTACCTTATATGTATAATAGGTATTTACAATATCGCCGCTTACCGCTACGCTCCATACGCCTTTATCACCCTTTGTCATTGGAAGCTCCTCAATTACGCTTCCTCCATTTCCTTTTTCGTATCTGCACAGTACTACAGAGGTTGCCTCCGGCGTCCATACCTTAAATGTTGTTTTTTCTTTTGTATAAGTACAACCTAAGTCATCACCAGAATACGCGTTTTGTGCATCATAGTTTGAATCAAAGCTTCTTGTTGCTCTCACTGTTTCCGCCCGAACCTGCACTGTAGGTGCAACATAAATCGGGGAAACCGCCAGCGAAGTTGCCAGAATAATGCTAAACAATCGTTTTTTCAAACCGTTCTTTCTCATCATTTTCTCTCCTTCTTTGCATATTTTATGTACTTGCTATCATTATTATATATCATTTTTTCCAATTATTCAATGTTTTTTTATTATTTTGAAATATTTTTGAAATATTCATTGTGCAAATCGCTTGCTTTCTTTCCTGTTTTTTTAAATTATTTCGTTCTTTTTGTGCATTGTTCCATTTTATTTTCGTCATTTTGACTTTTTCCATGTCGAAAGTACCATTGTTCAATTCAGAAACCGGAAGCACTTTTACCTGCAATGGCTCCGCTTGCCCAGGCAAATTGAAGATTATATCCTCCACAAGTGCCATCTATATCCAAAATTTCTCCGGCAAAATAAAGCCCTGGAATCTTTTTACTTTCCATCGTCCTGCTATCGACTTCCAATGTAGAAATTCCGCCTTGACATACCTGTGCCTCCGCAAAGGAATTGTATCCGCTAATCCACAGTTTGTATGATTTTAAAAATTCTGCCATTCCTTGCGTATAATTTTCATCACACCTCGCTGCTGTGACCTCTTTTCTTACTCCCATTTCTTTCAATAACGCTATCGCAAGTTTTCGATTCATAAATCCTGCAAGAATATCCTGCAGTGTTTTTTCTGGAAAACGCTTTATCATATCCTGCAATTTTTGGGTAAGCTCTTCATACTCCATTTCCGGGAAAAAGTCTATTACCGCTGCAACTTGCTTTCTTGCATCTAACGCTTTTACCGCAAATCTGCTCAATTGCATCACCGGAATTCCGGAAATTCCATAATTGGTAATCTGTAATTCTCCTTCTTGTATTGCTATCGTTTCTTCATTTATATTTATAGAAATAGAAGCCGGACACCGAACCCCGGCTGCTTCTTTGTAAATCCCGTCCTCGCACCTTAATTGTACCAATGCCGGCAATGGCTTTATCACTTTTATTCCCAAGTCCTTTGCAAGTTTATATCCGCTTCCATCCGAACCAGTGTTTGGCGCCGCCTTAGATCCTGTCGCTAAAATCACTTTTTTACTTTGGTAAGTAACTTTTTTTCCTTCATGATTCATGACAATTTCAAACGAATCCTGCTTTTTTTGAATACTTTTTATCTCGACTTCGTATTCTATCTTCACATTGCAACGTCTGCACTCCATTAGAAGGGCATCTCGCACAGTCGCTGCCTGCTCTGATCTTGGGTAAATATAGCCATTTTTTTCTTTGCACAAAACTCCAAGACTTTCCATAAAGGCAAGTGTAGCCTTTTCATCAAATTGCCCAAGCACCTCCATAGCAAATTCACTGTCACTCCCACGATAACATTCTCTTCCCTGATAAAGATTGGTAATATTGCATTTTCCGTTCCCTGTTGATAGAATTTTCTTACCTGCCTTTGCCGTATGCTCCAAAACAGTAACCCTTGCACCACTTCTTGCCGCATAAATGGCAGCGGTCAATCCTGCCGCACCGGCGCCAATAATTATAACTTCCATCTTCATGGAATCATTTGTCATCATATTATGTTCAAATATCATGATCCATCCCTCTCTGATTTTAAATTTAAAATATTGTTTATCTCTTTGCTCAAATTTTTCCTTCTCTTTCTAAGAAATCGAGAAAAGCCGTACAGCCAGTGACTACATCTTTATAAGTCTGGTCAAAACGATTATTATACCAGGGATCCTGGCAATCCAATTGAGAACCAGCGTACTCTAACATCTTCTTGATTTTATCTCCTCTAGCATGTCCTGTCATGCGTTCCATATTCCTAATGTTCATGGAATCCATACCAATAAGATAGTCATAATAATCATAATCGGAGGCTTTTAACTGAACGGCTCTTTTGCCGTCACAGCTAATTCCATGCTTTGCTAATTCTGCCTTTGCTGGTGGGTACACAGGATTTCCCACACCATTCCAGATTTCTTCTGTACTTGTGGCCGCCGATGCAATTTCAAATTGCTCAGCAATCCCACGTTTTGCTACCATATCTTTTAATACAAATTCTGCCATTGGGGAACGACAGATGTTGCCGTGGCAGATGAAAAG
>JBNMLC010000030.1:0-22330 GCA_050874665.1 Lachnospiraceae bacterium | reverse complement strand
GTACATGATATACTTTTACTGTCTATTTGAACCGCCTCCTATTCTTTAAAGTTGGTTTGCAACACCTTTTTCATTGTATCATAGGAGGCTTCTGATTAACCTCCTCTATACTACAGAAATTTTCAAAAGTAGCTGTAATAATTATGGTTCACGAAAAATCAAGAAAAAACTATTGAAAAAAGGAAAACAGATGTCCCGACGCAAAATTGGACGAATTATGAAGCGGGAGGGGTTGGTATCAACGTATACAGCTTCACAATTCAAACCACAAAAAGACCCATGCAATGAAGCAAAGGCGGAAAACAGTCTGGGGCACCAGTTCAAGAAACAGTCGTACCGAAATATAGTGGTAAGTGATTTAACATATGTAAGTGTAGGAAAAAATGGAATTACGTATATGTACTTATTGACCTTTTTAATAGAAACATCGCCGGATATCATACAGGAATACATAAAACTACGGAGCCTGTAAAACAGGCATTTATGACAGTAGAAGAAAAACTGTCAAATATCTATATTTTTCGCACTGACAGGGAAATAAATTCAAAAATAGGACAATTGAAGAACCTTCGGAAGTATTTGGTATAGAGTGCTTCTTAAGCCATAAGGGATGACCCTATGACAATGCTATGACAGACGCGACATTTAAAGTAATAAAAACAGAATTTGTATGGAATAAGACCTTCCAAACATTAGAAGAATTAAAGTTAAAACTAAAGGATTATATACACTGATATAATCATTGCCGGATACATTCGTCACTTGGTTATCAGACCCCTGTACAATATCGGGAAATAACCTTAAAAGAGCGCTTTTATCGTTGTTTATGCTTCTAGTTGTCTCAAAAACATAATTGCATTATTCTTTTCTTTGAATTGCATTTCAATTTTATCACCATCAGAAAAATATATGCTGATTTCGTACTTGTATATCTTGTTGTCACTTTTTTCATTAGTCTTATTTGTAATATATTCACATACCTCTGTTATACCGGCAAATTCCTGTGTTCCATTTGCCTGCATCAACGCCTTCTTCAGTTTTTTCTGTCCTCTTCACTCATCGCTTCCATTATACCTACTCTCTTCTGCACTAAATTCCTCTGAACGCATTTGTTCCAAAGAAGTATCTGTAAATTCGCCAGCCAAAACAACTCCGATAAATGGAGTAGAATCACAATATTCATCATATATAGGTGTCAATAAAGGAGCTTTAAGAACTCATATGTTTTAGGTCTTTCTTTAAAAACCTTAGTCTTTGTTTTGACAAAATATATTGCCATGTCGCAGTACCAGCATGTGAAGCCGCTCTTATCACATGCCAACAGAGTCGTTCCTAATCCCGCAAAAGGGTCAGGCACAACTATATTTTCGCTTTCCTTGTTTTTCAAATAATCATTTACTACTTGTTTTACCCATTCAGCTAAAAAGCCAACCGTATATCTATATACCAACAATGTATTGGTAACGACATATTATCTTGAAATATGGAACTCAAATCTTTCTTTTTCATCTAACCCTCCAACTTATAAAAGGGCATGTTCTCACATTGCCCTTTTATATCTTATATTAAGTCGCTTTCTGACATAAATAATTAGGTTTATATTGGGTTTAATTATTCCATTAATTCACTCTTATTTTGCACAATTTAAGGCACTTATTTATCAAGCGTCTTCATCGTTGGGATTTTAGGTCAATTTAATTTATTATGACCCTTTTTCCTTTAGTTAGCTGTGTTACATAAGGTATCCTTACCCATATTAGCACATTAAAACGGATTAATCCACTATAATTTGTCGTACTTTTGTCGTACAGCACACATTTTGTCGTACTCAGTCAGCCCCACCGGACTCTTTCCTAAAATACATCTAATGTGTGTGCTAAATTGTTCATTGATTCTTGCTTCTTCATGTCGGTAACTTCCGCATATATATCCATTGTCGTTTCAATATTAGCGTGTCCCATAATGGACTGAATTACCTTCAAATTTGTTTCTACCTCGCAAAGCCTAGAGCAAAAGGTGTGTCGCAAATGATGACATGAAAAATGTGGTATTAACACCGGCTCCCTTCTTTCTTTGGCAGCCTTTACTACTTCATCTGCGTTGTACGATTCGTATATACGCTTGATTGTCCGATTAACTGCTTGAGGATTGTGGACATATCCAAAGCGGTTCATAAATATAAAGCCACTCATTCCATCAATCTCCGTTTCGTTAAATCCGTTTTCCTTCTGATCCTCCAGCTCTGCTTGGAGTGCATCGTAAACTGCATCTATCATCGGAATATTGCGTATACCTGCTTCTGTCTTGGGGAGAGATATAGAGAACGTACACATAGCGTGGTCTTTGTACTCCGTGCTGTAATACACTAAGCTGTGATTTATGCTAATCATACGCTTTTCAAAATCAACATCTTGCCACCTAATCCCTATTGCTTCGCCAATTCGACACCCGGTTCCCAAAAGGAATTTGAATAATGGTGTCCAATGAAAATATGTGGGATTATTCTCTATGTAGTTCATAAAGGCTCTCTGCTGCTCTACTGTCAATGCGTGTCTTACACCATGATTTCTTCCCGGTTGCTTCTTTACCTGTGCCATAACTCCGTCACTTGGATTGACACGGATAATATTATCTCGCACCGCAAGTTGAAATGTTGGGTGTAATACTGTATGTATCGTTTCTAATGTATTGACCTGTATTTTCTTTTCCTTCAGCAAATGCTGATAAAACTGCAACACATCCGAATACTTTACTGATGAGATTTTCTTCTTACCAAATCCCTCCCGGATAAAACGGTTATACATATAGATATAATTCGTTCTGGTTGTTCCTCTCAGCTCCGACTTGGTAGATATATACCTGTCAAAAACGAAATTAACTGTCGAATTACCCGCTGCATACACATCCAATCCGTCAAGCTGGTCTTTTACCAACTGTTCCTCTCGTCTGCGTAGCTCCATAATATCCTTGGAATAAATGCTCCTACGCTTTCCCTCCGGGTCAGTATAAGTATATACATACTTGCCATCACAGCTCCGCTGCGTTTCGCCTTTTCTTAAAACTCTTCCCTTGTTATCCTTTCTTGATTGTGCCATCTCTACTCCTTTCTCAAGGAAAGAGATTTCGTACTAACTACATAGGTTCATCCATTGCATATTGCAACTCAATACCCTTTTGTAGCACCTGTGTTATGGTCATGTCATGTTTGGACGCATACTCTTTAAGCCTTGCAGTTTCTTCCTCGGTCAGTTTCAAACCAATAACATTCTTCTTTGGGTTCTCTGACTTCGGTCTGCCTGTCTTTGCCATGATATGCACCTCCCATTACATTAACCATTATACTTTCGGTTTAACCAAAAGTCAAGCAATACTTTTGGTTGTACGGAAAATCTTTCCCTAATTTCTACTACTTTACTCGAAATGACTCAAGATATTGGTCAAATACATCAAGGTCAACAAGTACCATTCTGTCTATCTTCAAAATAGCACCCGCATCTTTTGCAAGAGCTTGAAACTTGTTCATTCCCATGCTGTACATCTCTGCACCTTCCTTGTATCGTACTAAACGCTTTTTATTTATTGCCTTTGGTATTCTTTGCATCAAAAAACCTCCTTAATTTAACACACAGCTTTATCAGCTAATAGATAAGTAGAAGTAGCTCTGCTCATTTATTAGCTAATAAAAATGCTATACAGGTGGCAGTTCATTACGCTGCCCACATCGGTCTTGCACCGTCAAAAAATTGACCGGATTTCTCCGGAAGTATCATTATTACGGATATGTTTCATCGCCCCGTGTAACTGCTACACACTTTGCCAAATTCTTCTCGCTCCATACCTTAGCTTCAATGCAATTTTCCAGCATTTCTTCGCATTCACTCAAAAAGAGCAGGTATATCATGGCGAACCTGCCTAGTGGCTCCACATACCCTCATGTCCTGTATGCAAAAATATTCAGTTATCAAGGTACACCGCCTAGCTCTGGTCAGTGCGTGGAAAGGGACACTACCAACCAGCTACTAAGCCACTTTAAAAGCCAATATCTTCATAATCAGCTTTGTTTCTAATCTGCGACGCAAGGTTTCATCAACGCAATAGTGCGGATTTCCATACTCATCATAGAGTTTTCTTGTAGCCAGAGCTGCAATATACCCTTCATAATGCTTCAAAACCAAATTGATTGCTTCCACATCTCCGGAAGCTGCCGCCACAATGATATGGTAAGGCAGCAATTTTGAACACTTACTTATTTTCGCCATTCCTGATACCCTCCATAATCCTTTTTAATGCTTGAAGTGAGCTGACCCGGTGATGATGAATAGTGCTTCTGACAAGGTTCATGTGCTTGGCAATTTCCGTATCTGTCATATCCAAGAAAAAGGATAACAATATTACATTGCGCTTCTTTTCCGGCAAACACTTCAACGCTTCACCAATCAACTCGTCCTTAACTTCCACATCATAATCAAGGACACGAAATACCTCAGACTCAGCTATGTACTCATCCTCATTAACCATCCGACTCAACTCCTTCTGTGATAATTCCGAAAAAGAAATTTCATGTTTCAACCGATAACTTCTCTCCCGCTCATAATCAATCATCTCATTCTTCAGTAAAGTTTTACAAAAGCTGTCAAACTGCTTTCTTATTCTCGACTGCTTTTCGGAAGAAGATTGCTCCATAAGAGTTCACCTCCTTCCGTACCCACTGGAACAGAGTGAAACATCTCCCTTTCACTCCGTAGCACGAATGGAATTTCCGGCTTCGTCGAAACCTAAAAATTTTTTTCAAAAAATTTTTATATATAAAAAACGCCCATGCAGACAACTTGCCTGCCGGACGTTCTTCATCAAAATAATATGTACTTACCTTTGTGTAATCTTTCGCACTACCTGTAAGGGTGCATTTGAGATTACAGTAAAACGCTATTTTTTTAACAGTTCTATCGTTTTGTACCTTGTAATCCCTATTTGTCGCATGGAAATTCTCCACACAATTCAGCAAGGAAAACAAAACACTCAAAAAAATCCCTTGTAGATTGCGTTTTTTTACAATCCACATGGGACTTAATCATTGGTAGTCTTATACATTACTTATTTTTAATCTCTAACGCTTTTCACATTTTCAAGGTATCGCGATACACTACTTATGAAGAAGTATCGGAGGTGAATAGAATGGCTAATACTGCTAAAACCTTGGGCGAGCTTATGAAAGAACACCGTAACAGGCTTCAACTTACCCAAGAACAAGTTGCTGAACTTATAGACTGCCATCCGCAATATTACAAAAACCTTGAAAATGGCAAAGGTAATCCAAGCATTCCGCTTTTTTGTAAAATTATGCGTGCATTAAATATGTCCGCTGATTCCTATATCACACCCAATAATGACCAAAACGCCCCTGATTATCAGGAGATGATACATATCTTTAATCAATGTGATACATATCAGCGTTCCGTTCTTTTAGCAACTGGCAGGGGTGTTGTTATGAACAACCCTGTAAAAGATGATACAGAACATTTATAGTCTTTCTGTAACTAAAAAATAGTCAAATCTTGTTTTTTCCTAGTCTTTTTATAGTTTTTCTGTTGCCATTTATAGAATGAATTTTAAAAACTGGCTCATATCCGCAAAGAAATGAGCCAGCTTCTTATTGCAATTTTTTTATTAAATTTTGTATATTTTCATTTATTGGTATCAACTGCAAGCCGGATAAAATCTGTAATGCATCCACAATTCCCTGGCAATATGCTTCCTGCTGTTCTTCAAACGCTACCTGCTGAAGCTGCGTCACATACTCTTCTATTATTTCCTGTTCCTGTGCTGAAATATTATCTAAGCACTTAACATATTGTACTTTCAATAATTTCAATTTTGCTTTCTCGCTTATACAGTTGTCCAGATGTACCAATCCATTCCTTTGCAAATCTGAACATCTCAATTCCTGTAAAATGTCTGCAACTTTTTCCCATACTTCATTACTCATCGCCATTCCTCCTACCGTTATTATTCCATTTTCTACATAAAAAATAAGCAGATATTGCGTATTTCATTCCACATTATCTGCTGGTTCTATTTCCCCATTAAATTTATATCCCACTCCCCATACCGTCAGAATGTACCTCGGTCTTGACGGATTTAGTTCGATTTTTCTTCTAATTTTATTGATATATGCTGTCATATTTCTTCCATCATATACATATTCGTTATTCCACACGCAATCATATATCTGCTCTTTGCTGAATACACGACCTCGATTCTGGGCTAAAAGCAATAATATTTGAAATTCTTTTCCGGTTAATATGACTTCTCTATTCTCCAAAAACACTTGATGTCTTTCCGGCACTATCTCCAAACCGTCAAATTTTAATAAATTCAACGCCCGTTTTTCTTTTTGCATGTGATTGATTTGGTATCCATTCTCGCCTAACAAGTCAACTAATTTATGCCACAGATTATCATCATTATGTCCCAAATGTAGGATAAGCACTTCACCCAAATCAACCACCTCCATTTCTATAAAGCAATTCCTTGATTAAAAGAAATACATTCTGCATCCACAATCCTGACATACATTACACTTAAAAGAACTATTCTTTTCCAATACTGCAAATCTCTTTTCTATTTCAGCAATCCTATCATTTTTAGTGTTTGACGGAACAGAGCCATCATTCACACCTTCTTTATTTTCCTTTAATCTTTTTTCAGTACATCTAAGGCATAATATCTTGCATATCACCACTCATAAAATTTATTGCTCCATCTAACTGAAATTTTACAAAACATTTGTTTTACTACAATTTGCTGTTAACTTTGAAAGCAAATCTCCCATTTTTGTTGGGAACAAGTAACATCCAAGTGTTTGCATTTTCTGATTAAGGCTATGACATATAATAAACCTCTTTGAATTTATATGCTTTGCAAGTCCATAACCAACTTTTTCGGGCAATGCTTTGAACTCATCCGGAACAGGAAGAGGTGATGCTGATTCTGTTCTAGTAAGAGGTGGATGCATAATATGAAATGTAATATTATCCTTTGCATACTCAATTCTCAAACATTTTGCCAGTGCTTCTAATGCACCCTTTGTAGAACTGTAAGGCGAAATATTCATAAATCCTGTCACACCTACACCTGAACTTGTAAAAATCACACGTCCTTTTTTCTGTATTGACATATAGGGAATAACGCATTTTACCAAACGTAATGCACCGAAATAATTAACATCAAAAACATCCTTATATGTATCTAAATCTGTTTCGCTTTCACTTTCAAATGTACATTTACAGGCATTATGAATAGCAATATCAATAGTATCAAACTCTGCAACTGTTTCGCCAACCGCCCTCTTTACTTCATCATAATTTCTCAAATCCACCTTATAAAAAATAAGACAGTCATATTTTTTTTGGAGATTTGCAAGATTGTCTGTTTCAATATCCAAAACCGACACCTTATTTCCCTCTGCAAGCAACTTTTCCACCATATAATAACCAATCCCTTGATTTGCTCCCGTGATAATAATATTATTAGCCATTGTAACCTCCTATTTCTCCAAAAAACATCTGTATATGCTTATATGCATCTATACGAAATGACTCTTTGCTTTCTTCTGTTAATTCCCCATTGAACAACCATTTCTGTGCATAGAAATAAATTGGAGCATAATACTTTACTGCAAGATATTCGCTATCACAATTTGTAATCACGCCGACACTCGTCAATGCAAGAAAGATTTTTCTTTGAAAATTGAGTGGCTCATCCATAAGCCAGTGCTGATACAATTTTCGTACATTTTCATTATTAAACTGCTCGATAAACATAATTCGCATAACCTTATTGCAGAAATCATTCATAAGATATTGTTCAAAAAAGCAATTAGAAACAGTATTGATACCATCTGAAAAAGTGTTCTGCCCGTCTGTAAGACCGTTTTCAAGTTGAACCATCATACTTTTTGCGATTTTAGAAAACTTTTCCAACAATACATCAAAAATATTCTGCTTATTCTCAAAATGATAGTAAACAGAACTTTCTTTAATTCCCACACACTTGCAAATATCTCTAATCGAAACTGCTGAATATCCTCTTTGGGAAAACAATTCTAAAGAAATGTCTAAAATTTTTTCTCTTGTCGCATTCATCATACGCCTCCGTCTAACAACTGTTAGACACATTTTATCTAACAGTTGTTAGATTGTCAATACACAATTTGAAAACACTATTCATTGTATCAATAAACATACCTCACGAAACTAGATTTTTCTTTCTAAAAAGGTTCTTCATCGCTTAATAAAATTTAAAGTTTTCTCTCACTCAAACACACCGGCTTACTGAATTTTTTCTCTGTGCCCTCTAATTCCATTCATCAGCTCATTTTCAAATTACCTAAAACATATATGAAATGGACAACCAAGAATATACATCCAGTTACTGTCATCAATACTATTTTTGTTATAAGTTGCATAGCAAGCACTGCCTGTGTCCGTACACAGGCTTAAAATTGTCACAACCCGCTATTCGCTAATCGTGACCAATTTTCTTAGGGAAGTATCCCTAACCCTCTTCGTATTTATGAAATATAATCCGATACAACTTATGAAAATGATTAGTCCAACATACAAGGAGGTTTCTTATGATAAATAAGATTAAAAATTTGTTCATATTTCTTTTTTTCTTTATAGTTTCCTGTATCAAATTACTTGTAAGTACACTTTTTTCCATTCTTAGACTTAATGACGCCGTTTCTGATGGTACGGTTTGGTTTGCGATTTTTTATCAACCATTTCTTGTGCTAATAGTTGTTGCCCTATTTGTTGATAAAATAGATTTATTGCTTTATAATTTCTTGAATGGACAAGGTAATTTCATTTCAGCACTTTTCCTAAGCATCATACTCATAGCAATTGTTTTACTAATCAATTCACTTATTGAATTATTATTCCGTATTCTATATAAAAATGGTGATTTTAAAACTTTCTTTTCTATTCAAAAATATGCTCACAACTATATGATGGCAATTATCTCGTTGATAGCTATTTATGCTGCCATCGACTCATATAACGCTACTACAATAAATACAATGCTTTTAACGTATGGAATATTAATTTTTGTTTGCATGATAATAACCGATTTATACAATGCATTGTTTCTTTCACAAGGCATTGTTGAGGATATATATAATGACCTTCAAAACAAGTATAAACGATACAAAAAATAATTTTCTTGCTATATCACACTTTTTTTGCTATAATTCCACTCGGATGATTTTATCCAAATTATATAACCATTGAAACAAACTGTTGTAAACATCGAAAATTTTACAGCAGTTTTTTTGTACCCATTTTTAGAAAGGAAGTGGCAGAATTGGCGAACAGAACTCGCACCAACCGTAATGAATTTCACTTAAATGATGACGAGCAGTACATACTTGATGAGAAGTTTAAGCTCTCCGGAATGAAAAGCAAATCTGCGTTCTTACGCAAGCTCATTTTGTATGGATATGTCTATGAAGTGGATTACAGCTATTTGAGAAATTACAATACCGAGCTTGGACGAATAAGCTCAAGTTTGAACCAGATTGCAAAAAGAATTAACAGTACCAACCATATCTATCAGGAAGATATGAACGAAGTAAAGGAGTTGATGAATGAAGTATGGCGTACACAAAAATCCATGCTATTAAAGCAACCGTTGATAAAGCAATAGACTATATCTGCAACCCGGATAAGACGGACGAAAAAATCTTCATTTCTTCCTACGCCTGCTCTCCGGAAACCGCTGCGATTGACTTCAAATATACCCTCGACCATTGCAGGGAAAACAGCCCCAATAAAGCCTATCATCTCATACAGGCTTTTGAGCCGGGCGAGGTAAGTTTTGAAGAAGCTCACAAGATTGGACAGGAACTAGCAGACCGATTATTACAGGGGAAATACTCCTATGTAGTTAGCACCCATATTGATAAAGGTCATGTCCATAATCACATCATTTTTTGTGCTGCTGATAACATCGAGCATGACAAGTATCACGACTGCAAACAGTCCTATTACCACATCCGGCATTTGAGCGATGAGCTGTGCAAGGAACACAATCTCTCCACCATTATTCCCGGTGAAAAGCGTGGCAAAAAATACAATGAATGGAGTGCTGATAAAAACGGAACCGCCTGGAAACCACAGCTTAGAAAAAACATCAATTCCTGTATCAAATCAGCTTCCACTTATGAGGAATTTTTACTGCTTCTACGAGCAAAAGGTTATGAAATCAAAGGCGAAGAATTTGGAGAAAATGCACCAAAGTATATCTCCTTCCGCCCCATCGGAAAAGACCGTTTTATCCGTGGCAGCGTAAAATCTTTAGGCAAGGAATATACTAAGGAGCGTATCAAAGAACGCATAGAATTGAAACGGGAACGCAAGGCAACTATCCCAAAAAGGGACTATGCTTCACGCAGACTTGTTGACACTTCCGATGAGAAGTTTCAGAACTCTCCCGGTCTTAGGCGTTGGGCAGCCATTGAGAATTTAAAGATAGCTGCACAGAGCTATATGGAAGCCGGGTCTATTGCCAAATTGGAGCATGAAATCTCTGTGAAAACCGAAGCCGGAAAATCGGCAAAACAAAGTGTTGTGGAGCTGGAACACCGCATCAAAGACCTTGCAGAAATCATCAAGTATGCTGAACAGTATCGGGCCAATCGTTCCTATCATATCGGCTACAAAAAAGCCAAGAACCCGGACGCATATTTCCGCCGATACGAAAGTCAGATTATCCTCTACGGTGGTGCAAGGCGAGTGCTGGAGCAGGCAGGTATTAACCTAAAATCTCTAAATATTGATAAGTTAAAAGGCGAGTATCAGGAGCTTGCCAGACAAAGGGACGAGCTTACTTCCACCTATAAAACCTGTGAAAAAGAGGTTCGGGAACTAAGCCAGAAGCTGGATAATCTCAATAGTATCTTGGACGGGATACCTTACAACAGAGCGAACCATCTCATGACAGCAAGCGCAGTCTATAAAGTCAGTAAGAGTGCTATCGAAATAGCACTCTTACACACATTACTTTTCTTCTTCATCTAACCATTCTTTCAGCTTTTTCTGCAACAGCTTCTTGTCCGGCAAATATAATTTGTATTCCTTGGCATAAATATTTGCATCTTTTGGTAATGTCAAATCAACCAATGCTTCATCACTTTGTTTACAGAGTAGAATACCGATTGTTGGATTTTCTCCTTCCACTCTCTCGTATCTATCAAAATAATTGACATACATCTGCATCTGCCCTAAATCTTGATGAGTCAGCTCATCAATCTTGAAATCAATTAAAACATAACACTTTAGCAGTCTATTGTATAGCACCAAGTCTACATAAAAATTCTTATCATTAAAGGAAAATCGTTTCTGTCTTTGTTCAAACAAAAATCCCTTTCCAAGCTCCAACAAAAACTTCTGCATTTTCTCAATAACGGCTGACTCTAAGTCACTTTCATGGTAAGCAGCCTTATCTTCCAACCCGGCAAACTCCAATACATACGGTGTATGTAAAATATCCTCCGGCTTCTGCGGAATAGCTCCCTCATTCGCTAATCGCATTACATCATTCTTATCTCTGCTTAATGCCAGTCTTTCATACAAACTTGAGTTAAACTGTCTTTTCAAAGTGCTTACATTCCAATTTGACCGTATTGCTTCTTTCTCATAAAACTCTCGTTCTTCCTTATCCTCTATGCGCATAAGCACCTGATAATGTGTCCAACTCAGCTTAAACGGCAGTTTTTTATATGCTGCTTCCAATTGTCCAATTCCCGATTGGACAATTCCAAATGCCTGTTCAAATTGTCCAATTCCCGATTGGATAATTTCATTCTCCCTTTCCCGATAAGCCATATAGAACTGTCGCATTCCCGCAACATTGCTTCTTGAAAAACCTCTGCCATATTCCTCAGTCAGATAAGCAGATAATGAGTCAATTACTTTTGTTCCGTACTTTGCTCTCTCTGCTCCTTGCTGTTCCTGCTCCACAATATACCGTCCCAGCAAAAAACTCGTCAAAACCGTTATTGCATTTGCCATCTGTCCCATATTACTTCTGGCACTATCAATCAAATTTTTTGATTTTTCATACAAACTTTGAAATTCTCTGTTATCTATGATTTCCATTTTCTCATCAGCCATACCAACACCTCCGAAATGCAATATATTCAAAACGGAACACAGTGTGTTCCACATTCAAATTCAAAACGCATACATTAAAATTATACCCTACTAATGTCAATTTCTCAATCAGATTGTATACAAAAATTTATGAAATTTATTTGCAAAATAAAAAGCAGGTAGTCAGCCAAACACAACCAACTACCCACTAAATTATTTTACTCTGTCGCTTCCAACGCAACCTCTGCAAATTCCTCATCGGTCATGTTCTGAAGCTTACCTATTACCCGGTTCGCAAGTTCCTCCATATCCTTATCCTCCAGATGAGGTAGAACCCGGCCAATATCTTCTATCAGCTCTGTTCTACCGCTTCTGTCGAATACACACATCAAATTGATTTCTTCTACTGTAAATTTTTCCATAATCTTAAATCTCCCTCTGTGCTTTTTTGTCCTGGTCTTTTTGTAGTGCCTTATCCTTATGTTCTACGGCAGCCTTCTTCTCTGCCAGTTTCTCCCGTATGGAAATCCTACCGGGAACACGCTCCTGCTCTTTCTTTTCCACACCATTATTCAGCACATTATCGACCATGTTATAATTGCCTTCTTCAAGCTCCTCCACCTTTGCTAAAGGTTTATATGCAGACAGCTTTTCTAACAGCTCCTGTACCTTTCTGACGGTTTGTATGGCTTCGCTATTGTCCGTATCCATACCCTTTCCGAACATATCCACAATACCCTCTCTGATACCGTCTGAAACAATGGCATTTAAGAAATCTTGCAGATACTCTGTGTTACCGCTTCTGATGTCCTCTGCAATCGTGGCTATCTGCACATCCCTGTCCTCCACCGTATCACGGTATTGATAGGTGTCATAATCATAGGAAAGCTGGTCTATTTGAGCTGCAAGAATAGCAGTCTGGAACTTCTCTAACGAACCACACACCTCAATATCCGGTAACTTGTCAATCAGTTCTCCAATGACTTCTATTGCCTTTGGATTGTCCGAAATATCCGGTACATATTCAAGCATTTCCAAATCAGCAACCATACCCGATACTATATCCATTTCCACATCTTCAAATGGCTCCGTTCCCTCCGTATGAATGTGGATACCTATACTTGGAATACCATTCATTCTGTCCGGCGGTATCTGATTGAACAATTTAATAGCTTCGTCCACCGTTTCTATGCCCTCATGGAACTCTCCGAGATTGTGAAATTCCCCACACTCAGCAACAGTTAAAGTTACAACTGTCCCCTTCTGCTCTGCTTCCCCGAAAATCGTTTCCTGTAATGGCTTATATGCAAACTCCTTACCGTCAAATATGGTAATCTCATTATTATCCGCATCAAACTCCACAGAAAATGCCAACTTCTCACTCTGCTGAATGCTCACATAATCTCCTATGTCTATCTGCTTTCCATACTGTCCCATATCCACAAAAGGCTTCTCACATTTTCCATAAGCTTCACACAACGCTTCCGCATCCAGGCTGCTTGTATTCTCAAAATAGCGGTGTTCATTATTCATGCGGACACAAAAGATACTTTTCGGCTCCTGCTCCATAGCTTCCCGCTTCTCTGCAAGAAAACTTTCCACTCCCGGAAGATAAGTTGCAAGTGTTCCGGTTTTACCCTCTGTAATCGGGTTAATATCCACAGGCACACCACCGATAGTAAGTCCGCTTTCATTCAGAAGATTGAAAAAGTCATCTTCTCTAATGGAACCCGTATATTCCACCACCACATCAAGGTCAGAACCCTCCTGCTCTAACCCTCTGCATCGGCTCCCTGATACTACAACTTCAACAATCTCTGCATCTATATCCTCCTCGTCAATCATGGATTGCACATGAGCATATACCGTAGCTTCAATATCACTCTGTGTCTGTCCGTTAATACCATGAAACATTTCTTCTGTCTTGGCTTTAAAATTAGCAACTGTCTGACGAGCTTCTATGGCAGCCTGCTCCACAGCTTCTCCTTTTTCTATCAGCTCCTCATAATCCACCGGGATACGATCATCCGTATCCTTTATGCCCATATCTTCCAAAATGTCATTTAAGGCTGCATGAATGGTTATATCCGGATTGTCATACACACCACCGTCAATGAGCGAATAACCTGCGTTGAAAATAGAATAATCATAACCACCCTCACAGAACTGAATGCTGACAAATTTATCGTTAATGGCAAATGCCATCTGCTCCGGCTCATATCCCCGAAATTCGCCCTCTCTTACCTTTGCAACTAATTCTTCGGGTATCTCAAAATACCTTGCTTCCTCGCCATCACGGACGGTTACAACGGGTATGTTCTCCTGCAGGCAATGGTCTTTTTCTTCCATAGGATAATTCCACAGCTCTGCACTATGGTTCATCATCTCCATCAATCCATCTACCGATACCTGTGTCGGCTCCATACCAAGCAGCAGTTCATACTCCACCACGGACAGCTCCTTATCTGCTATATCTGCATAACGGTTATTGATACTCACATACTCATTTTCCCACTCCACAAGCGGTATATCCTCCACGATGTGCTTCTGGTTGGCTGTTGGCATAAGATGTTCCATTTTGCCCTGTTCGTAAAGCGTATCGAAACGCTCCATATACATGGAAGCATCTTCGATACCACTACTATGAAGATGATGTTCAAAACGCTTCTTTACAAAGTCCTTTACTTCCTCCGGTGTCATATCCCTGTGTACCCTTACCTCATCCACCAGCTCATTACACAAAATCTGCAAATCATCCATAAAACGGTTGCTCTGTATTGCTTCGCTGCTATGGGTAAAGTCAAGGCTTAATACATTTTCATTGTTTCTTGCGTGGATAACATCAAATTCAATACCATGCACATTGAAACCGAGGGTAGTCCTTGCCTTATCCTCCGTATCACTAAACTGTGCATCTTTCTCCCGGTACGCCTTAAATTTCTCCAGAGCTTCGGTAAAGCTGTCAAAACGCTCTAACTCGCTCCTTTCCGGACTGTTATCTGCCCAAGTGGATAAATCGGCAATGACATAGTAGGAAACCTTGTCATTCTCCATATCCATGTGCTTCTGCAGGCTTCTCGCTTCCATAATGCGCTCAAGCTGTGCTTTTCCGTTTACCATATAGGAACCGATGTTATTCTCCTTATTGTGTGGCAGATTGGCAACCTCACGCTCCACCTCATAAAGTGCCTGTGCAGCTTCCTCATAAGTATCATACTGCGCTCCGGCGGGCGTAATGTCCTTGATAGCATTCTGCAACCAAAGGAGCCTGTAATCTCCGTCCCCATACGGGTCATCAATGGCAAAATAGTTCTGCCCCAAGTCAAGCTCTCCAACATCTCTCCATTCATTGTAATTCACAAGGAAAACTGCATTTTCCCTTTCCGGTTCTTCCCCGGCGTGTTCCTCTGCGATTTCTTCCAGCACTTTCATTGTTTCAGCAATCACGAAAGTCTGCTCTGCTTCCCGTTCCTTGGAAATCTCCTGTATAAACTCAGGCACTTCCTTATATCCCACAGAGTCCACAAAGTGACAGGTGTTCTCCCCGTTCTGATGAAGCACCACCACATCGCTGACGGATAAGGAGTGTCCCCTGAAATCCTCCGGGTGGTCTAAATTAAACCTCATATAAATATCTTCAAGGCTTGTTCCCTCCTCCAAAGGTGCTGTGTAAACCAAGTCATAGTTTTCTCTTGAAACTGCAATACCCTTCATTTCAAGGAAATCAGAGTTCATAAAGTGAATATCCCTTGCTGCCGGACTGTCATTAAGCTGATAAATGCCAAACTGATTATCCCTGCCATACAAAAGCTGCGCTTCCTTATTGGCGGAACTCTCCGCAAGCTCCTCACGCATGGACTGAAGCTCCACATACTGCTCCCAATCCCCTTTTTCAATACCGAACATTCCACTATGCTCCATTATTTCTGACCTGTCATCAATGCTTCCTTCGGAACCGTCCGCATAAAGCCTGTACACAGGTAAATCATGGTCAAACAGTTCCAATGCCCTCTCCTGTGTCAGCGGTAACATTTCCGCCCAGGTATAACCATACTCGTGCATCTCGGAAAGACCTACCATTCCGTCCGGTAAAGCATCAATCTCTGCCTGTGCATTGATAATGGTCTGTGCCACAAGATTAGGCGAATTTTCTTCATACATGGCGATATGCTCCGCAAGCTCCCTGGTCTTTTCCATATCTCCCAGCTTGTAAGCATAGTTTACAATCAGGTCACGCTCATCCGCACTGAAAATGGTCTTTTCACGCTCCATATCGTTAATAAGCTGCTCTGCCTGCTTCATAGCAGAAAGCTCCGTATCCGGCTCTAAATCCTGCTCCTGTTCTGCCATCTTCGCCTTTACATCGGTTATCTCATAAGTGTCGGTATTATAAACATAGTCCAAATGATACTCTCTCACTTCCCTCGTCTGCTCATCGGCAAGCGGTGTAACCCAGCCGCCTTTACTCTCCAGATAGGCTTCCACACTTAATCTGTCATTATCATTCATATCCCCAAGGGAAGCCACAAGCTCCTCGCCACTCATACCCCTGACATTTAACAGGTCATACTCGGAACGGTCAGTATTTGCCACCAACAGCACTATCTCCTCCGTCAGCTCCGCTTCCGTTACACGCTCCTTTTGAAGTTCCTGTAACTGTGCTTCAATACCACTAATCAGCTCCGAAGCAGTCCTCCTTATCGTATCAAGGGAAGTTTTTAATTCCGTCATTTCCTTGCCACTGCTCCACCCGGCAATATAACCAAAGGAATAATCCGAGGTATCAATTCCGAAGTGCTGGCACACCGTATAGGCAACGCTCTCCGCTTCCACTTCTTTCGTGTTACGGTCTTTATGTTCCGAAAGGTCTGTTTCCTTTTCTCTTTCCCTGTTGTGCAGCTTTGCGTGTGCCACTTCATGGATAGCAGTCTTAACCGTCTGGCTCTCGCTCATGCCCTCCTGTATGGCAACACGATTTAGGGTAGTATCAAAATATCCCTTGGCTTCTCCCGGTATGTCCTCATACCCAATAGGTGCGGGCGAAACAGCTTCCAATGCTCTCATAAAATCCTGATACCCGTCCACATCTGCCGACAATTCATCCACGGACAGCTCCGGAAGTTCCTTTCCGTCCGTCTGTGACACATCAAATACCGGAACCACACGAAATGCCGGAATTTTAATCTCCACTTCCTCCATAATGGGCATACCGTCCTTATCGAGCATTGGTTCCTTGGTTACCGGGTCAATTTTTTCCTGTTCCTCTTTGATTTTATAGGGTGCGGGTGCCAGGATACGGATACCCTTTTCGCCCTTTTTAACATGGCGCTCAAAATTTCTCTGCCAAGCCTTGTATCCGGCCACTAAAGTAGCATCCGGCTTCTGCATCGCAATTAAAATGGTATTATTAATGCTGTAATTATGAAACTTGGACATGGTGTTAAGATATGTCCGGTACTTCTCACTCTCAAAGAGTTCCTTCAATCCCTGTTCCAGCTTCTCCGTAATCTCCTGTACTTTCTGCTTCTCTGTTTTAGCATCTGCCATTGTGTTTCCTCCTTAATCTGCTGAAAAATAGAAGAAGGGGCTGTCGCTTTAGCGAATGAAAATTCGTGAAGCGGCAGCTTCATTTTTTCTGTTTTTATATTTAATTTTACAGAAAAGCTCCATATTATTCTGTTGTTCTGTAAAAAAAGCGTACTTTAATAAGCCATTTTGAATGGCTTGATAGTTTACTTTTAGAGGTTAAAAATCAGGCGCTTTTCAATGGAAATAAGTGAGTTCCTGTCTTGTCCTTTTGAATCTTATTATGGAGTTTATTCATATTCCTTGCCATAACAAGCAGTGTGCTTTCTGCAAGTACATTTGTTCTCCCTTTGCTCAGATATCTTCTAAACTGCATATCCTGCTTTAAATCTCCGAAAGAGCCTTCTGCCTGAATACTTCGGTTTATTCTAAAAAGAATTCCATCATCTGACAGTATTCGTTCCAAATCTTCCTGTCTGTATTTCAGAAATGTTTTGGCAACCTGAAGTGTCTTTGTTCTTTCTTCCAACGGTGTTTTACAATTGTTGCCCTTGATACAGTCACTTTTGTATGGGCAGTCCGTGCAATTCTCGCATTTGTAAATCGTTTTTTCACTTACATATCCTGTTTTACTTTTAGAATGTCTGATATAGTCTACGGTCAGTTTTTTAGCATTTCTGCAGGTATAACTGTCATTTTCTGCATCATAATCCATGTTTTCGATTTTTCCTATGTCATTTCTGTACTTACGGGTTTTTGAGATTTCATAGTTAGCCGGTTTTATATAGGCAGCCTGTCCGTTGGTTTCGAGAAACAGGTAGTTTTCTTCGCTTTCATATCCGGCATCCGCAGTTATGTTTTTGTATTTAAATTTGAGATGCTCTTCTGCATCTTTCAAAAATGGTATCAGGGTTGTAGTGTCGGTAGGCTGTGGTCCAATGGTAAGCCATGTGATATATTCCGAGTCTACTCCATGCTGAAGATTGTATGCCGGTTTTAACTGCCCGTTTCCCATGGCATCCTCCTTCATTCGCATGAATGTAGCATCATGATCCGTTTTGGAATAGCTGTTCCGTTCTCCACAGGTATGAATCTTCTGATTGTATTCTTTGAGCCTGGACAGATAACCTTCAAGAGTTTCTATACTCTTTTGCAGTGGTGTTTTTCTTTTTCCAATGCCATGTACAAAGACTACGTTTTCACTTTGCTTGAGCGCATAAAGTTTCTTGCACAGCTTCTTTACATGTTTTATCTTTACAGTATCGCCATAAACAATCTTCAAATCATAAAGCCGTTCACATTCAGCCACGAACTCTGCAAGTTTTATAAGTAATTTTGCCTGATTCTTTGTTACGGTTTTCTTCCAGACAAAAGTATATTTATTGGCATTGGCTTCAATTTTTGTTCCATCTATAAAAATGGTTTCACCTGAAATTTCACCCAGTTCAAAAAGTGCATTGGACATTTCAGCAAAAATTCGTTTAGAACAGGGAGCAAAATGTATACTTCGAAATCGTGCAAATGTTGCATGGTCCGGAGCAGGTGCACCTTCCAAAAGAAACATGAAGTTGATGTCCCTTTTACAGTTTAATTCCATGGAACGGGAAGAATAGTTTCCATTCATATAAGAGTACAACACAATCTTAAGAAGTGTTCTTGGCGATACTGAATTTATTCTTTCATAGGTAGAATACAGGTCAGTCAAATCCATAGCCTCCACAAACTGACTTAGTAACCGCACTGAATCGTCTTCCGGAATGATTGTTTCAATATTTAGTGGAAGTTTTAATTGATATCCACTTTGATTTAGACTATAATTTTTCTGTAAAATAATGTGTTTGGTCATACATTAATTTTACACCAACTGCCAGATTCTTTCGAGGTCTGGCAGTTACTTTTATGCATGAAAAAGGAGCTGCGTACTAATTACTTAGTGCGACAGCCCCTTCTACTTTTGCGTGTTCTCTTTATAAACTTTAGTCGCAAATCGGTCGCAATTTTTGACTTTCAATTATTCAACCCTGCATAAACACTAGCTTTACTTGTCTAATGACTTCATCGTCGGGAATTTTTTTGATTGCTAAGCTAACTCTTGTATATCCTTGCAAACCCTTGGAAAATGGGCTTTCCCGAATTCTATATACTTGGATACTCTTGGACGTTTTTTTGACTTTTGTGTGTCCAAAAGATGTCATTCGCCTTAAAATACGTCTTTTTATTTTATGCATGTACTGCTGTGTCAAACACAACAATACTTAGCAAGTATAACATATTTGCCACAGTATGAATAGGTATATTTTTCAATCTTCAAAGAGTTCAATCGCAGGACTCTTTTCTAAAAAATATCCATATTTTTTGATAATTTCTCAATTACTGATTTGGTAACATCTGGGTTTGCTTCTGCATATATGTTCATGGTAGTTGATACATCAGCATGTCCCATTACCTCTTGAATTACTTTGATGTTGGTTTCATTCTCGCAAAATCTTGATGCAAACGTATGTCTAAAGATATGGCAGGAGAATCTTGGAATCATAACAGGTTCTCTCTTCTCCTTTTTAGCAGTTACCTCTTCTTCTGAATTATGTGTATCCACAATTCTCTTGATTGCCCGGTTTACTGCTGCTGGGTTATGTGGCATCCCAAATCGGTTTGTAAATACAAAATTGGTCATCCCATCCACATTCTCAACACAAAAGCCTTCCTGCTTCTGTCTCTCATATTCTTCCTGAAGCACATCATATACCTGCTGCATCATAGGTATTCTACGATTACCAGCTTCCGTCTTTGGCAAAGATACTCTAAACTCACATTTATATGAATCATCCGCTCTCTGGTAATAGGTTAAGCTATGATTGATATCAATGATTCGATTCTCCAAATCAATATCATCCCAGCGTACTCCGATTGCTTCTCCTATTCTGCATCCAGTTCCTAACAAAAATACAAAAAATGGATACCAGTGATAAAAGAACGGATTCTTTGCTACATACTCCATGAATTTTCTCTGCTGATCCACAGTCAACGCTCGCCTTGTTTTTCTGACACCACCATTACGCTTTTTTACTTCACAGTATGCTCCGTCTACCGGATTCTTCCTTATGATATCATCTCTGACAGCAAGCTGAAATGTAGGTCTTAATACTGTGTTAATTGTCTCAAGCGTATTAATCTGTAATCCCTGATTATTAATCAAGTCTGTATAAAAGAACAACACGTCTGAGTATTTCACATCTCTTACTTTCTTCTTGCCAAATGTATCACGAATAAAATGATTCCATGTATACAAATAATTACTGTAAGTAGTGCTGCGCAATTCTGTTTTAGTTGATATGTACCTGTCAAACAAAAAGTTTACATCAGCCTTTCCTGCGACATAGATATCAAGTCCATCCAACTGGTCTTTTTGTAACTGTTCTTCTCTTTCTCGAAGTTTTACCAAAGACTTTGCATAAATGGTTCTTTTCTTGCCTAATGGATCAATATATACATATGAGTATCTTCCGTCGCCTTTTCTGTAACCCTCACCCTTTCTTAATACTCTGCCTTTACCATCTTTTCTACAAGCCATTATTCTCTCCTTTCCGGAGAAAAGAGCCTGTTCTACTGATTAGCCTGCTGCTTCATTTGTAATTCAACACCCATTCTAATCAATTGCGAAATGGATAGATTATGAGTCTCAGCATACTCAACCATTATCTGGTATTCCTCTTCTTTGAATTTAACAGTCACCTTATGATCAAAAGGTTTCTCTGCTTTTGGTCTTCCAGTTCTAGCCATCTGTATGCCTCCTTCATATCTTAATCATATTATACTTTTGGTCTGACCGAAAGTCAATACATTTTTTCTCTTTTGGCTCATTTTTCTCCATACTTGTTTGTATTTCTTCTATACTAATGCGTCATTTCTCATAATTACTTATAAAACTCGTCATCTACAATGTGGAAAGTTTCAAGATATTCGTCAATAATATCCAGATTAACCAACACCAGCTGATTCACTTTATAACATGCCTTTGCATCCTTCGCTAACTGCATAAACTTTGACACACTCATTGAATACATCTCTGCTCCTTCTGAATATCTAACAAATCTTTTATTATTAGTCTTTTTAGTTCTGCTGTCCATTTGCTAACTCCTCCATTACCATTTTGCGAGCTACAGGTAACAGATCAAACTGTCGTATCAATGCTCTGTCTATTTCTTCTCTCACGCCTGAATCCTCAATGACAGTTCCACTTTTTGCTCTAATGCAGCCTTTTGAAATTGTCTGTGCATCTTCAGGCATAAAATCAGAGATCTTACTTAATCCAAATCCACTCACATCCTTCGGATTTAAAATCACATGTACCGGAATATCCTTTAACTTACTGCTCAAAGGGACTACTGACACCTGCGGTGCACCATCATGATTGCTTGCATCACATGAAATAATTATTCCTGGTCTGATTCCGCCCTGAATGCCATGTGGGTTTTTCCCAAAATCCGCATACACGACATCAAATTTATTATATTTACCATACTTTCTTTTTTCTGTTCGTCTGCTCATATCTATGCTCCCTTCTTGATGTGCATATCCAATCTGCCCTCATCTACAGTCACCACAATGCCGCCTGCTTCAATAACCAGTCCTACCTTAAAATAAGCATC
>JBNMLC010000029.1:0-26976 GCA_050874665.1 Lachnospiraceae bacterium | reverse complement strand
TTCTTCCCGTTTTACTGTTTTAGGTTCGTTTCTATTTTCCGAAACTTCATTATATTTTATATAAGAATTTTCGGGGTTTGGTTCACTGTTTAGTTATCATTGTTCTTAATGTAACCAATCAACATAGTTAACTGATTACCTGTTTGCGAATCATTCGCACAGCGAATTTTCATGTTCGCAATCCCTGTTGTTTTCTGATTTGTTTTATCAGCTACAACTTCTATAGTTTATCACTTTTAAAGAAGTTTGTCAACAACTTTTTTTATTTTTTCAAAACTTTTTTGAATCTTTCTTCCAAGATAATTTCTCAGGAGCTCTTAGAGTCAACACTGGAAACCCTTGTAGATTCAACGTTTTTTGCCGCCGTACCTCAGCGGCGTATATTAATATATCATATACTTTCGCAGGTGTCAACCACTTTTTAAAATTTTTTTCTATTTTTTTGTTTACTGGGATTACAGCGTCAAAAGGTCTGATTTCACCTGTACTTGCACAAGGGTGAAATCAGACCTTTTGACATGTCCGGATATGAGCATAAAAGTGGAGCGTAAGCTTCACGTTATGCGAATATTGGGGCAGATTGCGGGAGTGCAACGCACGGAGCAATCCGTGTAAGCACAGATTATGGCGCTTTGACACCTTCATCTTACTAAAATACAATATAGAATACAAACCTTCTAGCGGCGTCTTCGATCCAGCTTTTTTGACAACAACATTCCAAGTCCTTGCATAATTTGCACCAATGCCACTAAAATTACAATCGTAATTAACATGATATTGGTCTGATATCTATAATAACCATAACGGATTGCAATATCGCCAAGTCCACCTCCCCCTACAACTCCTGCCATTGCAGAATATCCCAAAATTGTTCCCAGCGCTATCGTTACACCTACCAGAAGTGAGGTACGAGCTTCCGCAAGAAGCACTTTCCATATAATCGTCGGAATGCCTGCCCCCATACTAAGCGCAGCCTCGATAACACCCTTATCGACTTCTTTTAAAGAAGATTCAACCATCCGGGCAATAAAAGGCGCAGCCGCAATTACAAGGGGAACAATCGTGGCTGTAGAACCATAACTTTTACCCACTACAAATTTTGTAAACGGAATCACTAATATAAGTAAAATCAAAAACGGAATGCTCCGTATTACATTCACAATAAAATCCAGTATTTTGTAAACAAATGAATTAGGACAAATGCCCTCTTTATCTGTAATGGCAAGAACAATTCCCATCGGGAGACCAAGTACATAGCCAAACAATGTGGACATCAACGTCATATACAAGGTGTCTCTAGTTCCTTCCAGTAACATCGTTAGAATCGTATTATCCCACATAGTTCTCGTACACCTCCCCACTGAATTCATTCTGTTCCTCATCGTTTAAAATAAGCACCTTAGCCGCAGATGTTTTCGGATTCGTAAATACTTCCTTTACACTTCCGGTTTCTGCTAAATTTCCATGATTTAACACCGCTACATGACTGCAGATATTCTTGACTACCTTCATCTCATGGGTAATAACTACAATGGTAATGCCATATTCCTCATTGATGGTTTTTAGTAAGTTCAGAATCGACTTTGTTGTCTGCGGATCCAGTGCACTTGTAGCCTCATCACACAATAAAATTTCAGGATTGTTCGCCAATACCCTCGCAATAGCAACACGCTGTTTTTGTCCTCCGGATAACTGTGCCGGATAAGCTTCTGCCTTATCACTTAAGCCTACTTTTTTTAGCAGCTCCATCGCACGTTTTCTGGCTTCTTTTCGTTTGACACCTGCTATTTCCATCGGAAAACAAACGTTGTCCAATACGTTTCTTTGCATCAGAAGGTTAAAATGTTGAAATATCATTCCTATGTTCTGTCTTGTCTTTCTCAATTCTTTTCCAGACATGTCCATAAGGTTTTTCCCTTTCACATATACTTTTCCCGAACTAGGCTTTTCCAACAGATTCAGGCATCGTACCAATGTACTTTTCCCTGCACCTGAAAGACCAATAATACCAAAAATATCTCCTTTTTCAATTTCAAAACTTATATTTCTGACTGCATCTACTTTGCCACTTTTTGCATCGAACACTTTGCTTAGGTTTTCCACCCGGATAATTGGCTCCATCTATCTTACCTCCTGATTGTCGTTTCACAAGCACACTGTTTACTCAATTACTCAAAAGGAATTACCGCTCCATCATAAGTATCATTGATGTATGCTTTGATTGCATCAGACGTGAGCACATCAACCAATGCCTTAATTTTTTCGCTGTTTTGATTTCCTTCTTTTACAGCTATAATATTTACATATGTTTTTGCTGCTTCTGAATCCGCTGTTTCATAAGAAATAGAATCCTTTGCTACAGACAGTCCTGCCTGCAAAGCATAATTTCCATTTAATACTACGAAAGCTACTTCTTCCTTCACTCTGGAAACCTGCGCAGCCTCTAGCTCCTGAATTTTAATATTTTTTGTGTTTTCTTCAATATCATTTACCGTAGCCGCAAGACCGGCACCTGTCTTAAGCTTAATAATTCCATTTGCCTCTAATAAAAGTAATGCTCTGGCTTCATTTGTTGTATCATTTGGTACCGCAATCGTATCACCCTCTGCCAATTCTTCTAAACTGTTTTTTGTTCCCGGATAAATACCAAATGGCTCATAGTGAATACCACCTGCATTTACTAAATGTGTACCCTGCTCTTCATTAAAATCGTTTAAATACGGAATGTGTTGAAAGTAATTGGCATCAAATTCACCATTTTCCACCACTAAATTAGGCTGTACATAATCGTCGAAAACTGTTACCTGCAAATCCCAGCCCTGCTCTGCAAGAATTGTTTTTGCCTGCTCTAAAATTTCTGCATGAGGCATAGCAGATGCTGCTACCTTAATAGTTCCCTTGCTTTCTGGAGTTGATTCTGTTACAGTTCCTGCTTCCTCTCCTTCTGCAACATTTTTGTCACCTGAGCCGCATGCTGTCAGTGCAGAAACCGTCAATGCTAATGCCAATCCTAAAGATACTAATTTTTTCATAATGTTTTCCTCCTTTTATTTCCTACTCTTTCCATAGGAATACTATGTATTGTATCATATAATACATGCCAGACTCACATTTGTCAATACTTTTTTTTCTGCCATGCGCACTCTTTATAAAAAAAAGAAGCCCCCGAAGCCGTTTTTTTCTGCTCCGGAAGCCTCTTCTTTTATTAGGTGTCCTCTATTTTATCCTTACTTTTTTTACACTCGTATAGTTACTATACGCTTTTTGACCATTCTTAGTTGTATAAGAACGGATTTTAAAATAATAGCTTTTGTTAGATGTTAACTTCTTTTTTGTATATGTTACCTTAGAAGCACTTCTTATGGTTGTCACCTTTTTGAAGTTTTCTTTTTTACTGGTTGACATGTAAACTTCATATCCGGTAACTCCACTTATTTTTTTCCATTTAAGGGATGCCGACTTATTTCCTGCAATAGCCCTCCAGCCTGTCGGCGCATTGGATGCCGTTTTTACTGCCAATCGCCGGGAAACGCTTCCATATTGCCTGTTTCCATTTACCGTTTTAAACGCTCTTACGCAAAAAGCATAGGAAGTATTTGCTTTCAACTTGTTAAATTGGTATGTCGTCTTTGCAGTTACCGTAGTCTTTACTTTTTTATTTCCCTTGTATAACGAAACTTCATATCCACTGACTCCCGTCTGCTTTTTCCAGCAAAAGGACAATACTTTAGCTGTGCCTTTACTTAATTTTATTCCATCCGTTTTTCCCGGAACGATAATGAAATTCAAGGTTTTGCTTCCCTGATAATTTCCGATTCCATTCACAACTACGGTTGCCTGTCCCGGATTTATGTTATTTTTATAAATAATTGTATAATCTCTTCCGGCTACTAAGGCATTTCCAGCATTATCTATAATAACCTCCGGCGTTTTTGCTGTTTTGTCATATGTGTACCGGTTCATTGTCAATGCAGCCTTAAGATTTGTCAGATTTGCTTTTTGAATTGTAAAATTTTTTTCTATACTTCCTGCATATTTTCCAATTCCTTTTACCGTTATCTTTCCAGTACCAGGATACACATTATTGCTATATTCTACAATGTAATCTCTTTGGTTCTGTAATAACGCCCCATCTATCATCACACTGACTTCCGGGCAGATTCCACTTCCCGTGTAGAATACTGTTGCAACCTCTTTTATGACAGGAGTCACCGACGTATATTGGTAAGAAGCTAAGGTTTCTTCATCTTTTTTAACCACCACCTTATTACTTTCATTCCAATGAAACTCATAATCCTCCGTCACGTTTGTAACTGTACGGTTTGTCCAATCATACACCCTTACATCTGTCTCAGGATTGCCAAACACATATCCATCACAAATATTGTCTACATACACCTTACTGAAAGAAATGAAAAAGTGTTTATAGTCAAAATCTTCTGAAATAGCCTTTTTCGTATATTTTACGCCATTGCTGTTAATCTGTTCATACAATTTATTGCAAGTGCTGCTGCCCAGTATATAGTCTTCTAAAATTGCCATCGTTTCCTCACTGTCACACTGAAAGCGAAGTGAGTTGTCATGCCTTTTCTCATTGCTTGAAATAGCATTTTTCATAACACCGATAAACTGTTCTTCCGTTGCAATGTCATCTGCCGTTACACGAAGTCCAAAATAATTATAATATTCTCCCTTCGTTTCTGTAGCATTTGGTACTTTATACATTCCCGGAAATATTTCGGAATCATAATCATGTTCACTATTCTCGTTAAAAATATTCGTTGGCAAATTGAAAAAGTCATATCGATACCCATCCTCTTCTGTGCCATTCGCATCATCCCAAGTCAAATCAATATTGTACCATTCTCCGTCAATTTTCACCAGATTCCAGGCATGTCCACCTCTTCTAAAACCGATTCCGCTCATTCCAACCGCATAAACACTTTCTAAGCCTGCATAAGTTGCAAGTAGTTGGAAGGTCTTTGCATATCCTTCACACACCACATCTGTACTACTGTTTCCATCTAAGACTCCCACAACACTATGTGCAAAAGACGCTGTTTCAGGCTTATTTCGGCTGTTATAAGCATAATCCACTTCATTGATTATCATATCATGAATCAGCAGCTCAAGTTCCATATCGTCTGCGCCTTTTGCTTTTGCATTGTCAATCTTTTCCAAAAATGGAAGTATTCCCTTCTGAATGCTTTGCTCAACGGCTTTTCTTGTGGAAGCCCGGTAATAATCGGGCTCAACCATAAGATACCATGACGTTACAAAGACCCCGTCTAGATAATAACCTACCGTATCGTCTATCCAGAAAAGCATCGGATAATCTGCCTCCAAAGCAAAATAGATTCGTTCCATCTGCGTCAATGTCATCTGATAAGAACTAACATTAACCAATTCAGCCACGTAATATGAACCATTCACTGTCTGTTCTACACAAACGGCATTTTTAGACGAGGCGTCAAAAGCGAATAATCTGGCTTTTAAGACATTGTATACCACTCTTTCAGAGGCATTCAAAGTAAGGTAGCCGTATGTAGAAACCAGATTTCCATTTATCCCCTCTTGCGCTTCTATTGTCATAAGTTCGTCTGTATCTGTTTCTCCTGTAAAAACTTCTACACCTTCTACTTCTTTTGGTAATTCTAAATGTGTAGTTTTTTCAACACCACCTACCGGATAGCGCAAATCTGCATCTTTGTGTACTGTTTTTACAGGCACATCGGGTGTCAGATTTTTTTGCTGTGCCCATGCAGAAACAGCTTCACTCCCTAACAAACAAAGGCATAAAGCTGTTCCAATCATCTTTTGTATTAACTTCCTTTTATTCATTTTATTCTCCCTTCTCATTTTCGCTTTTGATATCACATAATTAACTGCCAGATAATATTACAGTCTGAAATAAATTTTAAAATAGGATTTCCGTTAATTTGTGTCTGCACACTCATACCAAATGCTGTAGTACTGAAAATTTCCGCTGCAACAAAAAGAAGCCAGACAATCATCAATCCTTCCGCAAAACCCAGTACTGCCCCTACCGTCTGATTAATTTCCTTGATTACCGGCAAACGTGTCAAAACATCCAAGGTTGTCATCAGCATTTTCAATGCAATCCACACGATAATAAAGCTGATAATATAAGAAGCAGAACTAATGATTGTTTTGGCTATATACGCTGCCACATATTCTTGAATTGCCGTCACATCAAACAGTCGGTAGTTTTCCGGATTATTATTTTTAATAATCTGTTCTTTTAAAGGCTCTGCAATAGGGTATGAATTTATTATTTCTTCATCACTTCCCACACTTGCAATTTCAGCCCGATTTTCAGGACTATAAATTTCCATACAACTATTTTTTATATTTTCATAAATCGGCGTCTGCTCCATAATAAATTCTGTTACAAATGGATTTATGAGATTTACCAAAATAATAGTAATAATAAACATAGTCATGGATAATGCACTTTTCACAAATCCACGACGGTAGGAATAATATGTAAGTGTTACAAGAATCGCTATTACCAAAATTAGCAGCCAGTCAATTGTCATGATTTTCTCCTATCTTATCCTTATCTCACCAGTTTGATGGTTTGTATATTTTCTTCTGTGATAAGCATATATCTGTTTTTTCCAGTAATTGTCATGGCAAGTATCGTCTTATCAAAGCTTTTATCTAACTTGCAAACACCATTTATGCTATACACACAGCACTCGCTCTCACTATACATAAGTATCGTTTCGCCGGAAAGTATGACATTCGTATATTCTTTGTCAAAGCCTTCCGAAAAAATCTTTTTTCCCTTTAAATCATAGATATCCATACGGTATTTTCCAGTGTCCTGAGTATTTTTTAGTACCATTCCGATATAGGATTCACTGTAAAATACTTTTTCCACCTCTTCCTCTAATGACAATTCAAAGGAAAGCTCTGGTATCTGTTTTCCCGCAAACACTTCTATCTTGTCACTTCCAAAGGCCACTGCCGTATCACTGTTAATATAATCAAACATAGGAAAGACACTTCCTGTATAGGAAGTGCTTCCCACAAAATTATCAATTTCATTTTCTCCTACAGAACCAAGATTATGAAATGCCAGCGTAGCTTTTGCTTCCCCACCTTCTACACTTAAATGAGAAATACCAAATTTGATTCCGTCATTCGAAAGGCATAAATCTACCGGATATCCACTCTCTTCCATAAGAATTTTAGTTGCCGCCAATTCTTCCTCCGGTGTTGTCGGAGAATATAATTTAATCCAGGACTTACCACTGTCTTCTAAGGAGGCTGCCGTCACTCCCTGTGCAGATACATCAAGTTTTTTTATGGGAAGCAGTGTGTTAACTTCCGCACGCAGCCCGTTCTCATTTAAAATATATATTGTTGTTCCATTTTTATCCGCTAATGCTACTGCCGAATCACATATCGCATACAAGGGTTCCTGCATTTGATATGTCTGATTCCATTTTTCCTTTAAATCCGAACCAATAAATGCTGCTCCGTCGTTACTGTATTTTAACATTCCTCCATTATACGGAACATACTTTGCCGTATCTGCGTCTGCACGTTCTACACTGTTTATAATCTCATACCCCGTGTATGTTGCACCAGCACTGTAAGTACGCCACACGCCAACCACCGCTATGCCAATAATCAAAAAAAGCCCCAGCAGCATAGCCAGATTTATTCTATGTTTTTTTATTTTTCTTTCATATTCTTTCTGTATGCCCTCGGTATCTTCCACCCTCCCGCTGCTGTCAGGAAAATTTTGTATATTTTTGCCCGCTTTTCGTTCTTTATATTTTGTATATTCTCTGATATTCATAATCTTACCCCTTTGCTGTATGTGCTAATCATATCATACTTATATCAAGGTAACAAGATTTTTTGCCCGATAAAAATTTTGTCTACATCTTCAATCGCATTGAGTTCACAAATCTTTGGTACCATGTCTTTTGTGGCATACAACTTTATACTTATTTTTGCCAGCGTGTCCCCTTTTTGTATGACATAGTACTGTGGTTCCTGCGTATTAGAAATCACTTCTTGCGGCTCTGCTTCTTTTGGAATTTCTGTAACTACAGGGATTTCTGTAATGATAGGAGTTTCTGTAATCGGAACCTCTGTAATCACAGGAATTTCTGTGGCTGCAGGAGCTTCTGTAACCGTTAAATCCACGGTATCCTGTGCAGCCTCTGTAACAACCGGTTCTACATTGCCGGAAATTGTTTCCACTGCTATGGAATGAAGTTTTCCACTGCCTGCACTCACTGCAACCTCTTGCTTTTCTTTTTTTTCTTCTACCTTCTTTTTTTCTATCTCATCTGTAATTGCATTTTTAGTTAAAATAGCAAGTGATTTTTCCATATTACTCATCTTATCATAATTATTTAACATAGTGATTCCAATAATCAAAACAACCATCACTAAAACAGAACTTACCGAATACATAAAGGCCATTGTCTTGCGTTTATGCACCTCTTCCTGCTTTTCCTGCACCAGACTGCGAAAATGTTTTGTAGCCACATCACTTTTTTCTTCTTGCCTTATTTCCTCTGAATTTTCATTGCGATGATCAATCATATATGTTTGCATCAGATTATTTTTTTCATAATATATGTAATATCCGTTTATGGCCTTCATAATTCCATTTTCACACCGGAAAAAAACTTCATCTCTTTCTATCGGTTCATGCATCATAAGGACTTTTTTATTTCCGGCAAATTGATTGATATGCGCTTTTTTAATGCTTTCATTCATTTCGATTGGGAAACCGGGCACCGACAAATACCAGCCCACAATCTCTAATGTATCAAAATATTCCTTGATGTTTTCATAAATTCTGTTCCAGATTTGATCATTAAAATGTACCCCTTCTCCATCTACAACCACATCTTCTACATAAATTGCTCCACTGATAAACAGATATCCTGCATTACTTTCTACGGCATCCCCCATTAAAATTGCCACTCGTATTTTACTCAAATCTTTTTCTGTAAGCTGGTTCAAAAAGGTTACTACATAATCTTCAATGTAAATTTTAAAGTCCTCTTCTGTATTTCCTATCTGCCTTATATTCTTGGGCAAACGAAGGGAAGTTTTTCCTTTGCTCTTATCTTCTGAGTTTTCATTGTAGATAACTTCTATCATATTCCTCCACCTTTCACAGAACGACTCAAAACCTTATGCCTGTCCTACTACAGAACATCTACCGGTCTTTTTCCAAAATATGATAGCATATATAGATTGCATAATTTATCAGACGGTGTCTATAAATATGAGATATTTTCGACAGATGGAGGGAGGATAGGACAAAATAAGATGGATTTAGACTTTGGAGTTAAAAGAACGCTCACAGGCGGCTCAAATTCTTCCTTGTAAGGCAATTCAAGAGGTGTCCTTAATGTATGAAAAATCCACTGTTTCCAAGACTTAAGGCGCAACGGTATTCCAAAGCGTCTTAGTCGTAGTTAACAGTTCGTTCTCAACAGTGTTGCCTCTGCCTTTCAGGGAAGAATTTGTGCCGCCTGTGAGCGTCTCTTCAACCAATAAATCTGAATATTTACAATTATAAATTCTCTTTAATTTTCTTATAAATTCCTTCTGAATCGAGTCCATACTTCTTTACAAGTTCCACTGCAGGACCTGATTCGCCATATACATCATTCACACCAATCTTTACTACTTTTGTTGGTGCTTTTTCGGATAAGCAGTCGCATACTGCACTTCCAAGACCACCAATTACAGAGTGTTCTTCCACAGTAAATACTTTTCCGGTTTCTTTTGCTGCCTTTACAATTAAATCCTCATCTAATGGTTTAATTGTGTGAATATTTATAACTTTCGCATCAATTCCATCTTTACTCAAAAGCTCTGCGGCTGCCAAAGATTCGCTGACGCAAAGGCCGGTTGCCACGATTGTGATATCCTTTCCTTCTCTTAATACCACACCTTTTCCAATTTCAAATTTATAATCCGGTGTATCATTGATGACAGGAACAGCCAGACGTCCAAAACGAAGGTATACCGGTCCCACATGTTCTATTGCCGCTTTCACTGCCGCCTTCGCTTCCACATCATCTGCCGGACTGATTACCACCATGCCCGGAATTGTTCTCATTAACGCAATATCCTCGTTACACTGATGAGTTGCACCATCTTCTCCTACAGAAATCCCTGCATGAGTTGCACCGATTTTTACGTTTAACTTTGGATAACCTACAGAATTACGAATCTGTTCAAAAGCTCGTCCTGCTGCAAACATAGCAAAAGAACTTACGAACGGAATCTTTCCGGTAGCTGCAAGTCCTGCCGCAATACCCACCATATTACACTCAGCAATACCACAGTCAATATGTCTTTCCGGAAATGCTTTTTTAAAAATTCCTGTTTTTGTGGCAGCCGCAAGGTCAGCATCCAATACAATTAAATCCGGATACTGAGCGCCTAATTCTGCTAAAGCATTACCATAACTTTCTCTTGTTGCAATTTTCTTTACTTCTGACATAATGCTTCACCTACTTTCTCTAAATCTGCCATTGCTACTTCAAACTGCTCATCATTTGGAGCAGAACCATGCCAGGAAGCCTGATTTTCCATGAAGGAAACGCCTTTTCCTTTGATACTTTTAGCAATGATAGCCGTTGGCATACCCTTGCATTCTCTTGCTGCTTTGAATGCCGCAGCAAGCTCATCAAAATCATGAGCATTTACGTTGATTACATTAAAATTAAATGCTTCGAATTTTTTATCAATCGGATATGGAGAACATACGTCTTCAATTGCTCCATCAATCTGCAATCCATTATTATCCACAATCACTACAAGATTGTCTAACTTTCTTGCACCTGCAAACATGGCTGCTTCCCATACTTGCCCTTCCTGAATTTCACCATCACCTAATAACGTATAGGTGCGATAAGAGTCACCGGAAAGCTTTGCAGACAATGCCATACCTACGGCTGCAGAAATTCCCTGTCCCAAAGAGCCGCTGGACATATCTACACCCGGAATATGCTTTTTATCCGGATGTCCCTGAAGATAAGATCCTACATGTCTTAGGGTCTTTAAATCCTCTACCGGAAAAAAGCCCTTATGTGCAAGAGTTGCATAAAGTCCCGGTGCAACATGACCCTTAGATAATACAAAGCGGTCACGGTCAGGCTTTTCGGGATTCTTTGGATCTACATTCATTTCTTCAAAATACAGATAGGTAAAAATATCTGCGGCTGACAAAGAACCGCCCGGATGTCCTGATTTTGCACTGTGCACCGCAGTAATGATACCCTTACGAATCTCATTCGCTGTCTTTTGAAGTTCTAATTTATTCATGAAAACGCCTCCTTAATTTACGCTCTTAGTTCATTTTCCACTTTTATAGCTTACCATTATTAGGTAACACTTGCAAGTTATTTATTCATCATATATTGACACAATCTCTCCGTCGAGAATACGATTTACATTTTTCACAGCACAGAAATTTCCACACATGCTACAGGTATCTTCTTTCTCCGGTTTTGATTCTGCACGATATCTTCTTGCCTTTTCGGGATCCATACTTAAGTCAAACATCTTTTCCCAGTCCAGTGCCTTTCTTGCCTTACTCATTTCATAGTCCCAAGCTTTTGCACCTTTCACACCTTTCGCAATATCTGCCGCATGTGCCGCAATTTTAGAAGCAATAATGCCCTCTTTTACATCTTCTACATTTGGAAGACGCAAATGTTCTGCCGGGGTCACATAGCATAAAAATGCTGCTCCATAGGTGGCTGCAATGGCTCCGCCAATTGCTGAGGTGATATGATCATAGCCTGGTGCAACATCTGTCACCAGAGGTCCTAATACATAAAATGGTGCACCGTAACACAGTGTTTTCTGAATTGTCATATTTGCCTCTATCTGATTCAACGGCATATGCCCCGGTCCCTCTACCATTACCTGCACATCTTTCTCCCATGCTCTCTTAGTCAATTCACCCAGGGTAATCAATTCCTCAATCTGTGAAGTATCCGTAGCGTCTTCAATACAGCCTGGACGACAGGCATCTCCCAGACTCATGGTTACATCATATTCTCTGCATATATCAAGGATTTCATCATAATATTCATAAAAAGGATTTTCTTCTCCAGTCATTTCCATCCATGCAAATATAATAGAACCACCTCTAGAAACAATGTTCATAAGACGTTTATTATTTTTAAATCGGTTTGCTGTAGCTTTATTGATACCACAGTGAATCGTCATAAAGTCTACGCCATCTTCTGCATGCATGCGAACCACGTCTATCCATTCTTTTGCCGTAATCTCCTTTAATGGCTTATGATAATATACCACTGCATCATAAATAGGAACCGTTCCTATAATTGCTTTACATTCACTGGTAAGTTTTCTTCGAAATACTCTGGTATCTCCACAGGAGCTTAAATCCATGATTGCCTCTGCTCCCATTTCTACCGCAGAATTTACTTTCTGCATTTCTATGTCTAAATCCTTACTATCCCTGGATACACCAAGATTTACATTAATTTTTGTTTTCAACATGGAACCAATGCCATTTGGTTCTATGCAAGTATGCTTTTTATTGCATGGAATAATAATTTGTCCTTTGGCCATATATTCTAACAGCTCTTTTTCATCCATACACTCTTTTTGTGCCACTATTTTCATTTCCCTGGTGAGAATGCCTTGTCTTGCGGCATCCATCTGCGTAGTATATGACATACAATTTACTCCTTTATTTTAACTGACTTTCTGTATAATACCCACCGTCTACCAAAATCTCGTTATAATTTTCCCGATCCACCACCACAGAAGTGCATAAATAAGATGGTACTTTTATCTTACCATTATCATATCCTTCTGAATAATTAATTTCCGGAACGGTTCCTTCTAAAACTGCCTTTACCATTGTCGCACATTTGTCTGCCAACACTCTCGTATCCTTGTATACAGACATGCTTTGCTTTCCGTCCAAAATACTTTTCACTGCTTCTATGCCCGCATCTTGTCCGGTAAGCATAGGCCATTCCTCTTTCGAATACCCCTGCTTTTCTAACGAAGCGATAATACCACTTCCAATCGCATCATTAGCACTGCAGGCAATATTCAATTTCTGTTCCTTATAATTTTCACTCAAAATCTGGCTTGCTTTCTTTTCTGCCAGGTTTTTCGACCATTGCATGATACATGTATCTTCAAACTTTACTTTTCCCGAAGCACATACCAGGGTACCGTCCTCTAAATATTCACCGAGAACGTCCATAACACCCTCATATACAAGTTGTGCATTGCTGTCGTCCGGAGAACCCATGAAAAATTCTATCGTGCGGTACTTTCCCTGTTCTCTCAATGCATCTAAATTTTCTTTCTCTTTGATGTAAGTTCCAATGGAAACTCCTACATTCTTATTGTCAAATGTGGCATAGTAAGACACCGCGTCTGTACCCATAAGCATTCGGTCATATGCAATCACCGACACATCATTATTCTTGGCTGTTTCCAACACATTCTGAAGTTTTTCTGAGTCAACGGAAGCAATCACAAGACAATCCACGCTATCTTTCAACAATTCAGCAATTTGATCTGCCTGTGTGTACGGATTATTTTGGGCAAATCGTACTTCTACCTGGTAACCGTCCTGCTCTAAGGCTTTTTGAATGTTTTCTGCATCATATTCCCAACGTTCATCTGTTTTATTTGGCATAAGTACTCCTACTTTTTTGCCCAACGCAATGGAATCTTCCACCTCGGTTGCAGGTATTTCCGACACCTCATAGCTTCCACAGGAAATGCACAAAACAGAAGCCAGAACGATACACAGTATGATTGCTATGTGTGTTTTTATATTTTCCCTCATCTCTAACCCTTACTTTTCCTTCGTTTTGATTTCTCACTTGCGTTTAGAGTTCTACCCTTCCCTCTAAAGCTCTCAAAAGCGTTACCTCATCTATATATTCCAAGTCGCCGCCAACCGGAACACCACTTGCGATACGGCTTACTTTAATACCTGTAGGCTTAATCAGTTTACTGATATACATTGCTGTAGTTTCTCCCTCTAAGCTGGAATTGGTAGCAATAATTACCTCATCTACCTCCTCCTGAAGCCGTACCATCAATTCTTTTAATTTGATATCTGCCGGTCCTATGCCAAGCATCGGGGAAATAGCACCATGCAATACATGATACACACCTTCAAATTTTCCTGTTTTCTCATAGGCTGCCAAATCTCTTGGGTTTTCCACCACCATAATGACACGATGATTTCTTTTTTCATTGCCACAAATTGGACACACTTCGCTATCTGTGAGATTACAACAATATTTACAGTACTGAATATTGTTTCTTACATTCACCAGAGTGTCTGCAAGCTTTGTCACATTTTCCTTTGGCATATTGATGATATAAAACGCCAATCGCTGTGCAGACTTGGCACCAATTCCCGGAAGGGCTGCCAATTCCTCTATTAATTTCTGTATCTGACTGCTATACGTTTCCATTAAAACGGTAAGCCTCCAAGACCGCCAAGACCACCGGTTAATTTAGACATAGCCTCTGTTGTCTCTTCTTCTACTTTGCGCAATGCTTCATTGGTAGCAGCCATAATTAAATCTTCTAACATTTCTACATCATCAGGATCTACTACCTCTTCTTTTAATTTCACCTTTGTAACTTCCTTTTTACCGGAAATGGTAACTTCCACAGCACCGCCTCCCGCAGTTGCCGTGAATTCTTTTTCCTCTAATTCTTTCTGACTTTCTTCCATCTGGCGCTGCATACGCTGTGCCTGCTTCATTAAATTGTTCATGTTTCCCGGCATACCACCTGGGAATCCTCCTCTTTTTGCCATGTTAAAATTCCTCCTTGTTATCGTCTTCTATGGTTATTTCCATATGAATTGCCTGTTCTAAACTCATATAATTTTCTTCAAACCGGCTGCCCTCATCGAGCAATTTCATTTCAACTTCGACTTCTTTTCCTATATAATCAGAAATCTGCTTTTGCAATTCTTCTTTGTGCTTTTCATTTCCCACAAATCCGAATCCAACCTCATCTTTAAATACTATCAGAAGTCGGTTGTCTCCTGCAAGACTTAATTTTGCTGTTTTCAAATATGTTTGCACTGGCATGGACAGATTTCTTACAATCGCAGGCCAATTTTCAACTGTCTGCTTTACTTCTTCCGGAACTGCCTTAGGAAGTGGAATATCCGGCAGTTGTTCCTGTTGCTGTGCAACCGGTTTGGAATGTCTAACCGTTCCCGCAGGCACAAAATCTCCCTTTTCTAACTTTTCCTCCAGCCTTGCGATTCTATCTATTACCGACTCTAAGTTGCTTTCCATTGCAGGCTTACAAAGCTTGATTAATGCAATCTCAATAAAAATACGTTTTTGAACTGCATATTTTATCTGCCCGGATAATTCCGAAAAAACCCGGATATAACGCATCAGTCTATCCTGGTCTACCATCATTGCCTCTTCCTTTAAGCGGACAAGATTTTCACTGGAAATATCCAGCACATCCTCCATATTATCAGAAGTGCCAATTAACAGCAGATTTCTTAAATACCATGTAAAGTCAATGACAAATTGTCCCAGCTCTCTTCCCTGCATTACCAGCTCTTCCAGCATTTTCATAAGACCTACGATATCCTCATCTAATATTCCCCGCAAAAAGCGGCTGAATACTTCCGTATCCACCGCACCTAACACCTCGAGCACATTGTCATAAGTAAGTGTTTTTCCAAGATAAAATGCAATACACTGGTCTAACAGACTCAACGCATCTCGCATAGAACCGTCCGCCGCTTTTGCAATATAGCGGATCGCTTTCTCTTCCACTTCTATCTGCTCTGTTTTCATCAAATCATCCAGTCTTGATGCTATCGTATCTATCGTAATTCTCTTAAAATCATATCTCTGGCATCTGGATAAAATTGTAATGGGAATTTTATGAACTTCCGTGGTTGCCAGAATAAAAATCACATACGAAGGTGGTTCTTCTAATGTTTTTAGGAGCGCATTAAACGCTCCTATGGACAGCATATGAACCTCGTCAATAATATATACCTTATACTTTCCTTCTGCCGGCGAAAACTGAACTTCATCTACAATTTCTCTAATATTATCTACGCCATTATTTGATGCTGCATCGATTTCAATTACATTCATGGACGTTCCTGCATTAATAGAACGACACATCGCACATTCATTACATGGACTTCCATTTACCGGGTGCTCACAATTCACAGCTCTGGCAAAGATTTTTGCAATAGAAGTCTTTCCTGTTCCTCTGGTTCCGCAAAATAGATAGGCATGTCCTATACGCTGTGCTTTTATCTGATTTTGTAAGGTTGTAACAATATGACCCTGTCCTTTCACATCCTCGAAATTGTCAGGACGGAACTTTCTGTAAAGGGCAGTATACGCCATGTTTCTCACTTCCTGTTCTTTGATTTTTATATTTTTTCATCACCAAAACTGATTCCTAACAGTCTGGTTTCCTTAATAATAGGTGACTGAGGGTCAACCATTTTCAATGTTCCTGCCACATCAGAAAGCTTTGTTTTTGAGATTTCCCCATTGACCACAGATGCCATATAACCATATTCATTATCGAGAATCATCTGTGCCGCTGCCGCACCCAGTCTTGTAGACAATACTCTGTCATATGGACACGGATTTCCACCTCTCTGTGTATGTCCCGGAACGGTAACTCTTACTTCCTGACCTGTTTTTTCTAAAATCTGCTGTGCTATTTCATATGATACGGTAGGATGCTTTCTGTTTCTCACTTTTTCTTTGTATGCTTTTTTACTTAAAGCAGCATCTTCTTTTGAAATCGCACCTTCAGCCACTGCCAGAATAGTAAATCGCTTTCCTGCTTTTTTGCGCTTCTCTATGGCCGCAATCACATTCTCAATATCATATGGTATTTCCGGAAGCAGTATCACATCTGCACCTCCTGCAATTCCGGCATACAAAGTAAGCCAGCCTACCTTATGTCCCATCACTTCCACAATAAAAATACGACTATGGGAATCTGCCGTAGTATGAATACAATCAATAGCATTCGTGGCAATATCCACTGCACTCTGAAATCCAAAGGTCATCTCTGTTCCATAAATATCATTATCAATTGTCTTTGGCAGCGATACTACATTTAGTCCTTCTTCACTTAACAGATTCGCCGTCTTCTGCGTTCCGTTTCCACCTAAAACCACAAGACAGTCCAGCTTTAATTTATTATAGGTATCTTTCATCGCCTTTACTTTGTCAATGCCGTCCTCGCCAATCACTCTCATCAGTTTAAACGGCTGCCTTGAAGTGCCAAGAATGGTTCCACCCTTAGTAAGTATCCCTGAAAAATCCTGTGGCTTCATGAAACGATAATTACCATGTATTAATCCCTTATATCCTTCTTCAAAGCCATAAATTTCAACCTCTTTCAAATTGTGATACAGTGCTTTTACCACACCACGCATGGTTGCATTTAATGCCTGACAATCACCGCCACTAGTTAATATTCCGATTTTTTTCATTTTACCACTCCCATTCTTAATGTTTTCGCTGTCATCACTTCAAAACCCATGTACTCTGATTATATAATATTTTTAGAATCATAACAATAGTTTTGTACAAAGCGTTTTTGAAGTATTGACACATTGCCCAAAAAAACGTAAAATTTTAATTGGGAGTTGTAATTTTTCAACATTTTTTATGGGAGGGAACGATATGACAAAAACAATCGGAAAAAAGGTACTGTTGATGATTAGTATTTTAGTGCTTCTGCTCATTGCAATTGTTCTTGCAAATCTGTCTGCACTATCCATTATCAACAATTTCAACAAACAGCTCAACAGCACAATTGATCAGTGTTTTACTGCTTCAGGCAACGAAAATCCAGAACAATTGAGCGCTTCGAAAGAGGAATTAACTTCCATACTTGTTCATAGCAACAGGCGAATTGAGGGAACTTATTTCTTCGATATTGCCCTAATTGTACTGGTAATTATTGTTTCTGCAATTATTATTTTTACAGCAATGAAAACCATTGCTCTTCCTGCAAAGAGAGCACATCATTATTTAAATGAAGTTCTTGATCAAATAAAACAGGATAAGGGAGATTTAACGGCACGAATTCCCGTAGAATCTCACGATGAAATCGGTTATCTCGTAACCGGTATCAATAATTTCATTGCACATTTGCAGGGAATTATGCAGATTCTTCAAGCTAATACAGGAAAAATACTAGCTGCTACAGATAATATGGAAACTCAAATCAGTGCTTCCAGCGAAAATGCTGTGAATGTATCTGCTGCAACAGAGGAGCTTTCAGCCAGCATGCAGGAAATCTCTGCAACCTTAGACGAAATTGCCACGGAAAGCAAAGATATTCTTAATGAAGTGTGTAATATGAATGGCAGTGCCGAAAATGGTGCTGAAATGGTAAAGGATATTAAATATCGTGCTTCCAGCATGTATAACGAAGCGTTAAAAAGTAAGGAAACGGCTTCCAGCGTTATCAATGACATTCGAACAATGTTAGAATCTGCTGTTGAAGAAAGTAAGAGTGTTGAAAAAATCAATCAGTTAACGGATGATATTTTAAACATTACAGGTCAGACGAATCTGCTTGCATTAAATGCCTCTATCGAAGCCGCCAGAGCCGGAGAGGCCGGAAAAGGATTTGCTGTTGTCGCAGATGAAATCCGAGTACTTGCTGATAATAGCCGCGATGCTGCGAACAATATTCAAAATATCAGTAATTTAGTAACCAGCGCCGTGGAAAAACTTGCAAAGAATGCAGAAGATATGATTAAATTTGTGGACGAAAAAGTTATTAAGGATTATGACGGTTTTGTAAATGTTGCCAACCAATATCAGGAAGATGCAGACAATGTAAATACTATATTAGCGGATTTCTCCGGCAAATCTTCCATGATGGAAACCACCATGAATACCATGAATAACAGTATTGGAGATATCTCTATTGCCGTAGATGAAAGTGCCAAAGGTGTTGCCAGTGTGGCTGAAAACGCTGTCAGCCTCGTAAACGCCATTTCTCAAATCCAGCAGGCAGCAGAGCAAAGCCAACAAATCTCCAATGAACTAAAAAACGAAACAAACCGTTTTGAACGGGTATAGCATTCGTAAAAGCGTGCACTTTAAAATTTGTTTTGAATAGTTGACAAATCCAGTAATTATATATAAAATATTTGTAATTATTAGCGTCAAAGAGGATAACTAATTTTATTTTGGTTATCCTTTTTTCGTGTCTACGCAGAAAGGAGAATGACTATGAAATCATTCGGAACTATGTTAACAAAAGTGGATGACTTTGTATGGGGACCGGTAATGCTTATCTTATTAGTTGGTACCGGTATTTTTCTAACGATTCGCACAGGTTTTCTCCCGTGGAGAAACTTAGGTTACGCCATTAAAAGTACTCTGAGTAAAGAGGCCCGCCAGAAAAAAGATGGAGGAAAAGGTGATATTTCTCCTTTTTCAGCCTTAACAACAGCACTTGCCGCTACTATCGGTACCGGCAACATCGTAGGTGTCGCAACCGCCATGGTTTCCGGTGGACCGGGGGCCTTAGTCTGGATGTGGATTTCCGCAGCCTTTGGTCTGACTTCTAAATTTTCAGAATGTATGCTTGCCATCAAATACCGAGAGGTGAATGAAAAGGGCGAAATGAGCGGTGGTCCTATGTACACCATGAAAAAAGCCTTTCGACATAAAAAAATCGGAAGCATTCTTGGATGGTTATTTGCATTATTTGCGGTAATTGCTTCCTTTGGTATTGGTAATATGACACAGGCAAATTCTATTTCTGAAGCTTTAAAGTCTACTTTTAACCTTTCGCCTATTATCACCGGTGTTGTAATTACGATTCTTGCTTTGATCATTATAGTAGGTGGTATCAAATACATTTCTAAGGTTTCTAGTATTGTAGTACCATTTATGGCAATTTTTTATGTTATTTCCGGTGTTATTGTAATTTTGGGAAATATCCATAACGTACCTGCAGGCATCAAAGAAATTTTTATTATGGCATTTTCTGTTCGTGCTGTAGGCGGCGGTTTATGCGGTACCATTACAGCTTCCTTGATGAACGCTATGCGTTTCGGTGTTGCGCGCGGTGTATTTTCTAATGAAGCCGGTATGGGTTCTGCTGCTATTACAGCCGCTGCTGCACATACAGACCACCCAGTCCGCCAGGGCTACATTAACATGACCGGTACTTTTTGGGACACTATTGTAGTATGTACCATTACGGGGCTTTGTATTGCCAGTTCAGGAGTGTTAGGAAGTACAGAAACAACCATTTCCGGTTACTATACTTTAACTGATACTACTATATCTATAGAAGCAGCCACAACTTCTGACGGAAAAGATGCCAGTGTTATCTATACCTATGACATTGATGATACAGATAACACATTAACTTTGACGGACTCTAAAAATTCTACGCTATTACTGACTCCGTTGGAAAACACAGACACACTTGCCAGCACTTGGACAGATGCAGCAGGCAACAAATACATATTTAGTGAAAATGGCTCTTATGAGTATGATTCTGTAATCAAAGGCGCTGCACTTACTATTTTGGCCTTCGAAACTGTCTTAGGACGTGTGGGAGCCATTTTGGTCAGTATTGGCATTGTGCTTTTTGCCTTTTCTACCATTTTAGGTTGGGAATATCATGGTGAGAAAGCCTTCGAATATATTTTTAAATCACCAAAATACAATATGATTTACCGTATTTTCTTCTCTTGCATTGTGTATGTCGGTGCAACTACCACTTTGGATATTGTCTGGAACTTTTCTGATATTGCAAATGCACTGATGGCAATTCCAAACTTAATCTGTCTGTTAGCATTAAGCGGCGAAATTGCTAAAGATATAAAGGAATTTCAGAAGGTAATTGACGCTGAAAAAAAGTCTAGGTAGTGCCAATATCATTTCGTTAGTATTTGAAAAAAGAAACCTGTTCACTTACTTAGGTACGAGATACCTCAAAATGAATAGGTTTCTTTTTTAAACTTAAGATGTGACACTTTCAAAAGCCCAACATATGTTACTTAATTTAACTATGAATATACATTCTTGTCATTTCAGATTCACCATCACCTTGTACCATACATAAGAATTGCCAGCCATACCTTTCATAAAAGCCAACATGGTCAGTCACCAGGTAAACCGGAGAGATTCCTTTCTCCTTCATATCTGCAACAACCATATTTAATAATTTACCGGCAATCCCCTTACAGCGGTAGTTCTCTTCTGTGTATACAGCGCATACATTTGGTGAAAGGTCTTTTCTGTCATGGAAATCATTTTCAATCACTCCCATTCCTGCAACAATTTTTTCACCGCAAAGACATAAATACCAGCCATAATTTGTTTCGTGATTCAAATATGCATTCATACATTCTAAATATGCCTCTTTTGGCACACCCCATTTACTATGAAACCAGAATGCAGCTTTTTCTTTTAATTCCGGCATTTCCTTTAATGTAATATATCTATATTCCTCCATCATATCCTCCTAAAAGATAAACCTGAATAGCAAACCTATCCGGACTCATCTTTTATTTAAATTCAGCATTATTTCTTTTCAAAAAAACCATATCATTTCCATAGAGCATAGCAAGAGCACTATCATTATCCAGAAAAAGTTCATACTGCTCTTGTTCGATTCTCGAAGGCCTTACTCTTTCATAAATTGCAAGATTCCAGGAATGTTTACATTTCTTACATCTGTATATAAGCCAAACATCTACTCGATTGCCATTTGCATTTACCCTGAATTTACCAGAATTTACAAACTCCTGTTTTTTCCCACATCCTCCGCACCGATGATATACTCTAACCGTACTCAAATGTTTTCACCAACAACCTCTTGAATATTGGTCGTTCTTAGAATTCTTTGAATACTTTTCTCCGATAAAGAATATTCACTTGCCAGTATTTTTACCGAAACTCCATTTCTATGCTTAAAACATATTTCAAGATTTCTTTGTTTATAATACTGCTTGGTTTCTGTCTGACTTCCCCAGTCCTTTTTCTCTTTACATGGAATATATATAATTTTTCCACTTACATATTGCTGAATAGTTTCTATAAGTTCTTTTGGCAGAATCTCTTCTGCTTTCACATAGCTCATCTTAATCCTCCTATATTTGCTTTAGGATTCATCTGAGCTTAACTATTCACTTTATTTTAAGCTCAGACTACTGAGCAATAACATATCTTTTCAGCATAAAATATCCTCTCCTTTCAAATCCTCTGACATTTACTATACCACCAAAACAATTCCTACCGCAATCTCAACTTTAATAATAATCAAAGTTGTTCCAGTTTACGAACGCTGATAATGAAAACAGCAAGTTTGTTATTTGCAATAAATTTCTATTGCTTTTGCTGCAAATACGGCTGTTCCACTCCCAGCAGCTTTGTCGATATTTTCAGTAAATTCACCACCAGAAGCGTACATTTTACCAAGCTCCTTTAAAATTTCCTTAGAACATTGATAAAAATGCTCTGAAATATAGTCTTGCAGTTTTTTCACCTGAAGCTGAACCTTCTCATTCGTAGGGTCTTTTTCTTTCATTGTTCCAAATTCTACAAAGATAAGCATAAGATTTTGCCATTCCACTTTTTGTATATTGTGGGACGAATCCATTATCCTCTTTTCATATTCTTTGTATTCCACAGTTTGTCCCCATTGTTCTTTTGCCTGTCTGGCATACTCCTCCATTTTTGTTGTATCAAATACATTAAAATCCATTTTGTTCACTCCTGACTTTTTTATTTTTCGAGCGAAATCAATAAGATTTTCAAGATGCTCTTTTTTCATAATCAGTAATTCAATCTGCTGGGACAATGCTTTGTCCCGGTCAAAATCAGGTGCATCTATGATTTCTTTAATTTCCTTTAATGAAAATTCCAACTCTCTTAACAATAAAATCTGTTGCAGCCTTTCTAATGATGTATCGTCATACAACCTGTATCCTGACTCTGTATACTCGATAGGTTTTAATAATCCTATGGTATCGTAATACTGAAGAGTGCGTATACTCACCCCCGTTAACTTACTTACCTCATTTACTGTCATCATTGGCATTTCCTCCTCTCGATAAGTATACTCTAAACTATTACGCAACGTAAGAGTCAATCGTTTTTTTAATTTATTTTAGCCAGGGAACTTTAAGCGTTTACAGGTAAGGATTGTTTATGCTATAAATAATATGAGATGAATTTGAAATTTGAGAGGAGTGATTGAGATGAAAAGCTATACATTCATTATTTGCAAGAAACATTTCAAAATATTAAGGAGAAAAACAGAATGAATAGAATGATAAAATGTGCAGCACCTCAATACTTAAATGAGTCTTTAGATTTAGTAGAAAGAGTGTTTACTGATTCTGAAGGAGAAGAATCCGGGAAAACAGTACGTTTACTCGTTGAAGAAATAAGAAGCAAAAGATTTTATGTGCCAGAATTGGAACTGGTTATGGTTGATGAAGATGATTGTGTGATTGGATATGCTATGTTTTCAAGATTTCATTTAGAGGCTAAATATGAAGAACAATTGCTGATACTTTCACCTGTCGCTGTAGATACAAAGTTACAAAGACAACATATTTCAAAAGAACTGATAGAAGAAGGGTTCATAAGAGCAACGAAAATGGGGTATGAAGCGGTAATTGTTGAGGGAAATCCTCAGAATTATAGTGCAAGAGGATTTAAAACTTCTTGTGATTATGGAATAGTTGCCGGTCCTCAAGTCAGACTACCATCCGTAGATTGCCTGATGGTGAAAGAACTTGTGAATGGTTCTTTAAAAAATATAAAAGGTGTTGTAGATTATTCAGATTACCAGTGTTTAACGTAGTTATATATTTTGACTGTCTGCCTTACGGTCTTGTGGAGAGATTGAAGGCACACGATTACTTGAATTTGAGGCAATCAATATTACTATTTAAAATCGGGGGTGTCGCACTAATTGCTTAGTGCGACACCCCCGTCTTATTGCTTTTATGTTGTTATGCTCTTTTGGTAAATATAAATATTAGAAAAACGTATTCCTGCACATTCTGATTCGCTATGATTTTTCTTACACCGATTTATAGATTCGCTTCGATTTCCTGAATTTTTATCATTAGGATTCTTACCAAATCCAAATCATTACAAGAGCACTTAAAACCCCAATAATGGCGAAAACCGGAATCATTGGGATACACCCCTTAACATGAAACCATTTCTGATGATATTCTTTGTCCATATGCTCAGTGCCCGGAAGTCTTATTCTTTTGATATTTGCAAATAGTACCCAATCCAGAAAAAATGTATCCCAGCAAAATAATGCAAATGCATAAGCATATGTCAGCAATAGACCCTGTGTAAATGTTTTAGCACCTGCAATATGCAGCATCCATGCAAATATAAAAATAAATGCTATCAGTGTTATAACTTTTTTTATGAACATTATAGTATTTACTTTTTCTCTGACCGCCTCTTTATTCTGTGATTGATAATATGCTTCCTGTATTTCCGGCGGATAGTCACTTACAAATGACAAGGGGTTAATTAATAATAATCCAATAACTAAAAAACCAAAAATTAAAAACATAATTATTAACTCAGCAAGTATCATTGTAACATTCATAAAATTGCTCACCTCCGTATTTGCTGTCTGTTAGCTTTACCTAACTATAATTTTATCATACTCTTATTCCTTACTAATTGCAATATCATGAAATGTTTTGGGATAAATGTTTTGGAAATATTTTTCTATCCAAGTACTGCCATCAGAATATAATCATATAATCATCATTTGGGTTAAGATTAGGCATAAGGTAATGCCTCAGTTCGTTCTTCTGACCATACTATTTAAATGGGAAAATACTATTTGCATTAACAGAAAAATATGGTAAACTAGCAGTGGTTAGAACAAGCTAACCACATGAATGCAGTGATAGAAGCACACTATATGACCCAAAGGAATGTCATTAAGGCATTAAGGCTGTTCCAAAAGAAAAGTGTGATTTCGGCATGAAACGAAGATAGAGAATAAAAAAAACTGAGGAATACAAGTAGGAGGTCGGCTTTTATGTTGCAATGGAAAATATTTATGATTATGGCTTTGTTTGGTCATGTACTTTGTGGAATTTCAGATTGCTTTCTTACTTATACGCCGAATGGGAAAGTGAACTTGAAAAATTTCAAGGATTATGAGAAGTCAAAGGTAGCCTTTCGGGGAATGCCACTGAAAAACCTGTCCATTGCGATGCTTCTTGGCGTGTGCGCAATGACACTTGAAATATTTGGATATCTGGCTGTGTGTGACTGGATACACCAATATTCAGAAACATATTATTTGATCATGTATATTGCAACCCTTGTGATGTTCATAAATCTTGCCTTACATCATTTGTTTTGTTGTCTGGTTGAATGGTTTTTTATAAAGCTGGAGCTGACAGAAGAGGCCTTAAATGCGGTATGGGATTTCTTTAAGACTACCTGCTACACTATGTATCTGGGGTATCTTGGCATGTTGATATTTGCGGTTACATTTTTGATAGCCGTTGTAACGGGTAAGACTTCACTTCCGGTCTGGGCTTGTATTTTTAATCTATTACCGCTTGCAATTGTAATTATGCCAACCAAGCTTCCTGCTAAGGCGAATGTAATCGGAGCAATTATGTTTGCAGGATTGATTTTCCTTATCAGGTAGATAATTTCGAAACCCACGATGCTTGTTCGCAAGCCTAAACCAAAACATAGAGACAATGTGTGATTACGGAGAAAAATACTTATGAAAAATCCATATGAACTTGCAGAAAATATATTGGGATTTATACCTGATAAAAATACAAAAATAAAATGTTCGAACTCTTTCACCAGTATTGATTTGTATGGGGAATCTGCTTACAAAGAGGAACAGGATATGGATTCCTGTCAATATTTTCATCTTGAAAATGAAAGTGGTACAGGAACTATTACGTTGTATCAGGTGTTTCCGGGCATTGATCTTGTTTATAATGATATGCACATGACATATTGTAATAAAAATCAGAAGCCGGCTTCCGATGTGATGGAGATAAATTATTGCAGAGAAGGTCGGTGTGAATGTGCGTTTGGACAACATGAGTATTGTTATGTAGCAGCAGGCGATTTATCCTTTTGCTCTTTGAGGGATCATGCACATGAGTCAGAATTTCCTACATCACATTATCGTGGAATTACAATTACGATTGATTTCTCTATGATTACAGATGAAATGAAAAGAGTATTGGGATTATTATCTGTGGATTTAGAGAGAATCAAAGAAATTTCCAGGATACGCAAGTTTACGATTATTCGGGCAAACCAGACAATAGAACATATATTTTCAGAATTATATAAAGTACCCGAGAAAATTCGATATGGTTATATTCGGGTGAAGGTTTTGGAAATGTTATTGGTATTGACCGGGTTTGATTTGAAGGAAAATAAATCTGAGCATATATATTTTTCAGAAACGCAGATTGATGTAATCAAGCAGATTCATACGTTTCTAAGGGAACATTACAAAGAACATTATACGATTGAAGAACTGTCAGAGCGTTTTGAGATGTCGCCGACTGTTTTGAAAAAATGTTTCAAAGGTGTATATGGAGATTCTATTTATTCTTATATGAAGAAATACAGGCTGCAGATAGCAGAACGTCTTTTAAAAGAAAATAAACTTTCAATTGGAGAGATTGCATCGCAGGTGGGCTATCTTAATCCAAACAAATTTACATCTGCTTTTTGTACAGAATATGGTATGCCGCCGACTGTGTATCGTAAGAAAAAAATACAGGAAGGTCTGAATGGATAGAAAAAAAGTCTGTTCAGTAATTGTGATATCAAAATAAAATATATAAAATATGCGTTGTAGTTAGAAATATCTAACTGCAACGTTTTTATTTATAGGGAG
>JBNMLC010000028.1:0-30227 GCA_050874665.1 Lachnospiraceae bacterium | reverse complement strand
TTCCACATTACAATTATAACTAGACAATAACTAACACCTCCAACAAAGTTAAAAACAAATACAAAAGTAACATTTTTCTTTTCCTCCTTTTCTTCTTTTTATCTTCCTGTGCCTTGCACCACTTAAATATAACCTTTAAATAGTCCGGAATAGTCTGCAAAAACTATAGTCAATTTCTAAAGCATATGTTACAATAAAATATAAACAATTTAGAAGGGGGATTCCTATGAAAAAACAATATAAAGGGAAGAAAGGCATTCTTTTGGGAATGTTTGCGTTACTTGTTTTAGGGCAGATTACTAGTGTGAAAAATGTGAATACGGTATATGCCCAAAATGTTGTTGATGCGGTATTACCTAGAGAAGAAAACGGGGAAAGTGAAGTGACAGAAACGCCGACACCTACACCGGCGGAGGAAATTGTGTCAACGGTCATCTTCAATGGAAATGGGGGAACATTTCCGCAAAATGGAGGGGGTTCCACAGCAATATTCGAATTTACACAAAAGGATATAGAGGAGCTTTCAAACTATAAGTTGTATCGTTCCGATTTTCCAGCACCTGTGAGAAATGGATATACCTTAAAAGAATGGAGAAATCCAGAGACAGGAAGAAGAATTGGAAATACAATTACGGTAAAGCCGGGAAAGAAAATTACGTTAAATGCACAGTGGACGCTGAATAATTATACGATTCAGTATCACATAAATGGAGGTGCGTTTACCAGTGGAAGCAATAGAACGTCTAAATATAATGTAAATAGTGCGGATATCAAGCTTCCAGATGCACAAAAGAAGGGGAACCGTTTTGGAGGCTGGTATACAAATAGTACTTTTCAGGGAAAAGCGGTGACATCTATTCCAAAGGGAAGTACAGGAAATATAAATTTATATGCAAAGTGGATTAGCGCAGCTCCTGCGAAAGTGGAATTTGATACTATTTCCACAAAGAAGAAGCAATTGACGATAAAATTGAAGCGGGCGTTCAATGCGAAAGCATATTACATAGTAATTTCTACAGATAAAAATTTTTCCAAGGGCAAAACGGTCACTTATGCTATGGGAGGAAGCGTAAAATTGACAATTCCACAGATAGCAAAGGGAAATTATTATATAAAGGCATGCGCTTACGCATATGATGATTTTGGAAATATTTGTTACGGAAAATACAGTGATGTACAGAAGGCTTCTGTGACAAGTTCAGTAAAAGAGTATAAAGCAACTTCCAATTCTGCAAAAATTACAGCGGCAAAAGCAGCGACAGCCGAACAGGTGACAGTAAAAGCCACTATAAATAAACAGATAAAAAGTAGTGATGACTTCTATTATCTGGTAAAGGTGAATCCTTACAATGATAAACCGGTCAAAGCATTGTCAAAGGTATTTAAAGGCAAGAAAGTAGCATTTCATCTTGATACAGAAGACAAGGTAAATGTTGTATCAAAATTTGCAGTTGCTATAAAGCAAAATGGAAATTATAAGATAATAAGTAAAGCAACATACATAACAAACCCGGAGAAAACGGCATTTAATAAAATGGAATATGTAAAGCCGGCATCTAAAAAAGGTATTCATGGAGCAAATGATGTCAATCTTGGAGCAAAAAATACCATGTGTAATATTAATCTGAATGATCTGATTACGACAAAGGGTAACGGAACAGCATATGTGTATAATGGAAAAACCTATTATTTTTCAAACACACAGCAAGGATATGTAAGGGAATGTAACGCTCATAATGTCAGTGTTACCGTTATGCTTTATCTGCCGTGGGATGCAAGTCATACATATTTGATTCATCCATCGGGAAGAAGTAAGGGATATTATTACTACGGATTAAATACGGTAGATGAAAAAGCAAGAGAAACTTTAGAAGCGGCCTTCTGCTATCTTGGAGAGAGTTTTGGACAGGAAGATTGTTATGTATCCAATTGGGTGCTGGGTAACGAAGTGAATTCTCAGCAAATGTGGAATCATGTAGGAAACCTTTCCTTAAATGATTATTCAAAATCCTACGCACAGGCATTTCAGATGTTAAGTTACGCAGTAAAATCGTCCTATGCCAACGCAAGAATTTTTATACCAATAGATAACGCATGGGCAATTCCGGTATCCAAGATGGGTTGGAACGGCAAAACATTCCTATCCGCTTTTGACACAGCCTTAAAAAAAGAGAGTCCAAAAACAAAATGGAATTTGGCATATCATGCATATTCCTATCCGCTGACAACTACTGCATATGCAAGTAACCAGCATGTAACCCGCAGTGAACATTCACCATATGTTACGATGAAAAATATTGAAGTACTGACAAATTATATTAAAAAGCATTATGGAACCAAAACGAGAATCATTTTGTCAGAACAGGGGTATACAGCAGATTTGGGAGAAAGTGCACAGGCAGCTTCTATTGCATATGGATATTATAAAGCGGAATTTAATTCTATGATTGATGCTTTTATTATTCGTTCCCAGTATGATCATGCAGGAGAAGCAGCACAGGGACTTTCTATGGGACTTTCTAGCACCAGCACAAAGCATAGACAGGCATATACCGTGTTTAAATATATGGATACACCACAATCAGAAAAATATACGAAAAAATATTTAAAAACAATTGGAGCAAAAAATTGGAAATCTATTATTCCAGGCTACGCTGCTTCAAAATTCAAGAAGATGAATAAATAACAGAAAGGCTGAAGGCATGAAAGGAGCAAAGAAAGGGATTATTGGTTGGATAAAAAGGGAAACAGTATTAAGTATTGCTATGTTACTTGCGGTGGTATCAATGTTTTTGGTACCGCCAGACAGTCAATATACGGAGTATATTGACTGTAAGACAATTGGTCTGTTATTTTGCCTGATGTCAGTGATGGCTGGCTATCAGAAAATGGGAATTTTCAGATGGCTTGGAGAAACCCTTTTGACTCATGTAAAGATGAGTCGGAGTGTTGCAGCAGTACTTATCTTCCTGTGCTTTTTCACAAGTATGTTTATCACCAATGATGTTTCCCTGCTGACTTTTGTGCCTTTTTCAATGGTTGTTTTGGAAATGGCAGCAATGGAAGAATTATTCGTTCCCATCATTGTTCTGCAGACCGTTGCTGCCAACTTGGGCAGTATGCTACTGCCTTTTGGAAATCCACAGAATTTATATTTATATGGAAAATCAGGCTATGGAATCCTACAATTTATGACAGTAATCTTTCCTTTTGGTATAGTAGCCTTTTGTTTATTAATACTTCAGCTATTAACAATCAGAAATGTGCCGGTGGTGTTGCAGTCGTTTGCAGATACTTCTGAAAAGGAAACATTTGATAAACGAAGAATCACTATATACACCATGCTATTTGTACTGTGCATTTTAGCAGTAGCACATGTGATACTATGGCAGGTGGCACTATTTGTTGTTGTACTTGTAATTTGGGGACTGGATAGAGAAGTGTTTCAGCGCGTGGATTATTCGCTGCTTCTTACGTTTCTATTTCTCTTTGTATTTACAGGGAATCTGGCAAGAATTTCGTTTTTTTACAACTTCCTGGGACGGATTTTAGAAGGAAATGAAATGTTAACAGCAGTGCTTGCCAGCCAGTTTATCAGTAATGTTCCGGCGGCATTGCTGTTATCTGGATTTACCAGTCGGTGGGACAGCCTGATTATAGGGACGAATCTTGGGGGGCTTGGAACTTTGATTGCCTCTATGGCAAGTCTGATTTCTTACAAACAAGTGGCACAAAAAAAGCCACATCTTAAGAAAAAATATTTTGTGTTTTTCACAATTACCAATGTGGTTTATTTAATCATACTTATTATGGTTAGTATTTTTCTTACCTCATTTCTGTGATGTGTACGCACACATTGCGAATCTGCAAAAATATAATTCCATAGAACGTTTAAAGTTTATAAATTTTTAATTATTTTTATTAGCACTCACACTTGACGAGTGCTAATAAAAGTGCTATAACATATATTGAACAAGGAAAGAAGAAGAAAGGATGAATCCTCAAAGCAGGATCGTCCCTCCGTCTAGAACCGGTTCTGATTGCTACGCACCCATGAAATATTTATTGAATTTTTATGGGAGACAATGACATCGCATATGCCCATGATGTTTGGGTGTAATATTGAAAGGAGAGATGACTTATGTTGATGCCTAGTATTTTTGGAGATGCGTTATTGGATGATTTCTTTGATTTTCCTACAAGAGAAAATTATAAACGAAATGGTAACTCATATGGACTATTGCAGACTGACATTACGGAGAACGATAAAGGATACGAAGTTACTATGAACCTTCCGGGCTTTAAGAAGGAAGATGTCAAAGGCGAATTAAAGGATGGTTATCTGACCATAACTGCCACAACAAACAGTAAAAATGACGAGAAGGATAAAGAAGGGCGATATATCCGGAAAGAACGTTACAGCGGCACTTGCAGCAGAAGCTTTTATGTGGGAACTGAGGTTACTCAGGACGAAATTCAGGCAAAATTTGAAGACGGTACATTGAAGCTTGCTATTCCGAAAAAGGAAGCTGTTCCGGAAAAGGACCAAGCAAGATATATACAGATTACAGGATAAAAGAGTAAGCCGCAAAGGCGGCTGCTCTTACATAAACGTCAATGGAAAATATTCTTAAATTTTTGAGTTTGGAGGAAAAGACAAATGACTACTTTAAAAGCAGAAAAAAGAGATATGAGCGTAAAGGCAAAAAAACTTAGAAGAGAAGGTTTTGTTACAGGTAATTTATTTGGAAAGAACATAGAAGGTTCTATTCCGGTAAAAATTGAAAAGAAAGAAGCAGAGCGTATACTTCGTGACAACGACAAGGGAAGCCAGATTATGTTAGAGGTGGCAGGACAATCTTACGATGTTCTAATTAAGGAGATTGATTTTGACGCTATGAAAAATCAGGTTATGGAAATTGATTTTCAGGCTTTAGTAAGTGGAGAAAAGGTACACTCAGTTGCTGAAATTATTCTTTTAAATAAAGATAAAGTAATCGAAGGGGCCTTAGAGCAGATTGTGGAAGAAATTTCTTATAAAGCATTGCCGGAAGACCTTGTTGATAAGGTGAAAATTGACGTTGGTTCCATGCGTGAAGGTGATTCTTTGAAAGTTAAGGATTTAGACATTGCAAAGAATGACAAGATTGAAATTATGACAAGTCTAGATGCTATGGTTGTAAAGGTTCTTGCAGCACATAACGTGCCGGAAGAGACACAAGAAGCCGAAGAGGCAGAATGATTGTCTGCACCATAGACATTATAAACAATAGATAGAATATTATAAATAAGAAGTTGATGACAGTGAAAAACCTCAGCTACGATATAGTTATGACGGATAAGTCGAATATCGTGCTGAGGTTTTTTGGATAAAAGTTTGTTGTAAAATGTTATTTTACGTGCTTTTTAATTGCTTCAAAGCTTTCTTTACTAATAACGTGCTCAATTTTGCAAGCGTCCTCGGAAGCAGTTTTCTCATCTACTCCCAGTTTTGTGAGCCAGGAGGATAAGAATTTATGTCTTTCATAAATCATTTCTGCGATTTCTTTTCCTGTTTCTGTTAAGGTAATAAATCCCGCATCGCTGACGGTAATATAACTTTTTTCACGAAGATTTTTCATGGCAATGCTGACACTGGATTTTTTATAACCTAATTCGTTTGCAATATCAACGGAACGTACCACGGGCAATTCCTGACCCAATATTAAAATAGTTTCTAAATAATTTTCTGCTGATTCGTTTGTATGCATACTCTACACCTCATAAAGACAAATTTTTGTTTCATATTTTAATCAGTATAACATAAATGCAGAGGAAAAACAAATGTTTAAATTTCCTGAATTTTCCTATTAACTGAAAAAAAGATATTTGAAAAAAAATTTCAATAAAAGTATTGACAACAAATTTAGGTTAGCATATACTAACTATTGAAAATGAAAATCTTTATCAATACATAAACGAAAGAAAGAAGATGAGATATGATGCCTTTAACGATGGCGAAAGCAGGAGAAGCCAACACAATTAAGAAAATTGGTGGTAAAGAAGAAACAAGAAGATTCTTAGAAAATCTGGGATTTGTTGCGGGCGGAACAGTCACAGTTGTATCAGAAATGGGCGGCAACATGATTGTCAACGTGAAGGAATCCAGAGTTGCCATTGGTAAAGATATGGCAAATAAGATCATGATCTAAGAAAGGAGAAATTATGAAAACATTAAAGGAAGTTCCTTGCGGAAATACTGTTAAAGTGAAGAAGCTTACAGGCGATGGACCAGTAAAAAGAAGAATTATGGATATGGGAATTACAAAAGGTGTTGACATTTTTGTAAGAAAAGTGGCACCGCTTGGTGATCCGGTAGAGGTAACTGTCAGAGGATATGAATTATCTCTTCGTAAGGCAGATGCTGAGATGATTGAGGTAGAATAATTTTTTACCCATAAGTTAGAAGACGCTAATAAAAAATAGGATTATAGAACTAAAGATAGGGCAAAATAATCTGAAAGGATTGAAAGGAGCACAATATGTCAATCAAAATAGCACTTGCAGGTAATCCAAACTGCGGTAAAACAACATTATTCAATGCACTGACAGGTTCCAATCAGTTTGTTGGTAACTGGCCTGGTGTAACAGTAGAAAAGAAGGAAGGTAAGTTAAAGGGAAATAAAGATGTAATCATTATGGACTTACCTGGTATCTATTCCCTTTCTCCATACACATTAGAAGAAGTGGTTGCGAGAAATTATCTTATTCAGGAAAGACCGGATGCCATTTTAAATATCATTGATGGTACCAACTTAGAGAGAAACTTATATCTTTCTACACAGCTATTAGAGCTGGGAATCCCAACAGTTATGGCTGTCAATATGGTAGATATTTTAGAAAAAACCGGAGATAAGATTCACATTGACAAGTTAAGCAAGAAGTTAGGGTGTGAAGTGGTTGAAATCTCTGCTTTGAAGGGAACCGGAGTACAGGAAGCCGCTAAGCGGGCAGTAGAAGTTGCCAAAGCAAATAAAAAGGTAGAAAGAGTACATACTTTTGCAAAAGAAGTAGAAGAAGTCATTGATACAGTGGCAGGTAAATTAGGCAATGATGTAATCGAAGAACAGAAGAGATTCTTTGCAATCAAATTATTAGAAAAAGATGATAAGATTCAGACACAGTTAACACAGGTTCCGAGTGTTTCAGCAGAAATCGAAGCATTAGAAAATAAGTTTGATGATGATACGGAAAGTATTATTACGAATGAAAGATATAATTACATTTCATCTATTATCAATGATTGCCTTACAAAGAATAAGAAAGGTGAAAAACTTACCATCTCTGATAAAATTGATAAGGTAGTCACAAACAGATGGCTGGCACTCCCAATTTTTGCGGTTGTAATGTTTATAGTATATTATGTTTCTGTAACTACAGTAGGTACTATTGCAACTGACTGGGCAAACGATGGTGTATTTGGCGATGGCTGGCATTTATTTGGAATTGGTTCTTCTGCTTATGATGACGCAATGACAGAATATGCAAAAGAAAACGTATGGACAGATGATGTTGTATCTGTAATCGCACAGGCAGATGAAGCAGGTGTTATTGGTGCAGATGAAATCTATGGTGCAATTGAAGATGAAGACTATGGAGCTTTTGACGAAGCGTTTGGAACATATGCAGATTCTTTAGCAGAAGAAGGCTATGATGTAACAGAAACAGTAGAAGCTTCTTTAGAGGATGCACCGGATACAGCAGACTATGGAGTATGGATTCCGGGTATTCCTGTTCTTGTAGAGGCAGGTTTAGATGCAATCGGATGTAATGACTTATTAAAAGGCTTAATCTTAGATGGTATTATAGGTGGTGTAGGTGCTGTACTTGGTTTCGTACCACAGATGTTAGTATTATTTATTTTCCTTGCTTTCTTAGAAGCTTGCGGATATATGGCGAGAGTTGCCTTTATCATGGATAGAATTTTCCGTAAATTCGGTTTATCAGGAAAGTCCTTCATTCCTATGTTAATTGGTAGCGGATGTGGTGTTCCTGGTGTTATGGCTTCTCGTACAATTGAAAACGACAGAGACCGTAAAATGACAATTATGACAACAACATTTATTCCATGTGGAGCTAAAATGCCAATTATTGCGTTAATTGCAGCAGCTTTGTTTAACAATTCAGCATGGGTTGCTTATAGTGCATACTTATTAGGTGTGGCAGCAATTGTCTGCTCCGGTATTATTTTAAAGAAGACAAAAATGTTTGCAGGAGAACCGGCACCGTTTGTTATGGAATTACCGGCATATCATATGCCAACAGTAGGTAATGTGTTAAGAAGCATGTGGGAGCGTGCATGGTCCTTTATTAAAAAGGCTGGAACGATTATTCTTCTTTCTTCTATTATTATCTGGGCAGGTTCCTGCTTCGGTGTAGTAGACGGACAGTTCCTATTTGACACAGAAATGGAATTAGAGAGCAGTATACTTGGTATCGTAGGTAATGCAGTAAAATGGATTTTCGCACCACTTGGATTTGCGGATATCAGAGCAACCATTGCAACCATCATGGGACTTGTTGCGAAAGAAGAAGTTGTCGGTGTCTTTGGTGTTCTTGACTTTGAAGGATTATCACAGATTGCAGCATACTCATTCATGGCATTTAACTTATTATGTGCACCATGCTTCGCAGCAATGGGAGCAATTAAGAGAGAAATGAACAATGTTAAATGGTTCTGGTTCGCTATTGGATATCAGTGTGTATTGGCTTATATTGTAGCATTATGTATTTTCCAGATTGGTTCCTTGATTATTAATGGAACATTTGGAATTGGAACAGTGATAGCATTCTTATTGGTAATTGGATTTATATATTTATTATTCAGACCATATAAAGAAAGCAAAACTTTGAACGTAAATATGAAAAATGCTGCCGGAACAAATTAGGCAGTGCTAAAAGCAAAGCCTGTATCTGTCAAAGGTGCGGGCTTTGGTTAACATTTATTGTTTGTAAGGAGGCAGACTATGGGAACAATTATTACAGCAGGTATTTTGTTGGTTATCGTGGGATTTGCCATTAGAAGCATGATGAAAGATAAGAAAAACGGAAAATCACTTCAATGTGGATGTGATTGTAAACAGTGTGGGGGACATTGTCACAAATAGATGGGAGGAAGTTAAGAAAGTAAGGCGGTGGAATTGTGAAAAAAGAGCGAGAAAGTTATCAGCGTACACAAATGCAAAAGGAAATGGTGATTCAGAAGTTGAAGGAGCGAGGCTGCAGAATTACAAAACAAAGGTTGCTTCTGTTAGATATCATTTTAGAGGAAGACTGTTCCTGTTGTAAAGAAATATACTATCGTGCAACAAAGATTGACGAAGGCATTGGAACAGCCACCGTTTATCGAATGATTAATATTTTAGAAGAAATTGGTGCCATAAGCAGAAAAAATATGTATAAGATTGCCTGTGGCAAGGAATGTGAGATAGAAGATGCCTGCACCGTTGAATTAGATGATGATACGGTATATCATTTTAGCGGAAGAAAGTGGCATAATGTAATTCAGGCGGGTTTAAAAGCCTGTGGTTATATGAAAGAGCAGGAAATTCGAAGTGTAGTGGTACAGAAGTGCCAGTGCGAATAACTATAGACGCTATTTGGATAAAATGAGTGGCAGTAGATGGGGCGTTCGAGAGTGTTTGGAATAATCAGCTTTCTACGCAGACATCTACTGCCACTTATTTTCCTAAATGGTTAGAAGTGACTAACAAAAGTATTGACAAATAAATAAAAATATGATTATATAAACATATGAACAATAATTCACATGAAAGAAGGGATTTTATGTTTTTAGAAATTAACAATTTACAAAAGTTTTATGGAGAAGGAGAAAATCGGCTGCAAGTACTTAAGGGGCTGACGACTTCAATTGAAAAAGGAAGTATTTGTGTTTTATTAGGCCCTTCCGGTTCTGGAAAGTCTACATTTTTAAATATTGTTGGCGGTATTGAAAAAGCGGACGGTGGAAGTATTTCCATTGAAGGTGAAAAACTCGAAAACATGAATGAAAAAAAGATATCTTTGTATCGTAGAAATCATTTAGGATACGTGTTTCAGTTCTATAATTTAATTCCCAATTTGACAGTAAAAGAGAATATAGAGGTAGGTGCTTATCTGAGTAAGAGACCATTAGAACTCAACGACTTGTTGAAAACCTTAGGACTATGGGAGCATAAGGATAAACTGCCGAACCAGCTTTCAGGAGGACAACAGCAGCGAACAGCCATCGGAAGAGCAATTATTAAGAATCCGGATATACTGCTTTGTGATGAACCTACGGGGGCATTGGATTATAAGACCTCTAAAGATATTTTACAGTTGATAGAGGAAGTGAATCAAAAATATGGCAACACCATAATCATTGTTACGCATAACGATGCGATTAAGAATATGGCAGACAAGATTATCAAGTTTAAGGACGGAGAAATTCGAAAGGAATACATGAACGAAGAAAAGATTCCGGCAGCAGAATTAGAATGGTAGGTGAGATGATGCGAAATCCATTATTAAAAAGAATTCCAAAAGAGCTAGTACAAGAGGCAGGAAAATATCTTGTAATTTTTCTTTTTCTTACATTGACCATTGGACTTATCTCTGGGTTTCTGGTGGCTGATGGAAGTATGACAACTGCCTATGATGAAAGTTTTGAAAAATATCATATTGAAGATGGACATTTTACCCTTGCAACGGAGCTCTCAGAGCCTTTAAAAGAAGAACTTATGAAAGAAGAGATTGATCTATACGAAAATTATTATGTGGAACGAGAAGTATATAAAGATCATACCTTCCGGATTTTTAATGAAAGAAAAGAAGTAAATCAGGTATCAGTTTTGGAGGGCAGACTGCCTCAAAAAGAGAAGGAAATAGTGATAGACAGACTTTATGCACAAAATAACAAGATTCAGGTTGACGATACTGTGGATATTGATGGAAATAGTTATAAAATCTGTGGATTTGTCGCATTTTCGGATTATACCAGTCTGTTTAAAAACAATACAGATATGATGTTTGATGCTCAAAAGTTTACAGTAGCAATGGTTACGGAGGAAGAGTTTGAACATTTAAGAAAAGAGCAGATGCATTACGAGTACTCTTGGATACATAAGGAGAAAAATTTAACAGAGAAAGAGAAGAAGGAGCGGGCAGAAGATATTTTGAAAATCCTGGTTTCACAGGTAGAAGTGAAGGATTTTGTAAAAGCTGCAGATAATCAGGCAATACAGTTTGCGGGAGAAGACATGGGAGGCGACCGTGCCATGATGATTTGGCTTCTGTATATTGTGATTGCAGTGATGGCATTTATTTTTGCGATTACCACAGGAAATACCATTGAAAAAGAGGCAACGGTGATTGGAACCTTGCGGGCTTCCGGTTATACGAAAGGAGAAGTAGTAATACATTATATGATGTTGCCTGTCATAGTTTCCTTTGTGGCAGCGGTTCTGGGAAATGTATTAGGTTATAGCATCTTTAAAAATATGGTTGCAGAGCTTTATTATGGAAGTTATTCTCTTCCAACATATCATACCATATGGAATGGAGAAGCATTTGTGCTGACGACGATTGTACCATGTGTTATCATGTTGGTAATAAACTTTATTATAATAAGGAAGAAACTTTCCCTATCACCTTTAAAATTTCTGCGACGTGATTTAAAAAAGGCAGGAAAGAAAAAAGCATTAAAGCTGCCCGACATAAACTTCTTATCAAGATTTCGAATTCGTGTAATCCTGCAGAATATGCCAACGTATGTGACTATGATTTTTGGAGTATTATTTGCTAATATCCTCTTAATGTTTGGAATGATGATGGCGCCGCTTCTGGATTATTACAAAGAAGATGTACTGGATCATATGTTTGCAAATTATCAGTATGTGTTAAAAGCACCGATAGAAACGGAAACAGAGGGTGTGGAAAAATATGCAGTGACTTCTTTGAAAGTGAAAAAGACAGGAGAAGAAATTACAGTTTATGGTATTCAGGAGAATTCTAAATATTTTCCGATGATTAAGAAACATACGATACTGCTATCGGACGGTTATAGGGAAAAATATAATATAAAGCCAGAGGATAGCATTGAACTTGAGGATAAATATGGAGAAGAAAAATATACATTTACAGTAGATAGTGACGTTCATTATCCGGCAAGTTTAGCAGTGTTTATGAGTATAGATGAATTCAGAGAAACATTTGATAAAGAAGAGGATTATTATACAGGATATTTAAGCGACAAGGAAATTACGGATATTGATGAGAACTATATTGCATCGGTCATTACACAGCATGATATGACAATTATAACAGATCAGCTGACAGATTCCGTGGGCGCTATGATGCCGTTGATTTCTGCGTTTGCTATTATATTGTATATGCTAATGACCTACTTGTTGTCAAAATTAATTTTAGAAAAAAATAAGACCTCTGTGTCTATGGTAAAAATCATGGGTTATCAGACAATGGAAATCGGACAACTTTACTTGATGGCAACTGTAATTATGGTAGTTATATCATTGATTGTCAGCATTCCGTTATCGTATTGCATCATTAAATATATTTATTATTTTATGATGCAGGAGTTTAATGGCTGGCTTACCTTTCATGTGGGAAAAGAAATTTTTGTTAAAATGTTTGTCATGGGTATATTGACCTATATGATTATCGGTATATTTGAAGTGCGAAAAATAACAAAAATTCCAATGGAAGAAGCGTTGAAAAATGCAGAATAAAGAATAGCAGGGCTTGCAAAGCCCTGTTTTTTCTTTTATACTATGTGTGATAAAAGATGGAATGTATTGGCATAGAGGTGTAGTATGGAATCATTATCCGTAGTGACATTAATGAAATTTAAAAATACCATAGAACGGATTCTTCATGTAAAGGGAAACTATCAGGGAGGGATTTTGGAAATGACTCTGGTGGTGGATGGAAGCCTAGAAGTTAGCAAAAGAAAAGTGTTGATTCCGAAACTTATTGGTGCTTTAAAGCAGCAAGGGGAGGTGTTTCGTAACGTAAGATTTAATTATGTTATATGGAACAGTGACACTGAAATCAAGAATAAAGTGTGCCCTATGATGCTTGCAATGACAGATTCTTTTTATGAAGAGGATACACACCAAAATAATGAGAAACACTTAGAAAAGATGATTGATTATCTGAAAAAGTTCCATGCCCGTTCTAAAATTATTCTTCTGATTACAGATGGTATGTATCAAACGGGTTCTAGAGAAAAAGTTAAAGAGCGTATGCAGCCTTTCCTAGATAAAAAGTTGATGTTTGTAATAACTGACAATAACGAGATTACGATTTCTTATCGCCAGTAAAAGATGAAATAATTTGTTTGGAAACAATTAAAATGGATATCTGCACAAATCCGGGAAATACTATCTTTAAAAAAGAAGGCTAGTAGGTGATTATGGTGGAATCTATATGGAAAATGACAGAAAAAAAGAACATAGAGTTGAGGAAATTAGATAGAAAAGGGGCAGACACAGTTGTAATTGGTGCAGGAATGGCAGGAATTCTTACCGCTTACTTTCTGCAGAAACAGGGAAATGATGTTATTGTGTTGGAAGCAAATGAGGTAGGCAGTGGGCAGACGGGAAATACGACAGCAAAAATCACATCACAGCATGGCTTGATTTATAATAAGCTTATGCAAAATCATGGGATAGAGTTTGCGGCATTATATGCAAAGGCAAATGAAGAGGCAATAAAGTCATATAAAAATTTGATACAAAAAGAAAAGATTTTATGTGACTTAGAAAAAAAGTCGGCTTATCTTTATACGAAGAAAAATTTTCATGAATTGATGGTAGAAGCGGAGATTGCTAATAGATTGGGGATTTCCACGGCACTTGTTATGGAAACAGAGTTACCCTTTGAAATTGAAGGAGCATTGTGCTTTGAACACCAGGCACAATTTCATCCACTGAAATTTTTATATGCATTAGCGGGTAAGCTTCCGGTGTACGAGCATACGAAAGTGCTGAATGTTGAGGGAATGACAGTGGCAACGGAACAGGGAAATATAAAAGCCAGAAACGTGGTTTTTGCTACCCATTATCCTTTTGTGAACAGACCGGGATATTTCTTTTTGAGAATGCATCAGGAAAGAAGCTATGCAGTGGCGGTGGAGGGTGCAAAACCGTTAGATGGAATGTATCTTGGAATAGATGACGATGGACTTTCTTTTCGAAATTATAAGAATTTATTAATCATAGGAGGGGAAGGTCACAGAACCGGGGAAAACCCTTTTGGAGGGCAGTATGAAACATTATATGCAACAGCGGCAGAATTGTTTGGGGAAGTAACGGAAAAGGCAAGATGGTCAGCACAGGATTGCATCACATTAGACGATATACCTTATGTGGGAGAGTTTTCAAATAAAACAGCTCACTGGTATATTGCTTCAGGATTTCGAAAGTGGGGTATGACCGGTTCGATGGCAGCGGCAAAGCTATTGACAGATAAGATTCTTGGACGAGAAAATGAATATGCAAAGATTTTTTCGCCGCAAAGGAAAGCAGTTTTACAATCTCGGAAGAATTTTGTTTACAATGGGATTTATTCCGGAGTTCATTTATCCAAAAGAGTTTTAAAGTCAGCCAAAGAGGATATCAATGCATTGTTACCCGGACATGGCGGAATCATAGAATACGAAGGGAAAAAGGCGGGTGCTTATAAAACAGAAGAAGGTGAAATTTTTCTGGTTGATGTTAAGTGTCCTCATTTAGGATGTCAGTTAGAGTGGAATGCAGAAGAAAAATCATGGGACTGCCCGTGTCATGGCTCACGATTTGACTACAAAGGAGAATTGATCAACAGTCCGGCACAGCAAAACATTACCTTTTAATTTTAGAATTAAAGTTTTAGATACGAAAGTCACAAAGGGGGGGGAGCAAGTATGGAACAGACATATGAAATCAGGGTAGAGAGAAGCCGCCTTGCATTAATGCTTCGGTTTCTTGGCTGGATTTTTACAGGAACGGTGATTACAACATGTATAGGTAGATTTGCAACTTTTTTTCTTATTTTAGCAGGTTGCTGTGGCGTTGCAACGGAAATAGTGCTTGAGAAAATGTGGGGAAGTTATCGTGTTGTTTGTATTACTTTTCTGGAGGAGTGCGTAAAATTAAAATTTAAGTATAGAGAAATAAATATATTTTATAATGATATCAAAGAGGTGGGAAAAATGATGATGCTTACGCAGTATGCTCCCGAAAAAGGAAATTATCAATTGAAGATAAAGACGAAGAACAGAAGTTACCGCTTTTTTACACCAATGGAGGACTATGAAAAGCATCTTGACTTTGAACAGACGGAATTTGCGGCTGTGTACAAAGCTTTTGGAAAATACGGGGTAACGTGCAATTGATGTAACAGATATTGGGCACAGCCCCGAAACAGGCAATGTTGACTTTTGAGTCAGAAAATACTATAATTCAATACATAAAATATTCTAAAAGTATTCTAAATGTCCAGGAATACAAATCCCATAATGATAGAAAATTGAAAAGAGGAGAGGAACTTATGGAGTTTAGCAGTATATTAGTGCATGGGTATTGCCGCAGTATTTTTCAAGAGCGAATGAATCCCCTTTTGTTTCCAAGAGAGCCGGGAGAAATAAAGCAGAGACGATTACGGGATTGCTGGAAGGCACAGCAGAGTCCGTTTTGCATTGATGTTACGTTTCTTATGACCTATACCTTGCTGGCAACGCAGGAATTTTATTTATGGAAAAAGTGTTTTGATTGTGCCCAGAAGAAAGAATGGCGGAAGTTCTACATGCAGTCGGAATATAACAACCGCCATTATGAATCCTTTTTTGGCATGAGAGAAAGTGTAGACTTAGATTGGATTACAGGTATGGTTTTGAAAGTTAAAAAAGAAAGTTTTCACGAATATTGGGAATTAATGAACGGAATTGCTATGATGTTTCCCTGGCAGCGGCAATTTGTGCAAGGTCAGGGTATGATACAGATTAAGGATTTATTACAGTTTGTAGCAAAAGAAGAAAATATAATTTTAAAGTCGGGAAAACTATTGTTATTATTAATTATGGCAGAATTTTATCATAAACAAATGATAAGAGAAGACGCATGGAATAAATTAGAAGAAGTATTATTTGCAGGAATGAAAATTTTTCACAATTATCAATCATCGGTTTGCTCAAACCATCTCCCCAAAATTAGCAAAAAAATAGAAGAAAATTTAAAAAGTCATGGAATTCATCCATTTCGTTTGCAGCAATATAGCTATACAACACAAGAAGTGCCAGAGTTTCAGCAAATCAAAGAGGACGATTGGGAATATATGTGGCAGATGGTCACTGCTATGGAAAGATATTTAGAAGAGGCAGAAACGGATTATAGGGGGTGCTGTAAAAATCTGTATGAAAATTAAATTCGATATGGAAAAAGTAAAAAAGATATGGTATAATCGAGTTTAAGGTTTTGAATAGAAGGATATTCAAGATGTACAAAGAACAGTAGAGTTATATTGCAAAAAGAATAAATTTGAACTATACTAATAACATGTTCTGCAATAATAATGGACAAGAAGAAAGGAATATGACAATTATGAAAAAGAAATTGATTTTAGTTACCTCACCTCCAGCATGTGGAAAGACATTTATTTCAAAGAAGTTGGCTGAGAACTTAAAGCATATTGTATACTTGGATAAAGATACCTTAATCGTATTATCAAAGCAGATTTTCAAGGTTGCTAATCAGGAATACAATAGAAGTTCTGATTTCTTTGAAGAACATATTCGTGATTATGAATATGATGCCATTGTGGATTTAGGTTTGGAAGCTTTATTATATGATGACTTAGTATTAATTAATGCTCCTTTCACAAGAGAAATCAGAGATCCGAAATACATGAATCAGTTGAAATCTAAAATTGCTAAAATGGGTGCTGAATTATGTGTTATTTGGGTTGTCACAGACCCGGAAGTCTGCCGTCAGCGTATGATTGACAGAAATTCTGACAGAGATACATGGAAGTTGGAACATTGGGATGAATATATCAGTGGTGTAAACTTTGACACACCGGAATTGTTAGATGACCCAGATGTGGTAGACAAGTTCTTGAAATTCAATAACTCATCTATGGAAGAATTTGAAGAATCCATGGAGAGAATTACAAAAATTTTATTAGAAGAATAATAGATGTGCGTGAGATAAAAGTGCAGAATAAAAAAGGAATGCTTTGGAGAGCATTCCTTTTTTATTCTATCAGTTGCATATTCATTTCAAATAATAATTCATTTGTATCAGTCAAAGAACATTAAAAATGGAACTAAGTGCAGGTATGCTACAAGGAACGTGGTGGGATACAACTAGCCAAAGATGTTATATGGATATTCAATATAAAGACGATAAATATTATATATCTTGACACAGAACGTAAATTGTATTGGCATGATTATATGCAAAATCAAGGGGAAGGATGTGTTTTTGAAAAAGGTTAAGACATATTACAATTAAGCTGAATTTTATGATAATATACAAGGAATAGTAATATTTTACCACTTTCTTCCATAGCGGTTGCCCCGCGCAACCCCAAAAACATAGAAGCTTCCAGAGCTGTTAAAAATTCTGCTCTGGAAGTTTCTGCGTTTTTGGGGCGTCTCGTCAAGCAACTATCCTTATTTCCGAATGTGAGTCTTTTCCAAAAACTCTTCAATACTTTCCGCCTTAGCGGATGCTTTGTGCCATTCTCGTAACTGGGGAATGGACTGCTCTGCCATGATTTTCTCTTCCAGCCATTCCGGTACAGTATCATACTCCTGCAAAAGTTCCAAAATATCCGTGGCTCTTGTTCGTTGCTCTGCTTTTTTGGTATTTTCCTGTTCAAGTTTGCGTCCCTGATTTATACCCTGGTTGATGAGCATTTCTTCCCGTTCAAATATTTTCATATATTCCAGTGACACCTCCTCGTCTTGTTTTATGATATTTACCATTCGTTGAATATTCTTTAAATCTTCATTTGTTGCATAAGAATCCTGTGTGTGCTCCATGTAATGGAGTAGCTGTTGTAATTCAGTAGAAGGATTCCCCTTTGTTCCCTTCGTATATAGAAATAAAGTTGTAGCTCCGTCATCATAAGGCATATCTGGTTCTTCAATACAGCGGTTTTGAACCGTGTAGACCATTCGGTCTAGATTAAATGGATCATAGGGCATAATCATAATAATGATGACGTTTTTCAACACGCGGTAGCTTTCGCCTGATTTCAAACTCCTGTTATCAATTTTGGCGTGATAAAATCTGACACGTCTTGGCAGAGCAAGGATGCTTTCGCTATCATCGTTTTGGTCAGGCTCAACATCGTAAATGGTGGCTGTGGGCAGATAAGACAAGTCTGAAATATCTTCTTCTAAATATACATCCAGCCTTGTACCATGCTTATCCGTGTCACTTCCATAGTATACTTTCTGTGGAACTACAATTAATTTCCCGAATTCTTTCTGGAAAATAATCCGTAACAGTTCCCGGCTGAATTCTTCTCCGATGCCCGGATAAGTCACCATAGAGCCAAATAAAAAATCATCCAGTAAATTTAATTCTTTTAACGTTCTTTTCTGCATACGCCTCTCTCCTTTGTTTATCGGATGAGCCGTATATGCAGTTGGTTGTACCCATCCGACATATTTAGTTTTCATATGTGGATAGTCAACCGAACTGGCTGTGATTTGTAACAACAAAAATTATGGTTTCTGTTGTTTTTCCAGATATGTAAGTTTATTGTAGCACATGCATAGTTATTGTCAAGTTTCAGTCGCTATTCCGATTGCATAAGAAAAATAATTGACAACGATTCGTGGCATTGCTATCCTATAGATACAGATAATTAAGACAAAATTTATCTGAAAGGATATGGTTTTAACGATGGAAATACGAAGAGCAGTTGAAAAAGATATCACTAAAATAAGCAATTTACTGGGGCAGGTATTAGAGATTCATGCGGACATTCGTCCGGATATTTTTATTTCAGGGACTACAAAATATACCGATAAAGAATTAAGCGATATGATGAAAAGCGACCAGAGACCAATTTATGTTGCCGTAAATGACAGTGAAGAAGTGATCGGATACGCCTTTTGTGTGATTAAGGAGCAGCCATTTTCAAACAACATGGTACAATTTAAAACTTTTTTCATTGATGACTTGTGCGTGGATCAAAATGTGCGCGGTATGCAGGTTGGAAAAAGCTTATTTGATTTTGTAAAAGAAGAAGCAAGACGCTTGGGGTGCTATGATTTGACATTGAACGTATGGGAAGGCAACAATAGTGCGAAGCATTTTTATGAAAAGATGGGAATGAAAGTAAAAGAAACGCAGATGGAATTTATTTTGGGTGATTAAAAGCAGAGGAAAAGCATGAGAATTTGAGAAGATACCAAAGGGTAGTATTTGGGGGGGGAACGATATGCAGAAATATAAAACAATGAATTCTAATATAATAAAAATAATAGCGATTATAGCAATGACAATAGATCATATTGCCTGGGCAGCATTTCCGGGATATCCACAAGATGTGTTGCCGATGGTTATGCATATTATTGGAAGACTGACTTGTCCCATTATGTGCTTTTTTATCGCAGAGGGGTATTATTATACAAAAAATATAAACAAATACACAACAAGATTATTTATTTTTTCATTTTTCTCACATTTTGCATACATCTATGCATCAACAGATTATATTGACTGGAAATCTTTTATACCGTTCTATTACGGGAATGTTCTGAATCAAACAAGTGTCATGTGGTCGCTCGCATGGGGACTTGTCATGCTGCGGGTGGCAAAGAGTGATAAAATAAAAAGTGATGTATTAAAAGTGGGACTTGTTATTTTGATTTGTTTCATTAGTTTTCCGAGTGATTGGAGTTGCATTGCGTCACTTTGCATTATGAGTTTTGGGGCGAACAGAAACCAATTCAAAAAGCAAATGGTATGGATGATATTGTATGTAGCAATTTATGCTACGGTTTATTTTTTCGCAATTGATAAAGTTTATGGAATTATACAAATGGCAGTAATCTTGTCGATACCTGTCATTCGTATGTATAACGGACAAAGGGGAAAGAATCCGGGAATAAATAAATTTATGAAATGGTTTTTTTACATTTATTATCCTCTGCATCTTTTGATCATTGGTCTGCTGCGTACCATGTAATTGTTTTGGCAGTACCATGTATTGTATAGGAATTGGCAACTCATCTTGACAAAAACAGTGATTGTGCTATATTAAGTTAGAAGCAACTAACACAAGTAAGGTACATATAAATGATAAACAGGAGAAAAAAGATGAGACAGAATGAAGTTAAGAAAATTGTGGAATTTCGAGATGTTGTCAAAACCTATGGTGATGGAGAGGCACTGCAGTATGCGGTGAATCATGTAGATTTTGCTATTAATGAAGGAGAATTTGTTGTAATTCTAGGTCAGTCCGGTGCAGGAAAGTCAACAGTTCTAAATATGCTAGGTGGTATGGACAAGCCGACAGCCGGAACAGTATTGATTGATGGAGAAGAAGTATCTGCCATGCGTGATACACAATTATCAGATTTTAGAGCCAGAAAAATAGGATTTATTTTTCAATTTTATAATTTAATTCCTAGTCTGACTGCCTACGAAAACGTAGCTTTGACAAGGAGCATTGTAAAAGATGCAGCGGATCCGGGCGAGATGCTGGCAGCCGTTGGCCTTCAAAATCACAAAAATAAATTTCCATCTCAGTTGTCAGGTGGAGAACAGCAGAGAGTGTCTATTGCAAGAGCACTTGCAAAGAAACCTCGTATTATTTTAGGAGATGAGCCAACGGGTGCGCTTGATTCCGAAACAGGTGTAGTTGTATTGTCGTTATTGCAGAAACAGAGCCGGGAAAATCATAATACAGTTATACTTGTTACACACAATGCAGATATTGCAAAATGTGCAGACAAAGTAATTCGTATGAAAAATGGAAAAATCAAAGAGATTGTAATAAATGAACATCCACTTGCAGTCGAGGAGGTGGAGTGGTAATGCTTTGGCGAAAAATGTTACGAGAGTTGAAAGCAAATTTTGGCGCATTCTTTTCTGTATTTTTACTGGCTGCAATTGCCATGATATTGTACATTACAATGGGCGGACATGTACTTTCACAGCGTGTTGCAAGGGAAGCCTATCACAAGACATGTAATCTGTCAGACATTTGGATGTATGGTGAAGGTTTTTCAGAGGAGCAGCTTCAAAAGGTACGGGCACTTGATTTTGTGGAAGATGCTCAGCTTCGCATGGCGGTAACAGGAACGGCGCCTAAGCAGGAGGATGCCCAGGTGGATCTTTATCTAATGCGAGAGAACAGGGTAGATACACCTTATTTGATGGAAGGAGAAGATTTTGATCCGTCAGATACAGAGGGCGTTTGGCTGGCCAATGCATTTGCCACAAGAAGAAACCTGAAAGTCGGAGATGAGTTTACCATTGATTATAATGGGATAAGCTTTACAAAGAAAATTCGCGGACTTGTGGAAAGTGCAGAATATGAATTCCGACAAGCGGATACTGATGTGGATATGTATCTGGAGAATATAGCCATTGCATATATTTCCTATGATGCATTTCCGATTCGAGAATATGTGGAGCATATGGTTTCTCAGGGAAAGATTACGCCCGAGGATATTCAGAAAAATGCAAAAGATTTAACAAGTATTACGGAGCAGCTTGACAAGGCTGGCTTACAGCTTTCTGATTTGACACAGGATATATTACTGCAGTTAGTTAAAAATATGGCAGACGAAAAACTTGTCCGAATGATGCCGTATACACAGATGATTATTTGCACAAAAGATGGCGGTGCGCTTTTGCATGAAAAAGAAATTGCAGAAAGCATTGATTATGATTATGCTGCAATGATTGACAGGGATTCCATACCCGGTCTTGCAAGATTAGACAGCGAACTTGCACAGCATGAAAGTTTTTCTTATTGTTTTATGGTAATTTTTGTTGGCATTGCAGTACTCGTCATTGCAACGTCCATGAAGCGTATGGTGGAAAAACAGAGAACGCAGATTGGTACCTTAAATGCACTGGGCATGAAAAAGGGAAAAATTTTGTTTCACTATATAAGCTTCAGCTTGCTGGTGTCCCTTCTGGGAGTGGCATGTGGCATCTGGATAGGTGTCTGCTATAGTTGTCCGTGGTTGATGGGAATGTTTGCAGAGTGGTATATTGTGCCGGGTCTGCATTCCATATTCCACCCGATCTACCTCATCATGGGTGGAGGCATTGTGCTAGTTTGCGTATTGTCCGCATACTTGAGCTGCAGACATTTACTTCAGGTCAGACCGGCAGAAGCACTCAGACCGGCACCACCGAAGCAAGGAAAATCCTGTATATTTGAAAAGTTGCCATTTTGGAGCAAGCTTCCATTTCAGAGTCAGTATAACCTGCGTGACATTGCGAGAGCAAAGCTGCGTGCGTTTATGTCTATTGTAGGAACTATGGTAGGTATGCTTCTTATGCTGTATGGTATCGGTTGTACAGAATTTGTCTCAACAATGGAAAATCTTATTTTTGAAAAGACAACGGTGTCGGAATATCAGGTGAAAATTTCTAGTGATGCAGCATTGGAAGATGTGAATGCATTGAATGAAACACTAGATGGAGAGCTGGTTATGACAGATCAGATTGAAGTATCTAAAGTCAAGAATCCGACAAGCGAGGAAAAGAAAAAAGAAGTAATCACTGTGATAGAAGGCAAAGGATATTATAATATTTTGGATTTACATAACAAAGTAACAGAACTCAAACCAGGAAGTATTGGGGTGAGCCGTAAGCTTGCTGAAATGATGGATATTCAGGTGGGCGATACTGTTTACTGGCATTTATATGCAAAAAATACCTGGTATGAAGCTAAAGTTGGCATGATATATAGAAGTAATGAAACACAGGGAATTGCTTATTTGCGTGAGGATTATGAAAAGACAGGAGCAGCTTATACACCAACATTGCTTATGACAAATCAAGATGCAGCAAAGTATGCAGAAAAAGATTTTGTAATAGCAAACAACAGTAAACAGGAGATGATAGATGCTTATGCAAACAGTATGTCTGTCATGAATATTATGGTGGGAGTTATGGTTTTGTTTGCTGTAGTGCTGATTATCATAGTGTTATATAATTCCGGTTCTCTATCTTTTAATGAAAGAATTAAGGAATTTGCCACGCTAAAGGTTTTGGGTATGCGCTCTTCACAGATTCGCGGCCTGCTTAGCCGACAGAATTTTGGACTTTCTGTGATAGGAATTATACTGGGAGCACCATTGGGCAATATGGCCTTAAATGTAATGCTAAACAGTAATGGTGAAAATTTTGATTATCTTTTGCAGCTACCAGGCCATTCCTATGTGATTTCCGGTATTCTTGTATTGCTGGTATCCGTATTTGTCAGCTTCCTGTTTGCAAAACGGATCAAGCGTCTTGATATGATAGAGGTATTAAAGGGTGTTGAATAAGAGTAATCTTTGGTAGGAATCTTGGAAAATTTATGTTATGATTACAACTGGGTGTAAAGTAAATGGAAAGCAGGTGAAATCATGACACTTCAACAACTGAAATACGTCATAATAGTAGCTGAAATAGGGACAATTACAGAGGCTGCAAATAGACTATATATTTCCCAGCCAAGCCTGACGAATGCGATTCATGAATTAGAAAAAGAAATGCATATTACTATATTTAACAGGACGAATAAGGGAATTACTCTTTCGAAGGAAGGAGAAAACTTTCTAGGATACGCAAGACAGGTACTAGAACAGGCGGCAATACTTGAAGACAGGTATAAAGGCAATGATGGAGGAAAAAAGCAATTTTGTGTTTCTACACAGCATTATTCTTTTGCGGTGAATGCCTTTGTGGATTTAATAAAGAAATATGGACAGGATGAATATGATTTTAGCCTTAGAGAAACCCAGACTTATGAGATTATCGAAGATGTAGCCCATATGAGAAGTGAAATAGGGATTTTGTTTTTGAATGATTTTAACGAAACGGTTATTAACAAGATTTTAAAATCTCATGATTTGGAATTTCATCAATTATTTGTTGCAAAGCCTCATGTATTTATTAGTAGAAAACATCCACTGGCAGGAAAAGATGTGATTACCAATGAAGAATTAGAAAGTTATCCATATCTTTCTTTTGAACAGGGAGAACATAATTCTTTCTATTTTTCAGAAGAAATATTTTCCGCTTCAGAGAGAAAGAAAAATATACGTGTAAGAGACCGGGCAACCTTATTTAATCTTCTCATTGGCCTGCACGGATATACAGTATGCAGCGGTGTGATAGATAAGAAGCTAAACGGAAAGGATATTATTGCAGTTCCGCTGGCGGGCGAAAGCGATATGCGAATTGGTTATATTATTCATAAAAAGGGAATGCTTGGAAGATTGGGAAATACTTATCTGGAAGCTTTGAGAAAATATTTAGAGCCCAATGAAGCTAAAAAATGAGATAAAATAATTTTTGTAAAACTGCGTTGGCCATAGCTTAAAACTATGGATAACGCAGTTTTTATATATTATACAATTTTTTTCAGAGCAAATATAATAGACACAAAATAAAAATATGCTTTGGAGGTTAATATGAAGACATCAGTGATTGGTTTTCCCAGAATAGGAACATTAAGAGAATTAAAGTTTGCTTCTGAGAAATATTTTAAAAATGAAATGAAAGTAGAAGAGCTTTTAAACACAGCAAAAAACCTTAGAAAAGAACATTGGAATATACAAAAAAATGCGGGAATTGACTATATTTCAAGCAATGATTTTTCTTTCTATGACATGGTTTTGGACACGGCGGTATTATTGGGGATTATTCCAAAACGTTACCGGGACTTAAAGCTGTCAGAATTAGATACTTATTTTGCTATGGCGCGCGGATATCAGGGAGATGCAGGAGATGTAAAGGCATTAGCAATGAAAAAGTGGTTTAATACCAATTACCATTATATTGTTCCGGAAGTTGAGGACGATACAGTTATAAAATTTTCCGGAACAAAACTTCTGAATGAGTATGCAGAAGCGAAGGAGTTGGGAATTGAAACCAAGCCTGTAGTGATTGGTCCCTACACGATGTTAAAACTGTGCAGATATACAGGAACAAAATCTGCTGACGATTATCTGGAGGCAATGACAGAAGCCTATCAGGAATTGCTGAAAAAGTGTGGTGAGCATCAGGTTACATGGCTGCAATTTGATGAGCCTTCTCTGGTTCAGGATATGAAAAAAGAAGATGTGGATATGTTCCATAAAGTTTATGATACGCTTTTGTCATCTAAAGGAGAGTGTCATATCCTGTTACAGACGTATTTTGGAGATGTAAGGGACATTTATCAAGACTTGATAGAAATGCCTTTTGATGGAATTGGGCTTGACTTTATAGAAGGAAAAGAAACTTATAATTTGATTAAAACGTATGGCTTTCCGCAAAATAAGGTGTTGTTTGCGGGACTAGTTAACGGAAAGAATATCTGGAAGAATCATTATAAAAAAACTTTAGATATGTTAAATGCTCTGCGTGAGAAGAAAATCCATACGGTGTTATCTACTTCCTGTTCTTTGCTACATGTACCGTATACATTAAAGCATGAGAAAAAGCTGTCACAGGAATACTTATCTTATTTTGCCTTTGCAACGGAAAAATTGGTTGAATTAAAGGAATTAAGTGTACTTGCAGAAATGAAAGAGTATCGTACAGATACGGCATACAAAAACAATGAAGAATTATTTGCATGTGACAGAAATTGTAACAACGAAAATGTAAAGAAAAGACTTTCTCTGGTGACGGAATCGGATTACACCAGACTGCCAAGACGTAGCGAACGTCAAGAAATACAGAAAAAGGTACTGGGACTGCCATTATTTCCAACGACCACGATTGGTTCCTTCCCACAGACGAAAGAGGTAAAGGCAAACCGTTCAGCTTTTCGTAAAGGGGAAATATCAAAGCAGGAATATGTGGAATTTAATAAGAAGAAAATCGCAGAATGTATTGCATGGCAGGAAGAAATAGGCTTGGATGTATTGGTGCATGGTGAGTATGAAAGAAATGACATGGTAGAATATTTTGGCGAAGCATTAGGCGGATTCCTCTTTACAGAAAAAGCATGGGTACAGTCTTATGGAACAAGATGTGTAAAACCACCGATTATCTGGGGCGATGTGTATCGTGAAAAACCAATTACAGTTGAGTGGTCTGTTTATGCACAGTCATTAACAGACAAAATCATGAAGGGAATGTTGACCGGGCCGGTTACCATCTTAAATTGGTCATTTCCGAGAGAAGATATTTCCATAAAGGAATCTATTTCCCAAATTGCACTGGCAATCCGAGATGAAGTGCTTGATTTAGAGGCGAATGGAATTAAAATGATTCAGATTGATGAAGCTGCTTTGAGAGAAAAACTGCCACTTCGAAAGTCAGACTGGTATACAGAATATCTTGATTTTGCAATTCCGGCATTCCGTCTGACGCATAGTGGAGTGAAAGCGGAAACACAGATTCATACACATATGTGTTACAGTGAATTTACGGATATTATTTCTGCGATTGACGATATGGATGCAGATGTCATTACCTTTGAGGCATCCCGCTCCGATTTGCAGATTTTAGACTCTTTGAGAGAAAATCATTTTGAAACAGAGGTTGGAGCAGGAGTCTATGATATCCATTCTCCAAGAGTTCCTTCCGTAAAGGAAATTATAAATACACTCAATATTATGCTTACTAAAATTAATAAAGAAAAATTGTGGGTTAACCCTGATTGTGGGCTGAAAACGAGAGGAATACCAGAAACAGATGCGAGTCTTCGAAATATGGTTGAGGCTGCAAAAGAAATAAGAAGTAAAATTCAAGATATTGAGTAAAGGGATACTTCTATAAAATCAGAGTGCTTTGACACCTAATCTTATAGAAAAAACAGTTGACGGAAAGACCTAACTGTGCTATCATTTAGAAGCGACATGGAAGTTAGGTCTTTTTTTTATGCCTAAAAATAAGAAGAGACCGGAAGCAAAAAACAAAAATGAATTAAAGCGGAGGTGGAAGTTGTGCGCACAAAAATCACATTGGCATGTACGGAATGTAAACAACGTAATTACAACATGACTAAGGATAAGAAGACACATCCAGACAGAATGGAAACAAAGAAATATTGTAGATTCTGTAGGTCACACACATTACACAAAGAAACAAAATAGTCGCTTAAAGGAGTGAAAAGATGGGAGAAACTAGTAACGAAAAGACTTCTAATAAGAAGAAAAGCAAGTTTACCGATCTGAAGGTCGAATTTAAAAAAATCATTTGGCCGGACAAAACATCACTGGCTAAGCAGACAACAGCTGTTGTAGCAATATCAGTTGTTTTGGGTGTAATAATCAGCGTTCTGGATATGTTTATCCAGTACGGCGTAGATTTCTTAGTAAAATAAGGACATAGGTGAATTGTAATGGCAGAAGCAAACTGGTATGTTGTTCATACCTATTCCGGATATGAGAATAAGGTAAAGGCCAACATTGAAAAAACAATTGAAAACAGACACCTTGAAGAACAGATATTGGAAGTTAGAGTTCCAATGCAGGACGTTGTTGAGGTAAAAAATGGTGCCAAGAAGCAGGTTTCCAAGAAAATGTTCCCGGGATATGTTTTGATTAACATGATTATGAATGACGATACATGGTATGTTGTTCGTAATACCCGTGGAGTAACGGGATTTGTTGGACCGGGTTCTAAACCGGTGCCTTTAACTGAAATGGAAATGCGTCCGCTCGGACTCAAGGCAGAAGACGTGGTTGTAGATTTTGCAGAAGGCGATACAGTCGCTGTGATTGCTGGTGTGTGGAAGGATACGGTTGGAGTTATCCAAAGCATGAATTACGGTAAACAGATTGTCACAATTAACGTTGACTTATTTGGTCGTGAAACGCCGGTAGAAATAAGTTTCACAGAAATCAAGAAGATGTAACGAAAAAGTATGTTATCTCATAGAAGAGATAGTATGCGTGGGAGGGAAAACCCCGCCAATACCACAGATTTAGGAGGTGCCGAAAAATGGCAAAAAAAGTAGAAGGTTATATTAAATTACAGATTCCTGCTGGAAAGGCAACACCAGCTCCACCAGTTGGTCCAGCACTTGGTCAGCACGGAGTTAATATCGTTCAGTTTACAAAAGAGTTTAATGCAAGAACAGCAGACAAGGGAGATTTGATTATTCCAGTTGTTATTACTGTTTACGCTGACAGAAGCTTCAGCTTCGTTACAAAAACTCCACCAGCTCCAGTATTAATTAAGAAAGCATGTAAAATTAAGTCAGGTTCCGGAGTTCCAAACAAGACTAAGGTTGCAACAATTACAAAAGCTCAGATTAAGGAAATTGCTGAAACAAAAATGCCAGACTTAAATGCAGCGAGCATCGAAGCAGCTATGAGCATGATTGAAGGTACTTGCAAGAGCATGGGTGTTACAGTAGAAGACTAATCTATTGTTTGGAAATGAAACGGAATTTCGTGGGAGGGCAATCCCCGTTATTACCACTAGGAGGTTAATTAGAATGAAAAGAGGAAAAAAATACGTTGAGGCTGCAAAAAATGTAGACCGCACAGTACAGTATGAAGCAGCAGATGCTGTCAGCATCGTAAAGAAAAATGCTGTTGCAAAATTTGATGAAACAATCGAAGCTCATATCAGAACAGGTTGTGACGGACGTCACGCTGAACAGCAGATTCGTGGAGCTGTTGTATTACCACATGGTACAGGTAAGAAGGTTCGTGTATTAGTATTTGCAAAGGGTGCTAAAGCAGACGAAGCTACAGCAGCAGGAGCTGAATTTGTTGGTGGAGAAGAATTGATTCCAAAGATTCAGAACGAAGGCTGGTTCGACTTTGACGTTGTAGTTGCTACACCGGATATGATGGGTGTTGTTGGTCGCTTAGGACGTGTACTTGGACCAAAAGGCTTAATGCCAAACCCAAAAGCTGGTACAGTAACTATGGATGTTACAAAAGCTGTTCAGGATATCAAAGCTGGTAAGATTGAATATCGTCTTGATAAGACAAATATTATCCATGTGCCAATTGGTAAAGCTTCATTTACAGAAGAACAGTTAGCGGACAACTTCCAGACGCTGATGGATGCAATCAATAAGGCAAAACCAAGCTCATTAAAGGGACAGTATTTAAAGAGCATTACACTTGCTCCGACAATGGGACCTGGTGTAAAAGTTAGCACAGCTAAATATGTGTAAATTATAGATTGACATTCCAATTATAGAGTGATATAATATCACATGTTGTGAATACAACACTGCCGTAGACAGTAGGTGCCGCAAGGCATAAGATAAGAACGCCTACCGAGGATAAAATTTCTAACATTAATTGATAGAATCTTTATGCCTCCCGTATGGCGGGAGGCATTTTTGTAAGTTGGATACTTACTTGTTTGATAGAACGGCAGAAAATAAATTAAGGAGGTGTACGATTCATGGCAAAAGTTGAAATGAAAAAACCTATCGTTGAAGAAATCGCAGAACACGTAAATGGTGCTCAGGGCGTTGTTTTAGTTGATTATCGCGGACTTACTGTGGAACAGGATACAGAACTTCGTAAGCAGTTAAGAGAAGCTGGTATCACATACAAGGTTTACAAAAACACAATGATGAATTTTGCATTCAAGGGAACTGAATTTGAAGCATTAGCTCCATATTTAGAAGGACCAAGCGCAATTGCAATTTCTAAAGAAGATGCAACTGCACCAGCTAGAATTCTTAGCAACTTCGCTAAGACAGCTCCGGCTCTTGAATTAAAAGCAGGTGTTGTAGAAGGAAACTTATACGACACAGCCGGAATTCAGGCACTTGCAAAAGTTCCATCAAGAGAAGAATTACTTTCCAAATTGCTTGGAAGTATGCAGTCACCTATCAGCAATCTTGCTCGTGTGCTTAATCAGATCGCAGAATCTAAAGGCGCAGAAGCTTAATTAGCAGATAGTATTAAAAGAAAATAACAATTACTAATTATTGGAGGTAAAATAAAATGGCAAAATTAACAACAGAAGAATTTATTGCAGCAATCAAAGAATTAACTGTATTAGAATTAAACGATTTAGTAAAAGCTTGTGAAGAAGAATTTGGTG
>JBNMLC010000027.1:0-30451 GCA_050874665.1 Lachnospiraceae bacterium | reverse complement strand
TGATATTTTGCCAGATGGGCTTTTACGAACTTTGACAACTTTGTCTGTTGGAGTGATTCTGCTGAATATATTTATTGCAAAAGATAAATTTATTAGACTAAGCTGTCGGTATCAAAGAACAGCTCATAGGAGAACTAACATCTCCTATGAGCGTCCTATGAACCAGTAAGCTGATTTCTTGAAAAAATCTTAAGATTCTATATTGTCTACAGTTCCGTTTGCTTCATTTTTCCATGTCTGGAATTTTTCCATTACAGCATTATAAGTTTTCTGACTGATATCAGGAAGCTCTTTTCCCCAGGATTTAGTTGCCTCGGAAAATCCTTTCTCGAAAGCTTTCTGCATTTTGTCAATTAAATCAGGATCCCCACCTGTTAAGGCTTTTGCAAAATCAATAATACGGTCCGAAGTCTGTTCTACCCCCCAGTATCCATCTTCGGCAATATCTTTTTGTGCCTGTGCTTTTGTTGCAGCATCTACGGTGAAATTACCGCCGGCAAGAAATTTCCACATGTCATCTGCACTGGCAATTGTCTGTCCCTGTTTTGTCATCATTTTCTCAACCAGACTTCTTAACTGGGAAGTACGGGCTTCGGCATCTGCCTTTAATTTGTTGATGACTTCAGTATCCTGTTTGTAGGTTGTTTTCTTTGCGGTATTTGTACTGCCTTCATATACAGCAGCCGCTTCTTCCTTCGATGTAGCAACAGCAGTTTTGGCTGTGTCTGCAGCGGTAGTCTGAGGCGTTTGTGTGTAAGTTACGTCGTTAATTCCATTTACATTCATAGCGAATCCTCCTTGATTTATGACCATACTTTAGTACCATAGTTTCTCTTATTTCATTTATCGTATATTTTCCCAAAAAATATTATATGTGTCTGGAAATACCATTGATTTTTTTGAAAAAAGAATTATAATAGATTGTATACAGAATACAATTCACCCACAGGAGGAATTAAGATGGATGAAATTAAATTAAAAGCACGGGCAAAGATTAATCTTTCTTTGGATGTGGTGCGAAGAAGAGAAGACGGTTATCACGAAGTGCGTATGATTATGCAGACGATTAACCTTTATGATAAGTTGGAAATTAAGAAAACGAATGAACCGGGGATACAGATTACAACCAACAGTAGTTTTTTGCCTACCAATGAAAATAATCTTGTATACAAAGCAGCAGATCTTTTAAAAAAGGAGTTTCAAATTCAGGACGGAATTTCTATCCATCTGCAGAAATTTATTCCGGTGGCAGCCGGAATGGCAGGGGGAAGCTCAGATGCTGCAGCCGTCCTATACGGCGTTAATAGATTATTTGATTTGAAGCTTTCGAAAAAAGAATTGCAGGAGCGTGGTGTAAAGATTGGGGCAGATGTTCCATATTGTATTATGCGTGGTACTGCTTTGGCAGAAGGAATTGGTGAAAAACTAACGAAACTTCCACCGGCACCGAATTGTTATGTACTGATTGCCAAGCCGGGAATCAGTGTTTCTACAAAATTCGTTTATGAAAATCTTCATGCAAACGAGTTGAAATATCATCCGGACGTAGATGGTATGATGGAACAGATGAAAGCAGGAAATCTTCAGGGAATGGCACAGAAAATGGGAAATGTATTAGAAACAGTTACCATCAAGGAGTATCCCGTTATTGAAGATATCAAAAACGCCATGAAAGAGAATGGTGCAATTAACGCTATGATGAGTGGCAGCGGTCCTACCGTATTCGGCTTATTCGAAACGGAGGAAGCAGCGAAACAGGCCTATGGTGTTTTGGAACAGAATCCGGAAGTAAAAAAACTCTACATTACAACGATGTTTCATAATAACTAGCAAGAAAGGAGCCCATGATGCAAGACACATTGAATGTAAATATGAATGAATATCTTCCACTTAGAGATGTGGTATTTAATACATTACGACAGGCAATTTTAAAGGGGGAATTAAAACCGGGGGAACGCCTTATGGAAATTCAGCTTGCTCAAAGGCTTGGTGTAAGTCGTACGCCTATCCGGGAAGCGATTCGTAAGCTGGAACTGGAAGGTCTGGTATTGATGATTCCGAGAAAAGGTGCCGAGGTAGCAAAGATTACGGAGAAAAGTATGCAAGATGTACTGGAAGTGCGGCGTGCTTTAGAAGGTCTGGCAATTCAGCTTGCCTGCGGAAGAATTACAAAAGAAGAAATTGCATTGTTAGAAACGAATGGAAAGAAATTTGCAGAGACTACAAAAAGCGGTGACTGGGTTACTATGGCAGAGGCGGACGAAGCTTTTCATGCAGTTATTTATAATGCTACGAAAAATGACCGCCTTATTTATATATTGAATAATTTGCGGGAACAAATGTATCGCTATCGCTTGGAATATATTAAGGATGAAAAGATTCATTCGATTCTTTTAAAAGAACATGACGAAATTATAAGAACGGTAAAGAAACGTGATGAAGATGAAGCATTTCACGCAATATGTGTTCATATTGATAATCAGGAAGAAGCCATCCGCAGTTATATCAAAACATTAAAATAGTGGAAAGTAATTGTATAAAAATGGTAAAAACGGATAACCTCTTAATAGAATATATTAGGAGGTTATTTTATGTTACAAAAAAATACGAAAAAATATTTCATGTGTGGGAGCATTTTTATGCTGGTAATTATTTTATACATAGCTACAGGAAGAAGCGGGCAGAAAAGGTCGGACGACTACCAAAAACATATGGCACAGGAAATTTTACGTTTCCATGTAATTGCCAATAGTGACAGCAAAGAGGATCAGGAACTGAAAATGAAAGTCAAAGAAGGGGTAGTTAATTATGTAAGTAGCCTCATACAAAAGAGTGATAATCTAGAAACTACAAAATATATTATTAATCTTTATTTAGACGAGATAGAGCGGGAGGCACAACAGATTATTCAAAAGGAAGGCTATTCTTATGAAACAAAGATTATGCTGACGGAAAGTTATTTTCCTATTAAATCATACGGGGAAGCTGTATTTCCGGCAGGAGTGTATCAGGCATTGAAAATAGAAATCGGAGAGGCAGAAGGAAAAAATTGGTGGTGTGTGTTGTATCCAAACTTATGTTTTGTTGATTCTGCATACGGTATCCTTGAAGAGGAGCAAAAAGAGATGCTAAAAGAAGTTCTTACAGAGGAAGAATACGATAGTATTTTTCATGCAGACAGTAAGGATATTAAAGTAAGTTTTAAGTTGTTTTCTAGTTGGGAATAGTTTATACTGAGTACATAGATAAAGGTAAGGAGAGGGTTTTATGGTAGCGAAAGAGGAGTTTATGTACGATTCCAGGGACAATAAAAGTAAGATACATGCCATTCGCTGGATACCACAAAAAGGGGAAATCAAAGGTGTACTACAGATTGTACATGGTATGGTGGAGCACATAGACCGATATGATGATTTTGCAAACTACATGGCAGAAAAAGGGATTGTAGTAGTGGGAAACGATCATTTAGGACATGGTTCGTCTGTAGGCAAGGACGGTGAGTATGGATATTTTTGCGAAAAGGATGGGGCAACGATTCTGGTGCGAGATGTACATCGTTTGAAAAAACTGACGCAAAAAGCATTTCCGGGAAAACCATATTTCATTTTAGGACATAGTATGGGGTCTTTTATCACCAGAAAATACATAATGGAATATGGAAAAGGTATAGATGGTGCAATTATTATGGGAACAGGATCGAAACCAATCTCTTTGTTGAAATGGGGCGTATGTCTTACCAAAATTCTTTCCGCTGTACATGGAGAAAAATATAGAAGTAAAATGCTTAACAATCAGGCATTTGGCTCTTTTAATCGTCAGTTCCTTCCTGCCAGAACAGAACATGACTGGCTGACAAAAGATGAAAAACAAGTAGACGCTTATGAACGTGATAAGAGAAATCAATTTATTTTTACATTGAATGGGTACAGAACGTTGTTTGAACTCTTTATTTATATTCAAAAAGAAGAGAATTTTGCAGATGTGAGGAAAGATTTACCAATTATTTTTGTATCAGGAGATAAAGATCCGGTGGGTAATTATGGGGAAGGAGTGAAAAAAGCATACGAACTTCTAAAGCAAATAGGTTATTCCGATTTAGATATAAAGCTTTATGAAAACGACAGACATGAGATTCTTAATGAAACGGACAGGAATGTGGTTTACAAAGATTTAGAAGAGTGGATTATGCAGAAAATTACAGATTTAAAAGATTGTAATAATTTGTAAAGACTAAGAAATACTAAGAGAGAGATTAGTGTAGGAAGGACAGAAAGACGATGAAAATAGTATTTTTTGGAACGAAAGCATATGATAAAGTATGGTTTGAACCTATGGCTTCTGAATATGGCATGGAAATAGAATTTGTGGAAAGCAAATGTACAGAAAAATCTATTATTCTGGCAAAGGGTGCAGATGCAGTTTGTGTATTTGTGAATGATAGAATTACTGCCTCTATGATTGACAAATTATGTGAAATTGGCGTGAAAGGAATTCTGCTAAGGTGTGCGGGATTTAACAATGTAGATGTCAAGGCAGGAAAAGACAAGCTGGTTATCTTAAGAGTACCATCGTATTCTCCGGAAGCGGTGGCAGAATATGCACTTACGATGCTTTTGACAGTAAACCGGAAAACGCATAGAGCTTACACCAGAACAAGAGATTTTAACATGAGCATACAGGGACTGATGGGGACAAATATTCATGGTAAGTGTGTGGGTGTAGTAGGAACCGGTAAGATTGGACAGGCAATGATTCAATTATTAAAAGGGTTTTCCGTAGAAATACTTGCATATGATCCATATCCGAACCCGAATTTAGGTGTAACTTATGTATCATTACAAGAGTTGATGAAGAAATCTGACATTATTACATTGCATTGTCCGCTGACAGAGGATACAAAATATTTGATAAATAAGGAAACGATTTCTCTTATGAAAGATAATGTGTACCTGATTAATACTTCTAGAGGTGCATTGATTGAATCGAATGCATTAATTGAAGGACTCTTAAATAAAAAGTTTGCAGGTGTAGGATTAGATGTATATGAAGAAGAAGCCGGGGTTTTCTTTGAGGATCGTTCTGACGATATTATTACAGATGAAAATCTGGCAAGGCTCACGACATTTCCTAATGTTCTGATTACATCTCATATGGGATTTTTTACCACAGAGGCTATGGAGGCAATCGCAAGATGCACGATGGAAAATGCGGTAGAGTTAGAAAAAGGCGGTCCATATACGAATGAGGTAATATAGGAGTATATACAATGGCAGAAATACGGCAGATACAAAGAGCAGAGTTTGAGAATGCCCTGGAAATCGCATGGAAGACATTTTTAGAATTTGAAGGAAATATTTACACGAAAAAGGGTGTGAAAAGCTTTTACGAGTTTATTCACGATCCCTTGTTGGAAAAAATGTTTCTTTTAGGTGAGTATTTGATTTTTGGTGCATTCATCGATGAAAAAATGGTAGGAATGGCAGGAATTCGAAATAAAAGTCATCTTTCTTTGTTGTTTGTAGATAAAGAATATCATAGAATGGGAGTGGGAAGTGCACTGGTATTTAGTGCCTTCCACTATTGTAAAAAACAGTATAAAGAGAGCATTTTTAGTGTAAATGCATCTCCTTATGCAGTAGAGTTTTATCACAAGTTAGGATTTCGGGATATGGCGGGTGAAGTAACAAAAGATGGAGTTATTTATACACCCATGCGCTATATCATGACACCATAGGACAGAAACAGATAGAAGAAAAGTTAGGGGAAAAGAATATGACAAAAGATGTTATTATTAAAATCTCAGGATTACAGTATTTAGAAGAGCAAAATCCAGAAGAACCCATCGAGGTAATTACAAATGGAGAATACTATAACCGCAATGGGAAACATTATTTAAAGTATGATGAAATTACTGAAGGTATGGATGGGGTATCTAACTGTATCGTTAAATTTAAAGAGGACAGTTTTGAGTTATTGAAAAAGGGGAGCAGTAATGTACACATGGTCTTTGAAAGCGGAAAAAAGAATGTTACATATTACAGGACACCGTTTGGCAATGTTTTAATAGGTCTGGATACGGATTCCATACATGTAGATGAAAAGGAAAAAGAAATTCAGATTGATGTAAAATATGGTATGGATGTGAATTATGAATTCTTGGCGGACTGTCATATTAGTATGTCAATTTGTTCTAGAGAATCGGGAGATTTTACATTAGGAAATTAAAAAGGAGCACCACTTTAACAATTGTATGATTTAATATCATATTGTTAAAGCGGTGCTCTTTGTGAGTTGCGATACTTAGAGAATTTGCAAAATGTGTTTCTCAAAGTGTTATTTCTTTTTCGCTTTCTTTGTGTTAGAAGTTTCTTCCTCTTTTAACTGTGCCTGCATTTTAGAAGCCTTGTCCTGAATTTTCTGACGGAAGCTTTTCTTTTTGGCAGGTTGTTCTAATGGTCCGCGTAAGCCCTTTACGCTTGTTATGTAAATTCCGCTGATTACGGCTTTTACTTCTTTCTTAACCGGAACAGAATCAAAAATTTTCTCATCGCAAATGAGTGACATTACCTTTGGACCTATTTTCGCCTTCACAATTGGAAGCTTGGAGCGGCGGAGTAACTTCGGTGTCTGGTCAATAACCATCTGTGGAAGAACTGCATCTTTCAGACGCATTCGCTTTTTATCGATAACCAGCATAGAAACGCTTTGTGCAACAGCCTCTAACTGACTCTGTTGTTCTTCCTGTTTCTTCTGGGCTTTCTTTCCAAAAAAGTAGAGAGCTACGAATAAGATAATCAAAACTGCCAGAATGATTAATAATACAATTGTCCCTGTTTTCACATCAAAACCTCCTAAATATAAAATTTGTAAATCTTAGTAATTGTATCATCATTTTGGATAAGGTTCAAGCATTTTAGAATTGTTTTACAATTGGTATCGTTGACAAGAAAAGAAAGGAAACGTATAATTTGTAGTAGATTTTGGAGATTGTGTAAATGAAGGAGGAATGAGGTTTGGATACAGTGTTGGATGCCTTTAAAATATGCTGGAACTGGCTGGGCGACAATATGATTTATATTAATATGCTGCTTGCCATTGTGATAGTATTTTTTGAAAGAAGAGATCCACGAGCAGTGTGGGCATGGCTTTTAGTTCTCTATTTTATTCCCGGAATCGGATTCCTTTTATATTTAATTGTGGGTCAGAATATGAATAAGGATCGAATGTTTCGAATTAAGGAAGTCGAGGACGAAGTGAATTCTTTGATCCGAAAGCAGAGTGAAGAGGTAAAAAATGAGATAGAAATGGCGGAAAGCTACGAAATCAAAGGATATAAGGAATTAGCTTATTATAATTTGCGTAGTTCCGGCAGTGTATATACGGAGGATAATGATGTTACTATTTATACGGATGGGCATGAGAAATTTGATGCTCTTATAGAAGAGATGGAACATGCGAAAAAGTATATTCATATACAGTACTATATTATCCGCGATGATGAGCTGTTTGACCGCATCAAAGAAGTATTGATTCGTAAAGCGGCAGAAGGTGTGGAAGTCAGAATCCTGTATGATGGTATGGGGTGTCGTGAAATCCGTAAAAAACAGTGGAAAGCTCTTAGAGCAAAAGGAATTGAAACAGCGGAATTTTTCCCGGCAGTATTAAAAAAGGCACATTTGCGTATTAATTATAGAAATCATAGAAAGATTGTCGTGATTGATGGAGAAACAGGCTTTGTCGGCGGGTTCAATGTAGGAAGAGAGTATCTTGGACTTGCAAAGAAATTTGGCTATTGGCGTGATACCCATATGAAAATACATGGAAGTGCCGTGCTTGCCTTGCAAATACGTTTTATGCTCGATTGGAATTATGCCTCCGGCCATAATTTGTTTTTAGAGGATAAATATTTTACACAGGAAAAACAATCCGAAGGTACTACCGGAATGCAGGTTATTTCTAGTGGGCCGGATTCTAAATGGAAGACAATTCGAGATAATTATGTGTATTTAATTAGTCATGCGACGGATCATATCTATATACAAACACCGTATTTTATACCAGACGAAACTATGCTGGATACTTTAAAAATGGCGGCAGCGGCAGGTGTGGACGTGAGAATTATGATACCGTGTAAGCCGGATCATCCCTTTGTATATTGGGCAACGTATTCGTATATTGGAGATATGCTGCAGGCGGGTGCCAGATGCTATACGTATGATAACGGATTTATTCACACAAAGGGAATTTGCGTAGATGGAAATGTTTGTAGTTATGGTACTGCGAACTTTGATATCCGAAGTTTTCAGTTGAATTTTGAAGTGAATGCAGTTATTTATGACGAAAAAGTCACAAAACAGTTTGAACAGATTTTCTTAAAAGATATAGAAAAGTGTACTAAAATTACATTGCATATGTACAATAATCGTTCGCTTTTGATTAAATTAAAAGAACAATTTTCCAGACTGCTTTCTCCGATACTGTAATTTTATGAAGAATTACTTCCTTTTTTGTCTTGCTTGTGATATACTAGGACGGTGCAACAAAATTGTAACAAACTATCAGTGAGAGAAAGGAATTAAAAATGAAAAAGAAAGTTATCGTAGCATTACTTGCATGTACCATGATTTCGTTAACCGCATGTGGTGATACGAAAGAGAATGAAAATACAACAGAGGAAAATACAGTTACCTCAGAAACACCGGAAACACCAGCAGCAGATGATTCTTTTTATACGTCAGATATTGACTTTTCTGTAGAAGAAGAACCGGAAGTGGCAAAGCCTGTCATTGAAACAGATGACATTGTAGTTGGTGAATATAATAATATCGAAATTGACAAGGTGGAAGTAACGGAAGTCAAGGACGAAGATGTACAGTCAAAATTTGACTCTGATATGGAAGAATTTAATAAAGAAGTGGAAGTAACAGACAGGGATACTCTGGAAAGTGGAGATATTGCAGATATTGATTTTGTAGGAAAAATTGATGGCGAAGAATTTGAAGGTGGAAGTGCCCAGGGTTATAAGTTAGAACTTGGCAGCGGCTCCTTCATTGATGGATTTGAAGACGGTTTGGTCGGTGTAAAGAAAGGTGAGACAAAGAGTCTTGACTTGACTTTCCCGGAAAATTACTCAAATACAGATTATGCAGGAAAAGCGGTAGTATTTGATGTAACTGTAAACGGAATCTACAAAACAGAAAAACCGGATGTAACAGATGAATTTGTAAAAGCAAATACAGATTATGAAACAATTGATGCATATAAGGCTAATCTTCGTGAACAGATGGAAGAATCTAATCAGAATACTGCGCTGAATAACAAAAGAAGTGCTATCTGGTCTGCATTGGTTTCTAATTGTGCAGTAAAAAAATATGATGAGGAAAAAATCAAAAAATATGTATTGGAGTATAAGGATTATATGTCTAATATGATTAGTTCCTCTTATGGAATAAGTTTTGATGACTATCTTACTGCTAGTGGTTTAACAGCAGAAGATTTTAAACAGACAGCCGTAACAAACGCAAAAGCAGCTACTAAGGAACAACTGATTTTAGATGCAATTGCCGACAAGGAAAACATCACAGTTTCAGATGAAGAATATCAGGAATATCTGAGTGATTACATGGAGAATATGGGTGTAAGCTCAGAAGATGAATTATGGAGCAAGTTTGAAGCACAAGGTTATGTGAAAGAAGATGTTGAAAAGAGCATGAAGGATAGTATTATTGCCAATAAGGTAATTGAGTTCTTAGAAACTACTGTAGTTGAGAAATAATAAGAATAGAAGAATAGAACCTCGTTTAGAGCAGGATTTAAACAGCTCTAAACGAGGTTCTATTTTTATTAAATTTTATTAAGCTTCTTCTACGGGAACGAAACGGGTATGAAACTTATCAGCACCACATACATGACGCTGCCCGTCAGCTTCCGTAATGATATAGTCTCCTTCCCGGATAAAGATGCTTCCACGGCGATTATTTATAAACGGACATACAATAGAACCATCTTTTCTGGTAATCTGTACTAATCCTTCAGCTACGATATAACCATTGGTTAGAACCTTGCTGAAAAGTTGAAATCCGTCTTCTAGTCCCTTTCCGACTTCATATTGAACAGCATCTACTTCAAGAGAATGTCTTATGTATTTCATAATGAACCCCCTCCTTTGGATAAAATTTATATAAATATAATATGTTTTTGCTAATTCTATTATAGTATATAATTTCTCAAAATACAAGGAAGCCTGCTTAGGATTTCGAAAAAATAAAAAAGAAATAGAAATTATCTAAATTTAACAAATTAAAAGATAATTAACAGAAATTTACATGCATATGATAGAGAAGTTCTTAAATTCGACATAAAATTAGCTGTGTTGAGCAATTAAGAAACAGGGAATATCCCTGACAATTCAGGAGGAATGTAAGAGATGAAACAGAGAATCAGAAAAATTTTAGCATTGTGTGGCATGTGTGTCTTAGCGCTTGGTGTGGTGACAGGTTGCGGAGCTTCTAATACCGAAAATAGTACATCAAGTACAACAGAAGAAAGTACGGGAGAGGCTGCGAAGGAAGCACAAGGGGAATCATCCTATCGGGACACCATCGATCAATTGGTAGTGTGTTATCTGCCAAACGAAGCCAGTGATGAATATGCAGAAGAACGAAGCCAGTTACAAAGCGATCTTTCCGAGGCTCTTGGAATAAAAGTATCTGAAGTAAATGCATCTGATTATAATGCAGTAGTAGAAGCAATGAGAACAGGAAAAGCAGATCTTGCATTTTATGGCCCAGTATCTTATGTGCAGGCATCAGAAAGAGCGAATGCAGAGGTTTTAGTAGTTCCTGCAAAAGAAGGGAAAAAGGAAAATGCCGGATATACCTCCCAGATTATTGTAAGGGCCGACAGTGATATCCAGACATTAGAAGACTTAAGAGGAAAGAGTTTTGCTTTTGTTGACCCGTCCTCTACTTCCGGAAATTATGTGCCTACCTTGGAATTTATGAATGCTATTGACGGTATCACAAATGATGATTTACATACAAATGGAGGTTTCTTTGAATCAGTAATCTTCTCTGGAAGACATCAGAATGGATTACAATCTGTGCTAAACGGCGACATAGATGCGGCACCAATTGCTTCTGATATCTTACGTTCGGAAATTACAGCAGGCAGAGTGAAACAAGAAGATATACGCATCATTCATGAATCTTCCGTTATACCGGCCTCTCCTTTTGCCATTCGTGGGGACTTACCGGACGATTTAAAGAATGCAGTAAAAGAATTTTTATTAGGTTATGATAATGAACAATATTTTATTAATATGCTGGGTGCAGAAGAAGGTGACGGAACCAGATTTGTGGAAGCTTCTGATAGTGATTATGACTATGTAAGAGAATTAATGGAAAAGGTAATTCCACAAGAATAGGAGCAGATTATGGATAACATTTTAGAGTTAAAGAATGTAAGTAAAACGTATGTGGGTAATGATGCTCCCTCACTGCAACATGTAGAGTTCTCTGTAAAGGAAGGCGAGATTATTGGCGTAATCGGACCTTCCGGTGCAGGAAAATCCACATTGCTTAGGTGCATCAATCGTTTGGTAGAACCAAGCGAAGGGGAGATTTATCTGGAAAATAAGGAAATTACTAAAATGAACCATAAGCAAATGAAGTATGCCAGGCGTCGGGTAGGAATGATTTTTCAGAATTATAATTTGGTGGGACGGCTTACTGTAATGCAAAACGTAATGCATGGACGGTTAGGATATATGAGTACAGCAGATGCCATCTTTGGAAATTATTCTGAAGTAGACAAAAGACATGCATTAGAATTGCTGGATATGACTGGATTGAGGGAATTTTGTTATCATAAAGCCAATGATTTATCAGGTGGACAAAAACAGCGCGTGGGCATTGTAAGAGCTTTGATGCAGGAACCGTGTATTCTATTATGTGATGAGCCAATTGCTTCTTTAGACCCGGCAAGTGCAAGGGTAGTAATGGAATTGATACGTGATTTATGTAGAGAAAAGAAGATTGCCTGCATTGTAAATCTTCATCAGGTAGATGTTGCAATGGAATATACAGACAGAATTATCGGAATGAACAAAGGGAGAATAGTGTATAACGGAAATTCGAAAAAACTTGGTGGAGAAGACTTAGAAAAGATTTACGGAAAACCTATGGACAAATTAATGGTTGGAGGTGAATGTGCAAATGCATAAGCTTGAGACAAGTACAATTGCAGTTGCTTCCGAAGAAAGTAAAAAGGTTATGAAGATTTTTCTTGTGGTAATTGTAGTACTTTTCGTTGGTGCAACAGCCTTTTCGAAATTTAATCCTTTTGATCTTGTATCAACGCAGGGAGAATTTTGGCGTTTTATTACGCAGGATTTTATGCCGTCTAAATTTAAGAACTGGAGAGCCTTATGGGATTCTATGGCAGAGACAATTGCAATGGCAGTGGGCTCTACCGGAGTATCTGCGCTGTTTGCTTTTTTACTGGCATTTCTTGGTTGTCCGTCCATATGCACGATAAAAAGTGTTAATTATATAGTGCGTATGGTAGCGTCTATCCTTCGCAATATTCCTGCGTTGGTATGGGCATTTATACTGGTAGCAGCGTTTGGAATTGGTACAGAAACGGGAGTTATTGCATTGTGCGTTTCTACCATTGGATTTCTTGTACGCTCCTTCATAGAAACACTTGATGAAGTAGTCGGAGAAAATATGGAAGCTCTGAAATCTACCGGTGCAAGTATGATATCCGTAATTTCCCAAAGTATTCTGCCTGCAGCGTTACCGGGATTTATTGCATGGTTTTTATATTGTATTGAAACCAATATAAGAGCATCTACAATTTTAGGAATGGTGGGTGCCGGAGGTATCGGACTCTTAATGAACGGATATATCAAACAATACAATTATCATGCAGCTTCTACGGTAATTATTGTGGTAGCGGCAGTTATCATTGGTGTAAATATACTTACAGATTATTTGAGAAAAATCACACTCAAATAGAAGAAAGGAGAAACTATGAGTACGTTAGAGCTAGAACGGCAGGCATCATTATCGACAGAGCTAAAAGCAGGAGAAAGAATAGCTGTAAAACCTAAGGGAGCAGACCTGCCAATATATATATTTTTGGCTGTTTCGGTAGTTCTTTGTGCGGCATCTTTTTGGCTGCTTGATTTGGACTGGGGTAAAATTGCAGAGCGGCTTCCTAAGCTTGGAAGTGTAATCGTAGAAATGTTACATTTCTCTACAGATAAATTTAATTTAACTATTTCCACTTTGTTGGAAACCATAGCAACCACGATTCTTGCGGTATTTTATGGTTTGCTGATAGGACTGGTGGTAGGAGCATTTGGAGCAAAAAATATTGCTCCCTGGAAGGGATTAGCTTCGGTAATACAGTGCGTACTCACATTTGTGCGTGCAGTGCCGACTACCGTGTGGGCACTTCTTATTTTGGTCTGCATGGGATTTGGAATTTCAGCGGGAATTGCAGGACTTTTATTCCATACCATTTCTTTTTTTGGAAAAGCATTTGCACAGACTTTTGAGGAAGTGCCGGAAGAAACATTAGAGGCACTGAGAGCGGCTGGGGCAAACAGGATACAGGTTTTCTTTGGCGCAGTATTACCAGCAAGCCTAACAGGTCTGATTGCATGGAGTACATTGAGATTTGAAATTACTTTTGGAGAGGCAACAATTCTTGGTATGGTAGGTGCCGGTGGCGTAGGCTATACCATTATGGCTGCTGTCAATTCCTACCAGTTGGGCAGAGCAGGACTTGCTGTCGTACTTGTATTTATTTTTGCATATATCATCGAGGCAACAACTACATCAATGAAAGGAAAATTAAAGGTTTTATAAGCTCATGGATAAAAAAAACTTAAGCCGTATTTTAGAATTTGGAACGAGAGAAGAGATCAGGCAATTAGCAGATAAAGTGATGGAACATCATACTGCTGTTATTACAAAAGAACCGGAAAAAACTATGGTTATGATTCGGGCAAAGGAACCTAATAGCCAAACGGAATTTTATTTAGGGGAAATGCTGGCAGCACAGTGTTACGTGGAAATAGATGGAATCAAAGGACTTTCGGTTATGGCAGGAGATGATTTAGAAAAGGTTAAATTTGCTGCGATTATAGATGGTGCTCATACAGCAAGAATCAGTGAATGGAATGAGTTAGAACGGGAACTAATGAAAATAGAAAAAAGTCGTCAGACAAAATTAAGGAAGGAAGCTGCATTGTACCGGGATACACAGGTCAATTTCAGAGTCATGGAGGATCGTGATGGAAAAGAAGTATGAATTTAATATAACCAGTGATGGACAGAAAGTATTTCGTATTTTATTGGACTGTCTGGCAAATTCAGGGAGATTGGAGAATTTGGGTGAATATATAGAGAAATTTCCAAAAGATGGTGACTGGTATGCATTAGCTGTAACTTTATTAGATGGTGAAGTCACATATTACACAAATGGAAGTAAAGAAACAAAACAGGATATAGAGTTTCTGACAGGCGCTTGTTTTGCAGAACCGGAGAACGCAGACTTTGTATTTCTGCAGGAATATGTTTCTCCTCACAAGTTAGTAACACAGGTAAAATGTGGAACTTTTGAAAATCCACATAATTCGGCTACCATTGTAATAAAGGGAGGAGACGAAGCAGATACGGAAGTTGTATTTCATGGTGTGGGAGTGCCGCCGGAAGGAAGAAAAATGATGATAAGTAAAAGAGAGCTTGAATGGATTCAGGAAAAAAATCAGGTAGCATGGGAATATCCATGTGGCATTGACTTACTATTTTTAAGAGATGATGGAACACTCTTTGCAGTTAGCAGAAAGGCAGGGATATAAATGGCATACGTTGCAGTGACCGGAGGTCGTGAGGCGGTAGAAAAATCCATTGAACTTTTATCAAGATACCGTACGGGTGGAGAAAAGGAAGTGGAAATTGAAGCGATTCGGGAGCGCATGGGATTGTTGATAGACCGAATTATGAGTGAGGCAGGTTTTTATGCACCGGAGTATGCGGCATTGGCATTAAAACAATCCGAAGGTTCTCTAGAGGAGGCGGTCTTTCTATTGCGTGCTTATCGTTCTACGTTATCTAGAAGCTGGTATTCTAATACAATTTCTACGGAAGATATGACAATACATAGAAGAATCTCGGCTGCATTTAAGGATATCCTGGGGGGTCAGTTTTTAGGTGCAACTTACGACTATACTCACAGATTACTCGATTTCTCTTTGCTTGGTGAAACAAAAGATGACGTAAAACACATTAAAGACCGGTGGCAGCTTATAGGAAAAGAGGCAGAGCCTATTAAAGTGCCAAGAGTATCAGATGTCTTACGCCAAGAGGGAGTGATATCCCACGGAATAAAGGAAGAAGAATTAGAAGATATTACGCAGAATCCAATTACGTTTCCGGCCAGCCGTTCTGCACGACTGCAGACAATAACAAGAGGCGAAACAGGATATGTAAATGGTCTTGCTTATGCAGGAATTCGTGGTTTTGGTTCTTCGCATCCAACGGTGGGAGAACTTCGCACTGGAGAGGTGGAAATCATCATTGATTATCCGCTGATAGAGGGTGAAGAGTTGTATGTGGGAAATATTGTGTGTACGGAGGTAGAATCCTTTTTTTCGGAAGAAAGTAAAGAGGATTGTAAGGAAGAAACAAATCAGTTAAAGCTGGGTATTGGCTATGGACTGGTGTTTGGAAGAAATGATAACAAGGCAATTTCCATGTCCATTTTAGATTACATCTTATGTAGCGAAGGTGATGGAATTTTAAACAATCAGGAGTTTGTTCTATTGCATGGGGATTGTCTGGAGATGAGCGGATTTATTTCTCATTTGAAGCTGCCACATTACGTTACCTTTCAATCAAAGCTCGACCGCGTTAGAAGTACTGCGAAAAAGGAGGAGCCAGAGCATGAATAAAGATTATAATTATGGATTTTTGGACGAGGGTTCTAAAAAGGCAATACGCAGAGCACTGCTTAAGGCGGTGAGTATCCCGGGATATCAGGTACCCTTTGGTTCTAGGGAATTGCCAATTGGAAGAGGCTGGGGTACAGGCGGGCTTCAAATTACTTTAGCAATTTTAGGAGATGAAGATGTTCTAAAGGTGATTGATCAGGGAAATGATGACAGTGTCAATGCTGTTTCCATACGCAAGTTTGTAACGGCATGTACGAATGTGAGTACTACAACGGATTCAGAGGAAGCTACTGTAATTCAGACAAGGCATAGAGTGCCAGAAACACCACTTCGCAATGATCAGATTTTAGTATTACAGGTACCGGTTCCGGAACCACTTCGTCATGTAGAGCCATTAGAATCTGTTACTAGAAAAATGCATGCAGAAATGGACTATTCTGCTGTGTGGCTGGCTTTATATGAAAATATTGTTCGTGTAGGTGAAATTGAACAGGGAGCAGATTATCCTGTCATGGTGGAAGACAGGTATATTATGAATCCTTCTCCCATTCCGAGATTTGATAATCCAAAACTGCACATGAGTGAGGCACTGTATTTGTTTGGAGCAGGACGCGAGAAGAAAATTTATGCCATTCCTCCATATACAAAAGTAGAATCTTTAGGATTTGAGGATTTTCCTTTTAAAATTGAAAACATGGAAGGAAGAAAATGTCACTTATGCGGTGCTGAAAATGTATTTATGGACGAGTTTTTTGATGCGGCAACCGGGAAAAAGATGTATCAGTGTTCGGATAGCGGATATTGTATGAAAAGACGTAGCGAGGGTAGAAATCATGATGAATGAAAAAACAGCATTAACCTTAAAACATCTGGTGGTAAAACATGGAGATGGTTGTGAATTATGCAACAATGATGAAAGTGTATTGGAAAGAAATCGTTGTCCTCATTGTAAAACAGTTTGGGCAGCCAGAGATGTTTCCCTACAGGTATATCAGGGAGAGATTCTTGGAGTAGTAGGAGAATCCGGTTCCGGAAAATCAACCTTGATGAAATCTCTTTATATGGATATGGAGCCTACACAAGGAGAGTATTTCTTGGATTGCTACGAGAAAGGGGAAAAAAATATTTTTGAACTCTCTATGCAACAGAAAAAATATGTTAGAAATTATCTTTTGGGTATGGTATATCAGAATCCGTATTTGGGATTGCGCATGTTTTTTTCCTCTGGTGCCAATGTCGCAGAAAAGCTGATTGCGGCAGGAAACAGAAATGTGGCGGATATGATGAATCAATGTAATAGCTTGCTAAGACATATGGAGGTACCTGTCAGTCGTGTGAAAGAACCACCAAGAAACTTTTCGGGTGGTATGCAGCAGAGAGTGCAGATTGCAAAAGCTATTGCAAATCATCCACCTATCTTATTTTTAGATGAGGTTACGACAGGGTTGGATCTCTCTGTGCAGGCAAAAGTATTGGACTTAGTTAAGAAAATACAATTAGAATATGGTATTACAATGATTGTAGTAAGCCATGACCTGGCAGTAATCCGAATGTTAGCGGATAGAACTATAGTTATGTTAGATGGAAAAATCGTAGAAGAAGGTCTTACGGATCAGATTATGGAAGATCCGCAGCATATTTATACCCAGACACTTGTAAATTCCTTGCTATAATAAGGAGAAAATGTATGAAGAAAATAATTTATAATGGAAAGATAGTGCTCCCGGATAAAATCCTGGAAGGTTATGATATTGTAATTGAAGATGAATATATTAAGGAACTTGTAGTTGGAGAGGAAAGTAATAGAAAAAAGTATCAGCAAGAGCAGGCAGAATTTTATGATGCGGCAGGTGGCTATGTGATGGCAGGGTTTATTGATACTCATTCGGACTACATCGAAGGATTAGTACAGCCCAGACCGACGAGTATTATGGACTTTAAACTTAGTTTATGTGAAGCGGAAAAGCATTTGTTAAGTCATGGAATTACTATGATGTACCATTCCTTATCTCTGGTAAAGGAAGATGAGAAAATAGAGAGAAAATCCATACGAAGAAAACAAAATGTGGAACGTCTGGTAAATATTTTGAAAGGGTATGAACAAGAGGCTCATTTAATAAAACATCGTTTTCATGCAAGATATGAAATTGACAATATAGAAATATATGATTATCTAAAAGAATTGATGGAGCGTGGATTTGTACAGGAATTGTCTTTTATGGATCATACTCCGGGACAGGGACAGTATCGGGATATTGAACAGTATGCAGAAACGTTTCGGCTTTGGAGAAATCTAGAGGACGATACAGAATTTGAAAAATTTTTAAAAGAAAGCAAAACAAAACCATTTATAAGCAGGGAACAGTTGATTAAGCTGTCAGAGCTTGCAAAGGAACTTCAGATTCCATTAGCATCACATGATGATGACACAGAAGGAAAAATAGTATTGAATAAAGAAGAGTTTGGAATTAAGATTTCAGAATTTCCAATTACTATTGAGGTTGCAAAAAAAGCAAAAGAATGTGGAATGATGGTGGTCGTAGGAGCTCCCAATATTTTGTTGAATGGAAGTCATGCCGGGAATCTTAGTGCAGAAGAAGCTGTAAGAGAGGGTTGTGCCGATATTTTATGTTCGGATTACTATCCGGCAGCATTGCTTCACGCAATTTTCCTGTTAGAAGAAAGAGGCGCCTGCACTTTGCCGGAAGCAGCAAGAATGGTAAATTTAAATCCGGCAAAAGCATTGGGAATTGATAGAGAATATGGGGAAATTGCAGCGGGAAAGCATGCAGACCTTATTATTGTACATAAAGAAAACAAGCTTCCTGTACTGACGAAGTGCTTTATTGATGGGAATGTGGTTCTGCAGTTTGAATATCAAAATAGTAAGGCGGTGTAGTAATGTTAAAAGTTGAAAATCTAACCAAGGAATTTACCATGCATATTCGCGGAGGTGTGAAAATACCAAGTTTTCATAATGTGTCTTTTGAAGTAAAAGAAGGAACACTGTTAGCAGTTACAGGCCCTAGCGGCATTGGAAAATCTTCCTTATTAAAATGCATTTATAGAACATATCTTCCCACACAAGGAAACGTCTTTTATCAGACAAAAGATGGGACAAGAGTAAATCTGGCTACTGCTTCGGATCGGGAGATGATATATTTAAGAAAAAATGAAATCGGTTATGTATCTCAATTCTTTCACGTACTTCCCAGAGTATCAGCAAAAGAAATTTTAATGGAACCTCTTTTGAAACATGGTGTGGAGGAATGCGAAGCAAGAGATAGAGCAGAGTATCTGTTAGATTATGTTGGACTGGGAAAAACGTTATGGGAAATGTATCCGTCTACCTTTAGCGGTGGGGAAAAACAGCGATTAAATATCATTCATGCAATTATTACAAAACCAAGATTTTTGCTATTAGATGAACCGACAGCATCTTTGGATAAAGGATATAAAGGTAAGGTAATGGAATTGATTAATCAATTGAAGGCAGAAGGTACGGGTATGGTAGGGGTATTCCATGACAGAGATGCTTTGGAAGTACTTTCTGATATACAGTTTGATTTGATTTCCGGAAGTTATGTGCAGTAATATAAAAAATATCATTGCAGAGAAAAGAGAGGATAAAAGGATGAAAGCGGATTTGCATATGCACAGCACCTGGTCAGATGGTTCCATGAGGGTAAAAGAGATTGTGAAGACAGCAAAAAGAATAGGCCTTCAAGTGATTTCCATTACGGATCATGACTCTATGAGAGGTCAGGCAGAGGTAAAGAAATATGGTGAAAAATATGGAGTGACTGTGATACCCGGAATTGAAATATCATCATATAATCCTGAAAATGGAAGAAAGGTGCACATCCTTGGATATCATATTCAAAATGAAAGTATGGTTAATGACAGGCTGCTGCCATTTTTACAGGAACGTCATAATGCCACTTTAAAGGCAGTGGACATCATAAGAGAGGCTGGCTATCCAATTGAATTAGATGATGTGACTTGTCGTGTAGGCAACGGTGATATTTTATACCGACAGCATATTATGTATGCATTAATGGAACGAGGATATACGAATTCCATATATGGTGAATTGTATCAAAAATTGTTTGGTAAAGAAGGAATTGCTAAGTTGACAAGTCCTTATATTCCGGTGAAGGAAGCTGTAGAACTGGTTTTAGAAGCAGGAGGCATTCCGGTGCTTGCACACCCTTTTCAGTATGACACTTTTGATTTGATTCCAAAATTAAAACAGTGGGGTATACAAGGGGTGGAATATAAGCATCATACACAGACGAAGGAGAGAGAAGAGGCAGTGTTAAAGGCTGCAAAAGAATGGGAATTGTTTGTAACAGGAGGCAGTGACTGCCACGGTATATATTCAGAAAAACCCTGTCCCTATGGTGGAACAGGATTTGAAATGGATAAAAATCATCCGTTACTATGCAGATAAAGCAGCTTAGGAAAAGAAAAGATGACGTACCGTTGGAAACGTTAGAAATTCTGCTGGGGGAATCTGGTGTTCTCCCAGCATTTTTTCCATCCAGATCATATCATACCAGCGGTTTAGCTTAAACCCACAGTTGTGAAAATGGGCAGTGGGTGTGTAACCGAATTTTTCGTGAAAAGCAATGCTTTTAGGATTGGGATAAGTGATGCATGCATTTAAATTGAGTATGTGTTGTGCGCTGAGAATTTGTTCTAGCTTTTGATAAAGTAATGTACCAATGCCTTGTCCGTGGAGAGAATTGTTCAGATAAATAGAGGTTTCAGCACACCAGCCATAGGCTGCCCTCGGGTGAAAAGCAGAGGCATAAGCGTATCCTGCAGCGACTCCGTCCATTTCTGCTACCAGATAAGGATAGCGTGTCAGAGTGCTGGAAATCCTATGTGAAAATTCTTCTACAGAAGGTATTTCGTATTCAAAGGTAATAGGGGTATCAGTTACATAGGGAGCATAGATAGAAAGTAAAGCAGCGGCATCTTCTATGGTAGCTTCTCTTAGAATTATATTTTCAGGAGTCATTTCCTTCACTTCTTTCTTAAGTTTTGTCATTTACGGTTATATTCTAGCATATAGCTAGGAATAAGTCCACAAAATCAATGATTCTCTGTAGCGGGATCGTGCATTTTTACCACGCGTTTCCATTCCTTGCTTCCCTCTGTTTTTTGAGCTTCGCTGCGGTTTAGGTAAAGAAATCTGGTTAGTTCGTAACAACTAATCCAAATTTCGTTATTTCCGTCCTTTTGAGATTCGTCAAAGATGAGCTGAAGTCCGAAGTGTAAGTGGGGAATGTCGATATTGTTGGTGTTTTCTGTTGTACTGTAACCTGTATGTCCGAGGTATCCGATGACATCGCCAGCGGTGACGATACTTCCTTCTTTTAAGTCTTTTACAAAAGGATAATTTTGGCGTAGATGCGCATAGTAATAGTATCTTTTTTTGTCAAAACTCCGGATACCGATGCGCCAGCCACCGTACTGATTCCATCCTAAAGCTTCCACATAACCGGATTCAACGGCAATGATAGGAGTACCTATAATCATTTGCATATGGAAAATTATTTTAAGTAGTAATAAACAATAAATTTCTTGTTTTTCTTATCAAAAACAATCTTTTTTATAATGCTCTTTAGAGCCTTGTTTTTCTCAGTTATAGAATAATTGTCAGAACTTATGATGTCAAGAATATTTGAAACACGATTCTTCATAAGTACAATGTCAGATTCTGTTATTTTATTTTTTTCATGTAATTTCTGCAGATCTGCTGTTAATTTCTCACGTTCTACAGAAATAAGCTGCTTATTTGATTTGTATTCCTCCAAAGTGTCTACTCCGTTAGCATACGCTTCTTTAAAACGCTTCTCTTTAGCTTCCAGTTTGGAAAGTTTAGATTCTAAAAAAGAAGTATCGAGAACAGGACCAGATTCAGGAAGCTTTTCAAATTCCACGTTGCTGGAAGCTGCAAACTCTTCAAGGGATTGTTTTAAAGCTGCTTCGGCTTTAAGGTGGCTTATACTATGGGAAACAAGACAAGCACCTTTAGCATAACTGTTACAGTTAAATCCACCATAAAATTTACCATTCGTGTTTTTTCCTCTGGAACTTACAAGAACAGAACCACAGGAACTGCAGTGAATCAAGCCACTTAAATAGTGAGCATAAGAAGAATTTGGCTTTCTTTTTGGAGTGATAGCTTTTCGCTCGGCATATTTTTCCTGTACTTTGTTAAAAGTATCTTTATCAATAATCGGTTCATGTTCTCCTTCTGCAGTAATCCACTCACTTTCATCCTTAAAAGTACGCTTACTGTCATTGCTGCGAACATTCCAGCGAACAGTGCCACAATAAAATGCATTTGTTAACATGTAATTTATAGTAGAACGCTGAAAAGAATTTCCAAAACGTGTAACAACACCGCAGGATGTTAGTTCTCTTGATATATCAAACGCAGAACTTCCGTTAAGATACATTTCAAAAACACGCTTTACTACAGATGCTTCTTCCGGAACCACTTCAGGAACATTACTTCCAGGAACAGATTTGTAACCAAAAGGCGGCTTCGCCTGAAACCCTCCACGCATTGCCTTTTCTGTCATTCCGCGCATAACTTCTCCAGATAACCGGATAGAGTAGTATTCATCCATCCATTCTATAATTCGTTCTATCAGAGAGCCGAAAGGACCATCTACAAGAGGTTCACTTACACTGTAAACATCAACATTGTTTTTCTTCAAGAGAGACTTGTAAACGATACTTTCCTCCTGATTTCTTGCAAAGCGGCTGAATTTCCACACAAGTATTATGTCAAATTCTTTGTTTTTCGCATGAGCAATCATTTTCTGGAATTCCGGTCGTTTGTCCGCTTTTTTACCGGAAATACCATCTTCGACAAAGATGTAATTGCTATCAATCATGATGTTGTTTTTCTCGGCATATTCTAAAAGAAGCCGCTTCTGGGCATCCGGTGAAAGTTCGTCTTGTTTTGCTGTGGAAACTCTTATGTAAATAGCTCCGGTACGGTAATTAGACATATATCATCACTCCTCATAAAATTTATGAAAAAAGTGTATAAAAAATACACCTATTGCCAGAACAGGTGCAGGATGATATAATTGAACTTGCTTATGGTTAATTATATCGGAGCACTGCTCTGTATAGTTACATTTTGCTCCGGGTGTTGGTAGCGCCTGGGGCATTTTAAAATTAAAGATGTTACAAGAAATAACGTCTTAGTTCACCAGACCGAGGGCGTTATTTTTGTTGAAGTCAACAAAGATGCATTAAGAAACGAAAAGAACCCCACATTGCTGTGAGGTTCCGAATGAATAAGGTCCGCCAGATGCCTGGGGACAATGTCTTATATACGGCCGGTAAACGGCTTTGTTTTATCTTATTCATTCTACCTCTATTATATTTAAATGTCAATAAAAATATGCTAGATAATACAAAATTAATACAGAATCTATCTAACCTTTTGTGTATTTAGCAATAATTTCCTTATCGATGGCATCTAACTTTTCGTTTGATAATTTTACACCACTAAGTATGTCGTGATCTGTCTTGGGATCATAGATTCTTATCTTACTGATAGTCGTTATTTGATTAACAAGGGCGATACTTCCTTTTTTCATTTTAGCTACTTCCGATCGCATCCGTTCCAATAGTTCCAGTTCGTAATTCAATGAATTTATCTTCTCAGTGATTTGTGCAGACTCTGCTTGAGAAGATGTTTTGGTGACTGTTACAAGTTCGCTTAATAAAACAAGTTCGCTCTGGATATGTTTGTTTGCTAAGGAAAATTTTGAGCTTAGGCTTGTAAATAGCTCATTTCCTAAAAATACATTTCCAGAGTGCAAACGTTCTAAATTAGTGGTTGGTTTTATAGAGGTTAAAGGAACTACAGTAACAACAGGAGAAGACTTTGCGTTATTCTTTTCCACCACAACAGCGTAGTGAAGTCCACCTTCCTCACTTCCTATGTTGAAACCTAAATGAACCTTTACTATTTCCCCACGCTTGTATCTACGTAGCTTAGTGGCGGAAAAAGATGGTTCATATTCAAGGAAAGTTGTCCAATCTTCCAGCCAGTAACTGAGCTTGTCTGCCTTACTCTGAAGCAAAGGATTTCCAGATGCAATTAATGAACTGATAAAAGTGCTAAGTTTTGTTGTAGCATTAATCTGATGTTGATTCAATTCGGAAACGGTTTTCTTTTTACTCATTATTTCACCTTCTTTCGTAATTATTTTACAAATCTATCCTAAGAACCCCTAGAGGTTCGAAGTATACAAAAAAAGGGCACAACCTAATGGTTGCACCCTTACGTTCACCAAGTCCAAGATGGGCGGCGTATCCATCATCTCAGGTACTCTTGCGAGTGTGTCGGGAGCCTTTCCGACCTTTGCACTTGGCTAATAGTCATTTTATGCACCATTATTGTAATATATTCAGAACTATTTGTCAAATTTTATTAAACGGCCATTTTTTATTCCGTGGTTTAATTTTGAATCAGTTATGGAATGGAGCGTTGCAATATATAAGTAATTGCTGTTCATGTCTAGTTTTATACCAATTTGTATATTATTATCAAATATTTTAACAAGCTCAAAGCTGACACCTTTTTCGTTCGGGTTAATTAGGGTTAATTATATCGGAGCACTGCTCTGTATAGTTACATTTTGCTCTGGGTGTTGGAAGCACCTGGAGCATTTTAAATTTATGGTTGAAATAATTTAGTACATTTAGTATAATATACTTAACAAGAGAACCGAAAGCTAGATGAAGCCTAGCCGCCGGTAAAAAATGTTCTATAAAAATAGCGCCTTAGTTTACCAGACCGAGGGCGCTATTTTTTGTGTGTAAGATTAGTAACAAGAGTTATCACCGCACAAAGCATAATTACAAATTGAAATAATTCAGTATATGTAATCACTGGCACCAGCTCCCTTCATTAGTATCCGGCAGCTGACATATCGCCCCTTCGGTTCCCCGGGTAAGTATATTATATTGTCAATGTACAGCGTTTTGATGACCTAAACAAGATGAGTGTTATATATATAATAATTGACTTGATTTACATAAATATATATAATAACCAAGGAGGTAAACATATGAAAAAATGCATTTTATGTAAGGTATACAATTCAATATTAATTATTGCTTGTTTTATGTCTTGCTTTGGAATATATTGCAAGGCCACACTAAAAATGCTAGATAATATAAATGACATAGCAGTGATAGCATTATTTACGACTGGTGTTGTAATAGCAATAGTTACATCGTTTCTTCTTCATTGTCTGATGGAGAAACTATTGAAGCATCTTCAATAGATGGTTCTGTTATGGCTTCAAGAGGCTGTATTTGCATAGAAGAACTACAATTAGTTAATATTTCTAAAGATGATATTAAGGAATTAATATCAATGTTCTTTTCTGATAATTTTTCTTGAAGTTCCACCATTTTTTCTATATTTTGTAATTTATGTTCAGCTAATTCCTCCTTTTCTTTAGCATGTGTTGTTTTAATAGAAAGTATATCCTTTAGTATTCGAGGAATTCCAGGTAATTCTATTCCAAGAAACTTTCCGCCACCAAATATGACTGCTAATGCAATGAAAAAAATATAATTATCAGCAGCCCATGTATACAGATTCTTAATTGTAAATACTATGTCTCCAACAGAGTGGACACTAGCTTGAGTAGAAATAGCATTCTCATCGATACCAGTAGATGATAAGATTGAATTCACACTATAAAGAAAACCTGAAAGTTCTTTTGAAGTTATCGGATCTGTTTTACTTTCGGAATAATGCTACTCATCATAGTTGAAAAAGTGCGATTTCCATGTGCAATAATGTTTCGATATTCTCGTAATAGTTTTAAGGACTGAGCTAAGAATTCTTTCTTTTCTAAAACAGACAGTTGGTTAGTTTCGATAAAAGCAGAGCAAACGTATTCCTTATCATCGGTTTTAAGAATATTGTACCATTTGATAGTAAGTCCAAAGGATATATTTGTAGTCAATATCCAAGGTGGAATATGGTTCTTAGTTGTTTCGTAATGTTTGACAATATTATTGCGTTGCTTATCTTTTAAGGTTTGTTTTAACAAGCGAAGGATTCTGTTTTTAATCCTGTTTATCGAATAATTTTCACGACATAAATAATCGTCTTCAGACTGATTGGATAAATCACACACATCTGTATATACACCGTAATTCTTTGATACAATGTAAGATATTTTTGATTTCAACGAATGTTCTATTATTAATATATTCTTTAGCAATAGAGAATTTAAGCTAGTATCTAACATATGTAAAGTATATAATTCCTCAAATTTAATAGGCGATAAAAAACGTTCGGTGTGAACATCTATGGGGAATGTATTTTTATATCCGTTTACAAGCGTGTAATATGATATATTAGATAAAGCCTTTTTGGCGAAATCGTAATCTGACACAATTATATTGCGCGATTCCATTAAAGAAATCAATTCATCATAATTAAAAAACGGCTTATCATATGGTATATTTTTTTGCAAAGAAAAAACCTCCTTACCAACAATGGTAAAGAGGTTTTCGCTAGCCGTTTTCAAAACAGCCACTTCCGTCTTAAACATATTACCATTGCTGATTTTTTTTGTCAACACAATTTAATAGGATCACCTTTTGCAATGCGATGACTATACTCTTGTAAAGGTTCTGCTGAGTCCTTATCTATATTTAACCGTTTGTGCTCTGTAATGGTTGTTTCCAATAAAGGAGATAATGCACGAACTGTTTTAGAAACAGTTTGGGTTTTACATACGGAATATACATCATTTACTTCGACTACATCTAGTTGAGCTTTAATGAATTCATAATTACAAATTTGCCTTCCTGATAAATCATAAATAGGTTCGCCGTATTCATAAATAGCAATCGAATCACCAACAGATAAACGCCCTTTTCCTGCATCTACAATAACAGTTCGATCATCAATAATTCGAATAACATTACCAATACAATGAGGTCCATATTGTTCTGTTAATTTTGACATAAAACACACCTCCTATAACTTTCCTCTAAGCTCCACAACTTTTCCAATAATTTTAACGGGTTTTTCTTCAATATCGTCGTTAGTAAACATCATAGGTTCGTACTTCTGGTTTAATGAAATTAGACTGATACCACTTTCATATTTAAGTAATCTTTTGCAAGTAGCATCGTTTCCGTTAACCATAGCAATTACAATATCACCACTTTCAGCATCGTCCTGTTGACGAACGATAACGACATCACCTTCAAACATTCGCGGCTCCATACTGTCTCCATGTATTTTTAAACCAAAGAAACTTCCTGTCTTAGAGAGTTCCTCAGAAATTTCTTCTGTATCTACAATATCTTCTATAGCCTCTATTGGGATACCGGCGGCAACTCTTCCTAAAACTTTTATTACGACGCCCTTCTTTTTGCATTGTTGAACATCTTCGACCTCCCAACCAACCAATTCCCTTGATGTCGTGCCAAGGGCTTTTGCAAATAATTCTATTTTTGATTGCTGTAAATCTACTTGTCCCTTTTCTATCTTGGCAATAGAAGAACGGTCAGTATATCCAGTAAGTTTCGCAAGAGCATCTTGTGACAACCCTTTTTCTTCACGTAGTCGTTTTATGTTTTCGTATAGTTTTATCACGTATAATCACCACCTTTCAATAAGTTAATATTAGCATGAATGTGAAAAAAAATCAACATTTTTGTGAAAATGTGTTGACACAAATTCACACACGTGTTATAGTGAATATAAATCAACAAAGGAGGTGCAAAATGACAGATATAGAGGCACTAAAAAAATGCATAAATGATTCTGGAATGACAGTAACATCAGTTGCAGAAAAAGCAGGGATTTTAAGAGAAACATTCTACAATCGGTTAAAAACAGGAGACTTTAAACTCTCTGAAATTTGTGCATTATCAAGAGTATTGAATTTAAGAAAGGAGGAGAGAGATAAAATTTTTTTTACAGAAGATAGTGAATAATATTCACAAATTGAATGCGGTTTAGGAACAGTGGAAGGATGGTGAAAAAAGAGAAAAAAAGAACGCCCAGGAAATGTCCTGAGCGTGTAAGATTTATAAGAATTTTCCCATATATGATTGGAGATGTGCAATATTTGGAGATAGTTCGATTGCGATTGTAAGTTTTTCGAGTTCAGTTACTATATCAGGACAATTTGCCAATATGTATTCAATTAAATCTATTTTCTTGGCGTTTTTCCTTATAGTAGCACCATCAGGAAGCAAATTGTATAAATCATCACGTTTATAGCTGTCAAGAAGTACAGTTTTATCATCACAGATAACGGCGAGTCCAGAGTGAATTAATGGCATAGCTGAAGAACGATTTACAACAGTAGTAGAATCATATTCCATTTCAGAAAGAATTTCGCGGCTCTGCGCTGTAAGATTTTGTATACGAAATTTTAATTCATTTAGATGCAGAAGATGATGTATGTCGGGATGATGATTAACATGCTCCAACATAAAGACATCAAGCTCATGGGCAAGGCGATACATATGTTTACATGGTAAAGCCCTACGCTGGAAATCTACACAATCGCACCTAACTAAGGTTGTAGAATAGTCCGTTTCAAGACCGCGAAAATGACCGGAAGCATGAACTGGAGATAAGTCCAAAGGAGTATAGCGAGCAGCACAAGCTCTTTCCTGGCGTTCCAATTGTGGCTCTGAGTTATGAATATCGAATCCCCAGGTATCAGCCCACAGTTTTTGCAAGTATTCAAAAGAAGCAGGCAATTCTAATCTACTAAATTCGAATATGGGAAGGTGAGAATTGATAAAAGAGTTACGATTATTCAATTCAGAGGTCAATTGATTAATTTTTACATTGGCGTGAGATAACTCATTTTTAGTATTTTCGAGTTGCGAATTAACAGAATCAACAGTACTTTTGAGTTCCTGAATCTGTTTTTTGAATTGATTAATCTTAAAAAAATCACTTATAGGCATAAACTTAGTCCCCTTTAATAATATTTGTATACATATATCGACATATACAGCCAAAATCTAAAGTGGGAGCAGCGGAAAGGAGAGTGAGAGAGTGGAAGAACAGGAAATAGAGAGGTTGAAACATGAGAATAAAAGGCTAAAGAAACGTATCGCCAACATAGAAAACGAAGTACAATGCTGGCGATACGAAACTCAGATACTATTCGAGTTTTGTCGAAGTGTTGCAAATGAAAAAGGAATGTCGCTACTTTCCTATCAGCAACTGAACAGCCCAACCACCAACAGCAGTAAGAAGGTCCGTATGCTTTTTCAAAAGATCAGAAAATTTAGATAAGGAACCTTCGACAAGAATTGGATGATTGGAATTCTCTACTTCAGATAGTTCATTCAGCAAAGCTTCACCAGTTTCGATATCCTCAGAAGGAAGAGAAGAGATAAGGCTCTTAATATCTTCCAGGTTATTAACAGTGTTGTTTATAGTTGCATTTTGCTGGTTACCGATTATAGATGGTCCATTAACATTGCTGATATTAATATTAGTTGCAGAGTAGTTTTGCTGTTGGTCTGTCCGGTAAGAAATCAGCCAGTCAACAGGTTTACCATCGATAATGATTGGACGTGCATCAACTGCTAAGTAACGTTGGTTGGAAACGGTGTCAATAAGCCAATCCCCGTTTTTGATATCTACATTTTCTACAAGCTGTATTGTGTGAGGGTATTCGCAACCACAGAAAAAACCATGAGCTGATGAACAGATCGAGCCGTTGTGTTCAATGTTGAATACATGAGTATGAGAATCTAAAAGTTCTCTTGGAAAACTAAAATTATTCATAAGTGTAATCTCCTTTCTAACATACTCGGCTCTGGCGGGAGCCTGTAGGTAGATTATAGAACAGGAGAAAAGGGAAAGCAACAGGAAGGAGAGTGAGAGAAGTGAAAAAAGAAAAAGCGAGCAATAATCATTTCAAGAAATTTTTTATTTGCCCAAATTGTAAAAGTCCATTGGCTAGAAAAGGAGCTTTGAAGTATTTAGAAAATGACAAATATTGTAGAAAATGTGGGCTTGAAATAGCCACCGCCATAAAAGAAGCGATGGCCGACCAAGCCGAATAAGTACAATCAAATATACTTTTCAATTCGAGTTTGGAAAAGTGTGGGACAGGAGAAATGGGAAAGCAACAGAAAGGAGAGTGAAGACCTATGAAAAAAATAGACTGGCTGATAGCAGAGAACCATAGAATATTGGACGAAATGCAGCACAGAACAGAGGTGGAGAACGAGGCTTTTGAACTGACGGCACAGGGAAAGTTCGAAAAAGCCAGAGAGCTGGTAGAAAGTTTAGATGATTCTCTTCTTGAGTTACGGGAGTGGCCGGGAGAGGAAGAAAGCGAGAATACAGAAACAAATACAAGAGATATAAGGTATTCAACCCAAAAAGCATCACAAGCAATTGCGGCATTAACAATACCAACAATTTCA
>JBNMLC010000026.1:0-31425 GCA_050874665.1 Lachnospiraceae bacterium | reverse complement strand
TTGTTTTCAGAGATAATCTGTCGAATTTGTTCCTTTGCAACTGCCATAAAAAATACTCCTTTTCGATAAGAATTGTCATATCTGTATTCTTACCAAAAAGGAGTCATTTTTTACCAGAAACACAAAATATTTTACACTACCCTTAATAACTGGTTAATGGATCTGGGGTGGTAAAATTCATCTTATCATTTCTTCAAAAACTGCAGGCATTTTGCACGCGCACAAAACGGGAAGCCGCACAAATACTGGCTTCCCGCTGTTTTTATCTTATTCAAGCCCGGTAACTCATTACTTTTAAGACGGGGGTGCAGACATAAAATGAGGCCTCGCCTCAACGATTTTTAGTCGTTAAAGCGACAGCCACTTTTTCTATAAGAAATTTATGATTCCAACTTTCCCTATTTTAAATTGGTTGTTTCAAGATTATTCTGCACTATGGGAAGTACCACCATACAAACGCATATCCAACTCTTCTAAAAATTCATACAAATTCTGAATATATTCATCTACACTATCCGCACCATTTTTCTCGAATATTTGTTCGTACATTTCCTCTACACCGCCTAAAACATAAGAATTATATAACTCGTCATATTCTTTTCGTTCTTCGTCATTATAATCTAATCTAAAGGCAATATGCATCATTTCTTCCGTACTCCTATTTCCATAATGCAACGCCATAAGATTGCGGTAATTAAATACCAGATCCCTTTTTCCTTTTGATATTTTATCTGGGAAAATTTTTGTAGTTTCCCCACTCTTATCTACAACTCCCCTTCTTTTATATATCCAGCCCACAAAAGGCGCTACTTGATAAATATCGTAATTTGTGTTAAAAAATCCGCTTCCGATTTCATCACTTAATTTTGCTGTCATTTTCTTTACCATATCTGCATGCTTACCATAAAATACATACTCATTATCAAACATTTTTTCACCGTCCAATCACTTCTGAATGAAGGCTGCTATTATTTACCTTCGTTACCATATACCGTTTTCCGATTTTGTCGCTCATATATTCTTCTGCTACATCGCCATCCGTATCCTTGATAAACATAATAACCTGATCGGCAATTTTAGGAATTTCTGTGCAGATACTTTTAATTCTAGTCTTATCAAATGCTGAAAGTGGGGCATCCATTACCAGTGGATATCCTTCTTTTTCCGTATCAATCATATCCATCTCTTCCAACGCATTATGATTGATTTTTTCTTTTGCCAAATCAATAATTGCAGAAATAAATGCAAAAATCAGAGCATAACCCTGTGCTGTATTCCTTTCCACTTCATCATCCGATGCAAACTCTTCTTGAATATTTACATTGATTCTATATTTTGAATCAATAGATATCCGTATATTTCCGTCATAAATAGTCTTGAAAATTTCGTTCATTCTGTTTTCTAGTAAAATTCTATATTTATTTTCATTCTTAGAATAATTATCGTAAAGCTTTTCATACAATTTTTCCGCATACGCTAAATAATTTGCATTTTTGATAGTGTCTTCATTTGTAATCACCAATTTTCCTTTTTCGGTTTCCTGACGCTCTTTTTCCTGTACCTTATTTTTTACTTCCGACTCTAAGAATACCAGTCTTGCATGTAACTTTTTTTCTTCTGCTTCCAGCATTTTCTTCTTTTCTTTTGCCTGTTCTCCCTTACTGGTATTTCCCAAAAGTTCCATTTTGTCGCTGGCTTCCTGCTCTTTACCCGATATCTGAGCCTCTATACTTAAAATATTTCTCATTTTTCGGGACATATCTTCCATAAAAGTATTATCTTCTTTTCTAATATTGTCTTCCTTACTCCGATAGTCATTTATCTGCATTCCAATCGTTTTTGGCTGTGCATAATCTAATAAGCTCATAAGTTTCTCATATTCCGGACTATGCTCTCTCAATGGTGCTCCACACAGGCACGCTTTTCTTTCTTTGAGTAAATATAAAATCATTCGCTGTGTCAAATCAGGAATACTTTTTTCTTTTGCGCCCTCCTCTTTAATTTTAGTTTCTGCTTCTTCCACCAATGTTCTGGCACAAAAGGTATAAAAACCTCTGCTAAATTCTTTCAAAAAGTCCTTCCCTATCGCTTGCGCCCGCCTTTGTCGTAAATTTGCAATTTCTCTTTGTAACTTATCATATTGCTCTCTTAATTGTACTTTAGGTGTTTCTGAAAAAATAATTTCCTGACATTGTTTAATTTTCTCCTTACACATATACAAATCTTTTTCTGTCTCTTGTGCCATCTTTGATTTTTCTTCAATTTCATTCAGTAACTTCTGTATTTCTTCATTATATCCTTGCATTTTTATTGCAGATTTGTTATTTTTTTCTATTTCATTTTTATAATGTTTTATAACGGACATCTTATTTCCAACACTTTTCAAATGTCCCATAGCATTCTGTGTAGCACGCAATCCAACAAGACTGTATACAGCTTCTTTAAAATCATCACTTTTACCAGTTTGAATTTCTCTTGACATTTCCTCAATACGTTCACCGTCAAAGAAGAAAAACTTTGACAAATCTTTTGGTAAAAACTGTTTTATCATATAATTTCTTTTTCCCTCATCAAAATAATGCAGTTCCCCATTTTCGTCTATTGTAGAAATAGTAAATTTATGGTCATCTTCCTGCAATTTCAACTGCCCATCTTTTTTATATGTAACAGAACGTTTAATCGAATATTCTCGCTCATTATAGCAAATTTCTATAGACACACTAACTGTTTTAGGCTGTCCCATAGTCATTTGTTCCCTGACAACGCGATTGATAACTTCTCGAATCTGAAAGCTTGTTCCACCATAAAGAGCCCACTGGAATGCCTGAGCCAGTGTTGTTTTTCCAGTACCGTTATCGCCCATAACAACGGTAATATTTTTCTCTGCATTTGTAGCAAATTCAATCGTAGTGTCTATAAATTGTCTAAAATTCTTTAAGGTAATACTTTTAATAATCACTACTTATGCCCCCTTTGCTTAGCTCAACCTCTTTTTCTATACTTTTACAAATTTCTTTTATCATATCTCCATCACTGATTTCATGAGTTCTGGAATTCTTTTTTTCCATTCTCAGAACCTCAAATTCTATCATTTCCAGTGTTTTCTTATTTATCTCCATCTGCCGTTCCTCCTTCATTGCCCCCATCTTCTGCTTCGTACAAATTATAGGCATCCTTTATTTGAAATATCATTTCTGTAGAATCATAAGAATTTTCTGCTAATTTTTGAAACTCCAAAACACGATTTAATTCATTTCTGACTAACGACTTATCATATTTTATTTCCTCTTGAGAAAGATATGGAACTAATGCTAAATCTCTTGGCAACGTGACAAAATCATAAATATTCGCAATTTCTTTTCCAGGACTGCGTCTTAACACACGTCCTCTTCGCTGAATGTATTCCTTAGGATTCGTTGTGCTTGCCAAAATGAACGCCGTTTTAATTGCCGGTATATTTACCCCTTCATCCAGACACTTGATCGCCACCAACGCCTGCAACTCATCTCCTTCTGCAAACTCTTTTTTTAGTAAATTTCTTTGTACTGCATTTTCTCTAGAAGTAAACTGTGCAACCTTCATTCCCACTTCTAAACCAAGCTTACGCGTAATCATGTCTATTTGACGAATATCATTTTGCGTATCCTCTTCAAATCCACTTTCATGTATTTTAGAAGCTCCGCAATATATTAAAATATGATTATCCTTTTTATAGTCCTGTATTTTTTCTACAAGTAAGGGGATTTTATTTACTGCTGCTGCCGCAATCCCTGCCCTTTTTATGGCAAGTCTTTTTCCTGTTTCGTTAAGCTTTGTCTTCCCTTGCCTATCTAAAGTTACATTTTTTGCAATTTCTTTACTAATACGATTATACGCTTCTAACTCCTCTTCCGATAAATATACCAGAATAGGATAATAATTATATTTTGTAAGCATTCCTTCCTTAATTGCCTGTTCCAGGGAATATTCTATACACTTTTCTCCAAAAAAACGATACAATTCCTCTGTTCCCTCTACGTCATTATGACGTTCAAAAGTTGCTGATAAAGCAAGCCTGTATTGGTATTTTTCATCTAGCAGTTTTCGATAACTCCCTGCTCCAATATTATGTGCCTCGTCCACTACAAGCAACAGATTCCTTTTTATTTTTTTAAGCTGCTGTTGTATCTTATCTGTAGAAAATGTATCTAATGTGGTAATCAGACTAATAAATTTTCTACTCTGCAAATTGTATTCAAATATTTCTTTGCGCAGTTTTTGAAAATAATCCTTATATTTCGTGGAACTGTATGCCACAATCGGACGAATTCCAAATACTTCTAAATCTTCTAACCACTGTTCTACCAAATGCTGAAACGGACATACAATTACCACTGCCATATTTCCTTTTAATTCATCATACAATCGACAAATGGCTGCCAATCCTGTATAAGTCTTTCCAGTCCCTGTAGCCATATCAAAAACTCCTCTAAACTCCTGTCTTTTCCATGACTCAATTGCGTCTTGCTGATACTCCCGAAGCTTCACCCACTCCGGTATGTGAGGCTCTGGAATTTGATACTGTTGTTGTATTGAAATTATACTTTTTTCTGACTCTTCTAATTCTTTGTCTAAACTATAATCAATTTCTTCATTCTTTTGGTAGCAAAATAATTTTCTTTTTGATGCTTCTGGAAATTCTAATACTTCCATATATGGTTGTTGATTATTCCACATTTTCTGGAATGCCTGTTGCTTATTCCATACCCGCTTTGCATCTGTGCCTCCACTCCACGACTTATATACATCAATAGATTCATAGTTATGTTCAAATGCTGTATTACTCTCATTCATTGAGCCTGAAAATGCAACCACATTTCCTTCTGCATCCGTTAGCAGCCCCATTTTTTCATGATATATTCCATATTTATTATTTTTTTCTAAAACGGCTATCTTAATTGTCAATTTCTCCTGTGCAATCAGATTAATTAATAAATTAAGTCTTTTTTCTTCCTGTTCATTCTGGGGTTTCTCAATCCATTCACTTATCCTTTTTTCTATTACTTCTTCCCTCAGTGCCATTCCCTTCTCAATCGCCTCGATATCCTCTTGTGAAAGTTTTGGCGAAGCAATTAATTCTATTGTGCCCCCGTTTAAAATTAATCCGGTAATTCCTTTTGATATTTCTATCAACGCAGAAGATGAAAAGAAACCTACTGCCCTTTGATATTTCTGTGCACTTTTTAACAAGGGACAATAAAATTCTCTTACAATATCATCCTGCAAGGACCGATATTCTTCTCTTATTTCAATCTCCCTAAAGCTCATCCTACCCCTCCCAGGCAATCTCTTTTACAGCCTGCACCAAACGTTCCACGTCTTGCTTACTGTTAAAATATCCAATTCCCACACGAACCGTACCGCTGTATTGACCATCTTTTAAATAGTTATGAATCAAAGGTGCGCAATGGTATCCAGTGCGGACTGCTATTTTATATTCCTCATCAAGTATCAGTCCAACCTCATCCGCACGATATTCTTTCATGGCAAAGGATACAATTCCGATATGAGCCTCCTGATTGTGCGGTACAAATAACTTTAATTTTGTAACCCCACGGAGTCCACACACTAATTCTTCTGTCAGACGTTTTTCATGCTCATAAATTGCTAAGATTGTCTCCTTTTTAATAAACTGCAAGCCAGCATATAAACCTGCCATTGCAATTATATTAGGGCTGGAAGGCTCCAGTCCATTCATGCCTTCCGGCATATCCAGTACAAGAGAATTGCTTCCCGTACCTCCGGCTAAGAAAGGCTTCAGCTTCAAATTTCTATTCTTAATAAAACCTGCCACACCAAATGGCCCATATAAGGTTTTATGACCCGCAAAGACAAATGCATCATAAGGGGTTTTCTGATAATCTGTTTCTACAAGTCCAAAAGACTGTGCTCCATCTATAAATACCAATGCCTGTCCATTGGTAATGCTTTTCGCCATATAAAAAATCTCTTCTGTAGGAAGGATATATCCGGTAACATTACTTACCTTTGTTACAAAAACATGTGTAGGGGGCTTTTCTCGAAACATATATTCCAATCTGTCTAAATCAATCTCCAAAGTTTCCTTATCTATTGGAATGATTTCTATGGAAAATCCATCTTTCTTCTTATGTAAATGCAGAGTTCTCATTACAGCATTGTGTTCAAATGGTGATACATATACCCTATCCTGTGAATCCAGCATCAGACCGCCTATGATTTCATTGAAAGCAACCGTAGCAGAAGGGGTAAAAACTACTTCTGCTTCATTTCTTCCATTGATTAAATTGAGTAGCTCCATACGCAGTTTGTCCATTCCCTCCATAGCAATCTGTGCCAACTCATAGGAACCTCTGCCTGCATTCACTGATAAGTATCTGTTTGCTGTTTCCATAGCCTGCCAGACACACTCTGGTTTATGGTATGTGGTCGCTGCATTGTCAAGGTATATCATTTTGTCCCGCTTTTCTTTCAGTTCTTCCCAATCAAACCATAATGGATTGATTTCATACTTTCCAGCTTGTGGTTTCATCTATATGTCACCCCTCTAATAACTTTTCTATCAATTGCAGCATAACTGCAATTTTCTCATTTGTTTCCAGAGAATCTGCATAATCCTCCAGAGTATCTTCTATCTCGTTTTGCAAAAATCTACTTGTTCCATCCGTTTTAGCTGCCTGAAAATACTTTTTCACCTCGACTCCATGACTATTGGTGAAAATTAACTTTTGAACATTTTCCATCTGCTTTTCTTTTGCCTGCTCCATCTCAATTTTCAATTGTTTCAGGCCTTCTTCGTATTGTGCCAAGCCCTCCTCTTTCCAATCCTCAATATACAAATCCATTACACTTTTACTAATCTTTTGTGCAATTTCATTTTCATCATGAGTATTCAGAAGCTCTATGGTACTCCAGAATTTACTGACCTTTTGAGACGCAACAAAACGTTCTATCTCAGGTTTCAGGCTTTTATACTCCTTTAATTCCTGTAACAAATCCCCGTTCCGGTCAAAGCCAAAAATCTCTTTCGTTACTCGGACTGCCTCCTGCTTTAAATGCCTGGCATACGTATCCATCTCATTTTTTATATTTTCTATCTGTGCACTTAATGTGATATAATCGGATTCATCAAAGGCTGTCAAAAACCCTTCTAATAATACCTCTCTTGGATTTCTTTCTAACTTAGAAAATACTTTTCTAAGAAAGCGTATACCATTCCTTTTCTTTTGCGGATACGCTTCTACAGAATAATTCTTTGCACACTGTGGGAGCGAACAAAACCATTGATATATTCCATCGGAGATTTCCTGCAAACGATTTCTTCTGCTTTCTGTGACAGAAATAGTAAACAGATGCTCTAAATCTGATAAGTACCTTTCCTTTTCTACCGTATCTTTTTCCATATACAAAAAGTACTGCTCCGGTGAAGTGTTAATATTCTCCAGAATCTGTGGCTCTAATACCACCTCTTTTTCTCCTAAGTAAATAATCGGCATTTCATCAAACTGCGAAATACAGTATGCAAGGTATAAAGGAATCACTCCCAAACGTACGCCATACTTTTCTCCAAGCAGGGTGCGATATAAGCTGCTAAAATTCTGCCGTTTGCCCGCTGCACCATGCAGAAAACTCTCCATCTCTTTTAAGACACGTACGGTTCCCTGCTCTCCTTCATATCTGATTTCCTCCTTCTGACCCTGCAGCTTTATAATTCCTGTTTTTAAAAAAACGGCGCGAAATACGGTAGCTTCCGGCGACGTTCCTTTCCTATACTCCCAAAAATCCTTTTTCTCTAGTAATTGTCCTGCCAGTTTCATACGCACTTTTTTCATTTGTGCAGTTAATGCCCGTTTATTAATCATCTCATTATTAATTCTAGGTGTAGAATTGTAATACCCTTCTAAAATTTCACTTAAGAATTGATTAAATTTAGAATCTGTTTTCCGCTGTGAAAATTCCTCTCTGTCATAAATTTTACTATTGTATAAAACGTTACATTTTCCATGCAATGGCATAAAGTACTGCTCTAACCATACGTTCAATTCAAATACTAAATCCTCTTCATATAAATTTAATTCCTGCTCCAGTGCTTTATTATGCTCCAAAAATTCTTCCGACTGCTTTAACCTTCTAATTGCCATGACCTTTTTTAGCAATTCCATCTGCCCAAAAAGTTCTTCCGGATATAACAGTACAATTCTTGCATCTCCAAGCTTTTGCAAATGTGTCAATATTTCCTGTTTTGATGTATCTTTTTGACGTAGCAGTGCAATAATCTTTCCATCTGCAAATTCATCGTCAAATAAATATTCTGAATTACGCAGACTCATAAAACTATCTTCTGTCATAAATTGATAACGAAAATATCTTGTCATTGTATACGTCAAATTATAGCGTTTCGGTATTTCATACTCTAATTCCGAAACCTTTTGCAATTCCTCACAAAGATTTATTTTCTGTAGTTTTGCCTTTACCACCTTATCAATTTCTTTTTCCAAATCTATGCCTATATTATTTTTAAAAGCATAGGAGCCGGATTTATTACGAAATAAAATTACCTGTTCTTGTTTTAATTGTTCTATCGTCTTTTCATATATTTTTACGGACATTCCGGCACCAGAACGTATTACTTCATCTTTTGCAAATATCTCATCCTGTTTTCCTACCATTCGTATTAATGCAATCGTTTTAATTATGATCTGTTCCTCTACATTTTTCCGTCCCTGAAGCGCATATTCCGCCTTGAGCCACTCGTTATGCATTGCCATATTGGAACTGTCGTTTTTTAACAATTTAGAAAAATAATCATATACCTGGCCGGCAGTAACATAATTATCCTGAAAGTGAGGATTCTGCTCTAAGAAATGCAACAGACTATAAGGTTCCTCATTTGCCAGAAAGGTAAACACTGTTCGTTCATTCTGGACAGCCTTTTCACTGATTTTTAATAACAAATATGCCGCAATCGGAGTTAAGGGGAAACAGCCTTTCGCAACAATGCTTTGAAATTCTTCCTCTGTAAACATGGAATGAAAATATGCCATCTTATATGCATTTTCCTGCATTTCCTGAAATTTTTCCGTTTTCGCTATTTTTTCCTCAAATAATTTATTATTTTTAATAATCACATTTTGAATCAGCTCATAGCTGTTTTTTAATGAACTTGTAAAATACACCTCGCTCAATCTTCCTTCGACACCTAAATATGCATTCACCACCTGGTCCGGCAGACTGTTTTTATATTCCTTCATTGCCTTATGTGCCACTAAAATCACATGAAGCTTTTGCTTGTTTGAATTGTTCGCCAGCTCACAGAGATTTTGCAATTGTTCCATAGCAGATGCAAACCGCTCCTTTGGATAACCTTCCATAAATTTACTAAATTCGTCAAAAATAAGTATGATTCCCTGATATCCATATTCTTTGCATAGCTTTTCATTGACAGAGCGGAACAAAGAAATTTCGTCCATTTGTACCATAGGCTCAAAAACACTTCCAGCCGTCAGCAAAGGATATATTTTTTTGAAGAAGTTTAGTGCCTTTTCATTGTATTGATTTAACTCTTTCATAAAGGTATCTTCTGTTTGATTCTGATTTTGTAAATAGTTTAGAAATTCCCTATATGTATCTGGATAATTGCTTTTCCACTGCAAAATTGCCTTTTTAGCTTCTTCAAAATAAGTAGTGGGTGCAATGTCTTCTAAGCCTTCTCGCTCAAGCCCTTCTTTTAGAGAAAGTAAAAGCGCTCTTTGCAAATCGCTCTGAACTCCTGAAATTAGTACCGGCAGGTAATACTGCTTCTTCTCTACTACACTTCGTGCATAGCGTCCCGCCTCTTGATCTTTTTCCTCCAATTTCAGAATCACTTGTTTTAGCATCTGTATCACTTGTGGACTTGAAGACTCTTGGTTTCTTTTGGATAACAACGACAGTAGCACCAGCAAAAGATGAGATTTTCCTTTTCCATAGGGGCCAATAAGAATGGTCGATTTCACATGACTTTTGCCTGCAAACTGACTCAGATAATCCTTTAACACCTGCACCGATGCCCGGGTTGGAATATAACTTTCTATCTTTTCCGGACGATTATAATCCAATCTCATATTAATTGACTTTTGAAATTTTTTATTTATCTGAACAATTTCCTTGAAATCGCACATAACTGTTCCTCTCTATTCCTTTAGGTTTTTATAAAAATCCAGTACAATATCCTCCCTGGATTGTTGCTTCTTTCGATATATCATATCAAGCCCTGCCGTACGATTAATGTCTATGTAGCCTCTCTGTGCCAGTTCTTCTAAATACTCCTGATACATGCTGCCACCAATGCCAAGTACCGGCAAAACACCCGATTCTCCTGTATATAACTTTTCCATGCTAATTGCTGTTTCCTTAGAATATGTGTGAAGCAAATACAAGAGAGCTTCACAGGAAATACTGCTGTAATCGGGTGCTGTGCGCTTATAAACACTCTCTGTTTTTCTTAAGATTCCAAGCTTTGAAAGGGGCGATATTTTTTTATCCTCCGGGTCGTTTTCAGTTAGTTTCTCCTTACCATACATTTGTAACAGCACATTACAATCATCTTTTAAGGAACGACTACTAAACTCCTCTGTTTTTGCATACCGTATCAACTGTTCTGTCATAAAACCTTCCAGCTCTTCTCTCGTAAATTCTTCCAACTGAAACTTTCGGAAAAATAAATACCAGACAGTCGCATTGTCCCGATTGTATGCTAAATTTATATGCATACACCATAATGTAAACTTTTCTTCCAGATATGGGTCGTACTGATGTACCGCCTTTCCAAAGGAAGACAGATTTACACCTTTTCCCGGAATGTCCACTGTTAATCCGCAGGCTTTCAACCAGTAACGAATTGCCTTTGCCATATTACTTCCAACACCCAAAGCATCTGCCCCATACATATTAGAAAATACTTTTGGATTTTCATAAACCGCCTTGATTCCTTTTGACAGCCAGCCTTCTCTGATGCGCAACGTTTCATGTCCTTTTAATTTGTATTTTATATTTGTATTTTCTTTTTCAGTTTCCAACTTCTTACATCCTTTTCTTTATCTTTTAATCGCCAATACCTTTCTCATATAACAGCCTGCAATAAAGTGTCCCACACATTCTCCACAACGCACACATTTATGTTCTGAAATATGATAAGAAATCTCGCCTGATTTTTCTTTGATGGTAATAGCATCCTGCCTGCACACTCCTTCACAGGCTAAGCAGCCCATACACATCTGATATTTTGTAATCTGGCATTTTATCTTTTCTTCTGCACCTTTCAGACTTTTTGCTCCGGCAAGATTCGTCTTATAGATGGTCACCTTCAACCTGTTTTTACCGATTCTTCCCTGAAGCCGTAAAGCTATCTGTCCTTTTTTATCCAACACATAGACTTCTCCAAGTCTTTCGTTACCCATTTGAAAATCCAATGTCCCAAAGGGCTTAAATAGCTCATACAATTGTTCCTGAATGGGTCTTTGCAATTCGTAATTAAATGAATTTTCTTCGGTGGCACACGGCATAAATTCAATGACTGATTTTTGCGCCATTTCCACACCGTTTCCACCTTGTCTTGCCTTCCAATTTCCACTGTCTACATATTCCTCTGGATCCGGTTTGCCGATTTGTTTTGCAAACTCTACAAGAACCTGCCGAAACTTTGAATATAACTGCGGCATATGTAGTTTAGATAAAAATTCGGACCACTGACTGTTATTCGGACAACACCAGCAGCCCACTCTGGAATATCCTAAGCGATATGCATCATTAAAATCTATTTTTCTACTTAACAAATACAACCAGATATCAAAGTCATACCAGTCAATCACCGGAGATACTACGGTCTGCTTCGTTATCTTTGGACTTTCGGATTCTTTCTCATACTTGCTTCTGCTTGCCGATTCACTTCTCCGGATACCATAAAATGTAACGATATGCTTTTTATTACGGAACACTTTTTCAATCTTTCTTGTTATTGCTCCCGTTTTAAAAATCGTACAGCACCAACGCATGACACGACTAGGCGGCCCAATCATGCTGCATAAATGCAGAAAATCCTTTTCTTTATTTCTGGAAGAAATCACAGGTGTTTTATAATGATTCTTCTTATAACGTTCTATATATTCGTACGTCAATGGAAATTCCAACGTAGTATCGCCAAATATATGCAGAATTTTCTTATCGCCATCTCCTAATGCCCTGGTAACTAAATCCGCCACCACAGTGGAATCCTTTCCACCCGAAAATGAAATCATCATATCTTCTGTGCTGTATTTATTTCCTATTTCCTGCACATACTCTATGGCTTCCTGCTCTATTTGCTGTAACCTTTTCTTGTTCGCCTCTGTAAACTTTTCCTGTTGTATCCTAAACTCATGCTGGTAATCTTCTAACTGATTTTGTAGTTTTTCCTGATATCGCTGCCGTACTTTGTCTATGTCCAGTTCTATAAGCTTTCCTATACGGATTCCAAGCCGTTTTCCATCCGCATAGTATATATTTCCTGAACCATTCCACACAGATTTTGTTTTAAGCAAAACCGCTTCCTGTTCTTCCATAATTGTTTCCAATAATATCTTTTCTTCGGGAAATACCGGACGCAGATCGGAAGATATTTTTTCTCCTGTTTTACCGCACAGACCACAGCTTTTTGTATAACTTGGAATATTACAGTCACTGCACCAATATAATTCAGATTGTACCGGAAAAGCACGCTGGCCACAGTGGGGGCATATACTCCCTGCCACATCTACATTGTCTTTTTCACAGTGGTACTTTACCATAAATCCTATTCTCCTTTTTCGTTCGCCTGACTGTTTTGATTGACCTTATTTGTATAAAACCGGGTAGGCTGTATATTAAGATAACTGCATATCTGTAAAAGCTCCTGGGCATCCCAGTCCGCTTTGCTGTCTTGCTGAAACTTTTCAAGGTCTATATTTAAGACTTTAGAAAGGTGTTCCACAGAAACTCCACAAGTCCTTATATAATTTAATACCTTGTTTTTCATTTCCATGTTTTTACCCCTTTCTTTCTATCCAAGAATTTTGTCATATTATATACTATTCTATTCTCGTTTACAGAGAATGTCAACTTATAAATTCTTGTTTTTTGGGAAATATAACTACGATAATTGACAAACGAAAAAACAATTGTTAATGTATTCTAGAGAAGAACTCCGGCTGATTGCCGGAATGTACTATTATAAATTATGAATTTTTAAGAAAGGATTGCAATGCAAAGAGTTTTGCTTGAAATTGGTATAGATTATGAAAAATCCACACATTGCCAAAGTATTAAAATATTATAGAAAATTAAATGGTTTATCTGTAAATGAAGTTTCCAACCTTCTGACAAAACATGAAGCTCCAGCAGCTCCAAAAACAATCTACGGTTGGGAAAGCGGAAGCACGCAGCCTGATGCAGATACTTTAATGCTTCTATGTGAAATCTATCAAATCGTAGATGTTTTGGAAGCTTTTGGATATAAAGATGAATCCAGCGATTCCATTGTGCTATCAGACCATGAAAAAAATCTGATTTTAAAATATCGCGAACTTGAAGATATGCAGCCTGCAGTAAATCGCCTCTTGCATTTAGAGGAGCATTTGTAATGCGGTTATTGTTGTGTAAATTCGTCTAACGTTCCAAACCGATATCCCATATCTTCCCATTTTCCAAGTAATTCATCCAAAATAGCTCCATTTGTGGAAGAAGTGCTGTGAAGTAACACAATGCTGCCCGGATGAATCCTTCCAATTAATTTTTCAAATGCCTCTTCTTTTGTCGGCTGTTTATCCTGATACCAGTCAACATAGGCAAGGCTCCAGAAAAAAGTGTGATAACCAAGCTCCTGTGCCATTTTCAGGTTTTCCATACTGTATTTTCCCTGTGGAGGACGATAAAACTTTGTCATTTCCTTCCCTGTGATTTCTTGATACTTTTTTTCTACGCCTTCCATTTCTTTCCGAAAATCTTCCATATTAGAAATTTTTGACATATCCGGGTGCGTATAGGTATGATTTCCTACAGTATGTCCCTCTGCCACCATTCTTTTTACTAAATCAGGGGAAGACTCCAGATAATGTCCGACCACAAAGAACGTAGCAGATACCTTATGTTTCTTCAGTGCTTCCAGAATCGGTTCTGTATTCCCATTTTCATATCCCGCATCAAAGGTCAGATAAATGACTTTGTCGTCTCCGTCCGCCAAATAATATGCATTTAATTTTTTTAATTCTTCCGGAGAAACATTTCCCACAGGCTTTTCACCATTTTCTCCATATCCTCCCAGTCCCCAGTTATCTACCTGATTTTTTACATACATGTTACTAACACTATTTACCGCAAAATGTGCCGTTCTCCCAAGCAGAAACATTGCCGACAAAAGAAAAATTAATGTTAAAATACTCTTACCGCTTATTTTACTGCCATTTTCATTTAAGAAAAAATCTTTCATTCTGTACTTAAAACTCCTATGGATTCGTTATTTCATTATATTAGAAGTTTTTTAAATTCATTCAGATTTTTATAACATTTTCTCTATTCACTGTCTTTCTCTTCTATCATACGCTCTAACTGTTTTGCTTTCTCTTTGGAAAGGGAATCTTTTAGGAATGTACGATTTTCGGAGTTCGTATCTATATATTCTGTTTTTATTTTTTCATTCATTCGTTCGATTTCTTCCTTAAGCTCTCTCGAAGATAATAGACGACACCCTGCACCTCTAATTATGATTTGCTCCAAGCCATCTGAAGTAGCCACAGTAATATTGTATTTTTTTCCATTTTCGTGAGCAAATTTTTCAATATAAGCATCTGCCGTTTCTGCCTCTTTCGTATACACTACATGAATGTTATGGTAATCTAAAATTTCTGTTTGATGCCCCTGTAGTCGGTAGGCATCGAACACCAGAATCAGATTACAGCTTTTCATTCCCTGATAATTACATAAAATATCCATCAGCCTTCCTCTGGCACTTTCCACATTGATTTTTGCCAGCTCACTTAGCTCCTCCCATGCAAAAATAACATTATAGCCGTCTACTAACAGATATTCTTCTCTTTTTTCTGTTTCTTTCAATGTCCTCACTCGTTCTGCCCAAAGATTGTTCTGCCTTCTTTCATTGTGCGAACGAGTCTTTTTCATATTCTTACCGCTGCCATTACGATTTGCATAAAAAGTGCGTTCAATAATGCGATCTACTTCTTCCGTATCGATCCATTCCTCTTCATAGTAACTCTGAGCCGTTCTGGCGGCCTCCTGTGACCGTTCCTCTTCTATTGCCTGCACATGCATATAATTTTTTACCTGATCCCATTCTACATAAAATCCTGCACCATGAGCACAGAATACGGAACCTGTTGGATTTCTCAAATCTGCTTCCGGTTCATATGCAATCTGCTCTAATACCTCCGCTTCATTATGACACGGATAGTATCCCTTCACCCGAAGACTTAGTTTTCCGCAACCCTTACTATATACGGTTACTTGTTTCTGATATTCTCCAAAGGTCGCCACTGGTGCTTTGCCTGTAATAACAGCCATTTCCCCTATTCTGTCAGGAGTATCAAATGTTCCATACATATTTTCGATATCTGTCATAGCACGCCCTATATAATTTTCCGGAATTTCCAGACGAAATTCATAATATGGCTCTAAAAGAACCGATTCCGCCTCCATCAACCCCTGACGCACTGCCCGATAGGTTGCCTGCCTGAAATCTCCACCCACTGTATGCTTTTGATGAGCCTTTCCTGCTATCAAGGTTATTTTCATATCCGTAATTAGCGAGCCTGTAAGCACCCCTCGGTGCTGCCGTTCCTTAAGATGGGTCAAAATAAGTCTTTGCCAATTTTTTGCAAGTCTGTCCTCACTACAGTCACTTTCAAATACAAGTCCTGCTCCCGGCTCTAACGGTTCTAAGCGCAAATGTACTTCCGCATAATGCCTTAATGGTTCAAAATGCCCTACACCCTCTACTGTATTTTTGATTGTTTCTTTATAGCATATGGTTCCATGTTCAAATTCTGTCACAATACCAAAACGTTCTTTCATCATAGATTTTAAAATCTCTATCTGTATCTCACCCATAACTTGAATGTGAATTTCCTTTAAATCTTCTCGCCACAGGATATGCAAAGATGGATCTTCCTCCTCTAATATAGAAAGCTTTGGCAGCACTGCTGCCGGTTCCTGGCCTTCTGGAAATTTAATCTGATACGTGAGCACCGGCGTCAGATAAGGCATAACTAACTCACTTTCCGCTCCCAGTCCTTCTCCCGGAAACGTATAACTCAAGCCCGTTACCGCACAAATAACGCCTGCATTTACTTCCTTTTCTACTTGATATTTTTCTCCCGAATAAATGCGAATTTCATTTATCTTTTCTTCCCAGCAAATTTCTTCCTCTCCGATATGAGCCGTTCCGGTCATACTATCTTTTACTCTCAGTTTACCACCCATAATTTTTAAATGCGTCAGTCGGTTTCCCTGAGCATCTCTGGATATCTTATACACCCTGGCACGAAACTCTTCCGGATACTCCTGTGGTAAGGTAAGTTTATCAAACTGCTGTAGAAACTCTTCTACTCCCTGTAGTTTTAGTGCAGATCCAAAAAAGCAGGGAAATACTTTTCTCTCTTGTATCATTTTTTGTATTTGCGATTGCTTTAGTATGCCACACTCCAAAAATTCCTCGAGAACTTCTTCCTCCTGCATTGCGATATTTTCATAAAAAACATCGTCCCATTCTCCACCAAAGTCAATACAGCCGTCACCAAATCTGGTACACAGCTCATTCAGAAGTTTTCCACGGTCTGTTCCAATTTGGTCCATTTTATTCACAAACAGAAACGTCGGTATCTGATAATATTCTAATAATTCCCAAAGTGTCTGGGTATGTCCCTGCACACCATCTGCACCACTAACCACCAGAATCGCGTAGTCTAACACTTGCAGGGTGCGTTCCATTTCTGTGGAAAAGTCAATATGCCCTGGTGTATCTACCAATGTTATTATTGTATTTTCTAATTCTATCACTGCCTGCTTTGAGAAAATAGTAATTCCTCTGGCCCGTTCTAATTCATAAGTATCTAAGTATGCATCCTTATTGTCTACACGACCAATTTTTTGAATACTCCCGCTGCTATATAATAACCCCTCCGAAAGAGTTGTCTTTCCGGCATCTACATGTGCTAAAATACCCACACATATTTGTTTTTTATTCATGATTTTCCCTCTATTCTTTCCAGTGTAATTGGTATAAAAAATCCCCAGAAACATCACATCTGTTTCCGAGGGTTTTCTTTCATTTTATTTTTAAGTTTACTTAATTTTCCCGAAGTTCAAATGTTCCAACCATATTCTCTAAATTTTCTGCCTGTGCAGATAATTCTTCGCTGATAGCTGAAGTTTCCTGTGCTGCTGCTGAATTACTCTGTACTACCGTAGAAATCTGTTCTATTCCGGCTTCTATCTGCTTTAACATATCCGCCTGCATGCGCGAACCCTTCGCAGAATGATCCGCTGTTTCTGCAAATTCTTCCATACCAACAAGAACTTTACTTATAGATTCCATAGTACGCTCTACAATTTCGTTACCATTTCCTACTTCTTCCAATGATTTACCAATCAGTTCTCTCGTATTAACTGCTGACTGTGCACTATCCGCAGCCAGTTTTCCGATCTGGTCTGCTACTACCGCAAATCCTTTTCCGGCCTCGCCTGCTCTCGCCGCCTCAATCGACGCATTTAAGGATAACAGGTTTGTCTGAGAAGCAATATCTTCAATGGCACCAATAATATTTTCGATTTGCTTTGAAGTCTCTGTAATACGTTCCATAGCACCAATTAACTCATTCATTTCTTCCCGACTTCTCTTAGCTTCCTCTGCGGATGCTTTTATCTGTTTTGCTGCCTGTGCAGCACCTTCTGCACGGTCTTCTGAAATGTTCGTGACATCTTCCACTGTCGCAGTAAGCTCTTCTACTGCTCCCGCCTGCTCTGTTGCGCCTTCCGCCAGCTCCTGAGCACTCGAGGCTAACTGTCCTGCTCCAACAGATACTTGTTCTGATGCTTCACTAATCTGTCTTAAAGTTCCATCTAACTGACCATTCAGCTCCCTCATATTTTCAATCAACTGTTTAAAATCGCCTACATAACTTTCCTCTGTTTTCGTAGTAACGTTAAAATTTCCCCCTGCCATCTCGCTCAATAAATAACCGGCATCTTCAATAACGCTACGCATCTGTGCACATGCACCACGGAAATTTTCTGCCAGCTCACCGAGTTCATCCTGACTTTCATATGCAATTTGTACGTCCAGTTCTCCATGCTTTAACTTTTGTGCTGCCCTTTGTAATTCTGAAATCGGTTCTGTCAAAAGACTACTTATTGTCTTAGAGAATGCTATACATAGCCAGACACTTAAGATACCAAGCAATACCATAAAAATAGTTATTATAATTCCCATAAGAAGCGATGCTTCATATGCCTTGATTGCCTGTGTGTCTGAATAGTCGCCTATCTCCACTAAAATGTCCTGTATTTTATCTGTTGCCTGTGTGTACTCCCCATTAAAGACTTTCAATGCTTCATCATTTTTTCCTGCCGTAACCAGTTCAACCACATCAGCTCTAGAAGCCTTTAGTTCCTCCAAAGCTGCTGCTAATGCCGCTGACATTTCTTCATTTTTGAAGTTTTCTTCCAATGCAACAACATTCGTCCCTACATTTTCTGCATATGTAGCAGCTACGTCTATTTTTTCCTTCGCCTTCGTTTCGTCCTCCATTGTGACTGCCCATAAAACATTTTTTCCTACCATTTGAATATCCTTTCGGATTTCTAATTGGAGTTTTGTGTTCTTATACGACTCCTCATAAAATGAACTAAATTTCAAATTAATGGTGACAAGTCCCACGATTGCAAAAAACACGGTCAGTATCAGTGCCCCCAAAATTGTGAAATAAGACTTTTGAAGCTTTTTTTCCACTGTTAGATTCTTCAGTTTCTCTTTCATACCTTTTCCTCCTGCTTAAGTTACTCATTATTATATCACTTTTTATTCGACCCCTTAGTAATATAATACAACAGTTCAAAGTAATAAGCAATGTTTTTCACACTCTTGCACAATAACGAAAAAGAAACTACAAACAGTTGATTTCTAACACTTTGAAATGCCTGTGGGTGTATTATCCGGGATTACGAAATACTCCCAATAAGACGCCGCCTGCATATATAATCCATTACCGTCTGATTCGTATAAGGATTCCTAACCATCACCTTTCCACATGGCAGCTATATTTTATAATTACTTTCAGATATATGCTGTTCCAAAATTGCTGAAATCTTGTATATTACAACCAATTTATTCTGTTTTTAAATTCCACTTTACATTCTCCCGTTTCTATTATTCCAACCTCATAACAATCATAAAAACGATTCATATGTTGCATAACAACCCCTTTATCTTTTTGTGCTGCCATAACATTGAAACCTACTCCACAATGAAAAGTTTGTAACATTTCTTCATCGCTCATATTCCCATTATTTCGAATATATTAGAATATATTCAATAGCTTCAGCTTTGATAAGTCAATTTTAGCACGCAAGCTATCTGGAATAACCCTGCAAAGATTTCCTTCTATTCCACCTCTACCACCTGTGATATGTGCCATTCCATGAATCACATATCCATCCTTAATTTGTAATTGTCTCTAATACCAGCATTAGCGTATCTGCAAATTCTTTCGGACTTTCCTGCGGTACAGTGTGACCCCAGCCATCAATTAACTGCATCTCTTTCTTAGGTGCTGTAATTGCATGAAAATAATCTCCGGTATACTTTACCGGAGTAATCCAGTCACACGACCCTGAAATAAAGCCTACCGGAATTTGATATTCTGTTCCATACGCATATACATCTTCGGTACTTATGTAATCAAAAAGCTGTCTATTTAACTCTACAAAATCTGAAAGGTTTCCCAACTGCTTTCCAAACCAAAGCACATCATACACTCCCAAATAAGGTGAGGTCAATGCCGTCAATATATAATTGTTTTCCTTTTCTGGTACATGATAAGCTGACACATAATTTCTGAGTGTAAGCATATTTTCTAATGTTACATCTTTCTGATATTTATCAAAGGCTGCAATCATAGCAGCTGTATCATCCCCTTTTTCTTTCGCAATAGAAAGAGCATCCTCGTAAGCATAAATGTCACTCCCACCAGCCCCCATCTGTCCGACACCAACATAAGCTGCTATCTTATAGGGATGTTCGATTGCATATTTGCTCCCGACCATAGTTCCGTAGGAATGTCCTACCAATATTACATTTTCCTGTTGAAATCTGTCACAAACATAATCAACCAAGGCATCCAAATCTGCTTGTGCCTGCTCAAAAGTTGCCGTGTCATTATAAGGATCATTATCTTTATTTTTATAATAGGTTCTTCCGCAGCCTCGCTGATTCCATGCAACTACCGTATAGTCATCCTTAAGATAATTAGAAAATGTGTATGTTTCCATTGTGTCAGGACTTGCCGGACCTCCATGAATCCAAATAATTACAGGATTACTTACATCTTCTCCTCGAATCAGGTAATACTGTTCCTGACCACATAAATCAATATAGCCTTCTTCCTCAATTCCATTGGAACTATGTATGCAGCCCTTGATTGCATTATAGTTTCTGACTCCGATTATTATAGTAATCAGTCCAAAAACGATTACAAAAATAACCGTCAAAGCCGCACGAAAAATCCGAGAAATAATTCCTTTCTTTTTTTCATCATTAGCGACTTCCTTTTTGTGAGATAAATGAATACCTATATGACCAATTCCCAAAATAATCGTTGCCAGTATCATGAAAAAGTTAGCACCGTAAATCCCTAAAAAGAAAAAAGCTACAATCGGCAAACTCGCTCCTGCAACCGGTATCCCAAGAAAAGCCGAATAAAAATCCGTCATTTTCTGTTCACTGCGAAAATATTGAATCCAATAACCTTCATAGAAAAGCATTACCAAAGCAGCCAGTGCCAGCCATACTGTCCAAAGATTCGGTTCTCGCAAATTAAAGTCAGAGAATATCAATGCAATAACACTGGATATTGGAATCGGTGTGGTAAAACGTTGTCTTAACAAATTTAAAGAGAACGGTGTTGAAGCCGCTTTACATGATAACAAAGGCCGCGGAAGAAAAGCGGAAATCACCGATGACGATATCACCTGGATAATCAATAAAGCCTGCCAGAAACCGAAGGATTACGGCTATTCTGCTGAATTCTGGTATCCCATGAGTTTCAGGAAATTCATCAACTCTCCTTTAATTACGCTGACACCACCTACCCATAGAATCACAACTCCACCTACAAGTTCAACAAATATTTTTAATGAAGACTGTAAATTACTCACCCATGTCAAATCAAAGACACTACGAAGTAAACAGACAAATTTAATCTCAGTTTCTCTATTCGCCTTTCTTTCTGCATTATATGCCTTTACCGTCTGAATACCATTTAATGATTCCACCATGTATGACGTAAGCTGTGCATTATCCTCCATCTGCTTGCGATTAAGCTTCTCATACCACTTGTTAAAACAAAGAACAATGATGCAATAAAGAATCACAATAATCACTGTAATACCAAAAAGCTTAGCGTTCTGAAGATATAATATAATTGCTCCTGCTATTGCCATAAGGGTATCTATCATAATAGTAAGTGTTGCACCTGAAATAGCATCACGTACTTTTCCGGCATCATTAAATCTCGAAATTATTTCTCCGACTTTTCGTGTCCCAAAAAAATTCATCGGCAATTCTATAACATGTCGATAGTATCCAAGCAATAATGCAATATCTAATTTCTGACTCAAATATAATAATAAATGAGATCTAAATGCATTCAAAATAACCTTAAACACATTTAATAAAATTACACCAATCGACAATGTCATCAAAGTTTTTCTTAATCCATCAGGTAATACACTATCAATAAGCTCCTTAAAATAAAACGCTCCTACAATGCCAAGAATCGTATACACCAAGGATGCCACAAAAATGTGTAATAATAATTTTTTCTGCGGTTTAAGCAAATAAAAAAAGCGACTGAACAATCCTTTTGTTTCATCGCCCTTTTTAAAAGATTCATTCTTTACAAGCAGAATCAAAACGCCACTCCATTGATATTTAGGTGTTTTTCCTTCCTCATGAACTTCACCAAAAAATTCTTCTGGTTTAAGTTTAACAATTCCGACTCCTGGATCGGCAATGATGACCTGTTTCTCCGTAATTTTATGTATAACCACATAGTGTAATAAGTTGCCATCTACAATTACATGAGCAATACAAGGTAGTGGAAATTCAGAAAAGAAGGCTTCTTTATTTCCTTTTACTCCTTTTGCACTAAAGCCTAACTGCTCAGCAGCCTTTATTACACCATATGCATTTGTTCCTTGTTTATCTGTTCCTGCGACTTCACGAATCTTGGTGATGCCTATCTTGTAACCATTTTGCTTGCAAACGGTTGCAAGACAAGCCGCACCACAATCTGTGATGTCGTGTTGTTTTATACAATAATATTTCACTTTAACTCCATTCTACAAAAACACAATTTCATTAAGTTAATTTATATCAAATCTTACAAAATATTTTTTATATGCATTTGGGATAGTTAAATATATTCTATCAGAAGATTCTTCCAAAACTATTTCATTTGTCAACCATTTATAGTATCTGTTTTTCATTTGATAAATGCATTTTCCTTCCTCTTCATTTGATAACACTCGATTCGTTCTTGTTTTTATTATTTCTTCTATCGATTTCTTATCAATTACTTTTTTATTAAATTCCAAACGAATTAATTTTGCCTCTTTGCTTTTTATATAAGACATAGGTAAAACATAAATAATCACCGAAACCACATACATACAAATCGGATATACTACAGATATATTATCAAATAAGCAAAGTACTAGTAATGTCAACATAATTAATGTAATAATCCATGTAAAATGGATGAAATATTTCTTATTCATTATATATTCCTTCTTTCAAATAAAAAAATATTTAATGCATTGCTCTAAAACAATTATGAAATAAAAAAGTTCTAAAGCAATGCCATTACTTACTAAATTGTATAAATTTCAATATATACGTTATTACACAGGTGTGTAAGTTCCTATTGCAGCTCCAGAAAGTGCACCAGTTACATATCCCCTATATATCGTTCCTCCAGAAAGATTTCCTTTTACAACCCCATAGCCTACAGCTCCCATTAATCCAACTGTACCACCTAAGATTGCACCTGCTAATGCACCTCCTAATAATCCTCCATCAACTGTTCTAATCTCTTCTTCATTCATTAATTCAAATCCGTACATTTATATACTCCTTCCATTTTCTACTTTCCAATTGAATAAATAATACCACCAGCTGCACCACCAATAATTGTTCCTGCTACAGTACCAACCTTAACTCCTGCCACAGTACCAACTGGTCCAACTGCACTTCCAATTGCGCCACCAATAAACCCTCCTGCTGTCATCGAAAGTCCCATTCCAATGCTATACCAATCTACTCCTCCATCAACCAAATTCATTTCATTAAGACTCAGTTCACAAAATCCATTGTTTAAACCCATTTCCATTGTTTTAATCTCCTTTTTCATTGTATTTTTGTTTACACACATCCGAAAAAGTGATATACTTTGCCTAGGTACTTTTTCGAAAGTGCTTGTGTTTTGGGACTCTGATGGTTTTCGCGAATTTTATCAGAGTCCTCTTTTTATATAAAACAGTCTGCATATAGCAAATCTGATTTATAACATAACTTATAAGATGTTTGGGCTAATTCCCACATATACATCTATCTCTGTATTTTCCGGATTCAACATATCCGTTTTCTTTGTAACATTGTAGCCAACGGTTATTGGCTGTAGATCATGTTCCATTATGTATTGATTTAGCTGATTACAAGTATCCTGTAATCCTGCCGGATGTCCTTTATAGGATGCAACCACTGCATTTACTATTTTAATCTGATTCTTAAAAACAAATTTGTCGGTTGATGCAACACTCTTATCTACTTGCATAAGCAATTCTATATCAATCATATCACCCTCAACAGCATAAGTAGCTGTTATCGGATTTCCAACACGTTTTGCACCTGCATTCTGAATATAACTTTCCATTTCTTTACCTATACTCTCAAGTTCTGCTTGCCTTACTTTTCCTCTGTAACTAAGGACATTATCTACATTTAATTCCTGATTATCTTTAATTTCTAACATATTTTCCTTTCGACAATACGCAAAAAAGGTTGCAATGAAATCATATAAATACATCATTGCAACCGAACTATCTGTACATATTAATATGTCTTAGACTTCTAGCTTTGCGTCCTTATATCTCTATAAGTTTGCCCCTTTGTTTACTTTACCAAATAACTTAATCATCTTCAACAATAATTTAAATTTTTATATTGTTGTTAAATATTTTCATCATGGTCGATATTATACGATATTATATCGACTTACTATATACACAGAAAAGCATTTTGTTCAAAATAATCATTTATTTTTAGACAATTCAAAAATTTTATTTTCTATATCGTGCTAAAATTCTATCAATTTACCTTGACATAGTCGATATAATATCGTATTACTCTCTACACATTGTATTTCATTGCCAAATCATTAAGTTCGTCTATCAATTTCTGATTATTGATTCGTCGTGCCAAAGGCAAATAAATCTCAATTGTCTCTTTTACTTTTTTTGCTTTTTTGCTATCATCAATAAATTCTATTGTTCGCATATTATGAAGTCTTTCCGCAAGTTTTATAACAATTGTCTCATCATGTCCCTCTTCTTCAAGTAACTTCACAATATTCCATACATTTGCAGGTAACTCTTTTTCAAGATTAATGTTATTACCTTTCCTTTTTGCATCACAAAATAGTCCTGCCATAACAGTATCACTCTCTGCTCCCAATTCTGCCAACAATATAGCAACATTTAATGGATGAGTAACATATTCTTCACCTGAATATCTTCTTTTACCTTCATATGCCTTACATGCTACCAAATAAACATCATTTAAAATCCTGTCATCAATCTCAATATCATTTTGAGCTACTGTATCTTTTAACAGTTCAAACAGTTTTTCTTTGCCTGCACCTACCTCGGTGGCTTTTAAAAAAATTTGATTCATATAACTACCTCCCAAACAATCGAGTTGTGTTTTCATTGTTCTAAGAAGCGATGGTGGAAAACCAAATTCTCTATTAAATGACTTAGAAAATGCACTATGAGATTTCCACCCATATTTCATAGCTACATCTATAAGACGCATACCTGAAATGATATCATCACACGACTTGATAAGACGGCGTCTGCATATATATTCCATAACAGTCTGATTTGTATAAGACTTGAATACACGAATAAAATAGTATTCTGAATATCCGGCTACATCCGCCAACTGTTTTATAGTCAAGTCATCTTCTAAGTGCAATTCAATATATTTAATAATCCAATTCATAACCATCACCTTCCATTTCCACGTGGTAGTTATACTATAAAACATATTCTGATTATCCGCTGTTCCTAAATTGCTGAATTTATGTATGCTACAGCCAAGTCATCCGATTTTCAAATACTACTTTGTGCACTCCCTCTTCTATTAATCCAATCTCATAACAATCATAGAACTGATTAATATGTTTCATAACCACATCTTTATCTTTCTGTGCTACAACCACATTAAAACCTACACCGCAATTAAATGTCCGCAGCATTTCTTCATCACTAATATTGCCACTATTCCGAATATACTTAAATATATTCAATACATTCAACTTTGATAAGTCGATTTTGGCACATAAACCTTCTGGAATTACTCTACACAAATTTCCTTCTATTCCGCCACCTGTAATATGCGCCATTCCATGAATAACATTTTTATCAAACAAATTTTTGATTGATTTATAATATGGTGTATGTGGTTTCATAATCTGCTCTATGAATGTTAATCCGTCTATCTTATCCAATTTGATTTGAGGCATCTTATCCATCAACAGCCGAATCAATGAATATCCATTTGTATGTAATCCATTTGAAGCAATTGCTAAAACTGCATCTCCTTCTTCAATTGCAGAACCGTCAATTACCTTGGATTTCTCAACAATACCAGCAATACTTGAAGTAAGCACATAAACCCCTGATTCTACCACCAATGGCTGAATAGATGTTTCTCCTCCTACAAGTGAACATTCATTTTCTCTACAAGCCTCCGAAACACCCTTTACCAATGATTTAATTGTGTCTTTCTCTGCATTTCCACACACAATTGTATCCAACACAGCCAACGGTTTTGCACCCATAACCACAATGTCATTCACCAGATGATTTATCATATCGTGACAAATGGATTCTGTATATCCATACTCCATAGCAAGCTTTTGCTTAGAACCCGGTTCCTCTGACTTTAATACTAAAACAGGATTCTCAATCTCAGGAAATTTGATATCGTATAACGAAGCAAACGGTCCTAAGCCATTCAAAACACGTTTGTCCTTGGTTTCCAAATGCTTTGACATTTCTTTTTTAATTGTATCTGTATAGGTAATATCGATTCCCGCTTTACTATAGGATAAGCCATCTACATCTTTTTCACTTCCCGCCAAAATCTCATCAACGGAAACATCTAATGTAATCGCCAGATCTCTTAATATTTCAATATTAGGGTATGTAGTTCCATTCTCCCATTTCGAAATTGCCTGAAAAGAAACATTTAGTTTGTCAGCCAGCTGTTGCTGTGTTAACCCAAGAGACTTACGTTTTTCCATTATAAAATTACCAACTTTAATACTGTCCAGCATATAAATACCTCCGTTTTTATTTTATAATAGCTTACCTTTCATCCAGATAGCAATAACTGCGGAAGGGAGTTTGAAAACCCAATTCAACCATGAGTTGAATTATATTTTTTAATCATTACTCTTTAACATAAAATCTAATCAAAATATACAATAATATCCTCTATTTTCTTTCTTGGACGCATAGCTGGAGTCTCTGCCTTATATCCTAAAGCAATCGCTCCTACCAATTCTGCCGTGGACCCAATATACTTCATCAGCTCCTGATACGCAAAACATGTATTACCTATCCACAATGTTCCCATATTTAATTCCTCTGCCTTAAGTAACATATTTTCTATTGATGCCCCTATCGATAATAGATCATTCATTTCCGAAAATCTATCATCCACATCTAACTGAACAAATGGTGATTTCCCATTTGTATTAAGAACAATAATTACGACCGGTGCAGTTTCCATAATCTGAAGGGTATTTTTAGCATCCGGGATTCCATTCACTGATAAAGGAAGTCTTGGATTTATTTCTTCCATATCAATACCCTTTTTCATAATGCTAAGCAATCTAGCTTTTGCTTCCCCACTATATACAAGATACTTCCAGGGCTGACGATTCTTCGCTGATGGGGCCACTCGACCAGCATCAATAATTTTCTCTATAATAGAATGCGGCACTGGTTCATTTGTATATTTTCTAATGCTGCGTCGTGAATATATTACTTCCAACACCTTTTTCTCCTTCCTAATCACAATCTTTTATAGTGTAATAGCTTCCCTTCAATTTTCCTTGTTTCACAATAACACCCATTTCTACAAGCTCCTTCAGTATTTTTAAAGCCCGCGAATCCTTCACTCCCAGCAATTGCTGAACCTCTTTGTTGGTTATTTTTCCATTTTCCAACATATATTCAACAATATTTTTCTGTGACAAATTCAATTTATCCATACTTATCCGTACTTTTTCCGTACTTTTTGCTGATTTATCCGTACCGTTATCCACACTTTTTCCTGATCGATAATAGCAAACCACAAAACCTGATTCCAACCATCTGATACCACATATATTCCTTGTACTTTTATACTACCTGTCAACCTTCATATACTCAATATTAGACCTTTCAATACTCTCTTGACTAAAACCGAAATTTCCTTGACTAAATATTTTTATCAAAAGCATATTTAGTCTACAGAAAAAAGCATCGTAAAGTCATTAATTATAGCTACACTTTAATCTTTATATCAATTTGGGGGATTGCTTTTTGTCATTCCCCTTGACTAAATCCTTAACTTTTCTTGACTAAATTTCTCAAAATTTTAGTCCTTAGTCTTAATATACCATTCTGAATTAACCGCAATTCCTCTGACATCAACAAGTCCATCTTTTTTCATTTTCTGAAGTAAATTCGACAATTTCTTTGACTTTTGTTCTTCAGTCAATACGTCCGGCAACGCATCCTTAAGCACAGCAAAAAGGTCTGCTTTCTTTGCTGGACCAAGCTTTAATGTAGACAAAATAAGCTGCATACATACTTCTTCATCCAATCCCTTCTGTCTAACATAAGTTGCCTTATTCCCAACAGCCTTTGCTACTTTGTATGAAACAAATATGTTTGGATATCTTCCCTCAACTAAATTCCTTGACTTAAGTTGACTAAAATCATCTTTTGAAATAGTCTTCTTTTTTTGAACTTGGTCTAGCAGGAAAACAGTCCTTAAGTCCAAATCACCATTAGCATGAAGTAACTGCGTATAATTCGAATCCATAACTTTACCATACACCGTTACGATTACTCTGTTTGGTGTTTCCAAATCAAATGTTGGTAACGGAAAGCATTTATCCTTCTGTATCTCATAAATCATTGGAATTCCCATTGCGTTGGTATCAATCATGTACATATTAACCATTGCATTACATAAAAATGCATTTCTATGATATTGTCAATATGCCTTCACCGATTTATCTGCATTATACAAAGTCCATGTAATTCTAGGAACAAATCCGTCAAAATAGAAACTGGATTCCTTCTTTCCAAGCAATAACAATGCTGTTCTTGTGATTTGTCCTTTAAATGTTAATCCTGCCTTATTAAGGACTTCAATATCTGATAATTTCTCAATAATATCAGATGCTCCATCCCTATTTTCTTCTCTTCGTATAAACATCTTTCTTGCATACGCAACTGCTTCAGGATCCAGATCATCAATAGTAGCCTCTGATACTATTTCCTTTGACCAATCTCTTCCAACCTGACTACGTATCAAATCAATTTTGTTCATAGGCAACGGAACTAATGACTCATCCTCTCTTGCATATGAAGCTCCATGCCATGTTGTTACTATTCCCGGTATTGCAGGTGGAATCTGAAATGCTACAATTCTTTTATTCTCCATTTCAATACAATATATGTCATAAAAGGTCAATCTTTCATTCGTTCCATTAGTTATTTCCTTTTTCAATGACTGAAGATTTCCATCTTTTCTATAATTGGTGCCTTTAATCTGCTTATCATTTGTAATTCCAAAGATAAGCCAAGCTTCAGAAAGCCCTCTAATATTCGCTTCATTCCCTAACGCAGAAAAATACTTTCCTATATCATTAAAAGAATAATTGCTTGTTGCTTCTTTAAATTCAACAACTTCACTTTCAAAGTCTTCTATCATTTTGTATATTTTCTTTTTCAATTCAGAATCTGTATAAATCAAATTTACACCTTCTTTCTATAAACAACATGATTCTATAAAGAGTTTCTCCTTACATCTTGGTCTGTTTGCAAGATAATCTATGTAGTTTTTCTTCTTGGCAATAATATCTAGATTGTTTTCCAATGACTGCGTAATAAACTCTGTCGCATTCTCCCTTGTTGGTCTCTAGAGATAATCATAATACTCATGCATGCGGTCTGCATCTTCTATCTTTGACAGGATTTCTACTATCAGTTCCTTTTGCTTAACCGTAGCCGAGAGCAGATCGTAGGTATTGTCTATCTTCTCCACACCTTCACGGGTGCTGATGTAATTCATGTAATTGGCAAAATGTGAAGGAGGAGCATTCTTGAGATAGTTGCAACGAAAATTAGCTTAGGCATCTGTCCTCCCTTATAATATCTCTTATTGATAAAATTGTGAAACAACTGTATCTATCAAGTCATCATAAGTAACAATTTCCACATCTGTATAATCAGCCTTGATTTCTACCCATTCATCACACTCAAAATCATTTCTTCGTCCTACTACTAAATATCTTTTTGGCTTGTATACTTTAAATCCGTATTTCCCCTCAAACCACTTTCTATTATTAGGATCCTCAAAATAACTTCTATATACTCTTGTCTGTGCAATGTATGAATTAATTTCTGCACTGAATTGTTCACGATTATTCCGTCCAACCACAGTATTTCCCTTAACTTTTGGTAATTTAAACTCTACAATATCCGCATATCCATTTGCTCTAACAACAAAAAAATCTGGAATAATTTCGTCTTTTTCCTCACTCTGCCATTCACACTTAACTTGAGAATGTACTCCTGTTCCCATAAATCCCATATTAAGAATAAAATGATTTTCTGGTTGTGCTAAAAAGGAAGTAATATTCGGTTCGGAATTCTCAGAGTCACCAAACAACTCAATAAACCTATTAATTTTCGGTAACTTATCATATTTAAAATCCGCTGGTTCCGGATACTGATAAAAGAGATCTGCCTGCCATAATCTGTCATATACTTCTAGGCTAAATCCTATTTCATCCACTTCCCCCTCTGTTGGTTCATTGTAATGACAAGGGATAAAATCAATCCATTTAATAATTCTAGTTTTTAAATCATCATCCTTCGCATCAAAAAACATTCCATTAATTAATCTCACAAAATGACCCTCAACAATATCCAATCCTTGTGAGTTAAAACTTACTATGCTATTTTGTGCAGCAAAATTCCATTTCAAATCAACCAACTTATCTAAGCCAGCATTTGTCGGAATCATTAAGTCTTCATATATATCAGAATGTAATGGAAATGAAATTTTGCTTGTCCCATCAAAAGTAAACCCAATAATCTTTTCAATAACCTGCTTTGAAGTTAAATCTTCTTTTGTGAAATCACGCACTACAATCATTCTTTCCGACTTTTCCACAATATCTTTTACATATGGATTACCACAATACTCTATGGCTATAAATGTTTTACTAAAATAAACTGCCATACTTTCGGGATTGAGAATAAAACAATTCACATCCTCATAATCAATATTGTTATCTTTAATATACTTGTACATTCTTCCCCAATAAACTTGAGAAATTGCTGTTAGCACTTCTGAAACTAATTCTCCATAACACTTAATATTATTATCAGACATAATAACCTCCGCAATATCCAATGGTGACTTTGTCACTTTCCACTACAACCGGCACGAAGATGAACAGTATGTTGAAGAAACAATTCCTGTTATGGAATTCATAGAACGCCTCATCCCGCACATTCCTGAAAAGCATTATAAAATGATTCGTTATGGTGGTA
>JBNMLC010000025.1:0-31942 GCA_050874665.1 Lachnospiraceae bacterium | reverse complement strand
TTAGTGGTATATCGATTTATTGACGATAATAAAAATATATTTGGTTTAAGATGGCTGTGTACTAAATTTGGAATTAGCCCTAATTGTTACTACAACTACAAAAAGGAGGCAAAACGAAAATATCATGAACGTTTAGCACATATCTTTGAGCTTATAAAGTACGTTTATTACAACAATAATCTTGTTATAGGCTATAGGGCTATGCGCATTTTTATTAAGCGTTATGGATATGAAGTAAGCAATACCACTATGCATAAATACATGAATAAGGAATTGAACTTATGCGCTGTAATTATGCACTCCAAGCCAGGCTATAAAGCAGGCAAAAAGAATAAAATTTTTGACAATCTCTTAAACCAGAACTTTACTGTTGACTGCAAAAACAAGGTATGGTGTACTGATTTTACATATATGCGCCAGCCAAATGGGAAATTTAGATACAACTGTTCAATTATTGATTTGTATGACAGGTCAGCTGTAGCTTCATTAAATAGTGATTATATCAATACTGATTTGGCAATAAATACTCTGAAGATAGCCTTGAAAAAGGAAAAATATCCTAAAGTGATTCTGCACTCAGACCAGGGAGTTCAGTTCACATCATGGGATTTCGTAAATTTCTGTAAAAACAATAATATAACACAAAGCATGAGTAAGGCTGGCTGCCCTTACGATAATGCTCCAATGGAAAGATTTTATAATACTTTTAAAAGCAACTTTTATAATGTAACTTCATTTTCAAATGTAGATATGATGGATGAACTCACTATGAAATACATAAATTGGTACAACTATGTTCGCCCTCATTCATACAATAATTATTTGACACCAATGGAAGCTCGTTACAGATAGGTATTTATCGAACAAAGTGTTACAAAAAAGCTTGACCAGTACAATAGCCTATTTCGGCACCAAATCAATACAGAAACGGAGGTGATACGGTGAACAGACATTTCAAAACATCGGATGCCAAAAGTTTTGCTTTCTACAAAGTACCGAAAGCGTTGTTTGAAAACAAGTACAAATCGGTTTCAACAGACGCAAAAATGTTATACGGACTTTTGATTGACCGAATGTATCTGTCCGTCAAAAACAGCTGGGTGGATAAGCAAGGCAGAGTGTATCAATATTTTACGATTAAAGCTGCACAAGAAAAACTGCATTTCGGTCACGAAAAAATATGCAAATTGTTCTTCGAACTTGAAACAGCGAAATTAATATTTCGTAAAAGATAAGGTCAAGGCAAGCCGAGCATTATTTATCTAAAACAATTCTGATTTTCGGTTTTCTTGATTTCCGAATAACAGAAGGTATTAAGACTTATAGAGCAAGATATTACTTGCCGAAGAAGAAAATATATAGGAGATAACTAAATGATACAGATAATAGATATAGCCTTGCTTGTTCCGTTTGAAAACTATCCGTTTAAGGAAAGAAGCGGAATTGAGCAGCAGGAATTAACAGAAAGCATAAAGGAAAACGGATTACTTGAGCCGATAATCATCCGTCCTTTTCCGGAAGGTAAATATGAAATTATCAGCGGACACAGACGAGTTGAAGCCTGCAAGGCGTTAGGAATAACAAGCATACCCGTAACAATAAAAGAACTTACAAAAGACGATGCGATTGTGCAAATGGTAGATTCAAACATACACCGAGGCATATCTTGCCAAGTGAAAAAGCCTTCGCCTATAAAATGAAATTAGAGGCTTTGAAACATTAAGGTAAAGCTTATGGACAAGTTGTCCACAAGTCCAGAGATAACATATCCGATGATGAAAGCGGAAGAAATGTCCAGCGATATATACGCCTGACATACTTAATACCCGAATTACTTAAGCTTGTAGATGAAGAAAGGATAGCCTTTACCCCTGCGGTTGAAATTTCATATTTATCGGAATATGAGCAAAGAACATTGCTCGACCAAATTGAATTTACAGACGCAACGCCGTCATTATCAAAGGCACAAAGGCTTAGGAAATTCAGTGAACAAGGCAGATTTTTAACCGATGTTGTGTTTGCTGTTTTGTGTGAAGAAAAGCCCAATCAAAAAGAACAAGTGCGCTTTATGGAAGAAGATATACGCAAATATTTTCCAAAGAACTACACCAAATCGGATATGCAAAACACAATTATTTCACTGCTTGAAAAATGGCAGAGGCAACGAGAAAGAAACAGGAGGGACGAGAGATGACAGATAACAAAATTCAATATATGCACCGTATTTTGGAAAGAACGATACACCATTCTTTATGAAAATTGGCAACACAACTTACGAAGTCAGCACACATTTTAATCCAAACGGAAGGCAGAATGTTTTGGAACAATTCGAAGAATTGATTCTATCCGAAAAGATAAGCTGATATTTACACAATGGTAAAAAGAAGCAGGGCGTAATAAAATAAAGCTATCTTTGTTATGCCCTTTTGTCGGAAAGGAGTAAAAATAAATGGTAACAGCAACAAATGATGAGCTCATTACAGCTCTTTATTGTAGATTATCCGTTGAGGATGAAAGAGACAAAAGAGCCTCAGATGATGAGTCAAACAGTATAGGAAATCAAAAGCAAATCCTGCTTGATTATTGTAAAAAACACGGTTACAAAAATACAATGTTTTTCGTAGATGACGGGATTTCCGGTACAAGTTTTGAGCGAAGTGATTTTCAGCGTATGCAAAGAATGGCTGAAGAAGGTAAGATTTGCAGAATTATTGTAAAAGACCTTTCACGCTTTGTCAGAGAACAGGTTGAAGCCGGAAGACTTACGCAAATTGTATATCCCTCATTAGGAATTACATTCATTTCCATTCAGGAAAATGTAAACAGCACAACCGGTGACGGTATGGAAATGCTTCCGTTCTATAATATTTTTAATGAATGGTATGCTGCACAAACCTCTAAAAAAATCCGTGCAGTATGGCAATCCAAAGCTGAACACGGTAAGCGTGTTTCTGCAACAGTTCCGTTCGGATATATGAAAGACCCAAACAATAAGGAACAATGGTTAATTGATGAACCTGCCGCCGACATTGTACGCAAAATCTATTCTTTATGCCTCGCAGGTCGAGGACCGCTTCAAATTGCGAAACAATTAGAGAAAGAAAATATCCTGATTCCGTCGGCATATTATGAAAGTATCGGCAGAACACACGCTCAAAAAGTACCATATAATTATTGCAAATGGGAGCAGAAAACTGTTGTGGGTGTTCTTGAAAACAGGCAATACACCGATTGCGCAGTAAACTTCAAAAGAACTACTGTCAAGGTTCACAAGAAAATTCATAACGCCATTGAAGATTACCAAATTATTCCGGATATGCAAGAACCAATTATATATGAGGAAGAATGGTTGAGAGTTCAAGAACTCCGCAAACATCGTCGCCGTCCTACCGCAACTGGCAGACGAAGCTTATTTTCAGGATTGGCATATTGTCCTGATTGCGGAGCAAAATTACACTTTTGTGCAGCGAAAAGTCTGAAACGAAATCAAGATTTTGGCGATGTTCCAATTACAAAAGCGGCAGAGGCGATTGTAAAATCCATTATATTCGTGATGTGATTTTAGAACAGATTGTCCTTGAATCTATAAGAAGTTTAGCGGATTTTGTAAGGTGCTATGAACCTGCTTTCCTTTATATGCTTGCCAAAAGAACAAATCTCGTAATGCAAACCGAAAACAAAAAATTAAGACAGTCAGTTGAACAAAGCGAAAAAAGAATAGCTGAAATCGACAATCTGATTGAGAAAGTATTTGAACAAAATGCTACAGGTATTCTTTCAGACGAACGCTTTTCAAAATTGCTTCAAAACTATGAGCATGAGCAAAAGCATTTATCGGAAGAAGTTGAGCAAGGAAGAAAATCCTTAGAAGAAGCAAGTCAAAAAGTTACAGATTTAAGACTTTTGCTTAAAACGCTGCGTGAAATCACAGAAATAAAAGAACTTACACCAACACTTGTAAATTCTCTTATTGAACGCATCGAAGTTCATAACAACTATAAATCAAGTGATCACTGCTATGTAAAAGTTGATGTGTATTTCACTGCTGTTGGAATGATTGATATTCCGACTGAGCAAGAAATTCTTGCTATAATGGAGGAAATGCAAAAAAAACCTCAGCAATTTCGTTTTATCGCATAATCAAAAAAACGGTGCAACCCATTTCTGAGTTGCACCGTATAGACATTAAACCAAAACATCCTTATGTGGTGTTGGCATTCCCGCCCCTCTCTTTATATAGTTTGCATTAAATTATTGACCGCAAGTCTTACATTCAACGGCACACCTTTCATTTGTATGTACTTTGATACTGTACTTGCGCTACGCCCCATAGCACGACCTACGGCGGCATAATTGCCAAGCTGTGCATATAACTGATACATTTGAATGATTTCCTGCGGCGTTACACGCGGCGCGCCCATTATTCCTTATCCGCAGGTGTATTGTTGGCAGCAGGAGCGAACCTTTTTTTTGCGTTTTAGAATCATACAAAAATCAAACGAAACGATTCCTTCTCTATTCTGTTTTTTATGAACCGTATAAATATCTGCCAAGTGCTTTTTTAAGTTGCGTAAACATAGATTACGTGCTATAATGACAAAAAGTCATTAAGAGAAAGGAAAGAAAATGGCAAAAAGAATAAACGATACAGAACTTCGCAAAAGACAGATTTTAGAAAAGGCTTCAGAATTATTTTTAGAAAAGGGATATGCAGGTGTTGGAATCGATGAAATAGCTGAAACTTGTGGGGTCGTTCGTGGAACAATCTTAAGATATTTTCACAGCAAAAAGGAACTTTATAATGAAGTGATTTTTGGCCGGGGAAATATGACGGGCTCTGCATTAGAGCAATATTGCAATGATGAGAGCGTGCCCGCACTGACGGCGACAAAAACAATTTTACTTATTTTAGAAAAGCAGCTTAGAGAAAACATCTTATATTATAAAGATAAGCTTAGAGATACGGAGTTTAAGCAAAACTTTGATGTATTTCGGCTACCAATTTTTCGAAATGAAGCGATATATATAGAACAATTGCTTGTCCGAGGAAATCAAGAGGGGGTATTTTGTATAGAAAACCCTAAGCTTCGTGCCAATAGTTTCATTTTTGCAATCTTTGGTCTGGCAGAGGCGAATCATCTTGAGGCGGAAGCAATTTGTGAAGAGATGTGGACGATTGCAGAGAAAATGTTGGAAGTAAAAATAAGGGAAGTGAGTGATTAGATGCAGGAAAAAGAGTTAGATATTGATTTGACGAGGCATGTATGTTATTCAAAGGCAGTGAAGAAAGTAATCAGAAAGAAGTTAAAAGAAAAGTTTGAATCAGATGATATGGTAGAAAAGCTATGGGAAAAGGTTCAATTGAAATATGTAGAATATTTAAAAGACCAATCCTATCTTGGTGGAAAGAAAAATAGTCATAATGCGGCAGGTGGAACGTATGACTGTTTTGCTATCCTGGCTTACTATGAAGTGATGGATCGAAAAGTATCTATAGAAGAAATATATGAGATGAACAATGCTGTATTTCTACCATCTTTTCAACTTTTAGGAAAGATATTCAATATCAATCACCCTTGTCAGCTTCGGCTTTTAAACTATATTTTTGAAATGACTGCAAAGCAGGATCAAAAGGTGGAGGCAGAATTTCCGGAGGGATATTTGATGAGAACAGAGCCTTTTGATAAAGAAACAGGAATTCATTATCGTTTTGACCGTTGTCCTATTGCAGAATTTGCCAAGAAACATAATTTACTGGAAATTATGCCGGCTATTTGCAATGGTGATTACCCGGCGATGGAACTTTTGCATGCAGGGCTCATTCGAAAAACGACTTGTGCGAATGGTGATACCTGTGACTACTGGATTGTAGGAGATCATAGCAAATATTTAAAGGAACACCCTCTGCGTATTGACAAGCAGGGATATATGTATAACGAATAAGGGGTTAAGAAGTAATCTCGATAATTCAATAAGTAGATATTATAATAAAGGTTGAATATTAAATAGATTTCCAGTATAATTATTTCAATTGAGTATTATGTGAGGGGGAATAATTATGGAAATTGAAGTAAGAAACGTATCAAAGGAATTTGTTTCGCCGAAAAAATATCCTGGCTTAAAGGGAGCTTTGAAGGGACTTTTTTCTAATGAAAAGGTTAGAAAAATGGCAGTAAAGGATATTTCGTTTGCGATTGAGGAAGGGGAAATCGTAGGCTACATTGGAAGCAATGGTGCCGGAAAATCTACTACCATTAAGATGATGACAGGGATTTTAGAACCAACACAGGGAGAATGTCTGATTCATGGAATTAATCCGAGTAAAGAGCGTAAAAAGAATGCACAGAATATAGGGGTTGTATTTGGCCAGCGGACGCAGTTATGGTGGGATTTGCCTTTGAGTGAATCTTTTACTATATTAAAAGAAATATACAATGTCAGTGATGAAGAGTATGAAGCACAGATGAAATTTTTAAATGAAGTGCTGGAATTAGAAGAATTCTTTACGAGACCGGTGCGGAATTTATCTTTAGGGCAGAGAATGCGTGCTGACTTAGGGGCTGCACTGTTACATAATCCGAAGGTTTTATACTTAGATGAGCCGACGATTGGTTTGGATCTTGTGGTAAAAGATAACATACGAAAAGCTATTCACGAGATTAATGAAAAATATAAGACAACCGTCATTTTGACAACGCATGATATTGAGGATATTGAAGAACTTTGCAGCAGAATCATTATTATTGATGACGGACAAAAAATTTATGATGGCTCTTTGGAGGAACTGAAGGAAAAGTACGGAGTGACAAGAAAGGTAACTATGGAAGTAAAGAACATCAAGGAGGCTTTAGAGGTGGATTTATCTTCCTTATTGAATGTGTCCAAAGAAGCTTACCAGGTTACAGCGGATAAAGAGAAAAATAGTGTAGAAGTCGCTTTTGATAAGCATAGTCTTGGAATATCTGATGTGATTTCACAGTATATGAAATATACAGAGGTGAGAGATGTTCAGATTCAGGAAACAGAGTTGTCTGAGATTGTAAAAGCAATTTACCGCCACGGAATGGAGCAGGAAAGCAGACAAGAAGAAGGCGTGGTGAGTTAAGTATGAAAAAGAGAAGATGGAGTATTTATGTACCCTTTGCATTAAATGAGCTAAAACGCAACCTTGCATATAAAGGAAGCTTTTATTTGTTTATTTTGTGCAGTTGTTTTGGTGTTTTCATTTCCTATTTTTTGTGGATGGCAATTTATGGAAGCTCTGACAGTGGAGTTCTGGGCGGGTTAACCAGAAACGAGATGATACTATACATATTTATGACTTATGTGACGGCAAACCTGGTAAATGTTGAGGTTGCAGGATACATGTTGAATGATATCCGGGACGGTTCTGTAGTGATGAATCTGATTAAACCAATTGATTATCGGTTAAGCTTGATTTCGAAAGCATTAGGCTGCGTGCTCTATCGCTTTCTGGCGCCGTCTATCTTTGTGTGGATCGGGTTGGAAATTTACAAAGTTACAGTATTGGGAATGCACGTAATTTCCATAGAAAACATTGTATTATATCTTATCAGCACATTTTTTAGTGTTCTGATTTATCAGTTGTTTGATTTTTGTTTTGGTTTAATGGCATTTGTCACAACGTATATGTTTGGTCTGAATATGGCAAAAGGTGCATTGGTAAGTTTTTTAACCGGACAGTTGATTCCAATTAGCTTTTTCCCGGAGGTGCTCCAGCGAATATTTGATTTTCTTCCATTTTCCTCCATGATATATACTCCGGTTATGGTTTATCTTGGAAAATATACAGGTCAGGAATTGCTGCTGGTATTATTGCGGCAGATTATCTGGATTATATTACTTTATGCTTTGGGAACATTTCTGTGGAAGCGAATTACAAAACGTCTGATTGTGTTGGGAGGTTAATATGGGAGAATTGAAGAGGTATTTAAGGTTATATAAGGTATTTGTGGCACAATTTTTTAAATATATTGTACAATCAAAGGTGGATTTTATACTTGGACTTGTAGGGTTTTTCTTTACGCAGGCAGCGGGAATTGCCTTTTTGTATTTGGTATTTGAACAGATTCCGGTACTGGCAGACTGGACATTGCCAGAGCTTATTTTCATCTATGGATTTGCTCAGATACCGAGGGGAATTGACCATTTATTTACAGATAATATCTGGATGGTTGCATGGTACTATGTAGTAAATGGCCAGTTTGACCGTTATATGCTACGCCCTATGAATTTGTTTTTTCAGGTAATCTGCGAGAAATTGCAGCCAGATGCACTGGGAGAATTGTTAGTGGGAACTATCTTACTGGGAATTTCATTGTCAAATGGGGTAGTGTTATTTGGCGGAACGAAGCTTATATTGTTTTGTGTGTCTGTCATTGCCGGGGCAGTTATTTATACTTCGGTGAAACTGTTGTTCGCTTCTTTTGCCTTCTGGATGAAAATCAGTGGCCCGGTGCTTTATACGGCTTATCAATTAGCAGATTTTGCGAAATATCCTACAGAGATTTATGCGAAGGGAGTCCGTTTTATAATCACCTGGGTAATCCCGTTTGCTTTTGTTGCCTACCTTCCGGCAAGTTATTTCTTAAACCCGCAAATCAGCGCGTGGAGTACCATTGGGGTGGAATGTGTTCTTGCGGTTGTCGCTTTTGCGATTGCTTATGGCGTATTTTGTTTTGGGACAAAGGCATATGAAAGCGCCGGAAATTAGTGAGTCCGTTCTGAATAAAATCACGCACTCTTTCAGAAGTGTACATATGCATAATGGTAATGAGGGTTGTATTTAATGTTTTTGGAGGCAGAGCTCATAATCAAAATTTCCCTAGACGTTGTCAGACAAGTTTGCTATGATGTTAAAGAAGAATTATCGGGTTAAAATTGATTTGATATAGGGAAAGGAAAGGGAAAACATGAACTTCACGCATTTACATGTGCATACAGAGTACAGCCTGTTAGATGGCTCTAATAAAATAAAAGAATATGTTGCCAGAGTAAAGGAACTGGGAATGACTGCGGCGGCAATTACGGATCATGGCGTTATGTATGGTGTGATTGATTTTTACAGGGCAGCCCGTGAAGTGGGAATTAAGCCCATTTTGGGGTGTGAGGTTTATGTAGCACCGGGGTCTAGATTTGACAAGGATAATAGTCAGTCGGAAGACAGATATTATCACCTTGTGCTGTTAGCAGAAAATAACGAAGGTTATGCCAACCTGACTAAGATAGTTTCTAAGGGGTTTGTGGACGGATTTTATTACAAGCCCCGTGTGGACTTAGAAGTGTTAGAAACTTATCACGAAGGTGTGATAGCCCTGTCTGCCTGTCTTGCGGGAGAAGTTCAGAGGAATCTTGTACGAGGAAGAGATGAAGAGGCAGAAAAGGCAGCCTTGCGATATCAGGAGATTTTTGGTGAAGGAAATTTCTTTTTGGAACTTCAGGATCATGGGATTCCGGAACAGCGTTTCGTAAATCAGAAGCTTCTGGGATTAAGCAAAAAGACAGGCATTGCCTTAGTTGCTACAAATGATGTGCATTATACCTATCGGGAGGATGAAGAGCCTCACGATATTTTGTTATGCCTTCAGACGAATAAAAAGTTAGATGATGAAGACAGAATGCGTTACGAGGGTGGGCAGTATTATGTAAAATCTCCCGAGGAGATGGCAGAATTATTTCCATACGCATTAGAAGCATTGGAAAATACATCTAAAATTGCCGAACGCTGTAATGTAGAAATTGAATTTGGTGTGCGAAAACTGCCAAAATACGATGTGCCGGACGGCATGACTTCCAGGGAATACCTGCGAAAATTGTGTTATGAGGGACGAAAGAGAAGATATCCTGATGATACCGGAGAGATTACCCAGAAGCTGGAATATGAACTGTCTGTCATTGAAGGCATGGGATTTGTTGATTATTTCCTGATTGTCTGGGACTTTATTAATTATGCCAGAAAGCATGACATTATGGTAGGACCGGGGCGAGGCTCGGCAGCTGGAAGTATCGTATCTTATTGTCTTGGAATCACGAATATAGATCCGATAAAGTATAGCTTGTTGTTTGAACGTTTCTTAAATCCGGAACGTGTTTCTATGCCTGATATCGATATTGACTTCTGCTTTGAACGGAGGCAGGAAGTGATTGATTATGTTGTAGAAAAATACGGAAAAGACCGAGTGGTTCAGATAGTCACTTTTGGTACGATGGCAGCAAAGGGAGTAATTAGGGATGTAGGACGTGTGTTAGATTATCCGTACGCCTATGTAGACAGTATTGCTAAAATGATTCCAAATGAGTTAAATATGACCATTGATTTAGCGTTACAAAGAAATCCGGAATTTCGTAAGTTGTATGAATCAGATCCGCAAGTAACCCGTCTGATTGATATGTCAAAAAGACTGGAAGGTTTGCCACGTCATACATCTATGCATGCAGCAGGTGTAGTAATCAGCCAAAAATCAGTAGATGAGTATGTACCGTTATCGAGGGCTTCTGATGGTACGATTACGACACAGTTTACTATGACAACTATCGAAGAGCTGGGACTGTTAAAGATGGACTTTTTAGGACTGCGTACTTTGACCGTAATTCAGAATGCAGTACGTCTTGTAAAGAAAAGTCTGGGATTGGATATTGCTATTGACCATATAGACTTTAACGATGCAAAGGTTTTAGAATCTATTGGAAGTGGAAAGACGGAGGGAGTATTCCAGTTAGAAAGTGCGGGCATGAAAGGATTTATGAAGGAATTAAAGCCTCAGAGTCTGGAAGATATTATTGCCGGAATTTCTCTTTATCGTCCGGGACCTATGGATTTTATTCCGAAATATATCCGTGGAAAAAACGATATTTCTGCTATTACATATGATTGTCCGCAATTGAAGCCTATTTTAGAGCCAACCTACGGCTGTATTGTGTATCAGGAACAGGTTATGCAGATTGTTAGGGATTTAGCAGGATATACCTTAGGACGAAGTGATTTGGTGCGTCGTGCCATGTCAAAAAAGAAAGCCTCTGTTATGGAAAAGGAACGCCAGAACTTTGTATATGGAAATGAAGAAGAAGGGGTAAAAGGCTGCATTGCCAACGGGATTGACGAAAAGACAGCAAATAGAATTTATGATGAGATGATAGACTTTGCAAAATATGCGTTCAATAAATCCCATGCAGCGGCCTATGCCGTAGTTTCCTATCAGACAGCCTTTCTAAAATACTATTATCCGGTAGAATATATGGCAGCCCTTATGACTTCCGTGATAGATAATCCGGGAAAAGTGTCAGAATATATTATGACTTGTCGGAATATGGGGATTCAAATTCTGCCACCAGATATTAATGAGGGCAGTTATGACTTTTCTGTTTCCGGTAATTCTATCCGATTTGGATTGTCTGCCATTAAGGGTGTGGGAATGCCGGTAATTAAGGAAATTGAAGAAATTCGCTCCGGTCTGGCAACCCAAAGATTTGACAGTCTGCAGGATTTTATTGAAAAGATGGCACCAAGAGGAACCGTAAATAAACGTGTGGTGGAAAACTTTATTAAAGCAGGTGTATTTGACAGTTTAGGACACAACCGAAGACAATGTCTTCTTATATATAATAAACTAATGGATGCGGCAAGTAACGGCAAGAAAAATGATATTGCCGGTCAAATGTCACTGTTTGACTGGGCACCGGAAGAGGAAAAAGAGAGTTACAAAATCAGTATGCCGGATGTGCCGGAATTTGATAAGGAAGTAATGCTTGCTTTTGAAAAGGAAGTTTTAGGTATTTATATTAGCGGTCACCCATTGGAAAATTATATGGATATTATAAAGAAAAATGCCACAAATACTGCCAGAGATTTTGCTTTGAATGAGGAAACAAATGAGCCGGCAGTGGCAGATGGGGCTACAGCCATTCTTGGTGGAATGATTACAGCGAAAAGTATCAAGCATACCAAAACAAATCAGACGATGGCGTTTTTGACATTAGAGGATATGGTGGGAGCTGTAGAAGTTGTGGTATTTCCAAGAGATTATGAGAAAAATGCTGCGATGCTTGTAGAGGACAATAAAGTGTTTATCCGGGGCAGAGTGAACGTAGAAGAAGAACGTGGTGCCAAGTTGATATGCGAAAAAATTATTGGATTTGAGGATATTCCGAAAGAATTGTGGATAAAATTCGACAATAAGGAAAGTTTTGGGGAAAAAGAGCAGGAATTGTATGAAGCAATCAGAACTTCTGACGGCAGTGACAGTGTGGTAATTTATGTAGAAGATGTAAAAGCAATTAAGCGTCTGCCTCCAAGCAGAAACGTAAAGGTTAATGACACATTAGTGGAGCAGTTGGCGCAACAGTTTGGAGAAGATAGAGTAAAGGTTGTACAAAAAAGTATCGAAAAATTACTGTAATGGAAGGTGAAAAGAATGATTACAAGCACTTCTAACGGGAAAATTAAGACAATTCAAAATCTGCGTAAAAAGGCAAAATACAGGAAAGAAGAAAAACTATTTATTATAGAAGGAATCCGTTTATTTCAGGAAACACCAAAAGAACTGCTGAAAGAGGTTTATGTGTCTGAAAATGCTGAAAATTCACTAAAAGAACAGCTATTTGACGTGAAATACGAGGTGGTGTCTGATAATATTTTTGCTTCCATCAGTGATACGCAGACACCTCAGGGGATTCTTGCGGTGGTGAGGCAGCCGGCATCTTCTTTAGAGAAGATATTAGGGAAAGAAAATCCGTTGCTTCTTATATTAGAAGATTTACAGGATCCAGGCAATTTGGGAACTATTATGAGAACAGCAGAAGGTGCGGGAGTAACCGGCATTCTTATGACGAAGGGCTGTGTAGATATTTATAATCCCAAAGTAGTGCGCTCCACAATGGGTTCTATTTATCGAATGCCTTTTCTATATTTAGAAACGCAGGAAGAATTTGACGAAATATTCAGACAATTAAAACAAAGAAATATTGTAACCTATGGTGCTGCATTAATGGAATCTAAAGATTATGATAAATATTCTTATGAAACAGGAAGTGCATTTGTAATTGGAAATGAAGGAAATGGATTGTCAAAAAAGGCTCTTTCTCTTTGTGAAAAATATGTGAAAATTCCAATGTGCGGACAGTTAGAATCTTTAAATGCAGCCGTTGCGTCCTCAATTTTAATGTATGAGGCATTTCGGCAGCGACGTTTGGAAAAGCCTTAAAAATCAAGAAAAATGAGCGAAAAATCAAGAAAATTCACAAGAAATTCTTAAAAAAATGCATATTTGTGAACATTCCACGAACGGAAAGGAACAAGTGTTCGAAATAATGGCAAATTGTACTAAAAAATCATGACTAATTTTGGCACTATTACCTATTGAATATTAAGAAAATATTAAGGATTGAGAAAAAAGTACATTAAAAAGGGCTATTTTTCCTATCTTTCGTCAACTTGACAATAAATTTTGCCTCTGTTAAAATCTCGTTCGTAACAATTCGTAACAAAAATTAAGTTTTTTGTAACATAATTGGTATAGTTGGATTGATTGAAAAATCTATTACCAGGTTCAATTATAACGAAGCAGGAGGCTATATGAGAGTAGGACACAGAAAACTGCTTATGATGATGTCTAGTGCATCAGCATTTATGTTTCTTACAGCGTTTGCAGGAGTTGCCACAGATACACAGAATGTGATTTCTAAAGTGGACGTTCCGGCAATTACAGTTGAAGCAGCACAGGAAGAAACAGACAAGGCAGTAACAGAAACAGCAACAGTAACAGAAGCGCCGGTAGAAGTGACAGAGAATACGGTTCTAGAGCAAGCAGGAGATTCAGTTGAGTGGGAAACACTGGTTTTGGCAAATGTAGAGGAATCTCTTAACATTCGTGCAGAAGCTAGTGAAGAGTCTGATGTGGTTGGAAAATTATATGCAGGCTGTAAAGGTTCCCTTCTGGAAAAGAAAGACGGCTGGACAAAGATTTCATCTGGAGATGTAATTGGTTATGTAAAGGATGAATATATTGTATATGGCGATTTGGCAAAAGATTTAGCAGCGACAAATGGTAATCTGGTTGTGGTTGTTAAGACAGAAACTTTAAGAGTCAGAGAAGAAGCCAGAGAAGATGCGGCAGTTCTTGGTCTTGTGGCACAGGAAGATAATTTAGTAGTGGCTGGACAGGAAATCAAGGATGGCTGGGTAAAAGTTGATTTTGATGATACGCAGGGATATGTATCCCTTGACTATGTAGAAGTGAAATATTCTTTTGGTTCTGCAGTCACAATTGAAGAAGAGATGGCAGCACAGGCTGCAATAGAAAAAGCACAGGGAGAATCAACGCAGAGTGAAGCTACGAAAGGCGCAGCCACTTCACTGTCGAATGATGATGTATCTCTTCTGGCAGCAATGATTCAGTGTGAAGCAGGAAATGAATGCTTTGAAGGAAAAGTGGCAGTTGGTAATGTCATTTTGAATCGAGTAAACAGCGGCGGATATCCAAACAGTATTTATGGAGTTATTACCGCACCGGGGCAGTTTCCACCGGCAACGAACGGAACATTGACGAACGTGCTGGCAGGTGGAATCAGCAGCGAATGTATTAAGGCTGCACAGAGCGCTATGTCAGGAACGAACTATATCGGAAGTGCAAAACATTTCCGTTCTGTATCCTCAGGGAATGCAGGAACTGTGATTGGTAATCACGTATTTTGGTAAAGGTAAATAAGAATTGTTATATTTGGGAGCAGAGATGCTCCCATTTTTGTTTGGAATTTGTAATTGCAGGGGACGCTCATGCCAAAAACCATATAAGTGTAAACGGCAACAAAGAAACATATTGTTTCACGTTAGAAAATATAGTATAATAACAAGGCATGCAGATATATCATAAAGGCGTTTTGCATGACTAACGAGATGAGGAGGGCAAGAAATGGAGACACAGACAATTTTGTGGCTTGTTATTTTTGTATTGATGGTAGTTATTGAACTTGCTACATTGGGGCTTGCTACTATATGGTTTGCCGGTGGAGCAGTGATTGCGTTTATACTAGCACTGCTTGGCGTTCCGCTTAAGGCACAAATTGTAGTATTTTTTGTAGCATCGTTCCTGCTTTTATTTAGCACAAGACCAATTGCCATGAAGCATTTGAATATTAAAAGAACAAAAACAAATGTGGATGAGCTGTTAGGTAAGCATGCTGTGGTTACTAAGGAAATCAATAATCTGAAGGCGGAAGGTCAGATTATGCTAAACGGCATTGAATGGATGGCAAGAAGTGAGGAAGATGAAATTATTCCGGCAGATACAGAAGTAGAAGTCGTGGAGATTAAAGGAGTAAAGGCATTCGTAAAACAAAAGAAAGCATAAAGAGAGGAGAATAAAAATGCCATTTTTTTTAGTATGTATACTTTTAGTTGTAATTTTACTTATCATTGTAGCTAATATAAAAATTGTACCTCAGGCGCAGGCATACATTTTGGAACGTCTTGGAGGTTATCAGGCAACATGGTCTGTAGGACTTCATGTAAAAATTCCATTTATTGACCGTATTGCAAAGAAAGTTCCATTAAAGGAACAGGTAGTGGACTTCCCGCCACAGCCGGTTATTACGAAGGATAACGCAACAATTCAGATTGATACAGTAGTATTCTTCCAGATTACAGATCCAAAATTATTTACGTATGGTGTAGAAAACCCAATCATGGCGATTGAAAATCTGACAGCAACTACACTTCGTAACATTATCGGTGATTTGGAACTGGATGAAACATTAACTTCAAGAGAAACAATTAATACAAAAATGCGCGCCTCTTTAGATGTGGCAACAGACCCGTGGGGAATTAAGGTAAACCGTGTAGAATTAAAGAATATTATTCCACCGGCAACAATCAAAGAAGCTATGGAAAAACAGATGAAAGCTGACCGTGAACGTAGAGAAGCAATCCTTCGTGCAGAGGGTGAAAAGAAATCTTCTATTCTTGTAGCAGAAGGTAAGAAAGAATCCGCTATCTTAGAGGCAGAAGCAGAAAAGCAGGCAGCAATTCTTCGTGCAGAAGCACAGAAGGAGGCAATGATTCGTGAAGCGGAAGGTCAGGCAGCGGCAATTTTGAAGGTACAGCAGGCAAATGCAGACGGTATCCGTTTTATCAGAGAAGCAGCACCGGATGATGCAGTATTAAAGCTTAAGAGTTTAGAAGCATTTGCAAAAGCTGCAGATGGTCAGGCAACTAAGATTATTATTCCATCTGAAATTCAGGGAATGGCAGGACTTGCAAAATCCGTAGTTGAAGTGGCACAAAAGTAAATAATTTTAAGGGTAACGAGGTCAGCACGTTTGAGGTTGAAGTAACGCCCCTACGAATAGAAAAAGCTTCCAGAGCAGAATTTGAACAGCTCTGGAAGCTTTTTTGTTCGTAGGGGCTGGCAACGTTCAGGGGTGCTGACCTCGTTACTCTGTATATGGTAAGATAAAGAGTATTGACAATGCTACTACTATGCTATACGATATATCGTATAACGTAATATCAGGGAGGGAATGTAGTGGTAAAAAATGAGCCTATGACAGAAGCAATGTATTATGTATTATTGGCACTGTTACAACCGTGTCACGGGTACCAGATTATGCGTTCCGTCGGGGAGTTATCCTGCGGCAGAGTGTCAATGGGACCAGGAACATTGTATGGTATACTCAATCGACTGGAGAAGAAAAAACTGATAGAATTGCTGGAAGAAGATAGTAGAAAAAAAGTTTATATCATAACGGATGTGGGAAAAGAGCTACTGGTTGGCGAATATAAAAGATTGCTGGCAATGGTGAAGGATGGACAATTGCTTGAAAAGGAGTGCTTGTAAATGAAAAGAAAATTATTGATAACTAGTCCATATAATATTGCGGAATTTGAAAGCTGGCTCTCGGATTTAGCCCTTCAGGGATTATATCTTAAACATCTTAAACATTTCTTTGCATATTTTATATGTGATGAACCGTCAAAAATGGATTATAGAGTCGAAATAGAAAATTCTTCCTATTGCGTTGAGCAGCAGGAGATGTATCAGCTTTATGGGTGGAAGAAAGTAACCGCAAAAGGTAACATTACAATCTATAGTTGCCCATCAGAGCAAATAAAAGAAGAGATACATACAATTCCTATAGTTCAGTCATATACCTTAAAGAATGTAAAAAGAAAAAGAACAATAATGTCAGGGATTATGCTGTTATGGATTTTTGCAACTGTTCTATTGAGTTTATATATCTTATTTTATAATGGAACACCCATATTAAATCTGGTAAATGATGGTTTGCAGACAGTATACTGCATTTTGGCTGATATACTTTTGGGTATAATTTGCATAAAAGAATATAGGGATATTTCTATAACCTATCAGACATTGAAAAATGGAAACAGCATTCGTCATCATATTTCATGGAAGCAGAGCAAAGTTTTTGCAAATATACTTGTCGCAGTGGCAGTCCCTTGCCTTCTTCTTATGGCTGTAAACATTTATTTTTCGTTCTTGAATATAAAATATTCAATAAAAGATAATAGCCATACATTTAGCAGTGAGAAATATAATACTATATTTTTAAAGGATATAGAAAAAAGCAGTAGAGATACGAATAATGAATATAATTATAGGATACGTAAAAATACTAATATTTTTTCAAAAGAAATATATCATATTTGCGAGGAGCAAGTAAGTCCCTACGGCAATTCTTCTTTAGAAACCGTTTATTATAATTTAAATTTCAAACCTATGGTTAAATATACTATAGCAGATTTAATAAAATCAGACATGCAAAATGATAATGATAAGGATTCTGAAATAAAAAAAATAAACCTTGCCAACGTAGATAATGTTTACATCATTTCAAAAGGGGATGCTGTATATTTTTATATCAGTAAATCCAATGAAATTATACGTATGAAATATACTGGAAGTACCAATCCAAATGAAATACTTGATTTGATGACAACATTTAAGTTATGAGTGTCCGCTGTATTTTCACCTTGTAATACTTGTCATTCTGGGAAAAAATATATATAATTTGAGGTAATGGGGTGATGAAAATGAAAATGGCATTAGATGTGACAAAGGAATACGCACTTGTGCTGGAAGGCGGCGGTGCTAAGGGAGCTTACCAAATTGGTGCATGGCGTGCTTTAAAAGAGGCAGGAATAAAAATCAATGCAGTGGCCGGAACATCAGTGGGAGCGTTGAATGCCGCACTTATTTGCATGGGTGATTTGAAAGCAGCAGAAGATATCTGGAAGCATATCAGTCATTCTAAAGTTATGGAAGTAGATGATGAAAAGGCAGCACAACTTTTTGACGGCAGTGCAAAGTTGTATGACTGGGTGCAGGCAGTTTTTAAATATGCGGCAGAAGGTGGCGCAGATATCACACCACTAAAAGAACTGATTGCAGACACGATAGATGAACAGACAATCAAAGAGGGTGACATATCATTTTATCTGCATACATTTTCTTTGAATGAGATGAAAGAACTAGATATCGATGTAAAAGAGATTGAAGACGGGTTGCTGCCGGACTTTTTGCTGGCAAGTGCATATCTCCCGGTATTTAAGCATGAAAAACTTCATGGACAAAGTTACATGGATCCCGGAATGTTTAATAATGTACCTTTGGATTCTCTGGTCAAACGTGATTATAAGAACATTATTATGCTGCGAATTTTCGGACCCGGAAGATACAAGCCTGTGGAAATACCACAAGATGTCAATATTTATAGCGTAGAGCCAAGAGTCAGTCTTGGAAATATACTGAACTTTGAAGCAAAAAAGAGCATTAATAACCTGAAAATCGGATATTATGATACACAAAGACTCTTGTATCAATTGTCCGGGAGAATTTATTATATTGATGAATCGGAAAAAGAGTGTTATTATGTAAGACAGCTTACCAATATAGACCAGCGGGTAATGGAATTTTTAAACAGCAGTTATGCACCGAAAAGTACAAAATCCATTTACCGGACTTATATGGAAGATACGTTGGGGATTATTGCAGAAAAATTAAAACTAAAAAAATATGATTATAAATCACTATATCTTTCTGTACTGGAAGCAACGGCAAAACTTTTAAAAGTACCAAAGTATGCTGTATACACCGTAGAGGAGTTAGCTGCCCTCGTCAGAGAAAGACAGGAATGTGAAGAACTGCCGGCATTTGCCTACCTTGTTTTGGACAGAGTGCCGGAAGATAATGCAGAAGAACAAAAAGCTTAGGAGGAATAAAAATGAACTTAAAGGGACGCAGTTTTTTAACACTGAAGGATTTTACACCAGAAGAAATTATGTATCTTATTGATTTGGCAGCAGAGTTGAAGGCAAAGAAGAAGAAGGGCATTTTAGGACAAAGTCTGAAAGGAAAAAATATTGCCCTGATTTTTGAAAAACCATCTACAAGAACACGTTGTTCTTTTACCGTTGCCTGCAATGATGAAGGTGGACATCCAGAATATCTTGGAAAAAATGAAATTCAGTTAGGACATAAGGAAAGTGTAGAAGATACAGCAAGAGTATTGGGCCGTATGTTTGACGGAATTGAATTTCGCGGTTTTAAACACAGTACAGTCGAAAAATTGGCAGAATATAGTGGCGTGCCGGTATGGAACGGTCTTACGGACGATTACCACCCAACACAGATTCTTGCAGACTTTTTAACCGTAAAAGAACATTTTGGCTATCTAAAAGGAATCCATTTTGTATATCTTGGTGACGGACGTAATAACATGGCAAATTCTCTGATGATTGGTTCTGGAAAATTAGGACTTCACTTTACCATTGTTGCACCGAAGGAATTATGGCCAAAGGAAGAATTGGTTGAACTGACAAGAGGATATGCAAAAGAATCCGGCGGAAGTATTACCATCACAGATTCTTTGGACGGAGTAAAAGATGCAGATGTGCTTTACACAGATGTATGGGCATCTATGGGTGAAGAAGATAAGGCGGCAGAAAGAATTGCTTTGTTAAAAGATTATCAGATAAATACAGAATTGATGAAGCGTACAGGAAAGGATACCACGGTATTTTTACATTGTTTGCCGGCAGTAAAAGGAAACGAAGTAACAGAAGAGGTATTTGAATCATCGAAGTCTTTAGTATTTGATGAGGCAGAAAACCGTATGCATACCATTAAAGCTGTTATGGTAGCTACGCTTGGTGAGGATAATGAATAAAATTACAGACAGAGATATTAATACAATCGATTGTGTCAATTTGGGAGTGGGTTGTTTACTTATTTTATCAACCCTCTTTGCCTTCTGGAATGGTGAAGTAAAACTATTTATGTTTCCGGTGATTTTTCTGATGGGCTCCTTTATGAACTGTATGTGGGGAGTGAAATGGATCGGAAAAAACAAGGCGGCAACAGTGGCATGGTTTGGCATTGGAATTGTATTATTTTTGATTGCTGTAGTATTGGCGTTTTAAAAGGAAAGAGGCAACGCTGTGGAATTGAAATCAGAAATACTGAATATGTTAAAAAATACACAGGAATATGTGTCGGGACAAGAACTTTGCGATAAATTTAACGTTTCCAGAACTGCCATATGGAAGAATATTAACAGTTTAAAGGAAGAAGGATATAAGATAGAGGCTGTGCGTAATAAGGGGTATTGTCTGAAAGAAACGGCAGATGTACTGAATGAAAGTGAAATTCGAGGCTTCCTAAATACAGAATGGAATGCAAGAGAGATATATTATTACAAAGAAACAGATTCTACGAATACCAGAGCAAAAGAGTTATTTCGCCAGGGAGCTGCTCATGGGGCTTTGGTGGTGGCGGAGCGACAGACGAGAGGAAGAGGAAGAATGGGCAGAGTCTGGGAATCTCCGCAAGGAGAAGCTATTTACATGACTACGTTGTTAAAGCCCGCAGTTCATCCCACAGAAGCATCTATGCTTACGCTTGTGATGGCATTGAGCCTTGCAAGAACCTTTCAGGAATTATATGAGGCAGAGGCAGGTCAGGAGGGTATTCAAATCAAATGGCCAAATGACATTGTATTGAAAAAAAAGAAAATTACCGGAATTCTCACAGAGATGAGTGCAGATATGGACGAAGTGCATTATGTAATTATTGGAACCGGAATTAATATGAATGTTACCCATATACCGGAAGAGCTGCAGGAAAAGGCAACCTCCCTGCTTCTGGGTACCGGAAAGAAACTGAAGCGTTCTCAAGTCATTGGTAAAGCCATGCAATATTTTGAGCAGGATTACGAGAAATTTGTAACTACACATGATTTAAAGCTTTTAAAAGATGATTATGAAAAATTTCTGGTAAATAAAGACGCCGAGGTTCGTGTGCTGGATCCAAAGGGTGAGTATACCGGTACTGCCAGAGGTATTAATGAAAAAGGTGAATTATTGATAGAAAAGGACGGAAAAATAATTACTGTTTATGCAGGAGAAGTTTCTGTCAGAGGAATATATGGTTATGTATAAAGAGGAAAATGTATTATGTGCTGCAAGCACATACGAACAGAAATATTATTTTAATCAGAGATTTGCGGCCTTACCGGAAGGAATTAAAGAGGAACTGCAGATTATGTCTGTTTTATTTACCGAAGAGGTAGGTGGAGTATTCAGTCTTGTATTTGATGACGAGGGAAATCTGACGATGGAAACAGAGGCGGCGGAAGAAGATATTCTTTATGATGAAATCGGAAGTGCATTAAAGATAAAACAGCTACAGGAAACAAAGAAAGAATTGTTTGAGTCATTAGAACTTTTTTATAAGACGATTATTTTACACAAAGATATTGCAGAACTGTTTTCCGGGGAGGACGAATAAATGTTATTAGTAGTTGACATTGGAAATACAAATATTACATTTGGTGTGTTTCAGGGAGAGGAAGTTGCAGCTACCTTTCGCCTGACTACTAAAATGCCAAGAACATCGGATGAATACGGAAGCGTCATCTGCAATATGATAGGTTATAATGGTTTGCAGGTAAAGGATATTGACGGTATTATTATAGCTTCTGTAGTTCCAAACATTATGCATTCTTTTAATAATGCCATAGTGAAATATTTTGGACGACAGCCTATTATTGTGGGACCTGGAGTAAAGACGGGAATTAAGGTGGCAACTGAAAATCCAAGACAGATTGGAGCAGACAGAGTTGTAGATGCAGTTGCGGCACATACTTTGTATGGCGGTCCTGTTATTGTATTAGATTTCGGAACGGCGACTACTTATGATTTAGTGACAGCAGATGGCGGTTTAGTGGCTGGTATCACAGCACCGGGTATCCGTACCGCAGGAGAGGCACTTTGGGAAAAGGCGGCGAAGCTTCCGGAAATCGAAATCTGTAAGCCAAAAACAATTCTTGCAAAGGAGACCATCAGAAGTATGCAGGCAGGTCTTTTTTATGGACAGATTGGGCAGACAGAATATATCATCAATAAGATGAAAGAGGAATGTGGATATGAAAACGTAAAAGCAGTGGCAACCGGTGGACTTGGCAAAATTATTGCACAGGAAACGGACACGATTGATATTTACGATGCCATGCTGACCCTACAGGGATTACGAATTATTTATAATAAAAATATGGAATAGGAATAAGAAATGAAACTTAAGATTGGCAATGTAACTTTGGAAAACAATGTTGTGCTGGCACCGATGGCAGGTGTTACAGATTTGCCGTTTCGTCTTTTGTGTAAAGAGATGGGGGCAGGACTGATATGTATGGAGATGGTCAGTGCAAAAGCCATATTTTACAATAATAAAAATACGATAGATTTGCTGCAGATTCATGAGAAGGAACGTCCGGTTTCGCTGCAGTTTTTTGGTTCGGACCCTAAGATTATGGCAGAGATGGCAAAGAAAATCGAGGAACGTCCATTTTCTATACTGGATATTAATATGGGGTGTCCGGTTCCTAAAGTGGTAAATAATCACGAGGGTTCGGCATTGATGAAGAATCCGAAACTGGCAGAAGAAATTGTGAGAAGTGTGGTAAAGGCCATTGAGAAACCTGTTACTGTGAAAATACGAAAAGGTTTTGATGAGGAACATATCAATGCAGTGGAAATGGCAAAACGAATGGAAGAGGCCGGTGCCAGTGCCATTGCGGTTCATGGAAGAACCAGAGAGCAGTACTATTCGGGCAAAGCGGACTGGGATATTATTCGTCAGGTAAAGCAGGCCGTTACGATTCCCGTAATAGGAAATGGTGATATCTTTACTCCTGAAGATGGAAAGAGAATGCTGGAAGAAACAGCTTGTGACGGAATTATGGTTGGCAGAGGTGCCCGGGGAAATCCGTGGATATTCAGAGAATTAAATGCGTACTTAGAACACGGAGAAAATATTGAAAGACCAACACCACAAGAAATTAAAGAGATGATAGAGAAACATGCAAAACTTCAGTTGAAGTATAAGGGAGAGTATACGGCAGTGCGTGAAATGCGTAAACACATTTCATGGTACACAGGAGGACTGCCACATTCTGCAGCACTTCGGGCAGCGGTGAATACTGCCGAGTCTATGGAGAGCCTGCAACAATTACTTGACGAATGGCTATAGTTGTTTTATAATATTATGACTGTGAAAATTGAGAAATGTAAATTGGAAGGGTGAATAACATGAGCGAAAAGAAGAATCTTTTGACATATGAAGGACTAAAAAAATTAGAGGATGAGCTTCAGGATTTAAAAATCGTAAAAAGAAAAGAAGTAGCACAGAAGATTAAAGAAGCAAGGGAACAGGGTGACTTATCTGAAAATGCAGAATATGATGCAGCAAAAGATGAGCAGAGAGATATTGAAGCAAGAATCGAAGAGATTGAAAAGATTTTAAAGAACGCAGAAGTTGTAGTAGAAGATGAAGTAGATTTAGATAAAATCAATGTTGGATGCCGCGTAAAGGTATTTGATATGGAATATGATGAAGAGATGGAATTCAAGTTGGTAGGTTCTACAGAAGCAAACAGCTTGCAGGGTAAGATTTCAAATGAATCGCCGGTAGGTCACGCTTTGATTGGTGCAAGAGTGGGCGATGTTGTAGATGTAGAAACACAGGCAGGAATTATCCAGTATAAAGTATTAGAAATTCAGAGATCAAACTAAGGAGTGCAAAGATGGCTGAACAGAAGAATGAACAGGTAAAAGAACAGGATATTAACCAGTTGTTAAAGGTTCGTCGTGAGAAACTGGCTGATTTACAGGCAGCAGGAAAGAACCCGTTTGAAATAACAAAGTATGATGTGACACATCACAGCATGGAAATTAAAGATAATTTTGCTGAATTAGAAGGAAAAACTGTAAGTGTTGCAGGGCGTGTCATGTCAAAACGTGTTATGGGTAAGGCTTCTTTCTGCAATATTCAGGATTTGCAGGGGTCTATCCAGTCCTATGTGGCAAGAGATAATATAGGGGAAGAATCTTACAAGGATTTCAAAAAATTTGATATTGGTGATATCATTGGAATCAAAGGACAGGTGTTTGAAACAAAGACAGGAGAAAAGTCAATTCATGCAGATGAAGTGATTTTATTATCTAAGAGTTTACAGATACTTCCGGAAAAATTCCACGGGTTGACCAATACCGATATTCGTTATCGTCAGAGATATGTGGATTTAATTATGAATCAGGACGTAAAGGAAACTTTTATTGCCCGTTCTAAGATTATCAGTTCTATTCGCCGTTATTTAGATGGCAACGGTTTCATGGAAGTAGAGACACCAATGTTAGTTGCCAATGCCGGTGGTGCGGCTGCAAGACCATTTGAAACATACTATAATGCTTTAGATGAGGGTGTGAAGCTTCGCATTTCTTTAGAGTTATATTTAAAGAGATTGATTGTAGGCGGATTAGAAAGAGTGTATGAAATCGGACGTGTATTCCGTAATGAAGGTTTGGACACAAGACATAATCCGGAATTTACTTTGATGGAATTGTATCAGGCATATACAGATTATAATGGTATGATGGATTTGACAGAAAATCTGTATCGTCATGTAGCACAGGAAGTCTGTGGTTCTTTGGTTATTCCATATGCAGAGGTGGAAATAGATTTATCTAAGCCGTTTGAACGTCTGACTATGGTAGATGCTGTAAAGAAATATGCAGGTGTGGATTTCAATGAAGTAAATACTTTAGAGGAAGCACAGAAGTTTGCAGAGGAACATCATGTACAGTATGAAAAGCACCATAAGAAAGGTGATATTCTGAACTTGTTCTTTGAAGAATTTGTAGAAGAGAAGCTGATTCAGCCAACCTTTATTATGGATCATCCGGTAGAAATCTCTCCGTTAACCAAGAGAAAACCGGAAAATCCTGATTATGTGGAACGTTTCGAGTTCTTTATCTATGGACGTGAAATGGCAAATGCATACTCTGAGTTAAATGATCCGATTGATCAGAGAGAACGTTTCAAGGCACAGGAAGAGTTGTTGGCTTTAGGTGATGATGAAGCAAATACAACAGATGAAGACTTCTTAAATGCATTGGAGATTGGTATGCCGCCAACAGGAGGTATCGGCTTTGGAATTGACCGAATGGTAATGCTCTTTACCAACTCACCAGCGATTAGAGATGTGTTACTGTTCCCTACAATGAAGAGCTTGGATAAAAAAGACCAGTAAAATCAAGGGTTTGCGGTGTTGAGCACAAAAAATGACATCAATTTGACATCAAATTATTATTGTTTGGTGGACTGATATGGACTAAAAAGGTACGTTCTAGCGATTTGAACCTTTCAAAACTAAATAGTTAAATGCTATTAAAGGACATTTTCCAAAGTAAGGAAAGTGTCCTTTTTCTGTTGTTATGGTTGAAAAAAACAGAATTATTATAAGGAGGTTCAAACATGAACAGTACAGCGTTAGGAGCAAAAAAAGAAAAAATTAGTTTTATTAGTGAAGCACATGAGAAATTCTACTATGAAAAAATCCAGAAAGTTAGGGAAGCAGATGTATATCACAAGGCACTTTGCTATTGCCTTGGAATAAACGAGGATACACGAAGAAATGTGGATAGAATTTACAATTTCAAGACTGGCTGTGTAAAACCGGAGTGTTTGCATGAAGGCTGGCAGACCAGTGGCAGTGCAAAGGTTGTTAGAATTGCTTTCAATCTATATTGCAACGGAACACCGAGCGTAGATGATGAGCAGGACACAGAGGAACAGGTGGATGAGTGCCGGAGATATTCAGTAGAGGATTTGTTCTGCTGTTGCTATGCACCATATTTCTGGCAGGCAATACAGATTCGGTATCCGGAGTATGCCACATACAATAAAAACTTGTATGCGATGTTTGGAGGAAATGATTGATGTTAAAGATTCGATTGATGGGAACAAAGAATGATATTACATGGTTCAAAAAAATCATGCAGAGAAACCCAAAGGTAGAGGTTCTGGAGATGTCAGACCTATACTCGAACAAGGGGACAGACAAATATTATAGATCGTATGTAGAAGTAAAAAAGAGCAATGTAAAAGAAAAATAGTAGAATTTGGAGGAATTTCATCATGTGTAAAGTTATTGTAGTAGGAAACCAGAAAGGTGGTGTCGGAAAGACCACCACAACGAGTAATTTAGGAATAGGGCTGGCAAAACAGGGAAAACGAGTGCTTTTGATTGATGCGGATGCACAGGGGAGCTTGACAGCAAGTTTAGGTTTCCAGGAGCCGGATAAACTGGATGTATCTCTTGCAACCATCATGGCGAATATCATCAATGAAGAAGATATGGAGCCGGATTATGGCATCCTAAAGCACGACGAGGGTGTAGACCTTATGCCCGGCAATATAGAGTTGTCGGGATTGGAAGTATCACTGGTAAATGTCATGAGCAGGGAGCTTGTGCTTCGGACTTATATAGAACAGCAGAAAGAAAGGTATGATTACATTCTGATTGATTGTATGCCTTCCCTTGGCATGATTACCATAAATGCCTTTGCAAGTGCCGACAGCATCCTTATTCCGGTGCAGGCAGCATATCTGCCGGTAAAAGGTCTGGAACAGCTTATAAAGACCATAGGAAAGGTAAAAAGGCAGATCAATCCAAAATTGGAGATTGAAGGTATTCTGCTTACTATGGTTGATAACAGAACGAATTATGCAAAAGACATCAGTGCATTGGTTGTGGAGAATTATGGTAGCAAGGTAAGAATATTTGAAAACAGTATTCCGATGTCGGTAAGAGCTGCGGAGATTTCTGCTGAAGGTGTCAGCATTTATGAGCATGATCCAAATGGAAAAGTAGCGAGTGCCTATCAGTCATTGACAGAGGAGGTGCTTGCAGATGAATAAAGCAGGAAGTGCCGCAAAGGTAAAACTGAACAGCTTCGATGATTTATTCGGAGATGGACAGCCACAGGCAGGAATAGAGCAGGTACAGGAAATTGCATTATCAGAACTGCATGAGTTCAAAGGTCACCCATTTAAGGTACTGGACGATGAAAAGATGCAGGAGACGGTGGAGAGTGTCAGAGAGCATGGCGTGCTGATGCCGGGTATTGCAAGACCAAGAGCTGAGGGCGGCTATGAAATTATAGCAGGACACCGAAGGAGACATGCGTGTGAACTGGTAGGACTTGAAACAATGCCGATGTTTATCCGTAATTATACGGATGATGAAGCCACGATTATCATGGTGGACAGCAATATCCAAAGAGAAGATATTCTTCCAAGCGAAAAAGCAAAGGCATACCGCATGAAATATGATGCTATGAAGCATCAGGGAAGCAGAACAGGCGGACTTACTTTGGAAGAACTTGGAGAAGCCGCAGGAGAAAGTGCAAAAACAGTTCAAAGATATATATGGATTTCACGCTTATCGGAACCATTGCTTGATATGGTTGATGCAGGGAAAATAGGCATTATGCAGGCTGTTGACCTTTCGTTTTTATCCGAGGATGCACAGCAATGGGTATTGGTTGCCATACAGGACACCAATGCTGTCATAAGCAAACAGCAGAGTGCCATGCTAAAGGAGAGTGACAAAAAGGGAGAACTGACTTTTCCAATGGTGCGTATGCTTCTGGAGAAAGAAAAGCCAGTAGAGCGTAAGGTTGTTATAAAAACGGAACGCATTAACAGTTATTTTCCGGATACATACAGCACAGATGATATAGAAAAAATAATATTTCAGCTATTAGATAACTGGAAGAATACACAGTAGGAAGGAGGAGACGAGAATGGGAGAAATTTTGCAGCTAGATTATTATTACGGAATAGAAGCGGAACAGTTCTCATTCTATCGTGTTCCACGCCTGCTGATAAAGGACGAGAGATTTAAGAAGCTGTCCAGTGATGCTAAATTGTTGTATGGACTTATGCTTGATCGTATGTCGCTGTCTATGAAGAATGAATGGTTTGACGATGAAAATCGTGCATACATCATTTATACCATAGACAGCATTATGGAGGATTTGGGATGCGCTAAGGAAAAAGCTGTTAAGGTATTGGCAGAGCTTGATTCTGTAAAAGGAATTGGTCTGGTAGAAAAGGTGCGCAGAGGACTTGGAAAACCGGATATAATTTATGTGAAAAATTTTGCTTCAATTTCAGAGCAGATGGACGAAAAAGAGCCTGCTAATGCTGATGAAATCACAGAAGTCGGAAAATCGAACTTCAAGAAGTCAGAAAATCGAACTTCTGGAAGTCAGAAAATCAAACTTCAAGAAGTCAGAAAATCGAACTTTCGGAAGTCAGAAAATCAAACCTCTGGAAGTTCGGAAATCGAACCTCAAGAAGTCGGAGAATCGAACCCTAATTATACTAACTATAATCAGACTTATATGAATCAGACTAATTATAACCATACTGAGGAGAGTTATAACAATCCTATCAATCAATCTGCAACAAAAAAGCCACAAGATGATGTGATTGATTCGATGGATGATGCACAGGCATACATAGAACTGATTAAAGAAAATATCAATTATGATCATCACATGAAGTATGATGGTTATGGTGAAAAAGAACTTTATGACGAATTATTTGGGATAATCTGCGAAGTAGTGTGCGTAAAGAGAAAATCAATCCGAGTTGCAGGTGAGGATTATCCGTATGAGCTTGTAAAATCCAGATTCTTGAAACTGAACAGCAGTCATCTGGAATATGTGATTGGTTGCATGAAAGAGACAACGACAAAGATTACAAATATCAAAGCGTATATGATAACAGCACTTTATAATGCACCAACTACGATAAATCATTTCTATCAGCAGGAAGTGCAGCATGATATGTATGGAGGTGGATGGCATGAAAAGGGTATTATTTAAGGTGATTTTGCCGCTGGCATTTGTTGCAGTATGGCTGAATATGTGTTACTGGATATGTCTGGGAGAGAACGGAGTAAACTGGTTTCAATTCTGGATTATGAGTGGATTTCCATTCGGCATACAAAAGATGCTCGTACTGCTGATACCTCGCAATTTTGGAATTGCAGGGAGCATTGGAGTGTTGGCACTTGACGCAGTCATAGGCGGCATGATCGGAGTGATTGTCCTTGCAATAAAAATTATTGCAATCATTAGGGAAGTAATCAATATCATAATGGAACTTGCAGGAAAGAGAATTTCTTGCTGAACAGGAGCAGGTATGAAATGAAAGTTTTTATACCTGCTTATTTTATAACTTCTGGTCACAGCGTCCAGAAGTGGAAAGGAACTGATATGGAATCAATGAGAGACACCAAGCGTATCATGGAGCGTGAAATCAAAAAAGGAAGCACACCATTATCTTTTGAACAAATGGAGATTGATACAAATAATTATCAAGAGATTACTTCTGTGGAGAAGCTGACACAGGTATTGCAGTACCTTCACAGGGTAGGCAATTACAAGTCTTTAGCGGGAAAAACGGTGATCAATAATGTTTACACTTTTATGCGTGGAAGGACACCTGATTTTAGCAGAGCAAGAAGTATATTTGACCGGGAAAAGATATATCATCAGATGCTCCGGCAGGAAAGGAAGATGAAGCCTACTTATGAGGGAGACTGCTATATCGAAACAGCAAAGTGCTATTTTTCATTGCCGGAGGAATGGGAAAAGCATAAAATGATATATCTGAATAATGATGCGTATGGTTTTATCCTGTCGAATAAGTATATCTTGGGATTGTATAAGTATTGCAGGGAAGCAAGGCGGGATATTGCAATGGAAGCTCATGAAATACCGGAGAATACAAATACTGTTGTTCAACGGCTGATAAACATGGAAAATCTGGAAGTGTTATCACATTGTCTGCTGCTCGATGATGTATGGATAGAAGATAATCTGATTGGTGCAAAGATGTACACGATTTTCAAATTAGGAATATCATAATTTACAGCGTTAAGGCAGATATGAGATCGAAAGGTTTCGTATCTGCTTTTTTTATTGCAACAACTTCTGGTCACAGCGTCCAGAAGTGGAAAGGAAAGGAAAAGAAATGAACAGAAAAAATATGAAGAAATTACTGTTTGCTGCCATTGCTGTGGTAATTGTGGCAAAGGTGGTACGAGACACTAAAAATGCAAAAAAGCAGAAAGAAAATATTCCTGCTGATACATTTAATGATTTCTATGAGGAAGAATTGAACTGGTGGGATAAAGACCTTAAGGAAGGGGAGAAGTAACGATATGGCAATGAAAATACAGCTTCACAGGCTGTTGGTTCCACCTTGAATCCAATCGGTGCAGATAAGGAAGGAGGTACACTGTGCAGGAGGAAACAACAAAAAAAACGATTGCCCTTGCAATCAAGACATCCAAACTGACCGCAAGTGTTCTCCAGAAGGCGATGAAGATGTATCTGGAGCATCAGAAACATAAAGAGCCTTCCCACGGGAAAATACCGGTGAAAAAGCTGGTAGGTCAGGGAGCGGGTGCGAAGTCCATAGAGGTCACGGATGATAACATTAAGGCTTTTGAGCGTGTGGCGAGAAAGTACAATGTAGATTTCGCTGTGAAGCGGGATAAGACCACGGAGCCGCCAAAATACCTTGTATTTTTTAAGGGTAAGGATGCCGATGTGATTGCACAGGCGTTCAAGGAATTTGTAAAAGTTAATGAGAAAAAGCAACAGCGTCCGTCATTACGGCAGAAACTGAAAGGACTTCAGAAGATGATCGCACAGAACAAGAACAGGGAGCGGAGCAGAGAGAAAAACAAAGACAGGGGACAGAGCCTATAAGTAAGGTCATTGACGGGATTGTAAAAGATTTGCAGTCAATCCCGAAAATTCTCAAAGAAAAGTGCAAAGGGGTAAATGGGAAACAGCTTGCCCTCAAATGCGCTCCCTATGTGATATTTGGATATGTCTTTAATAAGGTTTCATGGCTGTATGGACAGCAGGCAGGAGATAACACATTACAGAAGGTGTTGGACACGATCAATGGGATGGGAGGTGCGTTTGTAAACCCGTTTCCTAGTTTTATGCCGGGGGATTTACTGGTTGGCGTGGGATGCGGGATAGGATTTCGTATGGTAGTATATTATAAAGCGAAAAATGCAAAGAAATTCCGGCAGGGAGTAGAATATGGTTCGGCAAGGTGGGGAACTGCCAAAGACATAGAGCCTTATGTCGATCCGGTATTTGAAAACAACGTGCTTTTAACGGCAACGGAGCGTCTTATGATGTCCGGCAGACCGAAGCTGCCGAAGTATGCAAGGAATAAAAACATTCTTGTGATCGGTGGTTCCGGTTCCGGTAAGACACGCTTTTTTGTGAAGCCGAACCTTATGCAGATGCACAGTTCCTATGTGGTCACTGATCCGAAAGGCACTGTGCTGGTCGAATGCGGCAGGATGCTGTCTAAGAATGATTACCGGATTAAGGTGCTTAATACCATTAACTTTGCAAAATCAATGCATTACAACCCTTTCGCTTACATCCGGAGCGAAAAGGACATTCTGAAACTCGTAAACACAATCATTGTAAATACCAAAGGGGAAGGACAGCAAGCCTCTGAGG
>JBNMLC010000024.1:0-32648 GCA_050874665.1 Lachnospiraceae bacterium | reverse complement strand
GCTGTCAAAGGTATAAGAATATATTCCTTCTCCTTCATCTTTCATGTCTGTTCCCGGCCATTCTCCGGTAAGCTTATTTGCTGTAGCTCCATCTTCGTATGCATATATTTTTGCAGAACTCCAGTCACTTGGTTTTGTAAAATAAACCGTATTCTTCTCTAACTTACCTGCTTCTTTCTTTGTATATGTGAAAGTTTTCTCTACAGAATTTCCATCTGTGCCGACCACCTTAATGGTCACTTTTACAGTTGAACCTACTGCTGTATCAGCGCCTAAAGGTAATTTCACACTGTCTGTAAATGCTGTTGCTGCTCCTCCATCTATAGAATAAGTAGCACTCTGTGCATTCTTCACAGTAAAGGTTACATCTAAGGTATCTGTAGTAAATCTTGAGCCATCCGCTACGGAAGCAGAAACAGACGGCTGTGTTGTATTCTCTTCATAGATTACAGCAATACCTGTATCGCCAATCGTACCCGAAATAGTAGATGAGGTTACGGTAAACGTATTTCCAGAAATTCTATCTACATAATTTCCCGACTTCGTCAGACCATTCCCATTCGTAATGCTGACTTGCCCACTTCCGGCTCCCTTTACAATGGTAGCACCTGTTTCACGACATACTGCTGCCACATTAGCATTTGTGTCATAAACATACTTATCCTTCTGTCCTACCGTTGCATTATGAAGGTGATTTACCTCCGCTACTTCTTTTGAGGTAAAGTGAGTGTCCCCCTTTACAGCCTGCTTAATGTTTTTCTTTTCTTTCTCAAATGGTCTGGAATAATATAGCGCAGTAGCATTTGCTCTGCTGGCTGCAATCGCATAAGCCCGGTCGATTGCATTTTCATTAATATACTTGGTCCAGCCACCCTCATTAGTATCGTTACAATATGTATCATGACTTTCAGCCCAATATACCATTTTAGAAGGTGAAATACCCATGGTTGACCAAAATCCATCATCCGTCGGAACCTTACCATCTCTGAAGCTTCCGCACAATCTGCTTCCGTAATTGTTATCTGTAACAGACATATAATCTGTATACTCTTTCATCAGTTTCTTAGCTTCATCACTATAACTAAAAGGATTATTGTCATCCTGTGGATTCGATGGTCCTTCCAGAATTTCTCCATAATGATAAATTCCTGACCCATTGATTACAGCAGCCCAAAAGTTACACCCTTCCGAAGGTAATGAAATATGCTTTGCCGTATCCCAACGGATACCATCCACACCTACTCCCTTCAGTTCGTCAATATAAGCCCTTGCTTTTCTCTGTACAGTTTCATGCTCCGTATTCAAGTCAGGCATTCCTACATCACCATGTGTCACCTGCCAACGGTTTTTCCAGTCGATTTGATTACTGCTCAACCCTGAATTGTGCCAATACTCGCTCGGTTTCAGTTCGTCATCAATATTAGTATGGTCTCCTGCCAAATGATTTCCTATCACGTCTACCACAACTTTAATCCCATACTTATCCGCTTCGGTACAAAGTCGTTTCAAATCCTCCTTGTTACCTAATGCGTTATTTGTTCCAATCCAGAATCCCAATGGTTGATAAAGCTCATACCAAATATTTCTGCCGCAACCATCCTGTGCCGGTGATGTCTGTACTGCACCAAATCCCGCTTCCGCAATATTAGGCAGTTCTTCAATAATTTGATTATAAGTCCAGTCAAAACAATGCAGGATTGTTCCATCCTGAATATTCTCTGGAAAACCATATATAGATGTACCGTTTATGCTCTCTTCTATCGTTTCTTCTAAAGCAGTTGCTTCATTTTCTCCGGTTGTATTGTCTGTTTGTGAGATGCTTTTCGATTCACTTGCATATACAGTGCTTATACCCGTAGCAGTTTCTCCCAGTATCAGGGATACTGCTAACGCAATAGCTACCGTACCATGGAAAAGCTTAAAAATGCGTTTTTTATGCATATTTTCCTCTCCTTTAGCATAATAATTAATTTTTTGTTACGAATTTATTATATCACCTTTGTGCGTTTTTTGCATTTAATATATCTGTTTTTAAATATTTTCTACTTTTTGTACAAAAAACACTTGTCATATTTTAAAATCCATTTTGTTTTCTATATAATTTGTCCAATTTTTACATTTATTCTACTTTCAAATTAATTATTTACATTTTCGCCATACAAAAATATCCAGCAGGATTAACCTGCTGGATAAAAAACTTATATCTTTTCAATTGTCTACTCGACGGGAAGCAGTCCAATTAGTGCTACAGCCCCATCTTCCAATTTCTAATTGCTATTGTAATTGATTATTTTAATTTCCAGATATCTCTGTTGTATTCTGCAATTGTTCTATCTGATGAGAAGAATCCTGCTTTAGCAATATTGGTAAGCATCATCTTCTTCCACTTGTTCTGATCTTCGTAATCCTTGAACATCTTGTCCTTAGTTGCAATGTAATCCTTGATGTCAAGCAATGTCATGAACCAGTCTTTGTTAATTAATTCTTTATGAAGTCTTTCTAAGTTTTCTTCCTTACCCTTAGCAACTACTTCATCACTTACGATAAAGTCTACGATTTCTTTGATTAATGGATCTTTTTCATAGAAATCCTTAGATACATAATCAGCTTTTTCGTAATGTTTAATAACTGTATCAGAATCTTCACCAAAGATGTAGATGTTATCATCACCAACTAACTGATGAATTTCAACGTTAGCGCCATCTTCTGTTCCTAATGTAACAGCACCATTTAACATGAACTTCATGTTACCTGTTCCTGATGCTTCCTTAGAAGCTAAAGAAATCTGTTCGGAAATGTCACAAGCCGGGATTAATTTTTCAGCCTTGCTTACATTGTAGTTTTCAACCATAACAACCTTCATGTATGGTGCAACTTCCGGATCATTGTTAATGATTTCAGATAATGTAAGGATTAAGTGAATAATATCCTTTGCGATAACGTATGCAGGTGCAGCTTTTGCTCCAAAGATAAAGGTAAGTGGAGTAGCCGGCTTATTTCCTTTCTTGATATCTAAGTACTTGTAGATGATATATAATGCATTCATCTGCTGACGTTTGTACTCATGTAAACGCTTAATCTGAATATCAAAGATAGCGTTTGGATCAATTTCTACGTTCTGTGTTTCTTTGAGGTAAGCAGCTAATTCAGCTTTTTTACCTTTCTTGATTTCTTTAATCTTATCAAGAACCTTCTGGTCATCTATATATTTTAATAAATCTTCTAACTTTTCAGCGTCTTTCTTAAATCCGTCACCGATTAACTCTGTGATATAAGATGCTAATTCAGGATTACAGCTTAATAACCATCTTCTGAAGGTAATACCATTTGTCTTGTTGTTGAATTTTTCAGGATAAATATCATAAAATGGCTTTAATTCAGAATCCTTTAAGATTTCTGTATGAAGATAAGCAACACCATTTACACTGAATCCGTAATGGATATCCATGTGTGCCATGTGTACTCTTTCATCTTTATCGATAATCTGAACCTTTTCATCTTTGTACTTAGCAGCTACTCTCTTATCTAATTCTTTGATAATCGGAACTAACTGTGGAACAACCTTTTCTAAATATTTTAATGGCCATTTTTCCAAAGCTTCTGCTAAGATTGTATGATTTGTGTATGCACATGTCTTAGAAACAATTTCAATTGCTTCGTCCATAGAAATTCCTTCTGCTTTTAACAGACGAATTAATTCAGGAATTACCATACTTGGGTGTGTATCGTTAATCTGGATTACTGCATGGTCATATAACTTGTGTAAATCATATCCCTTTGCTTTTGCATCTTTTAAGATTAACTGTGCACCGTTACTTACCATGAAGTACTGCTGGTAAATACGAAGTAAGTTACCTGCTTCATCACTGTCATCCGGATATAAGAATAATGTAAGGTTCTTAGCAATATCTTCCTTATCAAATGAGATTCCGTCTTTTACAATGCTTTCATCGATAGTTTCCACATCAAATAAACGAAGCTTATTTACACCATTTTCATAACCGATTACATCGATATCATAAAGAACAGATTTTACTTTGCAGTCACCGAATTCAACATCAAAGCTGATATCTGTCTTATTTAACCAGGACTGATCTTCAATCCAGTCATTCTTTGTTTCTTTCTGTAAGTTGTTTTCAAATACCTGCTTGAAAAGACCAAAATGATAATTCAAACCGATTCCTTCTCCCGGTAATCCGAGTGTTGCGATAGAATCGATGAAACATGCAGCAAGTCTTCCAAGACCACCGTTACCTAAAGATGGTTCCGGTTCGATTTCTTCAATTTCACTTAACTTCTTGCCGTTAGCTGCTAATACTTCTTTTACTTCATCATAGATTCCTAAGTTGATTAAGTTATTGGATAATAACTTACCAATTAAGAATTCAGCTGAAATATAATAAATTTTCTTATCACCTTCAATTGCAGGTGTCTTAGCTGTTAACTCTTTTGTTAAGTTAAGTAAGCTGTAGTAAACTTCTGCATTAGAACATGCAGCAATGTCTTTACCATAGTTGTTCTTTGTTAATGTGTTTAACTGTTCCTGTAAACTCATTTTAGTCCTCCTTTTGACTTTTAAAAAACTTACTATTTATTATTTGTATTGTTTTGTTTTTCTTGCTTCTTACACAGAAAGAATAACATAGGAAAACGTTTTCCGCAAGCACAAATTTCATTATTTTTGTAATATTTTCTGTTTTTGCCATTTTCCACAAAAAATCCAAGGATAACTCCTTGGATTTTTAGCCTATTTAACAAATAATGTCTTTATAATACAATTTTACCAGTTTGTGTTCCATGATACGGCTTCTTCCCTTTTCTCCGGAAAGCAACAAACAAATTTCTTCAATTGCCGCTTGTGACACGGCATAAAAGTCCTGCCTTACCGTAAGCATCTGCTTACCAACATAGCCCATGAGTGTAATCCCATCAAAGCCACACACCGGACGGAATATGTCAATATCTATGCATGCATTCATAGCACCAATGGCCATTAAATCGGAAGCACATACAATTAAGTCAGCCTCCTTGCCATATTTCATAGCAAGGTTTCTAGCCTGCAGTTCGCTGAATTCCCCATAACATATCTTCAAATCAAGGTCTTTTTCCTCTGCCAACTCCTCGATTCCTTCCAAACGATATTCTGTCACATAACCGTTTCTTTTTCCGGCTATATAAAGAATACGTCTGCAATTATCATCAAGCACCGCTCTCTTCGCCACATCATATTGTGCTTTTTTATTATCCACCCAGACAGAAGAAGTATGGTCACTGATAAACGGTGCGTCTACTACCACATTTTTAAATACTTCGCGTTTCAGCAAATTGTGAAACACCGTATCATCCTTCGACATTCCGTAAATTACAATCCCAAAAATGCTCTGTGACTGAAAATAACGAATCATTTCATCTTCTGTCATACCCTCTAGCATGGAATAAAATATAGTGACTACTTCAATATTCTTTTCCATTGCTTTATTCATCGCACCGGATAAATACTGCATTGTAATTTCATCAATCGCCTGCGTCTGGGTATTTAAATTCACAATCAATGCCACTCTTGCAAAACGCTTCGAAGACAATGCCGCTGCTATGGTATTTGGCACATAGTGAAGTTCATCGATTGCTTTACGCACCTTTTTCTTAGTATCTTCACTGATATTCGGATAATTATTTAAGACTTTGGAAACAGTGGATATTGCCACTCCTGCATAATCAGCTACTTCCTTAATTGTTACCATTCCTGCACTCCTAAATCACTACAGTTTATCCATGAATCTAGCCTGGCCTTTGGAATTTGTGGTTGACTTTCTTTCCGATTCCACAGGCTTTGGTCTTGCAATAGAGCCACTCAGCCCCTCTGCAAGTTTTCCTTTACATGCCTTACAAAAACGTCCTGTCTTAATCAATGCACCACAATTTTCACACTCAATACCAATCTGTGAGTTTTCCGAAAATGCAAGTCTTTCTTCTCTGATCCACTGCTTAATCTGACTTACCGGCACATCATTTTCTTCTGCCACTTCATTGACTCCCGCATCTTTATGATCTCTTACATATTCTCTTACTTCAAAAAACTTTTCTTCCAATGCACTTGCACAAGCCGGGCAAATCGGTCTTCCGCTACCCATATAATTAAATAATTTCCCACACATCTTACAATTTTTTACATCCATACCTTTTTCCTCCTAATTCATTCCGCTAGTACACAGGCAGATAAAATATACTTCTTTTACGCCACACCCTCTAAATACTTCGGCAACAGCATCGATTGTACTGCCTGTAGTATATATATCGTCCACTAACAGGATTTTATTTAATTGTACCTCATTATCTATAATTTTAAAAGCATTTTTTACATTTTCCTGTCTTTCCTTATTATTTAAGTTTTTTTGTGCCGTGGTATTTTTCACTCTGCTAACCATATGACTGCACACAGGAATATTTAACTTTCTTCCAATGCCTTCTGCCAGCACCTGTGCCTGGTTAAACCCCCGCATTTTATGCTTTTTTCTATAAAGCGGAATCGGAACAATTGCATCTGCCCCAATCCTTTTTATCCAGTTTCCATACAACCGTACCGTTTCCTCTACATAGAAGTCCGCATACTCCCGTTTGTTGTCATATTTAAAGCGATAAATTGACTGTCGCATTTCCTTCGTATAGACCCAGATAACACGCCCTGCCGTATAGTAATGCTTTTTCTTAATACAATCTCCACAATATTCTTTTTGGGGATTATCTAAGGGTTTCCCACACTTCATACACCGTGGATTTTTCACATATTTAAGTTTATCCTGACATTTTTTGCAAATCAGTCTGCTTTTCGGCGGCAAAATATCAGTACATACCGGACATGTTCTAGGATAAATATAATCCAGCCACTGTTTTAATTTTTCCTCTATTCGAATATTAATTTATACTCCCCTCCACTCTTATAATTCTACTGTATTAAATTCTGAAATCCGCGCCCTCAAATCTGTATAACGCTTATTTTCACTCTTGTTGTGTATCATATCCTGTACTGTCCGTTCATCCCCCACAATCGTAACGCAACGCTTTGCCCTTGTCACTCCTGTATACAAAAGATTGCGGTTCATTAACATGCGAGGACCATTCAAAAGAGGCATGATAATTGCCGGATACTCACTTCCCTGTGATTTATGGATTGTGATGGCATATGCATGTTCTAATTCTTCCATTTGTTTAAAGGAATACTGAACCGTCCGATTATCATCAAAATGAACGGTTAACATTTCCGCAAATGTATTAATTTCACTAATAATTCCCATGTCACCGTTAAAGACACCGGTACCTTTTTCAATCGCAATTTTATATTTGTTTTGAATTTCCCATTCGAGCTGGTAATCATTCTTAATCTGCATCACTTTATCCCCAACACGAAAGACTACATTACCTGACTTTTTCTCTGCTTTTGATTTTGCCGGAGGATTTAGAATTTCCTGAAGATATACATTTAGCTCTTCAACGCCCAACTGTCCCTTGCGCATAGGAGTCATCACCTGTATATCATATGGCTCTACTTTAATATTCGGGGGAAGAATATTTACAATCAGTTTCTTAATCATATCTAAAACCCCTTGTGCTTCATACCTGCGCATAATGAAAAAATCTGTTTTTTTATTTTCTAAGTCCAGACGTTTCCCTTCATTAATTTTATGAGCATTGATAACAATATTACTCTTTGCTGCCTGTCGGAAGATTTTCTCTAAACGTACCACCGTAAATACTTTTGACTCAATAATATCTCTTAAAACGCAACCCGGACCCACACTCGGCAGTTGATTGGCATCTCCCACCAGAATCAATCTGGTGCCTGACACAATTGCCTTCAGTAAAGAATGCATAAGATAAATATCTACCATAGACATTTCATCAACAACAATCACGTCTGCTTCCAATGGATTCTGTTCATTTCTCTCAAATTCTGTTCTGCCACCTTCATCCGGCATACCCGAAAATTCCAATAGTCTATGTATTGTTTTCGCTGCATAACCCGTAGCCTCACTCATTCTTTTTGCCGCTCTTCCGGTAGGTGCTGCTAACTCCACAATCATATCTTCTTCTTCAAAATATTTCAAAATAGCATTAATGGTAGTTGTTTTACCGGTACCCGGTCCTCCAGTAATGACAACAACACCGTTTTGCACTGCTTCCCGCACTGCCAGACGTTGCTTCACATCTAATTCTTCTCCAAGCTCCTCTTCAATACGCTCAATACGCTTCTCCATCTGATAATCTTCCTTACCGCACAATATGTTTAACTCCGTCAACATTCTCGCAGTATTCAGTTCCGTGTGGTAGCTTAGATTCGTAAATACATGAATCTGTTCTTTCTGCTCTTTAAGAATCAGCTTCCGATCCACGACCAGGTCCATCAGATGCTTTTCTATGTCTACTTCGCCAAGTCCTAAAAGCTCTTTTGTCTTTGTCAAAACTTCTTCCTTCGGAAGACAGGTATGCCCATCATTTCCGGCTTGTACCAGCACATACAACAGTCCGCTTTTAATTCGAAAATCGGAGTCTGTATGAATTCCTACTTTTCCAGCGATTTCATCCGCAATTTTAAAACCGATTCCGTTAATATCATCTGCCAGACGATATGGATTTTCCTTAATAATCCGGTAAATATCCGCACCATATTTTTCATAGATTCGAACCGCAAGCGTTGTATTGATACCATATTGCTGAAGAAATAGCATTGCCTGACGCATATCTTTCTTTTCTTCTACCTGTGCCGCTATCTCCCTGCTCATACGCTCACTGATGCCTTTTACTTCCTTTAAACGTTCGGGTTCCTCTTCTATGATTCGAAATGTATCTTCCTTAAATCTTCTCACAATGCGGGCTGCCAGCGCCGCACCAATTCCCTTTATGGCACCGGAAGCCAGATATCGTTCTATTGCAACGGTATCCTCCGGTTCTTTTAGCTCATAGCTTGTAATTGCAAACTGTTGTCCATACAAAGCGTGTTCCTTGTATTCTCCCTCCATGCTAAGCATTTCGCCCTCATCAATATATTGCAGAGAACCCACACAGGTAATTTCTTCTTCCTCTGCCACAACATTCATTACTGTATATCCATTTTCTGCATTACGAAATATAATATGTTCTACATAGCCTACTAAAGTTTCCATGATTTCCCTCCTTTCCTTTGTATGTCATTTGTAAACCTAAGAAAGAATCCCGCAAGCAGGCTTCTCCACCTGCGGTAAGTCGCATTAGCGACATATTTTCATACAGCGAAAAAGCCGTACAGCAGGAAAACTCCTGAGGTAGCGGCCTTTCTGATACTGCAATGCACATGCAGCCTAATCTTCAATATTATAATTACGTTTCATCTGTTCATATAATGTCTTTGCTAATCCAATGCCTTCTCCCTGATCTGTAAGTGCCTTTGCATATTCCTGATAAAGACTGTCCTCGTAATACTCTTTCATAAATGAAGTTGAAGATGATGAACTTTCACTCTCCGGAATCGTCTTACGCATTTCCTTGAAAATCTGTTCTACAAAATACGTTTCAAACTCTTTGCATACATTCATCAGTTCCTCACTCGTAGCATTACTGTAATCAGATTTTAAACTGCTTTCTAATTTTGCAGAAGAACTACTGTCCGTCGTATACTGGTTAGCCATTGCCTGTATTGATGAAATATCCATTTATACCACCTACTATCTTCTTAACTGATTTGCCTGACTAAGCATTTCGTCTGATGCCTGAATTGCTTTAGAATTCATTTCGTATGCTCTCTGTGCCACAATTAAATTTACCATTTCATCTGCCACCTGAACATTTGAACCCTCTAAGTATCCGCTTTTAATGCTTGATTTTTTCACTGTGTCAGTGACTGATTCATTAATTGCCTGTCCGGATGCTGCCGTTTCTGCCAGCAAGCTTCCGGATAATTTTTCTAAACCTGCCGGATTATTAAACTGAAACAGACCAATCTGCATTCCTAAATCTACATAATTATTATTTGCATCCAAATATCCGAACTTTCCATCTGTGCTTGCCTGTACCTTAGACATATCATACTGTGTGGTATCAAACACAATCGGCTTTCCTGTGGTATCTAATACCGGAAGACCTTCTGTAGTCGTTAACATCATGCCCTGTGTTCCGACTGCATATGTAAAATTACCATTTCTTGTATAATAGGTTTCCCCATCTAATCCCTGTACAGCAAAAAAACCATCACCATTAATAGCAAATGCCGTATCACTGTTAGATTCTAAGAAAGCTCCCTGTGAAAAATGTGTTGTTATGGAAGCATTTCTTACCCCTAATCCTACCTCTGCCGGAATCGGTTTGTTTTCACCGTTTGCGGTTGTAGTTTTTGTCTGCAGGTTTTGATATAACAAAGACTTAAACTCTGCTGTCTGTGTTTTATAACCTGTTGTATTTACATTTGCAAGATTGTTTGATATTGTATCAACATTTGTCTGCTGGGCTATCATTCCTGAAGCCGCAGTCCATAAAGAACGCATCATACCTTTTTACTCCTCTCTATTTATACCTTACCAACCTGATTTACTGTTTTATCCAGTGTTTCATCAACTGCCTGAATTGCTTTCTGGTTAGTTTCGTATGCTCTGGTTACATTAATCATCTCAACCATCTCTTTTACCACCTGAACATTTGACTGTTCTAAGCACCCCTGCTCTACTGCTGCCGAAGACTGTGTCAGTTGTCCGCCATCTACTAAATCGTACATATTTTCGCCATATTTCTGCAGATAATTATAATCTTCCACATCGACTACTGCTATATTGCCTACTACGACATCATCCTGAATAATTCTTCCTGCTGCATCAATGGTTGTCTCTGAATTAGGATCTATCTGAATTGGTGAACCGTTAGTTCCCAGAACAAAATCTCCGTCTTTTGTTACCAGATATCCCTCTACGTTAACGGTAAAGTTGCCATCTCTGGTAAGTTTCACTGAGCTTTCTCCCTGCTTATTGGTAAACCCTATTTGAAAAAATCCCTCTCCAGATAATGCCAAATCATAAGTATTGTCCGTCACACGCAAAGAACCCTGACTATAATCTCTGTAAGTCTCTCCGAATTTTACACCCATGTTCATGTTTCCCAATCCCCGGTTGACAAACCCTTCGGAAGCATCTTTAATCTTGATTGCCAATTCATTTTTAAATGCACTTGCCGTTGCGCCTTCTCTTTTAAAGCCCACGGTTGCTGAATTGGCCAGATTATTGCTGATTACATCCAGCCTTTTTTGCTGGTGCATCATTCCCGTATACGCTGTATACAATCCTTTTACCATTTTTCTTTCCTCCCAATTACTGTTTTTACTAATCCCCTACTCGTCACGTCTTCCACTCATAAATTCTACGAATTTACCTGTACCGATTGCCACACAGGTCATTGGCTCTTCCGCTGTCATCGTGTTGATGCCTGTCTTATGCTCAATCAATTCCTCCAGACCTCTTAAAAGGCTTCCGCCTCCGGTTAATACGATGCCCCTATCCGCAATATCGGCGGCTAATTCCGGCGGTGTCTTTTCCAATACACTGTGTACTGCTTCTACAATCTGTGCTGTGGTATCACGAAGTGCTTCTTCTGTTTCTTCTGAAGTAACTGTCACTGTCTTTGGAAGACCTGTAACAAGATTTCTTCCTCGCACGTCCATCGTATCTACTTCCGGACGCTTAAATGCGCAACCAATTTTAATCTTGATATCCTCTGCTGTTCGTTCACCGATCAACAGATTATGTTTCTTACGCATATATCTGACAATAGCTTCATCAAAGTTATCACCTGCAATTTTAATGGAAGTGCTTACTACGGTACCTCCTAAGGAAATAACTGCAATATCTGCTGTACCACCACCAATATCTACAATCATATTTCCGCATGGTTTTGCAATATCAATTCCTGCACCAATAGCTGCTGCGATTGGTTCTTCTATAATAGAAACTTCTCTTGCTCCTGCTTCCCATGTAGCATCTTCTACCGCTTTTTTTTCTACCTCTGTTACACCACTTGGAACACAGACACTGATTCTAGGTTTACGGAACGTTTTTTTCCCCATTGCCTTTTGAATAAAGTATTTTAACATTTTCTCTGTAACTGTATAATCTGATATAACACCTTGACGAAGTGGTCTTACTGCCACGATATTTCCAGGTGTTCTACCAAGCATCTGTCTGGCATCTTCTCCAATCGCTTTTATTTTGTTGGTATCTCTGTCAAACGCAACTACAGACGGCTCTTTTAACACAACACCCTTTCCTTTAATATATACAAGGATGCTCGCTGTTCCCAAATCTATTCCAATATCTGTTGCCATATTCCATGGTCCCCTTTCTGCTGTCTATCTATATCATCTATTTTCTTATTTATAAGCAAGTAAACATACTCGTTACCTATTATATACAATTATTTTCCTTTTTTAAAGTAGTTTATGCAAATTTTTAAAAAATTTTAAGATATAGAGGACAAGGTTTTCTTAAAGCTACTGTTTAAAGGAACACACATAGGTGGGAGGGCTTCTTCGTTGGAAAACAGAGGCAACGCAAATGCCTTCCAACGAAGAATTTGTACTGCTTATGAGCGCCCCTTCAGGCAATATCCTTAAATTCCAGCACCTTTCATGTAGAAAAAGGGCAGATTCGTTCTCACGAATCCGCCCTGATATCCCTTTTCTTATACTTCGAAAATCAAATCACCATAGGAAGGCATTGGCCATGCTTCTTTGTCTACAATCATTTCCAATGCGTCTACCGGTGCTCTTAAAGCATCCATTGCTGCCCTTACATTGTCCTTGTATGCATATGCCTGTGTCTTAACACATTCAATTGCTGCAGCTTTTGCTGTTTCCTCTGTTAATTTTGTTAACGCAGCCTTTGCATCTGCTAAGTATTTGCTCGTTTCTGTAAGTAAGGATACCTGTACAGAAGCATCTGCTCCGGCAGCTTTTACAGAATTTACAGTATCTGCTAATGATTTTGTATATTTTACAACAGCCGGAATAATCTGTTTGCTTGCCATATCAATCATTGTTAACGCTTCAATGTTGATTGTCTTAGCATATGTTTCATATAATACTTCTTCACGAGCCTCCAATTCAGCCTTTGTGAAGATATGGAATTTTTCAAATAATTTTACAGCTTTATCTGTTGTTAATGTTTCAACAGCATCTACCATAGAGGTAATATTTGGTAATCCACGTCTTTCAGCTTCTGCTACCCATTCATCGGAATATCCATTTCCGTTGAATACGATTCTCTGATACTTCGTCATATATTCTTTAATTAAATCATGTACAGCCATATCAAAATCGTCTGCTTTTTCCAAAATATCTGCTGCTTCACAGAATGCTTCTGCAACAATGGCATTCAATGTTGTATTTGGACTTGCAATGGAATCAGCAGAACCAACCATACGGAATTCAAATTTATTTCCAGTAAATGCAAATGGTGATGTTCTGTTTCTATCTGTAGCATCCTTTAACAAATCAGGAAGTGTGGATACACCTGTTTCTAACTTTCCGCCTTCTCTACAATTCTTAGCTTCTCCTGTTTCAATCAACTGTTTTACTACATCTTCTAACTGATCTCCCAAGAACATAGAAATGATTGCCGGCGGTGCTTCGTTTGCACCTAATCTGTGGTCATTTCCCACGTCAGATGCGGACTGACGAAGTAAATCTGCGTGTGTATCAACTGCTTTCATAATACAAGCTAATACTAATAAGAACTGGATGTTTTCGTTTGGTGTTTCACCCGGCTCAAGTAAGTTGACACCGTTATCTGTTGTTAAAGACCAGTTGTCATGTTTACCGGAACCATTGACACCTGCGAATGGCTTTTCATGAAGAAGGCAAGCCATTCCATGACGTACTGCAACTTTCTTCATTGTTTCCATTACTAACTGGTTATGGTCTACGGCAATATTCGCTGTTTCATAAATTGGTGCTAACTCGTGCTGTGCCGGTGCAACTTCGTTATGCTGTGTCTTCGCTGTAACACCTAATTTCCATAATTCTTTATTTAAATCCTTCATGTATGCACCAATACGTTCTCTGATAACACCGAAGTAATGATCATCCATTTCCTGTCCCTTAGGAGCCGGTGCACCAAACAAAGTACGTCCTGCATAAATTAAATCTTTTCTCTGTAAATACTTTTCTCTGTCTACTAAGAAGTATTCCTGTTCCGGACCCACAGAAGCAGTTACTTTTGTAGCTTCCGTATTTCCAAACAAACGAACAATACGAAGTGCCTGTTCACTGATTGCTTCCATAGAACGAAGCAAAGGGGTCTTTTTATCAAGAGCCTCACCTGTGTAAGAACAGAAGGCTGTCGGAATGCAAAGGATTGCTCCTGTTGCATCTTCTTTGATAAATGCAGGAGATGTAATATCCCATGCTGTATATCCTCTCGCTTCAAAGGTTGCTCTTAAACCACCAGATGGGAAAGAAGATGCATCCGGTTCTCCCTTGATTAATTCTTTTCCGGAAAATTCTGTAAACATTTTTCCTTCTGCATTTGGATGTGTAACAAATGCATCATGCTTTTCAGCAGTTACACCTGTCAAAGGCTGAAACCAGTGTGTATAATGTGTGGCACCTTTTTCCTCTGCCCAGTCTTTCATTGCCTTAGCAACAACATCGGCTGCAGCCAGTGATAATTCGCCACCATTTTCCATTACATTTTTTACTTCTGCAAATACTTTTTTTGGTAAATACTCTTTCATTTTGCCAAGAGTAAATACGTCTTCTGCGAAGATTTCTTCCACATTAAATTTTTCGCTCATAATATCCCTTTCCTTTCCTGTTTAAGAATATTTTTTATCATTCCACCACTCTATCGGTGATAAGATATCTAAAAAAATGCAAAAAAAGGGTGTCCAAATGGAACACCCTTGTTCGCTCAATACTAACCTAACGGCATTCACCGTTCTCCTATAAGATACTCTATTCTTTAGAAAAAAGCAAGTAAAAATTTGTTGTTTTTTGTTTTTTGGAATTATTTCACAATTACTTTTAGAATTCAGAAAGATTTATGTGCAAATTGCAGACTACTTCTTTTCATGTCTTCTCAAAATATCATATTGTTCTAACGCAACTCCCAAATCAATCCACAATTTTTGCTTCGGGTGAGGTGCACTCTCCATTGGGATTCCCTCTTCATCTGTGATGGAACGCACTGTCACTTCTACATTGGTGCCATCTGGTTTCATAACCTCAATTTGTTCTCCCACGGTAAATTTATTTCTCTGCTCTATGGAATATTCACCTTTTTCGTTCTTTTCGCCTACAATTCCAAGATAGGTGTATTCTGTCATATATGTGTTACTATCATATATCTGTGTATTCTCATCCGGCTTACCAAAAAAGAATCCGGTAGTAAACTGACGATAGGTGCATTTTCCAATTTCTGCTTTATACCACTCCATATTGGCACGATACTTTTCTTCAGATGCAAAGTAATCATCAATGGCTTTCCGATAAGTTCTTGCTACAGTTGCCACATACAAAGCGGTTTTCATACGTCCTTCTACTTTTAAACTGTTAATTCCTGCATCGATAATCTCAGGAATATGCTCTATCATACACAAATCTTTGGAATTAAAAATATAAGTTCCTCTTTCATTTTCGTACACTGGAAGATATTCTCCCGGACGCTGTTCTTCCACTACCGCATATTTCCAACGACAGGGGTGCGTACAGGCCCCCTTATTAGCATCTCTCCCGGTAAAATAATTACTTAACAGACATCTGCCGGAATAGGAGATACACATGGCACCATGAACAAATGCTTCAATTTCTAAATCCTCCGGTATGCGGCTGCGAAGCTCTTTAATTTCTGCCAAAGATAATTCTCGTGCCGCCACAACACGTTTCGCCCCCTGCTCATGCCAGAAGTTATAAGTCATATAATTTGTGTTATTTGCCTGTGTGCTGATATGTGCTTCTATTTCCGGACATATCCTTCTGGCAATGGTAAACACACCGGGATCTGCAATAATAAGTGCATCCGGTTTTAACTCTTTTAATTCCCTAAAGTATTGTTCTACGCCCTCTAAGTCCTCATTGTGAGCCAGAATATTAGCAGTAACAAAGACACGTACGTTGTGAGCATGGGCAAATGCAATTCCTTCTTTCATATCATGCATAGAAAAATTCTTTGCCTTAGCACGAAGCCCATAGGCTTCTCCACCAATATAAACTGCATCTGCTCCAAAAATAACAGCGGTCTTTAGCACTTCCAGACTGCTTGCCGGAATTAATAATTCAGGTTTTTTCATCGTTCTCGTTCCTTTACTTTATTCTCGTACTTATGGTAACGCCATCACCCAAGGGTAAAATGGCTGTGGACAACTGCTCATGATTCTTTAAAGTATACAGATATTCTCTCATACGGCTGTGTATCGTGCGGTTTCTTCTGGTAACGGCAAATCGTGATTCTACAATATCGCCGTCCTGCAATACATTATCCGACACTAAAACGCCCCCTACCTTTAAAAGTCTGAAACATTCCGGAAGGAAATTGATATACTGACCCTTAGCTGCATCCATAAAGATAAAGTCAAAGCTTTCCGTTAATTTCTGCATCACTTCCAATGCATCACCCTCTAAAAGAGTAATTTTTTTCTCCATGCCTGCCTTTTTAAAATTTTCTCTGGCAATAGGAATTCTCTTTTCATATTTTTCTATTGTGGTTATGTGGCTTTCCTCTTTCCCATATTCTCCCATCAAAATCGTAGAAAATCCAACTGCAGTTCCGACCTCCAAAATAGAATCCGGCTGTTTTATTGCTAAAAGCACCTTCAGCAGACTCTGCATCTCACGCCTTATAATTGGCACACGATCCTGCAAAGCCTGCCGTTCTAATTGGTTTAAAAACTCTGTATTTCCTCGATCTAAGGAATTAATATAGGTGATAAAGCGTTCATCTACAATCACTTATTTTCACCCTTACTCTGAATCTTGTTTTTCTTCTACCATATTTCCTGACATAACTGCTATCATTTGTTCCGCAGTCATGGAAGTGTTTAACACGTAAACACCTGGTTTGATTTCACCTGCATATTCTGATAACTTCTCCTGTGCTACAAATACCGCTGCATCTGTAATCAGACCATTTTCCTTTAATAGAGTTCCAATCTGTCTGGTGGAATATCCTTCGTTAATTATAACGGTCACATCTCTGCCAGGTTCCAACGACATCGGCGTATCTGTAAATATTCTATACCCAAAATCATAACAGCGCATTGCACCTGCATAAATTAGCATGATGATCAGTAGTGTCACTAGAATATGCACTACCACGCTGATAATGGACATGGTTGCCGTTTTCGTTCTCATCTTATGTCCTCCGTTCTTGTTCCTGCGATTTATTCATCTTCATCCGAAGATGGTGTATACGTCAAACTAAGGTCAATTGCATCAATCACTTTCTTTTCCACTCGCTGAATCATACGATTCAATGCCAGTTCTGCCGCCAGAAACTGATTTACCAGTGGATCCTTTCGAAAAGCACTGTTTTCCCGTTCGAAATTTTCCATGGCATTATATAATTCTTCACCTTGCAAAGATGTATGCAGGCGAAAGCTCTTTTCGCGAAATTCGTCAATTTTCTGACATAAAATCTCGTTCTGCTCTACTTCTCTTTTCACCTTCATGTATTGTTTATATTCTTCGCTTTCTATCACTGCCTGTGCCAGCATGTCTGCCCGCTCATCTACCATACCCATCCTTTTCCCTCTTTTCAAGTTAAACTTCCATAATAATTGGCAGTATCATTGGATTTCTCTTTGTTTTTTTCCATAAGAAATCGCTCAGAGAATCTTTCATAATATTTTTGATTTTTCCCCAATCTGTAATATTTTTATTCATACATTCATCCAAAGCATCATTGATAACTTCCTTTGCTTCTTCCATCAAATCTTCGGATTCTCTGACATACACAAATCCTCTTGATACGATATCCGGTCCTGCCAATACCTGATTCCCATATTTTTCCAAAGTCAATACTACAATAAGAATACCATCTTCCGCCAGTCTCTGTCTGTCACGCAGTACGATATTTCCTACGTCTCCAACACCAAGACCATCTACCAGAATTGCACCTGTCTGCACCTTATCCGTGATTGCCGCGCCGTCATCATTTAATTCCAGCACGTCTCCGGAACGCATGATAAATACATTTTCTTTTGGTATCCCAAGCTCCTGTACAAGATTTGCCTGTGCCTTCAAATGTCTGAATTCACCGTGAACCGGTATCGCATATTTTGGTCTTAATAAAGAATAAATCAACTTTATCTCTTCCTGACAAGCATGACCTGATACATGAGTATCCTGAAAAATAACATCTGCTCCCTTAGCAATCAGTTCATTAATCACATTAGATACCGCCTTTTCATTGCCAGGTATCGGATTGGAACTGAAAATAATAGTATCACCCGGCTTAATCGTCACTTTCTTATGAATGGACGCTGCCATTCTTGAAAGAGCTGCCATAGATTCTCCCTGACTTCCTGTCGTGATAATTACCGTCTGCTCGTCGGGATAGTTTTTCAGTTGTTCAATATCAATCAATGTCTTATCCGGAATATTTAAATACCCCAGTTCCGTAGCAATAGAAATAATGCTTACCATGCTGCGTCCCTCTACTACTACTTTTCTTCCATATTTATATGCAGAGTTTATAATTTGTTGTACTCTATCCACATTCGATGCGAATGTAGCAATAATAATTCTTGTATTCTTATGTTCCGCAAAAATATTATCAAACGTCGCACCTACTGTCTTCTCAGACATTGTAAAGCCTTTTCTCTCTGCATTTGTACTGTCACACATAACTGCCAGTACACCTTTTTTCCCAATTTCACCCAGACGTTGAAGATCAATCGCGTCACCAAACACCGGTGTGTAATCCACCTTGAAATCTCCGGTGTGTACCACGATTCCCGCCGGTGAATAAATTGCAAGCGCTGCTGCATCTGCAATACTATGATTTGTCTTAATGAATTCTATTCGAAAACATCCTAAGTTAATGGACTGTCCGTGCTTAATCACCTTTCTTTTCGTGCCACGCATCAGATTGTGTTCCTTCAACTTGTTTTCGATAATTCCCATAGTAAGCTTTGTTGCATAAATCGGTACATTAACATCTCTTAATACATAAGGAAGAGCACCAATATGATCTTCATGACCATGAGTGATAACAAAGCCCTTTACTTTATTGATATTATCTTTCAGATAAGTTACATCCGGAATTACTAAATCAATCCCCAGCATATCATCTTCCGGGAAAGATAATCCACAGTCTACTACAATAATACTGTCTTCGAATTCAAAGGCAGTAATGTTCATTCCAATCTGCTCCAAACCGCCGAGTGGAATGATTTTAAGTTTTGAATTGTTAATATTTTTCAAAAAAATGCACCTCCATAGTCTGCAATGTTTCTACTTATCGGCACATTCCCTGCAATAACCATAGAGCTTCACTTCGTGATCCACCACACGAAAGTCTGTTTTTTCTTTGATTTTGTTCTCTAATTCCTCTAACAAATCGTCTTCAAAAGAAAATACATTACCGCATGAAAGACACACCAGATGATGATGGTGGTGTTTTGTTGCATCGCTGTCTGTGCGGGCGATTTCATAACGTACACAGCCATCATCCAAGCTGATTTTATCAATCAAATGTAACTCTAATAGCAACTGTATGGTTCTGTATACAGTTGCAAGTCCAATTTCGGGATATTCCTGTTTTACCTTGTCGTAAATCTCTTCTGCCGTCAGGTGTTGATCAGGCTGGGAAGCCAGAGTTTCCAATACTCCAATCCTTTGATTGGTAACTTTCAAGCCCCGTTCTCTCAATAAATTTATAAATTTTTCTCGATTCACTGACATAACACACCTCCGCAGTAGAAACATCTGCGAGTCTTCTTAATTTTTTATAATTCTATAGCAACGTCCTCTAACAGCTCCGCAAATAATGCAGACACCATCTCAAGCTCGTTTTCATCTTCTACAATTTCATAAATACTTTCTGCTTCGTCTTCTGCTGACAAATCTTTTAAAATGTAAGCTTCTGCTTCATCTTCTTCGGATTCTGTTACTAAAATATACTTCGTTCCATTGATTTTGGTTTCTTCCAATACAAAAAACTCCACCAATTCATCATTGTCCAACGTAAATCCAATCTTTTCCATGCTATTCTCCCTTTTTTATTCTGTCTAAATATCCTTGCAGAATAAATGTGGCTGCTATCTGATCCACATATTGTTTTCTATTCTCACGTCTAACATTACTTTCCATTAACGACCGTTCTGCTTCTACCGTAGTAAGCCTTTCATCCCATAAAATTACCGGAAGTCCTGTTCTCCTTTCCAGTGCCTCTTTAAATTCCATTGTCTTTTCAATTCTTTCGCCCAATGTGTTATTCATATTCTTAGGATATCCAAGAACAATCCGTTCCACCTGATACTCTTTCGCAAGTTCTTCAATACGTGCCAGCGTTTTTCGAAGCTTATTTTCTTCTTTTCTCGTAATGGTTTCTAACACCTGTGCTGTAATCAGGAGTTCATCACTCATGGCTACACCAACAGTCTTAGATCCAAAATCCAGCCCCATAATACGCATAATTTTCCTCCGGTTACTTCCATGATTTGTTCTCTACATATGCTCTGAGCAATTCCTCCACCAGTTCATCTCGCTCAACCTTCATAATCAGGCTTCTCGCATTCTTATGACTTGTGATGTATGTGGGATCTCCCGACATAATGTAACCCACAATCTGGTTAATTGGGTTATAACCCTTTTCTGTCATTGCTTCATAAACTGCTGCAATGATTTCTTTTACTTGTACTTCCGGCTCCGCCTGTACCTTAAAATATTGTGTATTTCCTAAATTCTGCATTCTACCACGACCTCAAAATAAAATTTCATTATTCATTGTAATATAAATCTTTGTAAAATTCAATCTATTATTTCAGATTTCCCTATGATTTCACAATTTCACAGTATAACATCTCATCCTTACATACACTCTTTACTACTGCCTGCACAATCTGATTTTCCAAAGATGTACTGCTTTCTGCAATAGCACGCATATATTCTTTTGTATGACCGGTCTGATATTCCTTTCCTTCTATCTGCATAGTTTCTTCCACAAGAATTTCAACAGTTTTTCCCACAAAACTCTCTAAGTATGCCTTTCTGTGACGTTTGTTCATCTCTAACAAAATGCTGCTTCTGCGAGTCTTTTCTCCTTCTTCTATCTGACCTTCCATTTTTGCCGCATTTGTCCCCTCGCGTTTAGAGTACTTAAACACATGCGTTTCAAAAAAATTCACTTTATCCACAAACTTTTCTGTGGTTTCAAATTCTTCCACACTTTCCTGTGGGAATCCCACAATCACATCTGTAGTAATGGCCGGAGCCTCATAATATTCTCTCAAAATTTCACATTTTTCATAGTATTCCTCAGAGGTATAATGCCTATTCATACGTCGCAATGTTTCATTGCAGCCACTCTGCATAGACAGATGAAAATGCGGACATATCTTTGGCAGGGATACTATTCCCTGTGTAAATTCTCTTGTAATAATCCTCGGTTCTAAGGAGCCAAGACGTATTCTTTCTATTCCCGGGATATCATGAATTCTTTGCAGCAGTCCAAGAAGATTCCGGTTTTCTTTGTCAACTCCATAAGAGCTGATGTGGATTCCGGTAATGACAATTTCCTTATAGCCATTCTCTGCCAAAGCGGTAACCTCTGCTTCAATATCTTCCACTTCTCTGCTTCTTACTCTTCCCCTTGCAAACGGTATAATACAATAACTGCAAAACTGATTGCAGCCGTCCTGTATTTTAATATAGGCTCTGGTATGGCCGGAGGTATGACCCAACATCAATGTTTCATATTCCGCCGTGTGATTAATATCAATCAGCGTATCCTCTGTTCTATGTTCTTTTTGATACTCTTCTAATATTCTCACAATATCTTTCTTCCGGTTATTACCGATAACTATATCCACGCTGCTGTCTTCTAACAGCTTCTCGCCCGCTGCCTGGGCATAGCAGCCCACAGCAACCACAATTGCTTTTTCGTTTCTGCTTTTTGCCTTATGCAGCATTTGTCTTGATTTACGGTCAGCCATATTAGTTACCGTACAGGTATTAATAATGTAGACATCTGCCTTATCATTAAAATCTTTAATTTCGTATCCCGCTTCCACTAACATCTGCTGCATAACATCTGTCTCATAAGAATTCACTTTACAGCCAAGGTTATGTAATGCGACTGCTGGCATGTTAACTCCTCCTTTTGTCATTAAACTTCACAATTTTTTTTGCAATTTATTATCATTTTTCACATTCTTTATTATTTTTTGGTAGGCTTGCCTACAATCTTAGATTTTTTTTGTTTAAAACGTGAAATATTAGTTAATTTTCAGCTTTCTTGTTCTTTCGTATTGACTTTTAAAATCCAAAAATGTAATATATAGGAATAAGCAATCTAACTATTCAAGGGAGGTTATTGAAATGAAAACAGTACAGATTTCTTTAAATTCTATCGACAAGGTAAAATCATTTGTAAATGAAATCACAAAGTTTGATTATGATTTTGATTTAGTATCAGGAAGATACGTAATTGATGCAAAATCAATCATGGGTATCTTCAGTCTTGATTTATCTAAGCCAATCGACTTAAATATTCATGCTGAAGGAGATCTTACAGAAATTTTGAATGTATTAAACCCATACATAATCAAATAAAACAATGTAGGGTGAATGGAAAGACCAGTAAAACTGGTCTTTTTTTCTATTTCTCTTTCATTGCCATGCCATTAACTCTCAGACAGACTATGCAAAATTATATCTCAATCACTTCTACGCTGTCAATTGTCTGTTTCATTAAATCATCAATCACATCACTTAAATGTTCCTCTGAACGCTTAATAATATTTACATTCGGCTTTGTCACCGGATGCTTTGCCACAAAAATTGTACAACAATCTTCAAATGGCTGAATGGATGTTTCATACGTATTAATTCGTTCTGCAATGTCCACAATTTCCTGTTTATCAAAGCTTATTAACGGACGATATACCGGCATGGTACAAACCTCATTCGTTGCTGCAAGACTCTGAAGCGTCTGGCTCGCCACTTGTCCAATGCTTTCTCCCGTAATCAACCCCAGACAATTATTTTCTTTTGCTAAATGTTCCGCTATTTTCATCATATATCTTCTCATGATAATCGTCAGTTCATCATGAGGACACTTCTCATAAATTGCAAGCTGAATATCTGTAAAATTCACTACAAACAAACGCATGGAACCGGAATAACGTGAAACCAGCTTAGCCAGATCAACAACTTTCTGTTTTGCACGCTCGCTTGTATATGGTGGTGCATGAAAATATACCGCATCAATTTTCACGCCGCGTTTTGCAATCATATAGCCTGCCACCGGACTATCGATTCCGCCGGATAACAATAACATTGCTTTCCCGTTCGTACCAAGCGGCATACCTCCGGCCCCTTTGATGGTCTCTGAATATACATAAATTTTTTCACGGATTTCCACCTGGACTTCCACATCAGGATTATGTACATCCACCTTAACTTCCGGGAATGCCTCCACAATTTTACTTCCTAACTCTTTGTTAATCTCCATAGAATCTAATGGATAATTCTTCCTTGCTCTACGTGCCTTTACTTTGAATGTAAAATTCTTATCCGGATATGCCTTATCTAAATATGCGACCGTCTGTGCTGCAAAATCATCGAATCCATTATCCTCCATCTTTACTACAGGACAAATTCCAACAATACCAAACACTCTTTTTAATGCTTCTATTGCCTCGTCAAAATCAAATTCATTTTGGGCTTCCACAAAGATCCTTCCCTGCTCTTTCCTTACCTGAAATTCGCCTTCCACATCCTCTAAAACAAAGCGAATCTGATTGACCAGGGCATCCTCAAAAAGATAACGGTTTTTTCCCTTTACACCGATTTCTCCGTATTTAATCAAAAATGCTTTATACATCGTTTACTCCTTATATTTTATTTGATATATTTATATGTGTTCTCTGCATATTAATGTCTTGTATATTTACGCAAGACAGGAAGTATTTCCCGAAGTACTTCTATTGTATAGTCTAATTCTTCCTCTTTTGTATGCACCGAAAAGCTAAAACGAACCGTTGCCTCTAACTCATCCTTTGGCACTTTCATGGCAAGAAGTGTTTTACTCGGTGCCGGCTTATTTGAGGAACATGCAGAACCTGCCGACACATAAATTTCTTTATTCTCCAAGGTATGCAAAAGTACTTCACTTCGAATCCCTTTAAAACTTGCGCTGACAATCTGCGGGGCAGAACTTTCGTCATACGCACCATTAATTTTTACGTCTGGCAATTCTAATAAGCGTTGACAAAATCTCAGTTTTAATGCATACAAATTTGCTCTGTTTTCTTCTAAGCTTTTGTAAGCCATTTCACATGCCAGTGCCATTCCCGCAATGCCCGGAACGTTTTCTGTTCCGGAACGCATGCCTGACTGCTGTCCTCCGCCTAAGATAATAGGTCTTATTTTCACCTTTTCATTTACATATAAGAATCCTGTGCCTTTTGGACCGTGGATTTTGTGACCGCTCACAGACAACAAATCAATTCCCATTTTTTTCGGATTGATTTTATATTTTCCGTAACTTTGAATTGCATCTACATGAAAGCTTGCTTTTGGTGATTTTTCATGAATCAGTCTTGCTGCTTCTTCAATTGGCTCAACTGCACCCACTTCATTGTTTACATGCATAATTGAAACTAAAATTGTATCGTTTCTTAATTCCTGCTCTAATTTCTCCAAAGAAATAACCCCATTGCCATCCACAGGTATCTTGGTGATTTCAAAGCCGAACTCCTCCAAAAACTGTACCGCAGCATGTATTGCAGCATGTTCTACCTCAGTTGTAATAATGTGCTTTCCTGCTCTCTGATTTGCCAATGCCACGCCAAGCAATGCCAGATTATCGGATTCTGTTCCACCGGAAGTAAAAACAATTTCTTTTTCTTTTACTTTCAATGTTTTTGCAATTCTTGTTTTCGCTTCTTTTATATAGTTTTCCGCTTCCATACCCTTTAAATGCATCGAAGAAGGATTTCCATAATCAGTAAGCATCAGCTTTTCTACCAGCTCTGCCACTTCTTGTTCACATCTTGTTGTGGCTGAATTATCCAAATATGCTTCCACGTTTCTCTCTCCTACTTTTTACTTCACTGACGTGAAAAGACGGCATTGTTTCATTCATCTTGTTCTAATTCAAACATAATGATTGACAAAGCCGTTAATCCTGCTGTTTCCGTTCGTAAAATACGTTTGCCCAGAGAAATAATCTGCATATTGTTTTCCTTTGCATAGGCAATCTCTACTTCCTCAAAGCCACCCTCCGGTCCAATAAAAATTCCAACGCTTTGATAGGCTCCTAAGCTTTTTACAATCTGCTTTGATTTTTCCATTCCGTTAGCAAACTCATACGGTATAATATTATAATCTAAACTTTTTGCATATGCAACCGCTTCTTTAAAATTCATCACACCGGAAACTTTTGGTACCAACATACGTTTTGACTGTTTCGCTGCGCTTTCCGCAATTCCCTGCCATCTTGCAAGCTTGGACCTTTCCTTTTTGGCATCCAATTTTACTACGCACCGCTTCATTTCAACCGGAATAATTTCATGCACGCCCAACTCCACAGACTTTTGTATAATAAGTTCCATCTTGTCCGCCTTTGGTAATCCTTGAAATAAATACAACTTCACCGGAAGTTCTGTGGTGTTCGTATCTATATCTACAATTTTTGCAATCACCTGCTCTTGTGAAATACTTACAATGGAACAGATATAATGCTTATCTGTTCCATTGCTAATCATAACTTCCTCACCGGTTTTCATGCGAAGTACATTTTTAATATGATTTACGTCGGTTCCTTCAATAATAATTTCTGAACCATGTATCTGGCATTCCTCTACAAAAAACTGATTCATCCTTTTCTCCTTATGCTTTCTTCGCCGTAATGGAGCACCAGTCACCCTGGTAGGTTACTTCTGTCACTTCCAGACCACTGTTAACAATTGCTTCTTTCACCAACGCTTCTTTTTCTTTTAAAATTCCTGAAGTCACATAGTAAGCACCCTTTTTCATCGTAGCCGGAATCACCGGTGTCATGGCCACAAGAATTTCTGCTAAAATATTGGCACAGACCAAATCATATTTTTCATATCCTACTTTGTCCTGTGTTTCTTTATCATCAATAAGATTTCCAAGAATTACATCATACTTATCTTCACTAATGCCATTCACCTGCATGTTCTCCGCCACCGCAGTAATCGCACACGGATCTAAGTCTGTACCTAATGCATAGGCAGCACCTAGTTTAATTCCTGCTATGGACAAAATTCCACTTCCGGTTCCTGCATCTAACATAATGGTATCCTTCGTCACCAGCTTTTTAATCTGGCGAATGCAAAGCTGTGTCGTTTCATGCATACCCGTTCCAAAAGCAGTTCCCGGGTCAATATCAATTCTCATTTTTCCCTCATCTTCCGGCTTCAACTCTTCCCAAGATGGTTTAATCAAAATATCATCTACATAAAACTGTTTAAAATATTCTTTCCATTTATTCTGCCAATCTGCATCTTCCGTCTGACTTTTTGTAATTGTGCATTCACCCACTTCCATAAACTCTGCCAGGGATGCCAGTTCTTCCTTTACACTTGCTAAAAGCTCCTCTGTTTCTTGTCCTTCCTCAATATAGAAGGATACATATGCCTCATTCCCTGCATTCGGATTCTCTGGCAGGATATCTACAAACATCTGACTCTTTTCATATTCGCTCAAAGGTACGTTATCTTCAATTTCCGCTCCCTCAATGCCAAGTTCCATCAGGCTGCTGATAATAATATCCTCCGCATCTGCAATTGTTTTAATTGTAAATTTATTCCACTTCATTTTCTTACCTTTCACGAAAGATACTACATTTTCAAGTATTCCAGATAGTTTTGTAAATCTTCCGTTACTTTTCCTTTATGCTTAATTAATGTTGTTTCAATGTTTGTTGCTTTTTTTAATTTTTCTGCCGTATGACGTTCAAACTTGTCAATGCCCTGTCCATAGGAAGGATGTTGACGCAAAATATCTCTTATTTTCTTTGGGAATGGTATGTATTCTATCAAAATTTCTCTACATACCTTATTTAAGCGCTGTGAACCTTTCGATTCCATCAATACCCACTCTGTATAATCCTGGACAAACATACCACGGAAACTGTTTTTTGCTTTCACAAGATTTTGTTTAATCTTGTCCTTTGCCTGCTGGGACAAATCGTGATTTTTCTTAAAGAACTGTGCATAATCAAAATATTCTGAGGTAAGGGATTTTTCACTTAAATCATTCCAGTATACCCCCTGAATATTTCTGCAGATTTCCCAACGGTATTGTCCTAATATTGCAACGGCTAATTTGGTTAAGTTTTCTCTGCACATAATAGGAAGTGCAAATCTTGCAGAAGTATCTTTTCGTGGTCCTGACAATTCCTGCCACATAGCTCCTTTGGTTCCTATATTTGGCATAAGAATCACGATAGGCTTTACTTCTTTTTGTATGTAATCTTTGTTTACGCCATGTTCCGTATCCCAAAAAGCAACCGGGCGATAAAAACAAGAATAATCTATTTGCAGCAAAGTGTCAAATGTCTTCTTCACCACACTTTTTTGTGTCAGCATTTTTTTTACGGATTCCCCTTCTTCCACACATAAAATCGGGCAGAAGGTCATAATTTGTCCCTGTGTCATTTTATTTGCTGAAGTTAACATATTGCGCAGCTCAAAAATCATTTTTCCCTTTTGATCATGCTTATATGCCTCCTCCTGCTCTTTTGTAAATTTCTGTGTCCTTTTCATATCACGGAAGGTTGCATCATAATCCATATCAAATTCGTTTCGTGATGGTTCATGTTCACCCTGATAAATTTTAAACAACCATTCCTTCATCGTATAAATCTGATAATCTCCCATATCTTCATCACGCTTGGTGTAAAACAAATCTGCCAAAGCCTCATCGCTTACGAGATGCTCATCTAACATACCAAAATTCAAAAATAGTTCTAATAAAGGAATCGGTTTTTCTTCTTTTACATATTTAGTGATTACCGCTTCATAATAATCATAATATAAAGCCCCCAGACTTCTGCGCACCCTGCTTACTTCATCTGTAGTGGCATGTTTATCTTCCGTAGCCGCATATACGGTCAACTGCTGACGGAGCTTTTCATTTTTTTCTTCCTCAAGTCCGGCGTACGCAATAATTTTTTCCGTAGTATTTTGTGTGATTTTGCGAATAATTTCCATCTGTGCAGATGTATAATTGCTGTCTGCTGCACTTGAAGAGGCTACGTTGCCCCCCGAAATTCCTGCTTTCGAATCTGCTTCCACATTTGCTAATGCGTTGGCATCTACCCCCATCATCTTGAGTTTATCCTGAAAGTCATTTTTTACTTTAGCCACAATCTTTTTGTCAATTCCCTCAAAAGCATTCGCAAATTTCAAAATTTCATCTGCCTTTTTTAACAGCGTTGATACATTTCCCTTTTTGCCGGCAATTTGTAAAATCAAATCTTCGTACATAGAAAACAGATTGTCGCTGTCATCTGCAATCAAAGCTGCTGAATTCTGTGCCAAGTATTGGTCAATTTCTTCATATAATGATGCCACATCTTCTGCAACTGCCATAATGTCGTTCAAATGCTTCTCTACCATATATTCACTGGATTCAAAAAAAGCTGCACGGATATTATCCGGAATTGCCATTAATTCCTGCATATATTCCATCTTTTCATCGTCTAATTCTGTATCCTGAACAAATTCTTTTAATTCGGCAATGATTTTTGAGTTTCTACATTCTGCATTATACCCTTTACACAACTGAATATATCTTTTATATTCTTCTGTCACATAACTGTAAAACCGATTGGTTTTTTCTTCTTCTACTTTAACCTTGTCAAGACTCAGGCTAATCTGACGAATTGCCGTCACAATAGTATTACCCGGGTTCATCTTTTGAGCAACTCCCAGTTCTATATTTTCTTCCAGACTTCTATAAGGGTATATTAACAACGTGGTGTCTTCATCTGCAAAATAAGAACAGGTACATTTCCCGTTAATTCCCTCAATCAGTCCTAGTATACTTCCCTTTTTAAACTCCATTCTTCCCGCTTTGTTTACCGCTACAAGACGTCCTTCTGCAACTACCGCCAGTTCCTTAATCTCCTGGTTTTCCGAATACACAAGTGTACCTTTCGCTATCTTTCTTTCCTCACCCTGGATTTTTGTCACACTCATCCTAAGCCCACTCCTTCTCATATTATTACACTTTATTACACTGCCTTTAGCCCTATATCCCCACTGGCAGTTAAGATATATATATTTTACCACTTTTAAGGATTTCATACAATTACATTTGATAAAAATTCTGACACAATATGTATGGAATGTGTGAGCCACTTGAAATACTTTTCAAAATTTTCAAGAAAGTACTGATAAAATGCAACGGATACTTTGAATGCCTGGTAATTTCACAAGCAAATTTTTGTTTTGCTGAAATGATGATAGAATATTTGAATTTGATATGATAAAATACAAAGAAATATTGAAGTTTAAGTGTGGAATGTTTATGAAACATCTTAGATGGATTCAAATGACTTGGGCAGGCGCCAATAAATACACTTCTACCCCGGATTTTCCTGACAATATTATTCTTACCAGTGCTTCCGGTGCTTATGGAGCTGTTATTTCTGAGTATATTGTTTCTGGAATTCTTGCATTATATAAAAATCTGTTTTCATATCGTGCACAAATGAAAAGCGGTGGTTGGAACCAAATTGAGGGTGATGACACATTAGAGGGAAAAAGAGTACTTATTTTAGGAACAGGAAATATTGGACAAGAAACTGCCAAAAAGCTTAGATGTTTTGGGGTTTATATTATTGGAATATGTCGCACTCCCAGCAATAAGCAGTTGCCTTTTGATGAAATATATACAATAGATAATGTTGATACGCAGTTGCCAAATGCTGATGTGGTTATTATCGCACTTCCGGGTACCACAGAAACGGAGGGAATGTTTGATGCAGAAAGAATAAAAAAGATGAAGGAAAATGCCATACTCGTAAATGTTGGACGTGGATTTGTTGTGAATACAGAAGAATTAACAAACGCTCTGCAGAAAGGATTACTCAAAGGTGCTGTTCTTGATGTCACAGATCCTGAACCTTTACCTGAAAACCCTCCTCTCAGATATATGGAAAATGTGTTATTGACTCCACATATTTCAGGAATCAGCTGGGGAGAAAATAAGTTTACAAGAAAGAGGATTTTAGATATATTCTGCGAAAATATAAAGCGAGATAAAAAGAATGAGCCTAAAAAGAATATAATTGATTTCAATAACGGATATTGATTCACAAGCAAAACAATTCTTCTGTCAACCATTGAAACGATTTTTTTTAACTGCGAACGCACAGGAAGCACAAACTATGATTCTTCTACAAGTAATATTGACATTTCAAGAGCAAAAAGTTATAATTCAAACTGTTTGAATTATAACTTTTTTTTGTGGAGGAACAAGACATGAATCATTCGTTGCATTATCTTATTATGGCAAACCAGATGCTTGTACAGAAAGCTTTACTAGATAAGTTGAAAGCTACAGGACTTACCATTGGGCAGCCGAAAATTCTTGATTATTTAGGAGAGCATAATGGGAGTAATCAGAAAGAAATTGCCAAAGCCTGCTTTCTTGAAGCAGGATCCTTGACTGCTATTCTTAATCGAATGGAAGAAAAGGGACTGATAAATCGCCAGATACTAAACGGAAACAGACGCAGCTTTCATATTTTTATGACGGAAGAAGGGAAAGAAAAACAGCAATTAACCAATAAAGCGTTTTCTGAAATTGAAAAGAACGCCTTACTTGGCATTTCTGAGGAAGAATTCAATCTGTTTATGTCCGTATATCAGAAAATATATGAAAATTTATTAAACGAAACAACAAAATAAATATTCGACAATAACTAAGGAGATGTTAAAAGTGAATAAATTAAAGAGATATCTTTTGTTTTTAATAGGATTATTTGTAAACGCATTAGGAGTTAGTCTTGTAACCAAGGCGAGTCTTGGTACATCGCCCATTTCATCCATTCCCTATGTACTGAGTCTGAATTTTCCATTTACATTAGGAAATTTCACAATATTATTCAGCATTTTGCTTATTGTATTGCAGCTTATAATTTTAAGAAAAAATTTTAAAATAGAAAACATTCTACAGATACCCATTTCCATTGTATTTGGCTATTTCATCGACCTTACCATGTATATGTTTTTCTGGGTAAATCCTCAGAATTATTTTGTGAAAATGATTGCTTTGCTTGCGGGCTGTCTGGTGCTTGGCTTTGGTGTCTATCTAGAAGTGGTAGCGGACGTTGTTATGCTTCCGGGAGAGTCTTTTGTCCGTGCTATTGTGCAGACATGGAATACAAATTTTGGAACAACGAAAATCATATTTGATTCTTCCATGACAATCATTGCGGGATTTCTCTCTTTTGTATTTCCGGGCAAGTTAAATGGTGTGCGTGAGGGCACAATTATTGCAGCTTTATTGGTTGGTTTTATTGCAAGATTACTTGCAAAGAAACTAGAGTTTATAAAACCATATTTATTCCCTGAAGATTATAAAACAAAACACCAGACTACTGATACAGATGAAATAGAAAACGAGACCACACATAAAAATGTAATTGTTATCGGCAGACAGTATGGTTGCGGCGGACACAATATAGGAAAAATACTGGCGGAAAGATTAGGCTACGAATTTTATGATGAAGAAATCATCAAGATAATTGCAGGAACTACCGGCATGAAATCAGATTTTATTCGCCAAAAGGAAGAGACTATGACTAACAGCCTGTTGTATGATTTTGTAAATCAGATGTATTTATACGGAAATAAAAATGAGGAAGCTCCCAAAGACAGAATTTTCGAAGCAGAATCAGATGCTATCAGAGAATTAGCTCAGAAAGGAAATTGCGTTATCATTGGAAGATGTTCTGATTATGTTTTGCGCGAAGACAAGCATGTCTTAAAGATATTCTTTACAGCACCATTGAAACTAAGAACTGAACATGTGATGAAACGTTTGAATATAACCCAAAAGGAAGCTGAGCAACAGATTCGTAAGAAAGACATACAACGTGCAGATAATTATCGATACTATACTGGTCGCATGTGGGGAATGGCAGCCAACTTTGATATTACATTAAACACTGGTTTAGGCATTGATTATATAGAAGATTGTATTCGTAAGGCTTTGTAAAATGAAAAACGTAGTTTTTCTCGTTTAGGTGGAAGAATTATCAACTTAATTCTTCCACTTAAATATCGGTTTTTCTGAGGCTGTAAAAATTCTTGTGTCTTTGGAAAGTAAATCTTTCTGATAAGAAATAGATATGTATAATCTTGCTGTCGAATATGTTTTTCTACTTACAGTATACCCAGGTGAGAAGATATTATTCATCTTTTTGGGATTTTTT
>JBNMLC010000023.1:0-37440 GCA_050874665.1 Lachnospiraceae bacterium | reverse complement strand
TAATTTCTCAGGAGCTCTTAGAGTCAACACTGGAAACCCTTGTAGATTCAACGTTTTTTGCCGCCGTACCTCAGCGGCGTATATTAATATATCATATCTTTTTCGACCTGTCAACAAATTTTTCATGTTTTTTCAAACTTTTTAACTTGCTTCTTTGTCTGCGAAAAAAATTGGAAGCGTAACCGCTTCCAAACGGAGAAAGAGGGATTTGAACCCTCGCGCCGCTATTAACGACCTACTCCCTTTCCAGGGGAGCCCCTTCGGCCTCTTGGGTATTTCTCCAAAATGCTGATAAATTATGTTTCACTTATTATCTATTCATTCGTAAAAAAATAACCACGCATTGTGGTTATTTTACTAAACGGAGAAGGTGGGATTCGAACCCACGGTCCCTTTCGGAATCACTGGTTTTCAAGACCAGCTCCTTAAACCACTCGGACACCTCTCCATGTCTTATCGACTTACATATAATATCATTTACTCTTTCTGATGTCAACACCTTTTTTTACTTTTTTTAGTTTTTTGTTCCGTCCAATGCACTTCGTTCTGCGAACACACACGAAGTACAGTTATAACCTTAATCATGAATTCGCTTTTTCAAGAATATCCGTGCTATTTCCATATCCTCTGGGGTTGTAAGTTTAATATTTTCATAACTTCCCTCCACCAGTTTTATAGGTTTTCCAAAGGCAGCTTCGTACACCATAGCATCATCTGTAATGACGATATCTGTTCTCTGCATGACGAGCTCATGTGCCTTTTTAATTTCCTGAAATTCAAAAACCTGTGGTGTTTGTACCTGCCATACCATACTCCTTGCCGGTGTTGTCTGCACAAATCCTTCCTGATCTGCTATTTTTATGGTATCCTTGGCCTTTACTGCAATTACACAGGCTCGATACTTTTCTACTGCAGTATAAGCTCGTTCCAGCATGTCCTGCTCTACGAAAGGGCGGGCTCCGTCATGAATAAATACATATTCTGCCTCTCCCACTGCTTTTAGTCCTTCATACACGGAATGATATCTTTCTTTTCCGCCTGCTACCACTGCTTTTACCTTACTAAACTTATATTTCTCAACTATTTCTTTTTTACAAAATTCTATTTCTGCTTCACCGGTCACTAAAACAATTTCCTCAATGAAACTGTCTTGAAATGCTTTTAATGCATAATAAAGCACCGGTTTTCCTGCAAGTTCCATAAATTGTTTTGGCACTTTACTGTTCATTCTTTTTCCAACGCCGGCAGCAAGCACAATGGCACTGCACTTTTTTCCGCTTTTTTCCATTCTTATCGTTCTCCCAGTTTTAAATTTGGCACAGCGTTCAAGTCCCATCCATGAGTTACGCCCTTCTGGTACTCATAGTACGCCGCTGCTCCAATCATTGCCGCATTATCTGTACAAAAAATTGGAGATGGATAATAAAATTCAATACCCTTTTCTGCACACGCTTTCTGCATAGCTGATCTTAAAGCAGAATTGGATGCTACTCCCCCTGCTATCGCAAGCTTCTTATTTCCAAAATCCCTTACTGCCATCATAGCGTGTTCCACTAATACATCAATGACAGCTTTCTGAAAAGACGCCGCTATATCTGCTTCTCTTATACTTTCTCCTTTCATTTGACATGAATTTATATAATTTAATACCGCTGACTTTAAGCCACTAAAGCTGAAATCATATGGACTTCCTGCAACTTTCGCTTTTGGAAAAACAATTGCATTCTCATTTCCTTCTTTTGCCAGCTTATCAATCTTAGGTCCACCCGGATATCCAAGTCCAATAGCTCTCGCTACCTTGTCAAATGCTTCTCCTGCCGCATCATCCCTTGTACGACCCAAGATTTCATATACACCATAATCTGCCACACGTACAAGATGAGTATGCCCTCCCGAAACTACCAGACAGATAAATGGAGGCTCTAATTCTTTGTTTTCTATATAATTTGCCGATATGTGTCCTTCTATATGATGTACTCCAACAAGCGGTTTTTTCGCTGCATAAGCAATGGCCTTTGCTTCTGCCACTCCTACTAAAAGCGCTCCTACCAATCCCGGTCCATAAGTAACTCCAATTGCATCTATATCCTCTAATGTAGTATCAGCTTCCACTAAAGCTTCTTCAATAACCTGATTGATCTTTTCTATATGTTTTCTAGAAGCGATTTCCGGTACCACGCCTCCATACAACTTATGTAATTCTATTTGTGAAGAAATTACATTAGATAAAACTTCTCTTCCATTTTTGACGACGGCTGCGGCTGTCTCATCACACGAGCTTTCAATCGCTAATATTAATTTATCTTCCTTCATTTCTTATTCTCCTGCTTCTTTGGGCTGAGCCAAATCCCATCCATATATTTTCCATTGTCCTTCTGCATCTTTTCTAAGAAGAAATACCTCTGTTGTTTTCGTATGGCTCCCATCCGTTCTTATCGTATAGTAGGAATTCAGTGACGCCCACTCACTTCCATCAAAGTTATTGTATTCTACATCCTCTGCCGAATCCGTACTCCAGCCAAAAATATCCCTCTTTTTTTCACGAAAACTTTGAACTTCTTCCATCAAATCTTTGAACTGGGTATCTTCGTCATTTTTCTCCAATAATTCTTCATCGAATAACTCCCTGGATTTTTCCATTACTTTTTTAATTGTTTTTTCATCATTATCTTCATTATAATAGCATTCCTGAATCTGATTATAATATTTGACGACTTCCCTCGGCGTTGCAGGGTATGACTTATTTAAATCCTTTGCAAGCACATCCTGCGTCAATGAAGTTTCTATTATTTCGTCTCCGGCATCCTTGCTGCTTTTTTCAGAAAGATAAAAATAATATCCTACAATCATTCCCAGAAGTATGCCCCCTACAACGATGCTTTTTATTACCTTTTTATTCATTTGTTTTCCCCCTATTCAAACTGTAATTCTATTGTTTTTCTATCTTTTCCGGCTTTCGTATTCTTGAATATTTGCTGTACTTCTTCCATATATTCCTCCGGTCTGTTCAAAGAAGGACTATAATGCGTAAGCCACATTTCTTTTACATTCGCTTCCTTCGCCAGCTCTGCTGCCTCATAAAAGGTCATGTGCTTATGCTCTTTCGCTTTTGCCTGTTTCTCCTTTTCACCATACATTCCTTCGCAGATAAATAAGTCTGCATTTTTTGCATTTTCTACTATGGATGGCACCGGTCTGGTATCTGTACAATACGTTAATTTTATTCCCTTTCTCGGTGGCCCTAAAACCATATCAGGTGTATACATGCAATTGTTTTCTTCTATGGTTTCCCCCTTTTGCAAACGTCCCCAATATGCTTTTGGAATCTTCTGTTCTTCTGCCCTGACAGGATCAAAACGGCCTGCACGATCTATTTCCATTGTATAACCATAGCAAAGAATATTGTGGTTCACCTTAAATGCCCGGATTCGGTATCCATCAAATTCAAACGTTTGTTCATTTCCGGATATCTCCATAAACTTCAACTCAAACGGAAGCTCAGGTGCTATCACACGCAAGGCATTTACTACTCTTTCCAAGCCTTTTGGTCCAATCAATGTTAATGGTTCGTGCCTTTCGGCATTTCCCATAGTAAGCAATAAACCCGGCAGTCCACTAATGTGATCTCCATGATAATGCGTAAAACATACTACATCTATCGGCTTAAAACTCCATCCTTTTTCTCGAATTGCAATCTGAGTTCCTTCTCCACAGTCAATCAATATACTCGAACCATTGTAGCGCATCATAAGGGAAGTAAGCCATCGATAAGGAAGCGGCATCATTCCGCCACATCCTAATAAGCAAACATCTAACATTCCTCTTCCTCTTTCTTTTCTTTTTACTTTTCTCCCATCATATCACAAAAAAAATAAAGTTACAAGAAAGCTGCCTCTTATCCCTAGAAAGATTACAAAAATTCTTTGAAATTTCTATGCTCCACCGGAATTTTAAATTTTTCCACCATCGTATCATAACACACTTCACACATGTCAAAATTATGCTGTTCTCCATCTTTTTCTGAAAAATATCCCCATTGAACCTCTGCCATAAACACCCCCTCTTTGACAACTCCATGTTCCGCCAATATTTTCTTTCCGCAGCAATTACAAAACACTGTTTCTATTTCATTACCTCTGTACTTTTTCATAGAAAATATCTCCTTTCACTTAGAACTATCTGCGCTGACTAAATTATATATGATTCCTTAACAAAAAAATAGTGGAAAAGATAGTTGTAATTAACTATCTTTTCCACATAAAGATTGCATTTTCTCGAGGCTTTTCATAGAAATTTTTTCTTATGCCCGCTTCACTAAAGCCAAATTTCTTATATAATTGAATTGCTGCTTCATTACTTTCTCTGACCTCCAGAAAAAAATTATCGATTTTAAGTACGTCACTTTGCAAAAACAATTGTTCTAAGAGACCAGAAGCCACCCCTTTTCTACGATACTTTTCTGCCACTGCGACATTGACAATCTCGCCTTCATTAAATACCCGATACATGCCACAATACCCCATAATATCTTCTTGTTCTTCCGCAACCAGATATATGGTATGTTCAAGCTGTATCGATTCTCGAAAGCTTTGTATCGACCACGGTACGGAAAAATTAGCTTCCTCAATCGCAGCTACCTGTAAAAGATCTGCTTCCTGCATTTCTCTGATTATCATGTTATTTAGCTTCCTTTTCTTTCTCTAGTCTTTCACGTTCCGCCTGCGACAATCGTAAATAATCCGGCATATGTTCTGTTGCTGTTTCTATTTTTCCTTCTTTTATATATTCTTTTGCCAATACTGCCACTGCACCCGCACTCTGTCTGTTCCTGTGAGCCGGTGCTAAAAGAAATGGTACTTTTACCAGTTCCTTTATCTTTTCTAAATATACCGGAACACCATCTCCTAAGAAAACAGTTTCTCTGCCCAATTTATTTACTTTGTCCAAAATCTCCTCAATAGCAATTGCGCACTGCTGTTCTAACGTAATAAATTCTTCTCCGGCAAAGGAAAAGATTCCCGTATACACCTGATTTCTCCGTGCATCCATTAATGGGCAAATCACTTTATCTGCTGCGTAAAACTGATATGCTAACGCATCAACTGTAGGAATATGCACCAGTGGTTTTTTTAATGCCAGACCTAACCCTTTTGCTGTAGCAGAACCAATACGAAGCCCGGTAAAAGAACCAGGCCCTGCCGCTACCGCTATATAATCTATGGTATTTAAATCCAATTCTACTTCTTTTGCTACCTGTTCCAACATAGGAAGCAAAGTCTGAGAATGCGTTTTCTTATAATTTATGGTATATTCTCCAACTAAAATATCCTCCTCCACCAGTGCCACGGAAGCAGTTAATCCGGAGCTATCCAAAGCTAATATTTTCATGTTCTTCTCCTTTTATTGTGATTTTTCGATAATCAAATCCACAGTCTAAGTCTTTTTCAATAGTAATATCCACATAATTTTCCGGAAGTATATCTTCAATCAGCTCTGCCCACTCAATCAGGCAAACCCCTGTTCCATAAAAATAATCCTCGTAACCAATTTCTTCCATTTCTTCAATATCTCCAATACGATATACATCAAAATGATAAAAAGGCATCCTTCCTTCTTCATATACTTGAACAATTGTAAACGTTGGACTGTTTACCGGTTCCTCTATTCCAAGTCCTTTCGCAAGCCCCTGGGTGAAAACCGTCTTTCCCACGCCTAAATCTCCATTTAGTGTAATAACTGTGCCAGCCTTTACTTCTTTACCCAAAATCTCGCCAATTTTTCTTGTAGCTTCTTCACTTCTTGTTTCTATAACTTTCATTTCAACCTCTTAACTTTTAATTTTTACTTTAGAAGGTTCTACATGTGTAGAAATCATCTGTACCACATTTTCATATTGGTCCTTCATCGCTTCCTTCGGCAAAATTGTTGCTCTGTTTTTTCCGGTATAAATGATAATGCTTTTTGTCGTAGATACGACTTTAATCATGGATTCCCACGGTGCTTCTGTTGTCATTTCATTTTGTGAAGAGGTAAGCCCCTCCTCTGAAATAGTGTACGTGATTTCATCCTTAAATACCTCACTGGATTTTATCTGTCTTTTGGCACTTAAATAAAGAGAAACCGGTGTATAAATAATAACTGCTGCCCCTAACAGCAAATACATAATTCCTTTTCCTGAATCTTCTCCCATCATAGTTGTCCCTAAAACCGCCACTAAAATTCCAAACACATTTCCAATCAAAACGCTTGCACTGTTATAAGCATGGTGCAGTAAAAAATTATACATGATTTTTTCAGTCATTTTCACTTTAAATTTGATATTCATGTTATCCTCCATGTTTTTATGAATTTCTCATATGATTTCTTTTATTCTAGCTGTCTGAGATTGCTTTGTCAACATACCTTCTTCCGTTTCCAGCATATTTCATTTATTTTTCTTGAATTATTTATTCATTTTTCATAATAGTGCGACGATTTAATTGTCAATGCATTTTTTCTCCTCTAAATTATTTTTTTCACTTTTTATGCGTTCTACACAAAACAACCGTTCTGTTTTCATCTTATGTAAACAACCGTTTTTCACCTTCAAAAATGTGGATAATGTGGATAAGTTCGTGTATAACTTTCTTTTCCCCATTTTTCGCCATTTATTTCCGGTGGATAACTTTATACACCTTTCTGTGGATTAGAGAAAAACGCTGTTTTTTTTGTGCAAATTTATGTTCCACTCGTTCTATCCATTTTTTTCGTTCAGATAGTATTTGACTTTAACGCAAAATTAACTGACAATTTCAAAACTCCAAACGTACCTAGCCATGACAGAGTTAGACTTTGCCACTCTAATATTATACAACAAAAAAGCAGTTTTCAGAATTATTCCAAAAACTGCCTGTAATCTAAATATAGTAATATTTTGCTGACGGGATTCTATGCTAATTCACATAAGAAACTGCCTTACATGGTGTACGATAATTGTATGCCGAAATCTTAATTCCCGTTTTCGCTGTACTTGCATGTACCACCTGCCCATTACCGATGTATAAAGCAACATGGTTGATTGCACCGCCGTCAGAGTAGAACAGTAAATCTCCCGGCTGAATTGCACTTAAGTCTACCGGTGTGCCACCTGCCGCCTGTGAACGTGAGTCACGAGGAATGGAAATTCCACAATCTCCAAATACGGAAAATGTAAAGCCTGAGCAATCTGCTCCATTGGTTAAGCTGGTGCCACCTGCTACATATGGATTTCCAACAAATTGTAATGCATAGCTTACAATTGCTGCTCTCGAGCCGGAAACCGGTGCTGTCACAGCCGGTGCCACAGCACTGCTTCCTGCTTCACTACTCTCTGTAGTTTGTGCACTTTCCTTACTGCTTTCTGATTTCTTATGTTTCTTTGCTGCTTCTGCTTCATCCGCTTTTTTTGCTGCTTCCTCTGCTTCTTTGCGGACTCTTTCTTCTTCTGCTAAACGTGCCTTTTCTTCTTCGATCGATTCTGCTTCCACAAATTCTGTTTCAAGATTCACGTAATCAGAAGAAACATAACCTTCAATATCTGTATCGACTGCGATTTTAACCCAGCCGTCAAGTTCTTCTACAACATCATAGCTTTCGCCTTCCGGAATCAATGTCTGAACCGTCGCATCCAATCCCGCTTCATTACGAACTTTCAAAGTTTCTGTGCTGACCGTTGCCGTTCTATGTCCTACTTGCTTAGCAAGCTCCTCTGCTTCTGCACCATTTACTACAAATTCAGCTTTAACATATCCGTCTACTGTTCCAGATTTGATTTTATACCAATCACCTTCTGTTGCAATAATCGTTGCTGCTGAATTGTTATATAACTTTCCTAAAATCTCGCCTTCCTCACTAGGTTCACTTCTTAAGTTTACATAATTCGTTACCTGTGCAATGGCAATATTATCATATTCGCTTTTCACCACAGGAGCCTCGTTTTCAGATACTTTTGCTTCCTCCTGCTCTGCTTTTGTAGTGTTTACTTCTGTTTCTTCCTGCTCTGTCGCTAACAGAGTATCATTCATAACAATTGCAATTCCTGCCCCCGGCATATCACTAACTACGCCGCTTGCCTGTGTATTTAATGAATATCCACCTGCAATAATAATACCTGCAAGAGTTGCTGCTACTACTTTCATTCGCTTATTATGCATAAATTCCTCCAAATAAAAAAGATGGTACTGCGTTCAGCACCATCGCTACCTTCATTAACTACAGCCACGAAGAATTTTATCAAATTTCTTACTTTTTGTCAACCTTTGTAAAAATTGTTTAGGAATTAGTAACATTTTTTACATTTTTTGTCTATTTTTCTATTTTTAACAAGTAATCCTGCACAGATGTGACAGCATTCGCTCCATCTGCTGCTGCTGTTATAATCTGACGAAGTTGTTTTGTTCTCACATCACCTGCAGCAAAAATTCCTTCCACACTTGTTTTTCCATCTTCGCCTGCCAAAATATAATCCTTCGGATCCATGCAAAGCATTCCCTGAAACAATTCTGTGTTTGGTTGTATTCCAACTGCCACAAAAACACCGTCCAAAGCAATTTCTCGTTCTTCACCATTCAATACATTTTGAAGTTTTATAGATTCCACTTTATCGCTTCCAATAATTCCGGTCACTACATTGTTCCACACCGGGACAATTCTTTCTTCTTTTAACGCTGCCTCCTGCAATACCTTCGCTGCCCGCAATTCATCACGCCGATGAATCAGATAAACTTTTTCACATGTCCTTGCCAGGAAAATTGCATCTTCCACAGCCACATCACCGCCACCGACAACAGCCACTACCTTGTTCTTAAAAAAGGCGCCGTCACAAGTCGCACAATAAGATACCCCCATACCGGCCAGTTCTTCTTCTCCCGCTACAGAAAGTTTTCTGTGTTTTGCACCAGTTGCAACAATAATTGCCCTTGTATAGAACACTTTATCGTCTGCAATGACTTTTTTCACGTTCTCTTTCACATTTTCTATAGATTTCACTTCCGCTTCCACAAATTCAGCGCCAAGCTTCTGTGCATGTGCACGAAATTGTTCTGCCATGTCAAACCCGTTGATTCCAGGCATTCCGGGATAATTATCTACTTCATAAGTATTAATTACCTGCCCTCCACTCATATAATTTCGTTCTATTGTAATGCAGGACAATTTTGCCCGCTCAGCATAAATTGCTGCACATAAACCCGCCGGTCCGCTTCCTATAATTATTAAATCATATATTTTTTCCATAACTGGTCTCCTCGTTTTTGTTTTCATTATCTCTAGTGTACCACAAACGCATCATTTTAAAAATAGAATCCTTGCTTTTTTTTCCATTCATTTTTATACTTATATTATAATAATTAGGATGTCAAAACACCCTAATCTGTGATTACAAATTTTCAATACTTATTAACTTATTATTAGGAAGGAAACTTTTATGAAACGAAAAATTGCATGCATTACCGGTTCTTCCCGTGGTATCGGAAAAGCCATTGCACTTTGCTTTGCCCAAGACGGTTATGATATCGTACTTAATTGTAAAAATTCTGTCACACAAATGAATCGATTAAAACATGAAATTGAAACCACTTATCAGGTACGATGCTTTGGCATATGTGCGGATGTTTCAGATTCCACGCAGGTAGCACAGATGTTTCAGACCATTTCTTCTGAATTTGGTGAAATTGACATACTTATCTGCAATGCCGGTATTTCCTTTTTTGGTTTAATCAGTGACATGACACCTATGGAATGGCAAAACGTGCTTACTACGAACTTAAGTTCTGCCTTTTATTGCTGCCAACAAGTAATTCCTTCTATGGTTGCTAGAAAATCCGGGAGAATTCTTATGATTTCTTCTGTTTGGGGCAATTGCGGTGCTTCCTACGAGGCTGCCTACTCTGCTGCGAAGGGAGGTCTGAACACATTCACTAAGGCACTGGCAAAAGAACTGGCACCTAGCAATATTCCCGTCAATGCTATTTCCTGTGGTGTAATCGACACAGAAATGAATGCACATTTGACAGAGGACGAAATGCAGGCATTAATTGATGAAATTCCCGCATGTCGTCTTGGCACACCAACAGAAGTGGGACAACTGGCGCTGCTGCTTTCTAAAGCACCGGAATATCTCACCGCTCAAATTATTACTATGGATGGAGGGTTGTTATGAAACAATGCCTTGATATTTTATTACAAAATCAGCAAATACATTTTCTCCTCCTTGCCATTCCAAGACTTTTAGTCACAGCCTTTCTTTGTGGAATCATTGGCATGGAGCGAGAGCATGTAAATCGGCCGGCCGGAGTACGCACGCATGTTTTGGTTGGCGTTTCTTCTGCTCTGATTATGATTACTTCGGAATATCTTTTCTTTTATTTTGAAGCTTTTACCTCTATTGACCCGACAAGAATGGGTGCCCAGATTATCAGTGGTATCGGCTTTCTTGGTGCCGGAACGATTATCAAGGATGGATTAAATGTCAGGGGACTGACCACCGCTGCCAGTCTATGGGCGGTTGCCTGTATTGGAATTGCCTCTGGTTCAGGTTTCTACGGTGGTGCTGTGGTTACTACTCTTGCCATTTATTTTACTTTGGAGATTCTCAAAAAATATATGATAAGACGTTCCTACTATAAAATAATGGTAGTACAGGTAACACAAATTGATGATACGTTAGAGCAGATTTGTTTTGAGCTTGAAAAATCTCATATCTACATTAATAATATTGAGATTTTCACTCCTAAAAATACCGCTTACAAAGAAATCAAACTTCATGTTTCCATTTCTTCTCACAAGGCAATGTTAGCTAGTGCCATGCAAAATATTCGTGAGATGGAAACTGTGCTTAATATTGATGTGGAACAACAATAAGAATTGAAATTGGGGGTATTCATATGAATATACGTTTATACAATGCAAGAATTTTGACATTAAAAGAAGACTTCGATATCATCTGGGGCGAACTCTGGGTCTGCAATGAACAGATTTATTACTGCGGTACCGCTGAAAATATACCTGCATTCCTAGACTTTGAGCGTGAAATCGACTTGCAGGGAAATCTTATTCTGCCTGGATTTAAAGATGCCCACACTCACTCAGCCATGACCTTTCTACGTTCCTACGCCGATGATCTTCCACTGTCGGACTGGCTTCACAAACAGGTCTTTCCAATGGAGGCCAAGCTTACGGAAGATGATATTTATACACTTTCTAAACTGGGAATCATGGAGTATCTCACCAGCGGTATTACGGCTAATTTTGATATGTATATTAATTCCGATGCCATCGCTCAGGCTTCTGTGGATTTTGGTTTTCGTACCGTAATCGTGTCAGGCTTAAATAATTTTGTTCATTCATTAAAAGGATTAGAGGAATGTTATAATAAATACAATCATTTTCACCCATTAATCAGCTACCAACTTGGTTTTCATGCTGAATATACGACCAGCGAGGATTTATTGAAGGGTGTCGCTGCACTGGCACACACATATCGGGCACCTGTATTTACGCACAATTCAGAAACTAAGGCAGAGGTTTATGATTGCAAAGCCCGTACCGGAATGACTCCAACAACCTACTTAGATTCCCTCGGTATGTTTGATTACGGAGGTGGTGGATACCATTGTATCTACTTTGATGAAAATGATATTCGTATTTTTAAGGAAAAAAATTTGTCTATCATCACCAATCCTGCTTCTAATTTGAAACTTGCCAGTGGGATTGCCCCCATAAAACGCTACCTCGAGGAAGGACTGAATGTTGCCATTGGCACAGATGGTCCTGCCAGCAATAACTGCCTTGACATGTTTCGGGAAATGTTTTTGGTTACAGGACTGGCTAAAGTACGGGAAATGGACGCTGCCGTAGTAGATGCCTCTCAAGTACTGCTCGCTGCTACCAAAGGTGGGGCTAGAGCTATGGGATTAACCAAATCTCTGGATTTATCCGTCGGTAATTATGCTGACCTGACTGTAATCAATCTGCAAAAGCCGAATATGCAACCCGAAAACAATATTGTTAAGAATCTTGTATACAGCGGAAGTAAAGATAATGTTTTGCTTACTATGGTAAATGGAAAGATTCTTTATGAAAAAGGAAATTTCTTTCTCGGAGAAGATGTGGGAGAAATATACGAAAAATGCAATAGAATCATCACTCGAATAGCACAATCTTAATAAAATCTTCCTTCCGGTTTAGCGGTGATATCAATTCACATCTGCTAAACCGGATTATACTATCCTGGCGATTAAGCACTTTTCCTATGAGACTGTAAAATATATCTTATCGTGTCATATAAATGCGGTTTTAAATTTTCTACCGAAACAGGTTCATTATGAAGAATCGAGTCGTAAATGGTAGAGCTCACCAATTCTATGATTAAAAACAACATAATTTCCGGCTCAATAAATTCAATTCCTGAATGTTCTATCATTTCCAGATAAATCTGGTAAAAATCAATATCCTCTTCTGTTGCCGGATGAAAAAGGGCTGTTTTAAAGACACCCCAGCTTAAATTTTTTGACAAAAACTTTAACAGTGGCATGTCCTCGATCAATTCATTGATGATATAATTAACGATAAAAATGATTTTATCGTCAAACTGCTCGATATCTTCCTCTAAAACTGCTTTATTCGCTGCCGAAAACAATTGGCTGGATTTGTGTGAAATCAATTCGTTGCGAATGTCATATTTATCTTTAAAATAAAGATAAAAGGTTCCCTTTGCCACGCCTGCCTCTTTTACAATATCCGAAATTGTCGTCTTATTCATTCCGTTTGTAATAAACAGATGAAAGGCTGCATTTAATAAAGCCTCTTTTTTCTGCTTTTTATTGAAAGCTAATTTTCCCATAGGAATGACTCCTTCCTAAAACTCAAACTTATGTGTTCTGCTTGAAGCTATTATAATTTCAAAAATGACCAAAAGTCAATATCAAATTTTCTAAAAAGACACTTGCCTATACAAGCATTGTACCATCAAAAGTAACAAAATATATAAACATTTTCTAAACTATATTGACTAATGGTCATTTTTGGAGTATAACTTTTATAAGCAAAATGACCATCAGTCATAATTGTAAAGAAAAAGTAAGGAGTGGTAATATGATTAAGTTTGGAAAGGGTGTTGTAAAGCTTAGGGTACCCATCTTTTTATTAAGTATCCTTTTGCTGATACCAGCTGCCATAGGTTACCTGAATACGGGTATTAACTATGACTTGCTTTCCTACCTGCCTAGTGAAATTGAAACAATGAAAGGGCAGGATATCCTCGTTGATGAATTCGGCACCGGTGCATTCTCTTTCTATATAGTGGAGAATAAGACAGAAAAGGAAACCTCTGAACTCAAAAAACAGATTGAATCTGTAAATCATGTAGAAAAGGTACTTTGGTATGATTCAGTTGCTGATTTATCCATACCAATGTCAGTGATTCCTGATGATATTTATGACGTATTTAATTCCGGTGACTGCACCATGATGGCAATTATCTTCGATGATACTACTTCATCTGAAGGTACCATGAAAGCCATCGAAACCATAAGACAGCTTTCTGATGAAGACTGCTACTTAAGTGGAATGTCCCCTGTTGTTGTGGATACCAAAATTATTTCCGAAACAGAAACACCTGTTTATGTAGCGATTGCTGCTATATTATCTGCAATTGTATTAAGTCTTACTATGGATTCTTTCTTAGTACCGTTGCTCTTTTTACTGACCATCGGAATGTCAATTGTGTATAACTTAGGTTCAAACATCTTTTTAGGTGAGATTTCCTACATTACACAGGCATTAGCCGCCGTACTTCAGTTAGGTGTTACTATGGACTATGCCATCTTCCTATGGCACAGCTATGAAGAACAAAAGGAACGTTTTAACGGAGATAAAGAACGTGCAATGTCCCATGCCATTAAAGCAACGATTTCTTCCGTAGTCGGAAGTTCAGTTACGACAGTTGCCGGATTTATTGCTCTTTGTTTCATGAGTTTTACTCTTGGACTTGACTTAGGTATTGTAATGTCAAAAGGTGTTATTTTAGGTGTTATTTCCTGTATTACAATTTTACCTTCCATGATACTTATTTTTGACAAGCAAATCGAAAAAACAAAACATAAACCTCTCATCCGCAAACCGGAAGGTGTGTCCAAGTTTATTTCTAAACACTATATTATATTTGGACTGATTTTTATTGTAGTAATGTTTCCTGCCTACTATGGAAACTCACACGCTCCGGTATATTACAATATTTCCGACACATTACCGGAAACCTTAGAGAGTGTAAAAGCCAATAATAAGCTGGCTGAAAACTTTTCCATGAATTCAACCCATATGGTGTTATTTGACAGCAGTCTAAGCGGTAAAGAAAAACGTTCGATGATTAAAGAAATGGAAGCTGTCGACGGTGTAGAATGGGTACTGGGATTTGAATCCGTTTTAGGACCGACTCTCCCGGAAAGTATGATTCCTGATGAATTCAAAGAATCTCTGGAAAATGATACTTACGAAATATATCTGGTAAGCTCTGCATACAAAGTTGCTTCCGATGAAGTGAATAATCAGTGTACGGAACTAAATACCATTATTAAAAGTTACGATAAAAATGCCATGCTGGTCGGAGAAGCTCCATGTACAAAGGATTTGATTACTACAACAGACAAAGACTTTAAAGTTGTAAACCTTATTTCCATTGGTGCTATCCTTTTAATTATCGCACTGGTATTCGGCTCTATATCACTTCCGGTAATTTTGGTTTCGGTTATTGAATTTGCTATTTTTATTAACATGGCAGTACCTTATTATACAAACACTTCTATTCCTTTTATTGCATCTGTAGTAATCGGAACGATTCAGTTAGGTGCTACTGTTGATTATGCAATTCTTATGACTACCAGATACAAAAAGGAACGCAGACGCGGAGTGAGCAAAAAAGAGGCTACTCTGATTGCTCTGGATACCTCCATGATGTCCATTATTGGAAGTGCTTTAAGTTTCTTTGCTGCAACCATTGGTGTAGCTGTATATTCCGATATTGATATGATCAGCTCTATTTGTATGATGTTATCTAGAGGTGCCATTATCAGTATGTTTGTTGTTATTTGTATCTTGCCATCTATGTATATGATTTTTGATAAGTTAATCTGTTATACAAGTATTGGATTCAAACCGCAAAAGAAAGAAAATGTATAGGAGGAATTTATGATGAAGAAAAATTTAATAAAATCAACCGTTGCTGTTACTGCTTTTTCCTTAGCTGCAGTAGCAGGTCTTAGCAATACAGCAATTACAAACGCAAAAGAAGATACCAGTGAGAAAAAAGAGGAAAAAGCAAAGGATACCTCCGCTTCTGATACAATCGAAGCCACTGAAAATAATGAAACAGTTGAAAAAGTAAAAGATGCTGCCAAAGCTTCTGACTCCTCTGACAATGTCGATAAAGAGGAAACCGTCTATGTATCTGCACATGCCGATGGAAGTACAAAGGAGATTGTTGTCAGCGACTGGCTGAAAAATAAAGACAAATCTTCCACGTTATCAGATGCCAGTGATTTAACTGACATTGAAAACGTAAAAGGATATGAGGAATTTGTACAAAATACAGATGGAACTATTACATGGAACGCAAATGGTTCTGACATCTATTATCAGGGAAAAAGTACGAAAGAACTTCCAATTTCCATGAAGGCAACCTATTATGTAGACGGCAAGGAAGTTCCTGCTGATCAGATGGCTGGAAAAAGCGGTAAAGTCACCATGCGTTTTGATTATACCAACAACTCCAAAAAGACAGTTAATATCAAGGGAAAAGATACCACTATTTATACCCCTTTTGTTACTGTCACCGGTATGATTCTTTCTTCCGATAACTTCCAAAACGTTGAAGTATCTAACGGTAAAGTAATTTCTGATGGAAATAACTTGATTGTAGTTGGTATGGCTATGTCTGGTCTTTCTGAAAGTCTTGGTCTGGAAAATAAAGATTATGATATCGAAATTCCTGATTATGTAGAAGTAACTGCTGATGTAACAGATTTTGAATTGGAAACCACAGCTACTATCGCAACTCCTGATTTATTGTCTTCTTTAAATCTGGATGACATTGATTCTTTCGATGATTTAGAAAATTCTATCAATGATTTAACAGATGCCTCCAAGCAGTTAGTTGATGGTACCGGTGAATTAAGAGATGGCTCTACTCAGCTCAAAGATGGTACTTCAGAATTAAAACAAGGTACCAGTGATTTAAAGAACGGTACTGCTCAGTTAAAATCCGGTGCCGGAGAATTAAAAACAGGTACTGCACAATTAAAGACCGGTGCTGCTGCATTGAAGGAAGGTACTTCCCAATTAAAAACAGGTGCTTCTGACCTGAAAAGTGGTACTTCTCAATTAGCAAAAGGTGCTTCCAGTTTAAAGAGTGGTACTTCCGAATTAGCAAAAGGTACTTCCAGTCTTAAAAGCGGTACTTCCGAACTCGCTACAGGTGCCAATACTCTTGCCACAGGAACCGATGAATTAAAGGCGGGTACTTCCCAGTTAGTTACCGGCTCTAACAGTCTTTACACTGGTGCCCAGACTTTAAATGCCGGTATCTCTTCCGCAAAGTCTGGTGCTGACCAATTAGTTGCCGGATACGATTCCGGTGTTGTGAGTGGTGCACAAAATCTTGCTTCCGGTCTTGGACAGTTGAATGCTGCGGTTGGAAGTTTATCTGGTCTTGGAAGCCAAGTATCTGCCTTAATGACACAGCTTGCTTCTACCAGAGCAGAAATGGTAACTGCTGTGGAAACCGCAAACGCTTCCATTGCCCAACTAGATGCTGCAGTGTCCACAGGTGCTTATACCGCAGAACAGGCTTTACCTAGTTATAAAGCCGCTTATGAAGGGCTCGGTCAGGCGGAGGGAGCAATTGCAGTCATCGACCAGTTAACTGCAACACTTTCTCAGGCAGGATTAGGTAATTTAAATCTTTCCGATTTACAAACCTCTGTAAATGCTTTAGCAGAGGGTGCCACATCCCTATCCCAGGGAATTCAGCAGTTGTATTCCGGAACGGTTTCACTACAATCCGGCTTAGGAGAATTGTCAGTCGGCGGAAATTCTCTCGTTTCCGGTGCCAAAGATTTATCTGACGGAATCAGCAAGGTTGACAAAGGGGCAGCACAATTGAAATCCGGTGCCTCTGCGTTAAATAAAGGGGCTTCCAAATTAAAATCCGGTGCTTCTGAATTAGACAAAGGGGCTTCCAAATTAAAATCCGGTGCTTCTGAGTTAAACAAAGGGGCAAGCCAGTTAGATAAAGGGGCTCTTACATTGAGCAATGGTATCACACAGGTAGATGATGGCGCCGGAGCATTGAAAACCGGAACTGCCCAGGTAGATGATGGTGCCGGTACACTGAGCAATGGTATTGGAAAAGTAGATGATGGTGCCGGCACACTCAACACCGGAAGCCAGACTTTAGATGATGGTGTTACTAAATTAGTTGATGGTATTATCACTTTAGATGATGGTATGAATGAATTTAATGAAGAAGGCATTCTCAAAATCTCCGATGCATTCAATGACGATTTATTACCTGCCAAAGACCGTTTCCATGAAATTAAGGAAGCCGGAAGTGCTTATCAGGTATTCAGTGGTTTAGGCAGCGGCCAGACCGGAACCTGCAAATTTATTATCACTACAGAAAGTATTACAAAATAATATTTTAAATCACAACCACCCGTCCTGATATTGATATGATATCACCGACGGGTGGTTTTCTTTGCTATCTCCTTTATTTCTTTTTTACTACCATGTAAGTATTTTTATATAATGGCTGCCTTATCATCGAGGTGTTCCAAAGCCGCAAAAACTCTTTCTTTTCCACTCTCCGATTATAAAATTTGCAGTCACAATTTACAAGCTCTTCCAGTGATTCTGCTATAAATACATATTCTTTATCATAGCCAACAACCGGAACATAGTGCAACCAATTTTTATCTGCTCTCACCCGTATCATTACAATGACCGGGTTTCCTTTGCAAATTTCCCTCTGCAATGCCTTCAAATTACCACTATAATACTTTACCTGAAACCCATATTTTCTCAATAAATGCAACAATCCTTTCGGATACACGTATCCACCTTTCATTTTATCCGGCATGATTGGGTAAATGTCCCTACCATTTGCCTGTATGCCCCAGTGTCTTAATATATATGCTACGGAAAATGCTGAACACTGATATTCTGTCTGAATATCTATTTTATTTTTCCTCTTTATGATATATTCGTTCACATTCCACTTGAAAGATATGTGTGGGGTAATCACACCCATGCACCAAAAATCAACTATTGTTGTTATAACAATATATGAAATGAAATTTATCACTACTACTCTAATGAATGTCTCCATAGTCCCTCCTTTTTTACCTATTTGCATTGTTGGAATTTCCCTCTTTCTTTAACATTCTTTCATACATTTTCAATCTCTGGTTTTTTCTTTGCTGATTCTATTTTTGATGCGCAGACTTGCTTCAATATGCATAATCCAATGTCTAGAAAATGGCATCTGTATCAATCCTCTGATGTCCTTCCCACACCAATAGTCAATTAACCAATATGCCTTTTCATCTGTACTTACCACCTGTAACCCTTGTAATCTTTCCTTGTCGCTCTCATAAAACTTCTGTTTTAAATCCCCAAAAGCAAGCCCTTTCAATATACTATCCGTACTCCTCTTTACTTCCTCTATATACTGGTACAGTTTTTCTAAATTCAATTGTTTTGAAAAATATACAATCTGTTCTCCCAATAATTCATTTCCGGTAGTAATCATCGGCGATTCAATGCTCACATTAAAATTCTTCTCCCAAAAAATTTCCTTATCTTTCTGTATTAAAGAATGTGCAACTATATCTTCAATACGAAATATATGCCATATAGAGTATGCAATTGTTTTGCTATGATATCCATTGGCATTCGGAAACGGCATTGCCCAGAAATCTTCTGGTTTTAGTACCTCTTTCATAGAAAGTAATTCATCCATCAATTTTTGACGCAAATCCATAAGAGTCTCAATTCCCTGTGGAAATGTTGCTTCCTTTTTTATCTGCTGCTGCATTGTTTTGTTTAATTCCGACCATTCTCTATTCATGATACACTCACCAACTTTCTTAACATACGTTATTCTTTACTTTTGATATTATTTAAAAGCTACACGGATACTTCCTTTATATTTTTTAATAAGCTAAGAAATATTTCTGTAATCATCGTATTAATTTCCCCGTCATTAAATCTGCATATTTTTGTGACACATAGCGTTGCAATCCCATGCGTATACACCCACATATGTCTGTACAAATGCACTGCCTCCTCTTGCGTGAGTTGATATCCTTCCCTAAGGGACTCTAGTATCTTTTCATAACTTTCATCCAACAATGGCAACACCCCTGTAAAAACAGGCATATTATTAGTTTCATTCATAAATAAAACTTTGAATAAATTTGGCTCTTGCATTGCAAAAAGTACATATTGTTCACCGACTCCCCGGAATGCAGAAGACTTTTTTATTCCCTTTTCAACATACCCTTTATATACTTTTTTTGCAGCTTCCACAACACCTTGATGTACTTCCTCCATACTTTTAAAAACCGTAAAAATAGGACAAGACGAACAACCTAATTCCTTTCCCAAAGCTCTGGCTGTCAAATCAGCTATCCCCCTTTCTCTGACTATCCTTAATCCGGCAGCAATAATTTCTTCTCTTGTAAACTTCGCTTTCGGTGGCATAATTGCTTCGCTCCTTTCTATAACATATGTTTTATAACGTTTGTTATAATTATATGTATTTATTTTATTGCTGTCAATACCTTAATTTTTGCATAGAAAAAAGCTGCGCACTAATTTCTTAGTGCAGCAGCCTGCCTTTTCCCACGCTTACATAAACTAAATGAAAACATTTAATATTCCTATCACAAATCCGATCAATGCTCCTAAATTCACAATCACATCCAATTCTTTTTTCATAACGGAAAGTACTAATTTTTCCAGTTCTGCCACGTTCATCTCCTGAACTTTCCTTTGAACTGTTCCTGCAATATCAAATTTATTAAGGAGTTTTTCTATATTCTCACAAACCAGTGCATCATATGTCTGATTTAATACATTCTGAAGCTTTTCCGCATCAATCCCCAACAAATCAAGTGCCTGCTCTGTGTTCATTTCCATTAACTCATTTATTTGCTTTTCCACTACCGGACGAAAAATCTCCTCTCCATGAACTTCGATATATTTTTCTACCTCTCGCCCAATGGGTTCTGCAATAGAGGCTATCAAATCATCATTTAGTATAAATGCAAACATACCACCTTGAAATTTTTCTTTCAGTACAGAACTTCCTCCTTCAGCGATCAAAGCACCTAAATCTAATTCTAAAATTCCGTTTTTGATTTTTGTCGTAAGAAAATTCACAATGTCTTCTCTTTTTTGTTCCAGATCTTCTTCTTTTATAAACTTTTTTGCCACATCTTCTATGGACACTTTCATAACGCCCTCCATTTTTGCAATAACTCCCTGCAAAATAGAGGTACGGACACTATCGTCTTGAAACAATTCCTGTAAGTCCTGTTTCGTAAATAAATTATGACCTACCGCATTTCCAATGGCCTCTGCCAACTTGTCCTTTCGCTTCGGTATAATTCCAGGTGTAAACGGGAGGGTATACTTTCCTATCTTTACGGGATTTAAGGGACGAAACAACATTTTCACTGCAATATAATTTGTACAATAACCAATAATTCCGCCAATCAATGGCCCTGAAATAAGTTCTAAATAATGCATTTTCCTATCTCCTTTGTAACTTAATGTCTGCAGATAGTGTAGCATACTTTCTCAGGAATTTATACCATGAATGGCGGAATTTATATTTTTTTCACTGTTTCGTTAGTCTTCGGTTTCTTCCTCACCATCGTGAATATCTTTCTTCGGTTCAGACAACCCTTCAATTTCGATTCCATGCTTTTGTGCATAATCCCACAATGCTGCATGAATCGCTTCTTCTGCTAATAAGGAACAATGCACTTTAACTGGCGGAAGTCCATCTAACGCTTCCATAACCGCCTTATTGGTTACTTCTAATGCCTCGTAAATTGTCTTTCCCATTACCAGTTCTGTTGCCATGCTGCTAGTAGCCACAGCCGCACCACAGCCAAACGTTTTAAACTTACAATCTTTAATAATTTTAGTATCTTCATCAATATCCAGATAGATACGCATAATATCACCGCATTTTGCATTTCCCACGGTTCCTACTCCACTGGCATCTTCGATTTCTCCAACATTTCTTGGATTCGTAAAATGATCCATTACCTTTTCACTATACATTTCCCTGTTCTCCTTTCACAAAATCTTCATAGAGAGGTGACATGCTCCTTAGTTTTTCAATAATACTCTTTAAGTTCTCAAGTACATAATCTGCATCTTCCCTGGTAGTTTCTTCTGATAAAGTCAGTCTGAGAGAACCATGTGCAATTTCATGAGGCAATCCAATTGCCAGAAGCACATGAGATGGGTCTAAAGAACCTGATGTGCAGGCAGACCCACTTGAGCCACAGATTCCTGCCCTGTCTAACATTAACAGTAAGGATTCACCTTCCACAAATCGGAAACTGAAATTCACATTGTTTGGGAGACGTTTCGTTTCATCTCCATTCAGTTTCACATATGGAATGTTAGCTTTAATCTGCTGAATCAAATAATCTCTGACTTCCGTCTCTTTTGCAATGCGTTCATCCATTTCCTTTTCCGCAAGTTCAGCCGCTTTTCCCATTCCTACAATTCCAGGAACATTTATAGTACCTGCTCTTTTTCCTCTTTCCTGCGCACCGCCATGAATGAATGGCTGAATCTTAATACCGCTTCTTAAATATAAAAATCCAACACCTTTCGGACCATTAAATTTATGTCCACTGGCACTTAATGCATCAATGTTCATTGCTTCCACATCAATCGGCACATGTGCAAATGCCTGTACGGCATCTGTATGAAATATAATATTATGTTCCTTTGCGATTTTACCAATCTCAGCAATCGGCTCAATCGTTCCAATTTCATTATTCGCAAACATAATAGAGATTAAAATTGTATCCGGCCGGATGCTCTTTTTTAATTCCTCCAAAGAAATTAATCCATTTTCATCTACATTTAAATAAGTTACTTCATATCCCTGTTTCTCTAAGTACTCGCAAGTATGAAGAACTGCATGATGCTCTATTTTAGAAGTAATAATATGCTTTCCCTTTTCTTTTTTCAATTCCGCTATCACTTTAATCGCCCAATTGTCAGCCTCACTTCCGCCTGCTGTAAAATAAATTTCATTACTTTTAGCATGAAGCATTTTTGCGATTTGTCCCCGGGCATTCTCTACTGCCCTTGCACTGTGCTGGGCAAAACTATACACGCTGGAAGGATTGGCATATTCTTCTAAAAAATGTGGTTTCATGGCTTCAAAAACTTCCGGTCTTACTGCTGTAGTAGCAGCATTATCCAAATAAATTAACTTGCTCATGTTTCCTCCTTGTATATACTCTTTGTATTTTTCATAGATTTCCTATCGTTTTAATATGGTTTGTGTTTATACTATAATCCCATGCCATAAATATGTCAATAATTGTTTTTGTTTTTGAACAATTTTATCTATTAAGTTACGTCAACAAATTTTGCATACTCTTTAAGCTGATTGCAAGCGTCGATGTATTATGCAGCATTGCAGAAGTAGTTGGTGCAATCACTCCTGTTACTCCTAATACAATTAATCCCGTATTAATTCCTACTATCATGCGGTAATTCTTATGAATTCTTTTCATCAGCCCATTACTGATTGCCTTTAAACTCACTATTTCGTACAAATTATCCGCTCCGATTGTCACATCTGCAATTTCCCTTGCAATTTCTGCCCCGTCACTGATTGCTATACCAATATCAGCCGCTGACAATGCCGGTGAATCATTAATTCCATCACCTATCATAATCACTTTGCGACCCTCTGCTTTTTCCTTTTCCACAAATTTTGCCTTATCTTCCGGCAGAACTTCGGAATAGTATTCGTCCACGCCTACCTTTTTTGCAATGACTCTTGCTGTTTTATCACTATCACCCGTCATCATTACAACCTTGTTAATTCCTGCCCGCTTTAAAGAAGTGATTACCGCAGATGCTTCTTCTCTCAATGGGTCTTCTATACATATTACTGCTGCAAGCACCCCTTCCACAGCCAAATACAGACAGGAATACTGTTCTGGTATCTGTCGGAATCTTTCTTCCATTTCTTCCGGAATCTTACACTTCTCGTCTTCAAAAACAAAATGGTAGCTTCCAATCACAGCTTTCTTGTGATTAATTTGTGTGGAAATACCATGTGCAACAATATACTGCACCTTAGAGTGCATTTCTTCATGCTCTAAATTCTTTTGTTTCGCCGCGTCCACAATTGCTTTCGCCATAGAATGCGGAAAATGTTCTTCTAAACAAGCTGCTATTCTAAGCATTTCATCCGGCGTTTTATCACAGAAAGAAATCACATCTACTACAGTTGGCTTTGCTTTGGTCAGAGTTCCTGTTTTATCAAATACAATCGTATCTGCCTCTGCCATTGCCTCTAAATATTTTCCACCCTTTACGGTTACATTATACAAACTTGCTTCACGAATCGCAGATAACACAGCGATTGGCATGGAAAGCTTCAAAGCACAGGAAAAATCGACCATAAGTACCGCTAACGCTTTTGTTACGTTTCTCGTCACAAGCCATACCAGACCGGTTCCTGCCAAAGTATATGGTACCAGTTTGTCCGCTAAATGTTCTGCTTTTCCTTCCAAAGAGGACTTCAATTTTTCAGATTCCTCAATCATAGTAACAATTTTTTCAAAGCGGCTAGATCCCCCTTTCTTTTTTACTTTCAGAGTAATTTCTCCTTCTTCGACTACCGTTCCCGCATATACATAACCATCTTTTCCCTTTGCTACCGGAAGAGATTCTCCTGTAAGAGATGCCTGATTTACCATTGCTTCTCCCTCTGTCACCACACCATCAAACGGAATTACATTTCCCATGTGGACAACCACAAGATCTCCTTCCTTTATTTCTGATGCACATACAAGAACTTCCTGTTCATCACAAATTGTCCAGACCTTTTCTACCTGTAGGGACATACTTCTTGCCAAATCATCTACTGATTTTTTGTGTGTCCATTCTTCTAATATTTCTCCGATATTTAACAGAAACATAACGGAACCGGCGGTATTCAGATCTCCACGTAATACGGAAACACCTATGGCCGTTGCATCTAATACGGAGACTTCCATCTTTCCATGTGCCAATGTTTTTATGCCTGCCCAAATATATTTTAAAGATTTTACCACAGCAATGCCTGCACGCACCGGATAGGGAAGAAATAATTTACTTCCTGCACGTAACACTACTGCTGTCACAAGCTGATCTTTGTATTTTTCATTTAATGCTCTTCCGGAGTTCTGTAAAAACACTTCCGGAACCTGCGTTGTTTCATATCTGAATGCCTTTAATATATGAATCATTTCTTCCCTGCTGCAAAGGTAACTGACCGTAACCGACTTAGTTCTGGTATTTACTTTTGCTGAGGTAACAAGTTTCTGTGTACTCAAATAATATTGAAGAATGTCTGCCTGTTCAAAGCTCAACTCCTTTTGCTGAATCTGAACACGTATTCTTCCCTTAATATCATGTTTTATTTTAAACTTCATGACTATACCTTCTTTCCCTTTCACAAAATCTATTTAAAAACTACGAGAAACACCTGCAGAAATCCACAGGTGTTTCCCATCGTTTTATTGCTTTTTATTCTTCTTCAAAATCATCTTCGATTTCTGCTTCAAAAGCTCTTGCTTCATTCATCTGTTGTGCCTCTGTGTAAATATCTTCTGCATTTTCTTGCACAGTTGCAACTGTTTTCATAACGCATTCTTTTGCACGAAGCACTGCTGCTGTACAACTTGTGTACACCTTTTTAGCATCCTTGCTGGATAAAACTTTAATTCCTGCCGTGCCAAATAATACACCTGCTGCAAAAATCCCCGTTTTTTTTGCATCAATTTTTTTCAAGCAGTTTAACATAAACTTTCCTCCTGTACATATGTATGTTTATTATTTATATATTTCTCCTTATTATACTACCCCCAAAGTCGTTTATCTATCCCTTATATTCTTATTGATAAATTTTATCATTTATTTTGTCATAAAAAGGAATCTCCTCTCCATTTATTTTATTTTTCTTGATTCGTTCCATAAAGCCGCATGCACACAGCACGGATAGTCCTTCTGCAATCACAAACGTCAGCCAAATCATCCATGTTTTACTTTGATTTGCCATCGCAAGGTTTGAAAATGCATATGCCACCGGCAAAACAAATAACAACTGACGAAATACGGAAATAATCAGTGACTCCAGACCGGAATCCAATGCCTGAAATATTCCTTGAAATGCAACATTTGCCCCTGCAAATACGAAACTTAATGATACAATTCTCATAGCCTCGATACAAAGCTTCTGTGTTTCACCTGACAAGCCAAAAATTTCAGAGAAGGGTAGTGCAAAAATTTCCAACAGTGCCATGCCCCCTACCATGATTATTATAGTATAGAGCATTCCAAACTTAATACCTGCCCCCACTCTTTTCCTGCTCCCCATTCCATAATTAAAGGATACAATTGGTGTAATGGCGTCCCTAAGGCCAAATGCTGCAAAGAGTATAAACTGTTGAATCTTATAATACAGTCCATAAGCCGTCACAACAGATTCTCCGATTCTAACAAAAATAATATTTAATCCATATGTCATTACAGACATCAGTGCCTGCGAAATAATGGCCGGCAGTCCAATCAAATAAATTTCTTTTATAATGGAGCCTCTAGGCTTTATAAAACGCAGTCCATTTGTGACCTCTTTATTCTTTTTTATATGAAACACTATTCCTACTATCGCAGATGCCATCTGACCGATAATCGTTGCATAAGCTGCTCCTTCCACGCCCATCTGCGGCATTCCAAACCAGCCATAGATGAAAACAGGGTCTAAAACAATATTTATTACAGCCCCTGCCACCTGTGCAATTGTGGAATATCCAGAACGCCCTGTTGCCTGTAGCAGTTTTTCAAAAATAGGAAAAAATACAATTCCCATAGACATGCAGCAACAAATTCTTAAATATCCTGTCGCCATTTGTATAATTTCTGTATTTCTTGTCTGTGACGAAACATAACTATCAACCCCAAAGATACCAAATAGCAGGAATACGATATAAATTATGATTCCAAGAAAAATTGCATTTCCTGCAACTATATTTACCTTCTCGTAATTTCCCTGACCAAGACTTTTAGATAACAATGCGTTGGTGCCTACCCCTGTACCAATTCCAATCGCCACCATCAACATCTGCACAGGAAATGCAAGTGTCAACGCATTTAATGCAGCTTCGCCACCGCTTGTCATGTTAGATACAAATGCACTGTCCACAATATTGTACAGTGCCTGTAACATCATTGATAAAATCATGGGAATTCCCATAAACAGCATTAATCTGTTCACCGGAACCGTTCCCATCTTGTTCATAGATTCTTTTTCTTTCATTGTTACCTCCATTTTCATATGCAGCAAAAAGAGGCGTAAATCCAATCTGGATTTACGCCTCTTGCTACTCGATTCATTGTGTATTTTAGCAAAAAAATTTTTTTAAGTCAATAAAGAAATTTTTTTTTGGCATTTCATATTATAATACTAACAAACTCTAAGGAGCAAACTATGTATTATCTCGTAGGCCTTCTACTTCTGTTCGTTCTTTTCAATGTAATATTTTTTCATTGCAAAAAACGAAGAATTCGAAAAAAAATCTGTAATATGAGTACTGCTGAGAAATGTGAAAAGCTGTCTGAACTGATTCACCCTTTTGGCTATTGTTATGATGCAAAGCAAGATGTGTTTTCTAGCACCCTGGATGCCTGGCAACGTAACTTTGGATATACGGAAAGCTATAATTACTATGCACCGCATTTTAATATGGTCTTTGATTATGAACCCATTTATTTTGATTACCGTGACAAAACATGGCTGATTGAATTATGGAAAGGACAATACGGAATCAACACCGGTGCTGAAATCGGTATCTATTACAGTGATTCTTATGTGCCTCCGGGTCTTCTCAACTATACCATGTTCCATTGCGTAAAAGATGAAGATATGCTTCCTATGACTTTGCATTTATTTCATAAAGACGGTAGCATTGCCATGCAACGCAGACGGCACTGGTGGCTTACCCTATTTGCTATGGGAAAATACAGCGAACCAAAGGATCTATATATGAATGTGAGTATTACATTTCCGAAGGAAGAAATGATGCATGCCTTTCTTGATGCATTAGAAAAAAAAGGGTACCAAAAAAATGATCTGTGTATTTGTGGCTTGACGGTAGTATTTGTATATGATTCTTGTTCTACCTGCACAAATCCCCCACTCCGCCGCCTTTTATGTAATTTTGCTCAATGGAAAAATCGTATCTTTTGCAGGCTTTTTTTATGGGTAACTAAGCCTTTTTGTTCCTCTCTTGACCGTTTACTATACCTGTACTACTATCTTCCATTTGCCTTCCGACGTATGCTTACTATAAAACGCTACAAAAAGCCACGGAAACGCTATTAACTTATGGGCTATCAAAAACGGCTTAAAAAAGCTTTTATTGACGCTCCGGTGTTGCCTTTATATAGTAATTCCAGGATTGTTTTAATTAGTGACTGTCATAGGGGAAAAGGAAATTCTAATGATAATTTTCTAAAAAATCAGCATTTGTATTTTGCTGCATTATCGTACTATTTTAAACACGGATATACTTACATTGAATTAGGCGATGGCGACGAATTGTGGGAAAATCGGAAACTGGAGGATATCCTGGAAATTCATAGCAACGTATTTTGGCTATTTGAGAAATTTCACAGGCAAAAGCGTATGTATATGCTATATGGAAACCATGATATGGTGAAAAGGAAAAAATCTTTTTCCTTAGGTTTTCCCTGCTATGAAGCTCTCATTTTAAAGGACTGCCTATCTTCTCACTATTTTTATCTTACTCATGGGCATCAGGCTGATACCTTTAATTCGCTCTTTTGGAAATTATCCCGTTTCCTGGTTCGTTATTTTTGGAAGCCATTAGAACAATTCGGCGTGTTAGACCCAACTAGTGCCGCTAAGAATTACTCCGTAAAGGACACCACCGAAAAACGTTTGGAGCAGTGGGCAAAAAAGCAACAGGTAACCTTAATTGCCGGGCATACTCACCGCCCTGTGATGGATGCCGCCACTCCTAATTATATGAATACAGGAAGTTGTGTACATCCACGCTGCATCACCTGCATTGAAATTGCGAATAATTCTTTTCTTTTAGTAAAATGGTCTATGGAAACCAGAGAAGATGCTACTCTTTATGTAGCACGAACCGTTCTGAATGGTCCTGTCAAATTTTTTTCTGATAACTAATATGATTTTTAGAGTGGAATTTCCTTCAATCACGGAAATTCCACTTTATGATAGCCGCTGCCAAAATAATTCCATATCCAATGATACTGTACATATCCGGTATCTGGTCTAACACCACAAATCCTAAAGCAGCAGCAAAGATAATCTGCGAATAGTCAAACACTGAAATTTCTTTTGCGGGTGCTTTCGTATAGGCTGTGGTAATACATACCTGTCCCCCGGTAGCTGCCACTCCTGCCAGTAATAAGACACCCCACTGATAAGGGGACATTGGCGTATAGTTAAGAAGCAAATTAGGCAATAATAAGATGCTAGAAAAGGCAGAGAAAAAGGCCACAATTACCATGCCATTTACACCACGTTGTCCTAATTTTCTTACATAAGTATATGCAAGACCCGCACAGGCACCACCAAGCATTCCAATTAGCCCTGGAATAAATTCCATTCCCATAGACGGCTTTATCACAAACAAGGCTCCCACGAAAGCAAGGGCTAAAATCCCCCATTCTCTGGCTCCAGCCATTTCTTTTAAAATAATGGTTGAAAAAATAATGGCGAAGAAAGGAGATAATTTATTTAATAACGAAGCATCTGAAATAGCTAAATGATCTACTGCATAAAAATTACAGATAATTCCCATCAGTCCTGCTCCAGAACGTATCAACAGGTATTTTAAATTTCCCTTTCCTATCTGAAATTTCACATTATTTTTCCGCAACATGATAATTGCCGCAAAAGCCGCCACAATGTTTCGAAAAAAGCATTTTTGAAATGTAGGAACCTCTCCTGCTAATCTTACCAGCAAATTCATCAGTGCAAAGAAAAATGCTGCACCAACAATGTATAAGATTCCCTGGGTTTTTTGATTTATCTTCATGAGTTAACCTCCTCTTTTCTTTTATATCCTTCTCGCCTCCATTCAAACATTTCTTTCAGTATACAATATTTCTCTGTATCTGGGAATATATACAAAAAATCTTTTCAACATGCAACTGGTTTTTTATAAGTTTTTTTGAAACCATACGGCTGAATTGTGACGGCAAATTGAATCTTTCCCCAGCTTGTGTTAAAGTATAAAAGACTTACCGTTCTAGTTATAGATTACATTTTTATTAGGAGATTATATTATGTATCGGATTTTAATTGTTGAAGATGACTTGACTATCGCCAAGTCTATTGCAAAACATCTTTCCACCTGGAATTACGATGTAACATATGTGCAAGATTTTCAGAAGGTAATGAAATATTTTGAAGAATTTGCTCCAGAACTGGTGCTTATGGACGTAAACCTTCCTTTCTATAATGGATTTCACTGGTGCAGCGAAATACGCAGGAACTCTAATGTGCCAATTATCTTTTTATCCTCAGTTTCTGATAATATGAACATTGTAATGGCGATGAATATGGGGGGAGATGAATATATTGAAAAACCTTTTGATGTCCACGTACTTACTGCCAAAATACAGGCTTTACTGCGCCGTACTTACACATTGAATGAGCAGAAAAAGTTTCTGACTCATCGGGAACTTTCTCTCAACTTAAACGACAGCACTGTAACATGTAAGGAGGAAAAACTCGCCCTCTCTAGAAATGAATACCTGATTCTACAACTTCTATTAGAAAACTGTGGAAAAATTGTATCCCGTGATGAACTAATGACTTGTCTTTGGGGAAATGATGAGTTTATCGATGATAATACCTTGACTGTCAATGTTACCAGAGTCCGTAAAAAATTAGAACAAGCAGGCTGTACAGACTATATTAAAACCAAGAAAGGATTAGGTTATATACTAGAATGAAATTAAAAGATTATTGCAAAGAACGTTCTTCGTTTCTCCTTCTTATTTCCGTCAATATACTGGTGTATCTGATTATACTTTTCATTTATAGAATGCCATTAGAACCACTTCTCTATGCCTTTTTGCTTTCTCTTGTTTTCTATTTGGGACTGTGCATTTATGATTACTGCCGTACTAGACAAAAGCACAAAACTCTTTCTTCTTATCATCGACTATCCGAACACTCTATAGAGCAATTAGTTATAAATCCTACAATTATAGAACGTGATTATCAGCAGCTGATTCTATGTCTTGAAAAGGAAATTCAAGAGCTGCAAACTGCTTCTTCAAAACTTTCTCAGGAAAGTGCGGACTTTTATATGATGTGGGCACACCAAATCAAAACTCCGATTTCCGCTTTGAATCTTTTACTGCAGACAACACCTGAGAATATCACTGATATGAAAAATGAACTCTTTAAAATTGAGCGTTATGTAGATGTCATACTCGGTTATTCCAGGTTAGAAGATATGAATCACGATTTGACATTAAAACACTATTCCTTAGATTCTATGTTAAAGCAGGCTATCAAAAAATACACACCACTGTTTATTCACAGTAACGTGCGTCTTCAATTAGACCCTGTCCCTCAAAGCATATTAACTGATGAGAAATGGCTTGTATTTGTGTTAGAGCAGCTAATTTCTAATGCATTGAAATATACACCAAAAGGCAATATCCATATTTCCTCTTGTTTACTCCAAAAGAAGGATTCTGAAATCACACAGCTTACTATCGAGGATACTGGCATTGGCATTGCCCCAGAAGATTTGCCTCGCATTTTCGAACGTGGTTTTACCGGTTACAATGGACGAATGGATAAGAAAGCAAGCGGCCTGGGGCTTTATCTGTGTAAAACTGTCTTACATCGTCTTGGACACAACATTACCATTACCTCTGTTCTAGGAGAAGGTACCAAAGTAGTTTTAGAATTTGGTGAAGGTTACAAAAATGTAAGATTACCCTTTGAATTTGTAAGCTAATCCTAAGGAATGCCTCCCCTTAGCCTGTTATACTATCCATGAAATCATATAAAACTCATAAGAGGAGGATACGCTATGTCAATTTTACAAGCCGTAAATATTAAAAAAATCTATAAAACCAAAATGGGTAGTGCTCAAGTAGAAGCATTGAGCAACATTAACTTTTCCGTGGAAAAAGGTGAATTTGTCGCTATTATGGGTGAATCCGGCAGTGGCAAAACCACCCTGTTAAACATACTGGCTGCCTTAGACACGCCAACTTCAGGAGAAATTTATCTGGAAGATAAAAATTTTTCTAATATTAAAGAAAAAGAACGTGCTGCTTTCCGGAGAAATAACTTAGGATTCGTATTTCAGGATTTTAATTTACTAGATACCTTTACTTTGGAAGATAATATTTTACTTCCATTGGTTTTATCCGCAACTCCTTATAAAAAAATGCAGGAAAAGTTACATCCTCTTGCTTCTGCTCTTGGAATTGAGAATTTATTAAAAAAATATCCTTATGAAGTCAGTGGTGGTCAAAAACAGCGTACTGCCGTAGCCAGAGCATTGATTACCAATCCAACACTACTTCTAGCTGACGAACCTACCGGAGCATTAGATTCGAAAGCCTCCACAAAACTTTTAAATCAGTTTGAAGAAATTAACAAAGCGGGGCAGACCATTCTCATGGTTACCCACAGCGTTCAGGCTGCCTGCCACGCTTCCCGTGTGCTGTTTATAAAAGATGGTATTGTATTTCACCAGATATACAAGGGAAATTCCACGAAGGAGGAAATGTTCCATAAAATTAATGATGCTTTAACTTCTCTGTTGTCCGGAGGTGAATACAATGAATAAACAGATTTATCAGAAATTAGCCTTAACTAACCTCAAAAAAAATCCAAAGTTATACGTCCCTTATCTATTGACAATGGCCGGCTGCATGTTTTTTTATTATATATTAACTTCACTTGGAAATAATCCCTTCTTATATGATAGCGCTACCGGGAGGGCAGCATTTAAAGCCGCAGAACTTTTGTGCCCTATTCTCCAGACCGGTTCCTTTGTAGCTGCATTCTTTTCTTTTATTTTTCTGCTTTATGCCAATAGTTTTGTATTAAAGTATCAGAAAAAACAGTTAGGTCTATATCGTGTACTTGGAATGGAACGAAAACACCTGATTCGTATTGTCATGTTAGAAACTTTTTTAATGTTTGCTGTCGGATTCATCGGAGCCATTTTTTTGGGTTTCTTATTTGACAGACTAATGTTGGTGCTTTTATTCCGCATCATACACCAACCACTGCCAGAAGGATTTTTTATTAATACAACAGCTCTTTCTCACACCATTTTGTTTATGCTTTTGCTTACCATATTAATTCTTTTACGAAGTATCTTTTCCATTCTTCGCACGAAAGACATCGATTTACTCAAAAGCGAACAGCGGGGAGAAAAAGAACCTAAAAATCACTTTATTTTGGCTATTGTCGGTTTCCTTTTTCTAGGAGGTGGTTATTATGCTGCACTGTCAGCTCACGGTACCAGCCAGGCACTGAGTAATTTCTTTCCTGCAGCCATTTGTGTCATTCTTGGCACTTATGCCTTATTCATGGCAGGAAGCATTTCTATTTTAAAATTATTAAAGAAAAATAAAAATTATTACTATACAACCAGACATTTTATCAGCCTCTCTGGTATGCTATACCGAATGAAACAAAATGCAGCAGGACTTGCCACTATTTGCATTTTATCTTCTGCCGCCATTGTAGTTTTATCCTCCGGTTTATGTCTTTATACCAGTGGCAATCGTAGTATTAACAAACAGTTTCCACGTTCTGTACAAATTTCTGTAGCTAAGGAGGAAGGTAGCGATTGTTCTGGCACACTGCTCAATATTTTGAATGCTACGGCCAGCGAGACAGAAACTCCATTGGAACATGTGGTTTATTGTAATTGTTCTAATGCTATTTTTGAATTAAATGGAAATGAATTACTTCGCAAAACCAGCTCTTCCTATGCAAATATAGAAAATATTCCAGATACCTATGTAGTTACTTTGGAGGAATATAATCGTTTTAACAATACTTCCGAAACATTATCTGAACATGAAATTCTTCTCTACGGTTCGGATAAAATATTTAATGACGATACACTGATTTTTGATGGTGTTACTTACCAGATAAAAGGAACTGCTAATCCTACCTGCCTCACTTACCTTGCGGATTATTCTATGAGCTTGTTCTCTAAGCTTTTCATTGTAGTACCTGACGAAGAAACTTTGTTCGAATTACTTCCGAAAGATTATGCTTTTTCCGGTTCCTACGCCTACCTCGGTTTTGATGTAAATGCTTCTGATGACAATGTGAAAAACTTTACAACAGCACTTTCGAAAGCTCTGGAAGCGGAAAACATACAACATACAATAACTCTGAAGGCTGAGGAAGAGTCCTTATTTTTTGGAACCTATGGCGGTTTATTCTTTGTTGGAATTCTTCTTGGAGTTTTATTCTTACTTTGTACTGTAATGATTATTTATTACAAACAGATTTCGGAAGGCTATAACGACAGAGAACGCTTTTTAATCATGCAAAAAGTAGGACTTTCCAAAAAGGAAATTAAACAGTCCATTCACTCTCAGGTGATGCTCCTGTTCTTCCTTCCACTAATTACTGCTATTATCCACTCTGCTGTTGCATTGAATATTGTTGCCGACTGTTTACGGCTTGTATTGATTGTTCATATGCCAACCTTTATCGCCAGTGTGGCTGCCACTTGCGTGTTATTTTCCATTTGCTATTGCATCGTTTATAAAATTACTTCGAAAGAGTATTATTTGATTGTCAATGAATGAGAGGTCACCTCAAATAATCAGAGAAGCGGCTAGTCGTTTCTCAGGTCAGCGATGTTTCTAATCACTGAAAAGCCATTGTGGCAGAAAAAGCATAAAATCGCAGCCACCGACATACCATAATGTCGGTGGTTTGTTATATCTTCCTATTTATTTTTATAATACTCCTCTACCATTTCTTCACTGCTAAATCCGACTGCGGCTCCATTATACTGAATCTTTAACGCTGCAAATATCTCTGCCTTTGTTAATGCTTCCACCGGGGAACAGCCTTTCATATAATAATGTAAAAAGCAGGAAAATAACGCATCGCCTGCTCCAATGATATTTACAACCTCGCCTGCATGGACAGCTTCTAATCTGCATATTTTAGTTTGATTTTTAAGGTTGTTTCAACATTAATTAAACCTGATACTACTGCTTTCATTCTCAAGCTCCCCTTTCTTCGTCTGGTTCAATAGCAGTTACTTCATTTTAACAAATCCATTTTTCTATAAATATTTCAAAATATCAGATAACTTATCAACTTCAAGATCAGCCTTTTCACATTCATTTGTTATATTCCACAAACTTCCAAATCCTTGTCTCACCCAGATAGTTTTCATTCCAAGCTGTTTTGCAGGTACAATATCGTTATCAATACGATCTCCAATCATAACCGCATTCTCGGACTTACAACCACTTCTGTCTAAGGCAATTTCAAAGATACGTTTATCTGGTTTTGCAACACCTTCTTCGGCTGACGCAATAACCAAATCAATATATTTTCGTATTCCAAAGTTCTCTAATCTTTCAGAAGTTCCTAATGACTGATTTGCAATCACACCAATCTTATAAGTTTTGCTTAACTTTTTCAGACTGGCTTCAGTATCTGTATACAAAACCTCATATTGTGATTTCCACTGGGGTATTTCGATTCCAAATTGTTTCACCACCTCTAAATCACCTTTTTTATTTTCTCTGTAAAAAGATTTAACACTTTCATAAACATTTTCATAAGTTATACCAGATAATTCGGCTATTCTTTTCATCCTATCTTCATAAACTTTGCTCTCATCAACCAGCGTTGAACCAACATCAAAAAATAACCATTTTATCTTATCCTTTTGGGGTAAAAATCCTCTTTTCCTTGCCTCTTCTAACAATTTAGGTTGAATTTCAGGGTAAGTCCAATTACCTGGCAGCTCATTCATACTCATTATCTTCTCAATCTCGCTGTGAAGTTCACCTTCAAATGTATGTATATCCGCAAAAAACAGTTTTCCAAAAGTCTCTGCTCCATTGAAATTATCCGGTGCAGTCACAGAATAGATACAAATAGGACTAATATCAAAATCTATCGCACCAGTTTCTTCATACAATTCTCTTTTTGCTGTATCAAGAATATCCTCATCGGCTTCTCTATGTCCTCCTGGCACCTCCCATGTATTTCTTTCCTTGTGTTTACAAAATACCCATTTGCCATCATGTCTTGCAATAATAACCGCAAACTTTAAAAGCAAATCGTCCACATTATCATAAAACCTTACTTTTGTCATAATAAACTTCTCTCCGTATTCCAAATTTTAATATCTAAGTCATCCTAATTTTGCTTGTTCCCCCTTTCTTCATTCTGTGTTTGAAAACATTTGCAATGATTCTACAAGTACATTATTGTACTTTATTTTTATTTTGTATTATCTTTTCTGTTCATTTTCATATTTAATTATGGTACAATCATGCTATGATTCAACATAATACTTATCCTAAAGGAGATTTTTAACATGACTCTTGGAGATAAAATCAGAAAATATAGAACATTAAAAGGGCTTACCCAGGCACAACTTGGTGTCAAGGTAAAACTAACCGGTGATCGAATCCGTGATCGAATCCGTCAATATGAAAATGATGCAAGGAGAGGATAATCAGAATAATTGCTGGCTTATAGAGGGAATTGCAGCTTGGACTAAAAAAAGAAAGGAACTCCAGCCTGATATCAATGATTCTACTGAAGTGATTACAGCTAAAAAAGAACAGTATGCAATCTGGAAAGCACGTTATCCTTATAATTGGTGCGAAGAAATCACCAACAATTTTGCATTGGTTCAGAAGTTTAATGATATTCTATATTGATTTAGATTATATTCGAAACAGTTCAAATGAAATCAAGAGGCTGTATATGGAATTTCGACAGTGCTGGTATGATATGAAAGAAATCGGAATTGAAAGACACGAAACACCGGTTCCAGTAAATGGGAATATGAGTATGGCACTTTATTCCAATCATATGCAGCTTATCATCTTGTTCCATGCACATATGCACCACTTGGAAGAAAGAAATTCACCTATGTATGACGATGACATGTATAAGGCTGAGATTGAGGATACCTTGCAGCTATTTCATGTACACATCAGAGACTATATTTAGATGTTTCAAAAAATAATAAACCATCTAAAGGTTTTATGCATTTATGGAGGTGTAAAAGAAATGATAGATATATTAATTGTCGAAGACAATCAAGAGATCGCGGTGTTATTAGCAGATTTTTTGCGCAAGGAGCATTATGTAGTGAGTATTGCCGGCACTGGTGAAAAGGCTTTAGAACTTTATGAAAAATATGGTGCTAAGCTTGTAATACTGGACATTATGCTTCCCGGTATGGATGGGTTCGCAATCTGTTGCAAAATTCGCGAATTTTCTAACACACATATTTTAATTGCCAGTGCAAAGACGAATAAAGACGATAAATTAAAAGGATTAAACTTAGGAGCAGACGATTACATCGAAAAACCGTATGATATTGATATTTTACTGGCAAAGATAAAAGGGATATTCAAACGCAAGTATGCAATGGAAGAAATCACAGAGTATGATTAACAAGCCCAAAATATTATTTGCGGATGAACCAACCGGAGCATTGAATAGAGCATCATCCAATGAAGTAATGGACGAACTTGTAAAGTTAAATAAAGAGGGAACTACAATTATGATGGTAACTCATGATGCTAAAGTGGCTACAAAATGCTCCAGAGTATTATACATTGTAGATGGAAACATCAAGGGTGAATATAAAAGTCCGAAAGACCCCGCATTGCAAGAAAAAGACAAAGAAAGATTGCTTAATAAGAGGCTGTAAAAATTCTTGTGTCTTTGGAAAGTAAATCTTTCTGATAAGAAATAGATATGTATAATCTTGCTGTCGAATATGTTTTTCTACTTACAGTATACCCAGGTGAGAAGATATTATTCATCTTTTTGGGATTTTT
>JBNMLC010000022.1:0-37921 GCA_050874665.1 Lachnospiraceae bacterium | reverse complement strand
CAAAGGAAGAATTGGCACTGCCAAAAGACATTGTAAGCAGGTACAAGAACATAAATAGAAGGTATTCGGAAGGTGGATATTCAGAATTTCTGAAAGAAGAATTTAGAGGTTACGGAGTAGGAAAACTTGAGGATATGCTTAATTTGAGCGACGAAGTAGTACACAGCTTAAGCAAAGATCTTACAAGGAGAGAAATACAAGAGGTAAAGAGAGAAATTGAGCAGGAGAAAAAGATAACAGACCTTGAGGTAATGATGGAACCAACACCAGCAGAACGTCCGGAATTCGATACACTGGCACAAGATACACTGTATCAGTACCTAAAAGAAAATAAAGAGGAATTTAAGGAAATATACACATTGATGGAAGCAGGCGGCAAATACGAAGAAATAACAGAAAAGCTTCTGGATATTATTGCACCAAGCGGAATTGCAGCCAAAACAGTAAGGATACCGGGAAAAGGAAAGATAATGATCTCCATAAAAGGAAAAGATGAAAAAGTGGACTTCCTGAACGTGAGGACCAACGAGAAGGAGAGCGTTGATTGGAACACAATAGTGGAATGCCTAAATGGAATATTTAAAGAAGCAGAATGGGCAGTGAATGAAGCAACAGCATATGAAGAACTGTACGGAGAACCATTGGACACTCCGGAAGAAACACCGGAAATAGAGGAAATAAAAGAAAAACCGGAAGTTGCACCGGTGCAACAGGAATACAAAGAATCTGTTACGACAGCGGAAGAAAACAAAGAAACTGTGAATAATCCAGTGGAAACAAGCACAGAAAGCAAAGAAGAGAAAGAACAGCCGGCAGTAGAAAAAGTAATCGGAGAAGTAGTAGAAGAAACGCGGGAAATAGAGAAAATAAAGGAAAAATTAGCGGAAGAGTTTATAAAAAGATACAGTGCAAGGTTGGAATATTCGGAAAATATGCGAGACGAAGTATCCGCAATATTAGACAAGGTGCATAAAAGCGTGTGGATCATGGAATATAAAGGCGAAGAATATTTCGTAGTGGAAGCAGCGGGATATATAAAATTACAACAGAGGGAAGAGATAATAACAACATTATACTGGCCAGACTTTTACCAGCTTATGCACAAGGTTTACTGGAAGGAAAGCGAAAACGAGGAAGAAAGCGAAAATTGCACCGGTGCAACCGAAGAACAGGTGCAGGGGCAGACAGCCATAGAAGATTATCCGGAATACCTGCCGGAAAATGTAAAAAGCAATATGGAAATATGGCAGGAAGTAAAAGCACAGGTAAAGGCGAGAATAGAATCCATATCAAAGGCAGCGGAAGAAGACAACTATGCATTAATCAAATGGGATGCCAAAAAACTGGTAGAACTCTTGGAGGAAATCCGATGAAGAAGAGCACAAGGGTAAGAGAATTTCCGCAGGACGTAAGAATAGAGATTATCCAAAGGGATAACGGGCAGTGCATCTTCTGCAAACTAAATTACCACATGCGTAGTACAACGCAGATGGGCTACGATATAAAAGACATTATGCATTATATTCCAAGGTCGAGAGGCGGCCTTGGAATAGAGGAAAACGGGGCAGTAGGGTGCCGGTATCACCATGGACTACTGGACAACGGAAACAAAGGTCTACACGGAGAAATGCAGGAGATTTTTAAACAATACTTAAAAGACTATTATCCGAACTGGAACGAAGAAGATTTAATTTATAAAAAATATAACTTTTAGGAGGAAAACAGAATGAATAAAGTGATTTTAATGGGCCGGCTAACAAGAGATCCGGATGTGAGATACAGCCAGGGCACAGAACCAATAGCAATTGCAAGGTACACATTGGCAGTGGACAGAAGAATTAAGAGAGAAGGAGAACAGACAGCGGACTTTATAAACTGCATCGCGTTCGGACGTAACGGAGAATTTGCGGAAAAATATTTGAAAAAAGGAACAAAAATTGTAGCCACCGGAAGAATCCAGACAGGAAGTTACACAAATAAGGACGGACAGAAGGTTTACACAACGGACGTAGTAATTGAAGAACAGGAATTTGCAGAGAGCAAAGGAAGCGCGGAAAGCAACCGGGAAGAAAGAGACAGAGCAGCAATGCAGGCAGCAGGCCATACAGATGCCGGAGACGGATTTATGAACATACCGGATGGCATAGATGAAGAATTACCATTTAGCTAGGAGGAAGAAAAATGTTTGATGCAGAAAAAGAAGCAAAGTTATTAATACCGAGATTAGAAAAGAGCAACAAAGTGTTTATCGCAGGAACAGCCACAGAAAGCTGGAAAATGAAAAAGGTGTTTCCACTGATAAAAGAAAAATACCCGGAAGCAAAGGTATACACATGTGCAAGAGTGATTTATCTTACAGTAAGAAAAGAACAGGAAGAGGCATTGCTGGAGCATTTACAGAAACGAAAGATAGTGTACAAAGAAATGCTTAAAAACAAGCAGTACACATTTGGAAAAGATGAAGAGATGGTTAAGGAAACAATAAAGGAGATAGAGGAAACCTTAGGAAAGGTAGGGAGAAATTATGCAGAGATTAACGTATAAAAACCCAGATGGTACATATGGATTAAACAATGGATATGCTATGCATCTGGTACCAGCAGAACTACAAGGTGTTATTTGGAAATTAAAGGATTACGAAGAAAGCGGCTTAAGCCCAGAGGAGGTTATGGAGTACAAGGAACTAGGCCTAACACCGGAACAGTTAAAAGAAATCGACAAATTGTATCTGGAGAAGTGCAAGGAAGTTAACGTATTGGCAGCGGAATTGGAAGAACTAAGAAAGAAGTATTCTACAAATACAAATGTCGGTAGCAGCGGTTGGATTCCAGTAACAGACAGACTGCCAGAAGAATCATTGTACAGTGCGTTTGGGTGGGATGCATACAGAGAACGTTGTTGTTTTGTACAGTATATCGGTGGAAGATTTGTATTGGGAGATGATACGGAATCCGTTGATATTAAGGCATGGCGACCACTACCAGAGCCGTACAGTGAGGAATAAGGTGAGGATACTAATGGAAAACAAGAATTCGCAAGGAAGGAGTTGAGTCTCTGATAGGTAACGCTATAGCAGGCTCTTGAAAAGAAAATGAAACAAGTATTGAAATATCCGGGAGCAAAATCTCGGTTAGCAAACTGGATAGTTAATAATATACCAGAGCATAATGTGTATTTAGAACCATACGCAGGCAGTTTGTCGGTGCTGTTAAACAAACCTCGTTGTCATATAGAAACAGTAAATGATCTGCATGGTGAGGTAGTAAATTTTTTTTCGGGTGCTGAGAGATAGGCCGGATGAACTTAAAAGGATGATAGATTTTACACCATACAGCAGAGAGGAATATGATCTGGCTTATCAGGAGTCAGAAAATGAGATTGAAAGAGCCAGACGATTTTGCGTAAGATGCTGGCAGGGATTTGGTTGTGCGAACCTGTACCATAATGGATTTAAAAGCGGACAACAATCGAACAGCCCGAATCCGGCAAAAGCATGGGCGGAGTATCCGGATATCATTATTCCAGCGGCAGAGCGGCTGAAAGGTGTTCAGATTGAGAATCTTCCTGCGATTGAGCTTATCAAACGATATAACACATCAGACGTATTCATATACGCAGATCCGCCGTATTTGCACAGTACCAGAAAGAAATATTTATATAAATATGAAATGACAGATAATGAGCATTTGGAGATGCTGGATGCGTTAAAACGTCATCCAGGCCAGGTGATGATAAGCGGGTATGAAAACGATATGTATAATTCTGTGCTTAAAGGATGGAGAAAAATAAAAAGGGATGCACTGGCAGAAGGCGGAGTCAAGAGAAAAGAGGTTTTGTGGCTGAATTACGTAGATGCACAGTTGTCATTTGAAACAGACTTCCCGGAGGTGATGCCATGATTAACGGAGAACTTATCGTAGACAATTTCGCTGGTAGCGGAGGGACAGAGAGCATGGAGAGATTAACAAAGAGAATTGCAGATGGAACGGCGTACACGGGAGCCGTAATTGACGCTAGTATAAAAGGAGTTACTTATCCAACCTATATAGGAATGGCAGTAGATAAACTTGCCGCTTATGAGGATGCTGAGGAGCAGGAATTGCTTCTGCGGTTGCCATGTGGAATTGGAACTACTGTTTACGAAGTAGAAAACAATACAGATGCTTGCAGTGAATGCAACGATTTTGAAAGGGGTTATTGTTGCGACGATTACTGCGGAAATAAGAATGTCCATGATGAGGACGGAGACGTTTATGTGTCTAATCCGCAATACGCTGATAAGCCTTTATGTCAAAAACATTTTTATGAAATCAGCGAATACACAATGAATAATGTTGATAGAATTTTTAACCGGAGAAAGGCTTTCGGCAAGACAGTATTTCTCACATACGAGGAAGCCGAAGCCAAGCTCAAAGAAATGGAGGAGAAACATGGAGAATAGATATTTATGCCGTGCAAAGCGGATTGATACTGGCGAATGGGTGGAAGGATTGCTTACGAAAATGTGGGGACAGTTACACATTATCAATCCAGATAATGAAAATACAGCATATCCGACGGATGAATCCACCATCTGCCAGTGCACCGGACTTGTGGATAAGAACGGAAAGCTGATTTGGGAAAATGACATTGTAAATTGCTCAGATGAAGAATGCTATGGTTACATTGGTTGGAATGAAAGTGAAGCAGGCTTTTACTTTAATACATTGCTTGAAGATGGTGGATTTGAAGAGGAGCATATTTACGATTATCAAGATTGTATTGAGGTTATCGGCAATACATTTGACAATCCGGAACTGTTGGAGGGTAGCCATGACGGAGAGTGAAGCAAAACAAAATATCATAGCTTACGTAACTATGGAGTCTGAAAACTTACCGATAGGTATGGGGAAAGCATTTGATGTTGCAATCAGGGCACTTGAAGAGGTGCAGCAGTACCATGCAATCGGCACACCGGAAGAATGCCAGGCGGCGATGGAGAAGCATACGGCAAAGAGACCGAGGGAGTATGAGGATAAGTATTATGGTTGTCCTACTTGTGGAAATGTACTTTTACATAAGTGGGAGAAATACCCAGACAAGTTGATGGATAAGAGTAATGGGTTGCCATATTGCCTTGGATGCGGCCAGAAATTAGATTGGAGCGATGAAGGATGAGTGAAGCACAGAAAAGGGCAGTTAAATTGAAGGAGGAAATTGAGGGTGCCTGCATACAGCAGGGAATCAATCTGACTATCTATGATGGTGGTATTGGATTTGTAGACCCCAAAGAAAATAAGATTGTCATGGTATGGAAACCACAATATAAATGTGGGGATTAACAAAACAGGAGGGCAAACGATGGGGAGATTAATTGAAGATATTATATGTATCATTCTTTTGGCAATCTTGCCAGATTGCATTTTGGAAAGATTAGATTTATATGATTCAATGCAGACTATCATTTACAGGAGGGCGAACGATGAGGTTAATTGATGCAGATAATTTAATGACAGTAACGGATATTCGCGAAGATGGAACAGAGATTACATATGTCCCTTATTCAGAAATTGAGGATGCCCCGACCGCCTACGACCCGGACAAGGTTGTGGAGTTGTTGGAAGAAGCAAAAGACATTGCACACGATGACAGTGTGGCAGAAATGGTTAGCACACGGATATGGAACAAAGCAATGCAGACTGCGATTGGAATTGTAAAGGCAGGTGGTGTAAATGGAAATTAAGCCCATTTTGTTTAATACCGAGAAACCGGGCGGTGGAGTAGAATGAGTGAAAAAGCAAAATTATTTTACACATTATCCATGTTAACAATAACAGCCAAGAAGAGATATGGCAATGTTAAGGCAGCGGGAATTGTAAGAGTATTAAATGTAATAAGGAGTATGTAAAATAATAGCACATTGATAATTGAATATTGGTGGCTTGCGTGGTATAATTACAGATATATAAAACAAGCAGGAGGAAAATAATATATGACAAGTAATGAAATCGCAAAAACAAATATTAGGGTATTTTTAGCATTAAAAAGTGGAGAAAGGGAAAAAGACCACTTTGACTTCAACAGAAATGATGAGTATAAATCAGATATTGATGCTGGATATGAGGATTTAAACTTAAAAGAAGATATTGCAAAAATTATGTTATATATGCAAAATGATACTATTGTTTTTAATAACGGGAGAAAATATAGGGTTATAGAGAGAGAATTTCAACCATGTAGACCGGTTATGCTTTGCTTAACGGTAGAAGAAATTAAATAAAATTGGAAATACCAACCACCAATATTCGATGGTTGGTATTTTTATACCTTAAACCAAGAAAATATACGATAAAGACGAACAACATTGTATGAATTCAAAAAATATGCTATATTGAAAGAAATTAAGGGCGTGATAACACTGAACTGAAAGGGGAGTAATAGAACGAAAATAGAAAAGCTAAAAATAAACAACATAAAAGAATATAATTTCAATGCCAAAGAGCACCCGCCTGAGCAGATAGAACAGATAAAGAACTCAATTCAAGAGTTTGGATTTAATGATCCTATTGCAATAGACGAAAATAATATTTTAATTGAAGGTCATGGAAGAATTAAGGCATTAAAGGAACTGGGAATCGAAGAATGCGAATGCATAAGACTCAGTCATATGACAGAACAGCAGAAGAAAGCATATATCTTGGTACATAATAAGCTGACTATGAATACAGACTTTAATCAGGAGCTGTTAGAGAAAGAATTAAGTGAAATATTTGATATTGATATGGCACAATTTGATTTTCAATTTGCTTTTCCAGAGTTAGGGGCAGCGGTACAGGAAAGGGATTATTATGGGGACGAAAGAGAACGAAGTGTAGAATTATATAATCTTTATGATTTCGATAGCGAATCAAGTGAAGGTTATTATCAGATGCCGGTACTGGAGCCGTGTAATTATATTCCAAAAGATATTATAGGATTTAACTATATGTTATCGGAAAAGAAGAAAGATATAGGTGTGCATTTTTATATTGACGATTACCAGTTTGAGAGAATTTGGCAGAATCCACAGATGTATATTGAAAAATTAAAGGAGTTTGAGTGCGTTTTTACACCGGATTTTTCATTATACACAGAAATGCCGATAGCGATGAAAATATGGAATATATACAGAAGCAGACTAATCGGGCAGATGTGTCAGCGAATGGGGCTTAATGTGATACCAACAGTATCGTGGTGTGAAGAAAGAACATTCGATTTTTGTTTTGATGGGTTACCGAAAAAATCTGTACTATCAATATCTACGATTGGAGTAAAAAATGATAAAGAAGCTTTTAAATTGTGGAAAGTAGGGGTAGATGAAATGATAAAACGGTTAAATCCAAGCACAATACTAATCTACGGTGGAGAAGTAGAATATGATTACGGTAATATAAGAACAGTTTATTATAAAAACCATGTGGCAGAAAGAATGAAAGGAGGAAAAAAATAACGGGAGGACGTGGGGCAAAGTTCGGAATCAGCAATAAGGGTAAAAAGTATGGAACAGAATACAGAACTTTATTGCAATCAGGAAATATAAAATTTGTTGCATATAATGATAGTGATTCAGCAAAAGCACCGCAGGAAACAATGACTGTAGGAAGGGTTTACGTAACTATTAACAAATTAGGTGAACCGACAAGTATCACATATTATGATAAGACAGGAAATAGAACAAAAACGATAGATTTGAGGCATGGCCATAATGAATTAAAAGAAGAACATGTACATCATGGATACAATCATAATGAGAATGACGGAAAGAAAGGGGCAACACGTCTGAATCCAAAAGAAAAAAGAATGGTTGCAAGAATAAAGAAAATATGGTATAATCACATTAACAGTTAGTCGTATAGGGGGATTACACGTTGATGGACGTTACTCCGGTTCGAATCCGGGCGACTGTTAGAGGGATTGCAAAGAGCAGTCCCTTTTTTGTATATACAAAAAGACGACAGAAAATAATATTAGGGTGGTGAACGAACGGCACGAAAGGGAAAATACACAGAATGGCTCACAGAGGACGGCTTACTTCGCATAGAAGCAATGGCAAGAGACGGACTTATAGACGAGCAGATAGCAAAAAATATAGGAATCAATAAGGCTACACTGTATGATTGGAAAAAGAGGTTCCCCGAATTTTCTAATGCCTTAAAAAGAGGAAAAGAGGTAGTAGACATTGAAGTGGAAAATGCACTGCTAAAAAAAGCTCTGGGTTTTAAGGAAACAATCAAAAAACCGCAAAAAGTAAAGCGTGTGGTTTATAAAGACGGAAAAAAGGAAAAGGAATGGGAAGAAATTGTTGAAGCGGAAGAAGAAGTATTTGTACCTCCGGATGTTACAGCACAAATCTATTGGCTTAAAAACAGAAAACCGGATAAATGGAGGGATAAGCAGCCGGTAGACACCAATACAGGGGCGTTAGAATATCTGGATAAGGTACTGGAACAAATCGGAGGTGTTATATAACGGCATTTTCGGAAAAACAGCAGGAATTCTTCCAAAAAGCAAACCACAGATATAATATCAAGACAGGTGCCACTAGAGCAGGAAAAACCTATATGGATTATTTTGTTATCCCAAAAAGAATCAGAGCCAGAATCGGGTTAGAGGGTCTTACAGTTATACTGGGAGTAACCAAGTCGACCATAGAACGTAATATATTGGAACCAATGCGGCAGATATGGGGAGATTCTCTTGTGGGAGAGATTAACTCTAAAAATATCTGCTATTTGTTTGGAGAAAAAGTATACTGTCTTGGAGCAGAGAAAGTAAGCCAGGTATCGAAGTTAAGAGGTGCATCAATAAAGTACTGCTACGGAGATGAAATGGCAGACTGGAATGAAGAGGTATTTGAGCTGCTGAGAAGCCGTCTGGATAAACCATATTCATGCATGGATGGTGCATTGAACCCACAAGGTCCAAATCATTGGCTTAAAAAGTTTTTGGAAAGTGATGCAGATATTTATTGCCAGAAATATACAATATTTGATAATCCATTTTTGCCAAAAGAATTTGTTGACAACTTATGTAAAGAGTATTCTGGCAGTGTATATTATAAGAGATACATACTGGGAGATTGGGCACTGGCAGAAGGATTAGTATACACAATGTTCAGCAGGGAGAAGCATATAACAGAAGAAATACCGGAATATGCCCCCGGTAATACATATGTCGTTTCTGTAGATTATGGAACAGTAAATCCATTTGCAGCAGAATTATGGGAATACAATCGAACAGAACGCAAAGCAACCATGATAAAAGAATTATACTATTCGGGAAGAACGACTGGAAAGCGGGTGGACGATGAGGCCTATTATAAAATGTTATGCGAAATGATAGAAAATGTAAAAATAGAGTGCATTATAATTGATCCATCTGCAGCTTCTTTTATAGAAACAATAAAAAAGTATGGAAAATTTATTGTTAAGGGTGCAGATAATGATGTAATTAATGGAATCCAGATAGTTACAAAATTCTTAAATGCAGGGGTTCTTTGCTTTCACAAAAGCTGTGAGAATATGTTAAAAGAGTTTGAAAGCTATTCGTGGGACGAGAAAGCGGGAGAAGACAAAGTTATAAAGGAAAACGACCATTTGTGTGATGCGCTAAGGTATTTCTGCATGACATTCCTTAGGAGAGAATTGAAATATGTGATTTAACAGAAAGAGCGGTGAAAGAACGGGAATTATTCATTGGATAAAGGAGAGATGGCAAACGTTATTTAAGTCAGATGTAAAAAAGATATTCAAGGTAAAGACATATCTGTCCAGCGATATGGAAAACGTGCTACAGTTGTGGAAAGAATTAGAAGGCGCCAGAGGACTGACTCCACCGTGGGTGGATAAAGAAAACGGGATACGCACTATAAGATTTTCGAATACGGTAGCAAGAGAACTTGCAACACTGGTTACACAGAACATAGATATTAAGGTTCAGGCTGCATATGGCACAGCTGAAAAGGCTGTATATATTCAAGAGGCTTTGGACAGGTCGTTTATGACAAAAGCACAAGAAAATATCGAGAAAATGATTCGACTTGGTGGAATCATGGCGAAATGGAACGGCAACGGAATTGATTATATTACACCTGATATGTTTCTAATCACCGACTTTGATTCAAACGGGACAATAGAAGGCTGCGTGTTTTTATCATATTATAGTGAAAATGATAAGTTTTACACCAGAGCAGAATGGCACCGGTTTGAAAGTATAAACAGAATAAATGAGAACACAGGAGAAAGTGAAAAGGTAAAAATTTACAAAGTATCGAACAAAGCGTTCGTTTCTTGGAATGCAAGAGAAATAGGGAGGGAAATAAGCTTAAAGAATACAAAATGGAAAGATATACAGGAAGAAGTAAATATTGAAGGTCTTAGAAAGCCGTTGTTTACTTATCTGAAAAATCCATTTTCAAACACGATAGATACGGACAGTCCGTTAGGAGCATCGTTATTTTCAGAGTGTATAGAGGAACTACGCTGGCTAGACATTGCAATGTCTACTATGGGAACGGAGACGGAAGAATCAGCCCCGATTATGTTTGTGGACAATAGTTCCGTCAAATACGCCCAGAACAATAGTATTAAGCTTCCAAAGTTTATACAAGGACTGGATATGGATATAAATGCATCTAAAACAGTAGAACAGTGGCAACCGAAATTGCAGGTGGCAGACAGAAAAGAGGGAATAAACTTCTACCTGTCGATTATAAGTTATAAGTGTGGGTTTGACCCGGGATATTTTGTATTCAATGGGCAGACCATTTCAATAGCTACGGCAACACAGGTAGAAGCAACGGAGCGAAGGACGGTCAATACAGTGTTATCCTACCGTAATTTGTTAGACAGACCAAATACAAATGGAGATGGTCGTGTTGGCTTTATACACGACATAGCATATATAATTGATACCATGTCGGCAATGAGTGGGGAAACAGCTCCGGAGGATTACGGAAATTACAAAGTATTTTGCGATTTTGCTGATATTGTTGCGAGTGAAGAAGAAAATAAAGCGTTCGATTATCAGCTGACATTACAAGGATTCATGTCAAAAACGCGATTTTTGGTAAGACATCTTGGGTTGACAGAGGAAGAGGCAGCGGCTATGGTGGCAGAGGCACAGCAGGAAACACAGGCAGATAATCAGGGGAATAGATTATTTGGTGAAATGGAGTAAATTAGAGTAAAATCAATAAATTTTAAGAACTGGAGTGATACAACGGGAAAGAACGGAATACCTAAAAACTTTTTTAGAACAGTATTTGCCAGATTAAGCATTTTAAAAGTGTCTGGAGGTGCTGCAATCAGTATTGATTTGGAAAGATTAGGAAAAAGATTCGACATTGCTCAAGACGCTTTAGATGCCCAGGCATGGGCAGACATACAGCAATATATGCCGATGAATACCGGAAACTTAATCAGAGAAACGAATATTTTAAATAATTCGGTGCGTGGTGTTGTATATGTGTATCCACCGGACAGTGATTATGGTCATTATCAACATGAGGGAATTTTGTATGTGGATCCTAAATATGAGGTGGGGGCATTCTATGCAGAAGATTATGGATATTGGAGCAGACCGGGAATTGAAAAAATCCCGTCTGACAGAAAACTTAAGTACACTACTACTCACCATCCCGATGCATGTGCACATTGGGAAGACACAGCTTACAGGAAACATAAAAAAGAGTGGGTAAAAGTAGCAAAGAGGGCAGTCAGGGGGTAGAAAAGCATGTTAACACCAGACTACCTTCAAAAGATAGTAGAACGAACGGTAGAAAGAATTTCCGAATTTAATAAAAGCATGGTGGAAAAGGTAGCTGAAAGAATCCTGAATCTGTTTGATAAAACAGGAGAAGTTGACTTAATACCCTCCAGTATTTCGGATATAAGGAAGATGAAAGAATCAGGAAAACTGCTGGAGGAGATAGCAGAGGAAGTGGTAAAGCAGACACCTGGAATTGAAAAGGAAGTAAAACAGGCCTTTATGGATGCAGCGGGCAAAATGGATATTGAGAATACACAGGAACTATATGACATGGTGGATATTCATGAGGAACTCAAGAGTGAACTGGAGGCAGCGGATATAAAACTTCCGGAACTGTCTGAATATGAAAAGAACGGAATACCGAAAAATGCAAAGAAGATGAATCTTTCGCCAAAGGAAGTACGGCTTTTAGAAAGGGCATACAAGGCAACCAATGGAGAGATACGCAATTTGACGAGGACGACAGCCTGTGACTGGCAAAAAAAATACATAGAGATTTGCGATAGTGCATATTGGAAGGTTACACATGGAGTATCGCCGGAAATAGCAATCAGAGAGGCAATTGATGAAGCTGCAAAGTACGGAAGCCATGTTGTTTATTCAAAATCTAAACACAAGGATACTATTGAGGTGGCAGTTGCAAGGGCGGTAAGAACTGGGATTGCACAGGCAGATGGAGATATTACACTTGCCAGATGTGCGGAGGAGGGAATCGAACACGTTCTGGTATCCAGTCATTTAGGAGCAAGAACAACAGATAAGGATGAGCCGGCAAATCATGCATCGTGGCAGGGGAAAGTATATAAGCTTGATTGGAGCAGTGAGGAACTAAAGAAATATGGAGTTACTCCGGAAGAAGAAAAGGAAAATGAAAACAGGTTTGCGTTTTTTAGAGTAGTTAAGAGATTTTTTCAGAGGTTTCAGAAAGCTGGGGAAGAATATGAAGACTTTATAAGCACGACAGGTTACGGTACAGGAGAGGGGCTTTGTGGATGGAACTGCAGACACAGCTTTAGCGTTTTTTATCCCGGAAATATTAACAATAAGCCACAATATGACAGTGAAGAAAATAAGAAAGTTTATGAGTTGGAGCAAAAGCAGCGGTCAATAGAACGGTCTATACGACAACTAAAACGACGTGTTCAGGCAATGGAAACAGCAATGAAAGAAGCACAGAACCCTCAAATCAAGGCAGAATTAGAAAAAGAGTATAAATCCTTAAGCGATAAGCTAAAAGCCAAAAACAGGGCATATACGAAGTTCTGCGAGGATAATAACTTAAGGCGGTTGGAGGATAGACTATATATTGCAAAGACAAAGGGTGTACCAAACGAAAAATGTAATTGAAAAAAGAGAAATTAAAAATATTTCTGCTCTCGGTATGAAAACTGGGAGCGTTTTTTTTAGGGGATTAATTAAGAAGTGATAATAAATAAGATATTCATGTAAAATAATTCTTGCTTTTTTGACAGGATATTGTATAATTTTACTATTAATATTATTTAAGGGAGGATAAAATCATGAAATGTGAAAAATGCGGTTCTGAGTTAAGGATTGGAACAGAAAAGGTAGGAGTTGATAAAAATAATTTGCCAGAATATCATAGGTTTAGTTATTGCGACAATTGTAAAATTAAATACGATTTAGATGTAAATAACAAGTCGAAAAAAAGGAAAGACAGTACATTAAGTGTATGGGCAGCGGTGCTTGGCATTTTCACCTGCACAACATTTATAGGAGCTATTATTGGAATAGTTGATTTGTGTAAAAATAAGAATGATGGAAAGAGACATATAGGTTCGTGGTTCGCAATTATAATGTGTTTCCTTTGGATAATTGTTTGTATAAGTAAAATTGGTAATGATAATTCAAATAATTCAAATATTTCAAATGAGCAAAAAGAGCAGATAGAGATAACAGGCATAGCAGCAAATGAGGAAACAGAGAAAAAAAGTAACGAAGTTGAGGAAGTTTCTAATACAGAATGTGAATACGCAGATTGGAAAGTAAAGTATATTAGTCATGAAATTGGAAAAGATTATGCCGACAACGAAGTTTTAATTGTTTACTTTGAATTTACAAATAACTCGGATAAAAATAAGTCATTTGCGTACGCTTTTTCAGATGTTGCTTTCCAAAACGGAGTTGAACTTGAGCCAACATTTTGGGAAACAAACGAAGAAACAAAAAATGCCGGCAAGGAGATTCAACCAGGAACTACAATCAAAGTGGCGACAACATATGGTATTAGTGATAAAGAAACACCAGTAACAGTAGAATTATCACCATTTAATATTTGGAGTGATAAGGTTCTTATGTCATTAGAACTTGAGATCAAGTAGAACGGTTTGATAGTAATGCATTTTCATAGTTCAAAAGTTGCACCGGTGCAACAAAAAAGAAATGCAACGAAGAAAATATCTTGCAAACGCAATACACCTGTGCTACACTACAGATGGAGTTGATGCCACATGAGTGAAGAAGTGAAAATCATACAGAGAATCATCGAGAAGATTAGAAATGATGAAATCAAGTCCGTTACAATACGAAAAAAGAAGGACACGATTGTATTTAATGAGTCAAGGGAAAAACAAATAGCGAGCGTATCTATTAGCGAATAGGTATAAGGATTCAGTGGAGTCAGTAAGCAGAGAAATCTGTTTGCCGGCTCCTTTTTTGTTCCCAAAATGAAGCAGGGTGGAGCAGTCTGGCAGCTCAACAGTGTCGTTAGCTGGAGGTCGGCGGTTCAAATCCGTCCCCTGCAATTACCCGGTAAGAGGTTAATCTTACTTAATCCACAACTGCTGACGGGCAGTTAAAAAAGTCGTATAGGAGGATAAGAAGCATGAAAAACATTGAACAGATTCTGGCAGATGCCGGAGTGGAAGTAACAGAGGAACAGAAGTCAGCGATAACGAAAGGTCTGGCAGAAAACTATAAGACACTGGCAGATTATGATAAGCAGAAAAGGAAACTAGAAACTGCTGAAACTGACCGGGACAATTTAAAACAGCAGCTGGAGGATGCACAGGAAACCTTAAAGGGCTTCGATGGAGTAGATGTTACGAAAATGAACAAAGACATTGAAGAATGGAAGAAGCGTGCAGAAACGGCAGAAAAAGACGCAGAACAGAAGATTTTAAGACGTGATCAGTCAGATTGGCTGAAACAGAAATTAGGTGCAGAGGGATATGATGTAAAATCTCCAAGAGTGAGAAAGTCACTGATGCAGGATATCATGGATGTGGAAAACGGATTAAAGTGGAAAGACGGTCAGTTTCTTGGACTTGACGACTATATGAAGTCGGAAAAAGAAAAGGATCCTACTCTGTATCTTACTAAGGAAGAAAAGGAAGCAGAAAATGCAGGAAAGCAGGCAGCAGCGGAAGTTCCAAAATTTACAGACAGAGCGGACGGTAAGCAGGAACCCGCGAAAGAGGCAAAGGTAATCCCTAAGGTTTGGTAATAAAGAAAGGAAGATGATATAACGGCAAGAGTTGAAAGTTTAGGTATGTTGCTGGAATCTACCGGCAAAGACTACTTAGCAGAATTGTATGGAAAAGTAATCGAAAATGTAAACAAGCAGTTGGTTTCTACTAATATGAAAAATACGGATCTTTCCGGTAATCCGGAGGCAGGTTCTGTGGAAGCGAAAAGATTTGTAAATGCAAAGAGCAAGGATTATGGAACCGCAAGAACAAATGGAAAAGGTGAACAGGTAAAGGCGAAACCGGTTACCGTTGCGATTGACAAGGACAAGGAAATTGTAGAGGAATTAGAGCAGAAAGATACATCGTTGTATGGAGTGGAAGGCATCATGAACAAAAGAGCCAATAACCATGTACAGCGAATGGCAGCGGAATTGGATACCGCTTTCTTTGCAGAAGCTCATTCAGCGGGTACAAAAGTTACCCCGAAAACCACAGAAACAATTGATATGGTGGAGGAAGTTATTCAGGAGTGTGAAAACACAAAGAATGATTTTGTAGATGGAGTACCGCGTTCAATGATGAATTTGGTATGCTCTACCAGCTGCTATGGAAAAATCCGTACTTATCTGGATAAGGTGAGCAGAGCAAATGTTGATTCAGCGGCAGAAGAATTCTATACATACCACGGAGTGAAAACTTTTTCCTGTGTTCATTTGCCAGATGATGTTGAATTTATGGTTATCGTAGATGGAGCTGTTGCACAGCCTGTTATGAGTGACGAATACACAGCAGAAAAGATTCCATTAAGTAATGCATATGGAATAGAACTTTTTTACCATTATGGAACAAAAGCAGTTACGCCGGATTTGATTTTCTATAAGGCGAAAGTCTAAGGAGGTAACATGTGAAAGTGAAAACGACTGACGGAAGGCTTCTTGAGAGCAACAATGAGCTGGTAATCGAACAGTGGAAAAAGAGAGGATATTCCGTATATAAAGAGAAAAAGACGTCTGAGAAACAAAGGGAAACTACAGGGGCTGATATACCTGGAAAGGATACAGAATCTGAGTAGGCTTAAGAACGGAAAGGAGGCGGCTATGACACTTGTAGATTATGAATTTTATATAAACACATATGGAGGCAATGTGGTAACGGCTGAATCCTTTTCTTTTTGGTTGTACAAGGCAAATAATATGTTAAACAGGATTACATACGGCCATATAGTCGATGATGGCGGTTCTGGCAGTTATGGACAGATGATAAAAGGAAAGTTTATGGCTTTCACAGAGCAGGAGTTAAAGGCCGTCCAATATTCCGTATGTGCTCTTATAGATGAGATGTATCAGTTGGAAAAGGCAAAGAAGCAGGCAGTAGAAGGAAATGAAAATACCGGTAACATCAAATCGAGAAGCAGTGGAGGAGAATCCATAAGCTATGAAAGCAAAGCGACTGTATATGATGATGCATTAAAGGACAATGGGAGGAAATTGAAACTATATCGTGAAATCTTATTGGAATATATGCCGCCGGAAGTATTTAGGATAAATCCTTTCTATGCCGGATTAAGGTAGGTGATGAAACAGCGGATCCATTTTATAACAAAACAGTAACTATCTGGAACCGGAATGTTGACACAGTGTGGGAACAGGAAACATGGATGCCTACAGTACTTGAAAATGTCAGATTGATAATTTCAAAAGGTAATAATGTTATAACCAGTGGATTAGATACTGCAGATACGGCGAGATTACACATATCAGATAGTATAAGCATATCAGAAAAGCCGTATCTTGATCCGGTAGAATGGAGCAAATTGGAGGCGGCGGAAAAGCAAGGTTATTATACGCTGGAAAGTCAGAATCACACCTTTTTTGTAGAAGGAGATACGTCGGAAGAAGTGACAGATAAAGAAAATTTCTTTGAGTATATGAAAGAAAATTATAATAACTGCTTTAAGATTACCAGTGTTGACAGATTCGAAATAATTCCACATTATGAGTGCTTTGGAAAGTAGGGTTTTATGGGAAACAGTCAGGAAGAAGAAAAAAAACCATTATCATCAAAAGAATATGATGCCATAGGTGCTGCATTATTTGAAATGATAAGCACCTATCACCGCCTGCCTGCCGGTGTGAAGTTAGATTACCAGTCCCTTGAGGGAATCAGCCATATAGGATTCTTTACGGCACCAGATGGAAAATATCTGTTCGAGAGTGTTACAGGAGCATTTGAAGCACAGTTGTCATTTGATATCATGTATAAATGCTCTGCGACTAACAACTCACAGAGGTTGGGAGCAGAAGAATTTCTGAACGATATAGCTGATTATTTGTCGGAGAAACCATATCCGGCATTGACCGGAGGAAGAATAATAGAAAAAATAACAATGAATTCTACGACTTACAGAAGTAAAGCGGAGGGAGACGGAAGTGTAACTTATGTAAGAAGTGGATTACTGAAATATGAAAAGGACTAATTAGGAGGAATGGGAACGAAATTAGCAAGAGCGGTACAGGCTACATGGCTTAGTTTTGACAAGAAAAGCTGGACACTGATTGGTAAGGATATGGATTCCATGTCCATGTCGTTAAATCCGGATGTGGAAACTACAAAAAATATCCTTGGAGAAACGGTTGTGACACATAGCGGGTATACACCGGAACTCGATATTGATTCGTATAAAGCAAGGACAGAAGATGCGATTTATGAGAAACTCCTTGATATTGCGATGAACAGAAAATCAGATGAAGAATCGACTTCCGCATATTTACTGGAAGCGGTACTTACAGACGAAGTGAAAAACTCAGATGCCAGCACATTGACCGGAAAGGCATGGCTGGAAAATGTAATTGTTGTACCACAGGAATATGGTGGCGATACAGCAGGCTTTGATATTCCGTTCAACATTAATTTGAATGGTGGCAGAGTGCAGGGAGCTGTTTCGGTGGATAATCGTGTACCAACCTTTACAGAGGGTGCGGATACAAGTACATCCACAGGAACATTATAAAAGGATAATTATGGGCGGGAATCACCTGCCCTATTTTTGAAAGGAAGTTAAAAATGGATAAGATTAGAATTCGGAATGATGTAAAAAAGATAGAAGTAAATGACAATGGAGATTATATCACTGTTCCGGTAAACGATGTAAGGTTTGTACGTAATTTTCATGCATGTTATGAAAAATGGAGTAAGTCAAAAGAGAAATTGGACAGAAGTACAACGGATAATACCGGGGAAATGCTTGATATGCTTGTGGACATTGTGGACGGATTTGTGGAAGATATTGATAAATTGTTTGGGAAGGGTTCCAGTGAAAAAATCTTCGGTGGTTATCCGACTGCTGACGGAATAGCAGATTTCTTTGGTCAGTTTATGCCTATATTTGAAAGATTAACGAACCAGGAGAAAGAGAATTCAGAGAAGCGTATAGAAAAGTACACAAAACAGCTAGAAGATGATGAACAATGATAGGGGTACTTCCAAAACAGCTGGAAGTGGACGGTATACAGTATCAAATCAGAACAGATTACAGAGTAGTACTTACGGTGTTCGAGGCTTTTAATGATCCGGAACTTTCGCTGGCAGAGAAATGGGAAACGGCTATAAGGCTTATGTTTATAGACTGGAAAAAAATAAAAAATAAAAACGAAGCCGCAGAAAAAATAAGCTGGTTTATAAATCTTGGAAAACAAGAAGATAAAGACACAAAGGAAAACACAACACCCTGCTTCGACTGGAAACAGGATGAACAACTGATTTTTTCAGCTGTAAACAATGTTGCGGGACGGGAAATAAGAGAATTACAGTATCTGCATTATTGGACTTTCGCCGGATATTTCAATGAAATGGGAGAAGGGCTTTTTAGTACTGTGATATCCATTCGAACAAAGAAAAGAAAGCACAAAAAGCTTACGGAGGCGGAACAGGAGTTCTATCGCAATAATAAAGCAATGGTGGACCTGCAAAGGCACTATAGTAAGGAAGAACTGGAAGAAAAAGCATTTATAGATGCGATTTTGGGAGGAGTTTAACGTCACAGTATGATGGTTCAATAAGAATACAAACCCAAATTAATATAGCGCAGGCAGAGCGAAACCTTGCTGCCCTGGAAAGCAGAATGGAGCGCTCAGCTAGAAGAATAGAGGATATTCGAAGCAGAATGGATTCCCTGCGGGATGTACAAATTCCAACACAGGCATTCGAAGAGCTTGAGGCAGAACTGGAGGAGGCAAGACAGAGTCTTCAACAGTTAATAGATGAACAGCAGGGATATTTCGACCTTGGATTTAACGAAAATATGCTGCCGGATAGCTTTGTACAGGAATTAGATGCTGCCGGTATGCGTGTTGGAGAACTGGAAGAACAGATGGAACAGCTCAGGGCAAGGGGAGAAGCCTTTACCCTTGGTTCGGAAGGTGATGAATACGCCGATTTGTATCAGCAACTGCAGCAGGCAGAAAGTGAAATGGAAAACCTTAACAGGCAGCATGATATATATATTCAAAGGCAGGAAGCAGCAAATCAAAGAGCAGAGGAAGAAGTAAACAGAACCAGAGAAGAACAGGCTGAAGAAGAACGGCTGAACCGGATAAGGGAAAGTGCAGTAGTATCTAATCAGAGAATTGTTGATTTGGTAAGAGAGCGCGAGGCTCTTTTACGTCAGATTTCGGAATATGAAGATGCAGATGTAACAGAAGGTTACGTGGGCTATGAAAATGCCGTGCAGCGTTTAAATGAGGTCAGAGAAGAACTATCGAATATACGGAGTGAGGAAGAACAAACCAGAAGTATAACTGATTCATTGGGAGGTAGTTTCGAGAGAATTGCAGGCGTGGCAAAGGGAAGTTTATCAAAAGTGGCTGAGATTGCAAAAAAGGGAATTTCCAAAGCATTTGCATCCATAAAGCAAAAAGTCACGAAAACAACCCAATCCATAAAAGAATTAACAAAGCGTATGCTCAGTATGCTGAGTGCAGTCCTTGTATTTAATCTGATAAGTAAAGCACTGCAATCCATGATTAGCGGATTACAAAAAGGTTTACAGAATCTGGCACAGTATTCTTCAGAGTATAACAAAACAATGTCAGATTTTAAAAGTACAACCGCCACATTCTCGAATACATTGGCAACTGCATTTGAGCCGGTGCTGAATACAGTAATACCAATTCTTACAAAGCTTATCAATACCTTAAGTGTAGGAATATCCTATGTTACTCAGTTTCTGGCAGCTCTAAGTGGAAAAAGCACTTACACAAAGGCAAAAAAACAGGTAGTTGATTACGCAGGCTCATTAGATACTGCGGCAGCAAGTGCGGACAAAGCAAAGAAAGCATTGTTGGGATTCGATGAATTAAATGTATTGGAAAGTAATGACACATCAGGCGGTGCAGATATGTTTGAAGAAGCACCGGTAGATAATAAGTGGGCAGATTTAGCAGGCGACATAAAGCAAATGTGGGAACAAGCTGACTTCACGGAACTTGGCGCAAAATTGGGACAAAAATTAAAAAATGCATTAGACAGTATTCCGTGGGATGAAATAAAAGAAAAAGCGGGAAAGTTAGGCAAGAGTCTTGCCACACTGATTGGTGGATTTGTGGAAACAGAAGGATTGGGCTACTCTATTGGAACTACACTTGCACAGGCTATCAATACGGCATTTACGTTTCTTAGCGAAGCTGTGAATATGCTTCCGTGGGATTCTGTAGGAAAGTTTCTTGCAGAGGGATGCAATGGACTTTTTGAAGGAATTGAATGGGATAAGATAGAATCAACATTTGTGGGCGGCGCCCAGGGGCTGGTAAAACTAGTAAACACTTTCTTCTCACCTGAAAACTTCCATTGGGATAATATCTCAACAACCTTAGCCAACGCTGTCAATATAGTAGTTAAAACAATACGAACGCTGTTTGGAGAAGGTGGAATTGATTTTAAGACAATCGGAAGTAATTTAGGTAAACAGCTTAACGAAACTATTAAGAAAATTGATTTCGAAGAACTTGGACGAGCTTTAGCAGATATTCTGAATTCGGTATGCGATTTTCTGGTTGGAATTTGTGGAGAGTTGAACCTGGAAGATGTTATAAATGCCATTGTTGATTTTTTAAAAGGTTTTCTTGATGAAACTGATTTTGAAGATTTAGGAACTGTATTTATGACCCTGCTGGGAACTGTATTAGCTTCAAAGGCATTGAAGACTGCGTTTGGCACTTTGATAAGCAATATAGTGACAAGTATAGGAAAATCATTATCTTTAAAAACATTCGTGGGTTTGGCAGGAAGTTTTTTAGGATGGGTGCTTGCGGCTATAGGTGCTGCTATTGCAGGATTTAACTTCGGAAAATGGCTTGGGGAAAAACTATTTCCGCAAGATGCAGAGTTCTATTCTGATTTTTCCTGGGCAGATGTATTTAGTTCATTTACAGATGGCACATGGTTAGAGGCTATTAAGCTTATGTGGGAAGATTTTAAAACATTTGTTTCGAAAAAAATAGAGGAAGTAAAACTTGTAATAGTATCGACAATAGCCATAATAGCGACCAATTGGGAGATTACATGGACCACAATCAAGAAAGTCGCTTCTGCAATTTGGAATGCGATTAAGACAACAATTTCTAATGCGATTAACACAGTTAAGACCACGATATCACGTATAGTCAATGCAATAAAAGCAGTCTGGAACACAGTGTGGAAAAGCATTAAAACAACAGCTGCAAACATCTGGAACAATATTAAAAAAATTGTTTCCGATTCAATAAACAAAATAAAAACAACCATATCAACAGTAATCAATGTAATAAAAACCACATGGAATACGGTGTGGACAAATATGAAAACGAAAGTAACAACCATATGGACAGGCATAAAGACAACGGTTTCAAACACGATTAGTGGTATAAAAACAACAATTACAACGGTACTTAATAAAATAAAAACCGTATGGAGCACTGTATGGAATGGTATGAAAACTACAGTCACAACAGTTTTTAATAATATGTGGAGTGCAATGAAGGGGGTAATAAATACCATTCTTGGAGGAGTGGAATCCATGGCCAATGGTGTAATAAAGGCAATAAATTCAATGATTAGCAGGCTAAACAGTATAAAAGTGGATATCCCTGATTGGTCGCCGGTTGGAGGCGGAACAAAAATAGGGTTTAATCTTCCACAATTTAGCCAGGTATCCATACCGAGACTCGCCACTGGAACCGTAGTACCACCAAGCATGAGCCCGTTCTTGGCAATGCTCGGCGATAATAATGCAGAAACGGAGGTAGTATCTCCACTTTCTACAATGAAACAGGCATTTTTAGAGGCACTACAGGAAAATGGAGGAGTAGGAGCTGTGAAGATATATCTGGAAGGAGATGCGGCAGGTGTATTCCGGATAGTAAGACAGGAAAATGACAAACAAAAGAAGCGCAACGGTGGGAAAAGCGTTTTGGCATAAAATAAGTAAAGGGTGATAAAACGAACAACTTTCAAGGATGGCTTATAAAACTGAATAATGTGATATTACCATTGAGTTTTATGATTGCCAGTGGATGGGAAAGCACACCAAATCAGAGGACGGAGGTTGATGCTTATCGAGATGCGAATATCCTTTTACACCGTGAAACTTCAAAAAATTATAAAACGAAGTTGAGCTTTACTGTAAGACCATTGCATTTGAGAGAAAAAATGGCAGTCCAGAAATATATCAATGATGCGATTGTAAATGAAGCTGAGAGAAAGATTTCAAACGTAACTTACTGGAATGATGAAACAAACAGTTACACAGCTACAAAAACAGGATTTTATATATCTGATCCAACATACAAGATAAAACAAATAGACACAGAAAAAAATGATATCGTGTATGAAAGTTTCCAGATAACAATGATTGAATATTAATAGGTGATTTGAATGATAAGGAATGAAAAATTAAATCAATTATTTCATACAGGAAGTGTGAATAAGGAAATTACGATTCAAATAGGGGAAAATATTACGATTCACAACGAAGATATTTATACAGAAAGTCTGACAATAGAGGAATCTTTGTGTGAGGAAGATAATTTAACCTTTGGACTGGGATGCTCCTCCAGATTGGAAGTGCAGATTTACAATGTGGAGGATGTAACCAAGGGGCAGACGGTAAGTGTGTTCATTACATTGGAAGGAGCAGAGGAAGAACCATTGCAGCTATTCTATGGAATCATTGATTCTGCGGAAATGTCCGGTGATAAAAAGTATAAGAAGATAACGGCATATGATCCATTGTATACAAAAGAAAGTACAGAAATGGCAGGCTGGTACAATGACTTGGATTTCCCTCTGACATTAAAACAGTTTCGTGACAGCTTTTTTAAGCAACTTGGAATGGTACAGGAAGATGTGCAACTGGTGAATGACGATATGCTGGTAGAAAGGACAATACAGCCAAGCCAGCTTATTGCTGCAACTGTAATTACAGCAATATGCCAGATAAATGCTTGTTTTGGACACGCAGGGCGTGATGGTACATTTCGATATGTATTTTTACTAGGAAATTTACGAGCAATATATCCAAGTTATACACTATATCCGTCAGATAAGGTGTTTCCGCAGGATTCAGATTCAAGAGGTGATGGTCTAACAATCGATGAAGAGATTGACAAAGGAACCTATATAACCTGTACATACGAAGATTATGAAACTGCAGAGATAGATAAATTGCAGATACGACAAGAGGAAAACGATATAGGTGTCATTGTAGGGGAAGGAAAAAACTGTTACGTAATAGAGGACAATTTCCTTGTGTATGGAAAAATGTCTGCAAGGTTTGCAGAACAGAAGCTGCAGGAAGCTTTAACCACAAAGAAGGCTGCTGTTGCAGAGGCGGAAAAAGAATATACAGATACCATTACGGCAGCTCAGGAGCGGTTGAAACAGGCGGATGAAATCAAAGCAGATTATAACGAGAAAATTGCAGATGCAAAAAAAGAGATGCAGGAAACTATCGATGCAGTTGAACCGAATTATGTAGCAGCGGTAAAAAAGATAGAGGAAACATATAAAACAGACTGTGCAACAATGGATAAGGAGCATGAAACGGCTGTGCAAAAACTGAAAGGGGATAAAGTATCGGCTGAGCTGGCAGCGGATCAAAGATACACATTTACAGTTGGAGAAGCAGAAGAAAGGCTTGCGAACGGAGAAATCACTCAAAGCAAGTATGATTCTATCGTAAAAACTGCACAGGAGGAAAAAACAGCAGAATATGCAAGTGCCACTGATTCGTACAATAAAGCGCTTTCGGAAGAGAATGCAGGATATAGTGCTGCGAAAATAAAACACAAGAGGAAATATCAGACACAGCTTGAAAATGCAAAAAAGGATAAAGAAAAAGCTTTAGAAACTGCAGGAACAAAATGCGCAGAGAAATTCATGGAAGCTCAAAAGATGCTTTCTGGTACTATTACCCAGGAAGAATACGAAGAAATTGTAAAAACTGCTGCAACCACTAAAGAAAATGCTATAAATGAAGCAGAAACAACTTATCAGAATCAGTGTGATGATATAAATTCGAAATCCAATGGTGATGAGATTGGGGAAAATATATATAACATAATGCAGGACGTATCTGTTTATCGCCCGTTTGAAGTGGAAACAGTAGGCAATCCAATGGTGGAGGTCGGGGATTCCATACAAATTGGTACGACTAATAATGAAGTTATAGTAAGTTATGTATTGAAACGTACACTTACAGGAATCCAGGCATTAAAGGACACATATTCAGCAATGGGTGATGAAAGATATCCGGAAAGCTCAGATTCAACTAATAGTGAAATTGTACAGTTAAAAGGAAAGTTGAACACACTAATCAGAACTGTAGAAGAAACAACAAGTCAGATACAGGATATAGAAAAAGGATTGTCAAGTATAATTTGGCAGACAGCAGAGAGTATCACCATGGAAGTGTTAAGGTCCGTAAAATCGGAAGATGGTATTACAGAGTATGCAAGCAAGATAGAACAGAAGGCAGAGAGCATCGCATTGGCTGTAGCTGAGAAAACAGAGGGGGGAGATACCTGGGAGAGTATATTACAGTTGGCAGCTGATAGTATAAAGTCAAAAGTAGGAAAAGGCGATGTTGTATCGTCTATAAATCAGAGTAAGGAAACAGTTACTATTGACGCAAGCAAAATAAACCTGAATGGTGTAGTAACTGCAAATGGAAATTTCAAAATAGGCACCGATGGAAAAATGGAGGCTGTAGGGGCAAAACTGAGCGGAGATGTAGAAGCAAAAACATTTACATGCTGTGGATATTTGAAGATGAAGTTGAACGACGAATATCCTGCACTCCGTATAATGAAGATTGATATGTGGCCAGATGACGAAACACAGGGACAGGGATATGGGGGAGAAGTGATATTCTCAAGGGAAATAGGGAATTTATACTTTAAGCCATATGTACATTTTGATGACTATGTAAATTTTAATGAAGGCTTTAATGCAAAATCTGCAAATATTGATGACAATGTTTACTGCGATGGTAATGTGAAAGCAGAAAGTTTCTATGCAGACAGTTCATGCTCACCTTACTTTGATTGCGGGGATGAAAGTAATACAGCCACAGCCGCAAATCTTGGAGGTGGTTCCAGACGGTGGAATAATATTTATGCCCGTACTACAACAATTAATACATCTGATAAAAACAGTAAGCATGATATCAATCCAATAGAGGAAAGATATGAAAAATTGTGGAAAAAGATTAAACCGGTATCATTCTTGTTTAACAATGGTGACAGGGTGCATCTTGGAATTATTGCACAGGATTTGGAGGAGGCCATGAGCGAAACAGGACTGACAGCGAATGAACTGGCAATGTTCTGTAAAGATGTCAAGCAGAGGCGAATTGAAGGTACAGATGAATTTGAAGATGTGATAAACGAAAATGGGGAGAAAGAATATCTATACGGTGTGCGGTATGGTGAATTGATTGCATTAAATACACATATGACACAAAAGCTTTACAAGGAGAATGAAGAATTAAAGAATGAGGTGTCAGAGTTAAAAGAAGCAGTGAAGAAGCAAAATGATGTTATAGAACAGATATTGAGCAAATTAGGAGAGTGATAGAACGGCTTATAAAAAGACAATTTGGGAAGATAAACCAAGTACTAAAACGCCGATAAACGCAGAAGCGTTGAATAATATGGAAGATGGAATTTGCAGAGCACATGAAGGGTTAGATGAGAAAATGAATAAAGAAAACCCTACCGGTACTGGTTCGTTTTCGTTGAATCGGAAGGAAGGTACTACGGTTGGGGAATATTCTACGGCGGAAGGGTTAGAGAATATTGCAAGTAAAAGCTGCAGTCATGCAGAAGGTAGGAATACAAAGTCAAATGGCTATAATTCACACACAGAAGGAACTCGTACTGAAGCAAATGGTTATAACGCACATGCCGAGGGAGACAATACAAGAGCAAACGGTGATGAATCTCATGCGGAAGGTGTTGGAACTGAAGTAAATGGCTATGGTGCTCATGTGGAAGGTGTTGGAACAATAGCTTCAGGGGCACATCAGCATGTGCAGGGAAGATATAATGAAGAGGACACAGAAGGCCAATATGCGCATATTGTAGGTGGTGGTGATTCTGAAATTGTAGATGTAGATGGTGGTGTGCAAGTGCAAAGAAAAAATATCCACACATTAGATTGGTTGGGTAATGCTGTATTTGCAGGCGATATCACCAATGGTAACGGCGTAAGTATGGACGGACTTCGAGCCTTGATTGACGAATTAGCAGAAAAGGTACAAACGTTAACTGAACAATTGCAAGCAACATCAAACTAGTAGGAGGTGGTTCGCAATGCTGACAGTAAATGTAAAAAATCGGATTGCTAGCTCCGAGAATCGAGTGATACTAATATCTGACAACGCAGATTATCGTATTAAATTCGAATGTGATGAAGAATGGCTTGGCAAGACAAAAACGGTGCGATTTGTTGGGAAGAATGTGTTTAAAGATATGCTGCTGGATTCTAATAACGAGTGTGAAATACCTGTGGAACTTCTTGAACCTGGGACACTTAAAATTGGACTGTTTTCATCAGAGTACGCAACATCGAATTTGACAGTGAATGTAATACCGTCAATCCGGTCGATAATGGCAAAACCACTTGATTATACTAGCGAGGATATTTATAGGCAGCTACTTGAGCGTATAGACGGCATTCAGACAGGAGAAGTGAGCGAAGAAACCATTGCACAGGCGATAAAAAAGTACTTAGAAGAAAATCCCCTACCTTCTGCGGGAACAACTACTAAGGTAGATGCAGAGAGTGAAACACTGACAATTACAAGCAACACAGTAACAGTGGAAAGCGAAACACTGATTATGTAGAAAGGGTGCGAATATGGGTGAAATAAGTAATATTAATGTAAATGGACTAGATTACGATTTAAAAGATAAAAAAGCGAGGGAAGCAGTTAACAATATTCCGGACACTGTAGAAGAAGCGGTAGAACAGTATCTTACAGAGAATCCACCGTCTGGAGAGGTAAGCACAGAAGAAATCCAAAATGCGGTTACGGAGTACCTTACGGAAAATCCACCAAGCGGTGTAACAGAAGAAGAAGTCCGTACAGCCGTTAGTGCTTGTTTGGAAGAAAATGCAGAGAGTTTCAAGGGGGAGCAAGGAGAAGCTGGAGAAAACGGTGTAACACCGAATCTGACTATTGGAACAGTGGAAACTTTAGCAGCCGGAAGTAATGCAACGGCAAGTATTACAGGGACGAAAGAAGAACCAGTATTAAATTTGGGGATTCCGAAAGGAGAAAAAGGTACTAGTGGTGGAAGCGGTGGCGAAGGGGGTGGAACAACTTACTACTATAAACCGGTAGTAATTTCCACAACGGCCGGAAAGTACTGGAAAAAAGATGGAACTTTGGGAGACAGCACAGAAGAATCGGATACATCTATAAAAAAAGTGTCTGCTACAAATACAGACCAGTATTTAGCTGTTACCGAAGGAGAAGTATATAGATTAACATTGGGTAGCATAGCTGCTATACCTGTAAGCTTTAATTCTACCCAGTGCGTATTCCTTAACCCCGATGATGAATTTGTGGCTAATGCTTTTGACACCCTAAATTACAAGGAGAATGAACTTGTTACTGTGCCAGATGGTGCCGCCAAAATGCACTTTACAGTTTGGAGTGGTTCCTATCCGATTATCGAAAAACAAGTTACAGAACCTTGCGAAATCATTAATGAATTTGAGATTGAAAATTCTATTAATAAAGCAAACGAGCAACCAAGAAAGGCGTTTGCTCCAATGGATAAGGCTTATATTTCGTTTGTGAATGATGACAGCCTGGCAATAACTTCTGAATTAGCAGATTTATTTGAGAAAAAAGAAATTCCACTATGTTTAGCTACCATCTACACAAATCTTAATAATTTAGCGACAACAGGTACTGTACTGGATGCCGTTAAAAAATGCGTAAAAAATGGGGGAGAAGTGTTATCTCATGCACCTAATCCTATTACAGCAGACACAATAGATGATTTCGACACGATGTATAAGCAGTTTGCAAAAAGTAAGGAGATGTTGGAATTGTACGGCTTTGATGTAAACGGAATTATTTTGGCGGGCGGTAGCGGGCAAATTGCCGGAAACCCAAAAACCGAAAGATGGGCGAGGGCTTACTATCAGTATTCCGATCTATACGGAAATGAAAATTATGGCTACCCTTATTATCATTATCGGACAGGCTTAACTAACCACACACTTGAAAGTGCGAAAGCTTTGGTGGATAAAGCCATCGAAAACAAAGAATGGGTGGCGTTTTACTTACATACATGGTCGGAGTTTTCCAAGGAAGATTTAACAGCGTTGATTGACTATGTAAAGAAAAAAGATAGTAGAGAACTCGAAGTTGTAACCTATAAAGAACTTTATGATAAATTTGTTGTGAACAGAGCAAAAGAAATTGTAACAATCACAGCGAAAAAGTTAACTACAATGTATGAAATGAAATCCACAGTAGCAATAGACGATATTACAGTAACAGCCTACTATAGTGATGGTAGCGTAGAAGAAATTACAAGCAATATAATAGTTGATTTAACAGGTGTGGATAACGCTACAGTAGGTAATTATTGGATAAAGGTTACTTATGGTGGGAAAAGTGCTTATATTCCACTTACAATCTTTTCAAGTGCCGATAGAGTTGTATTGTATAGTGGTAAAGAGGGAAGTTACATTACATGGGAGCTTTACAATGATGGTGTAATGGAATTAACAAATACAGCAACTTGGAAGCAAAATGTACAGAGCTATACTGATGGCGAACAGCCGTGGCATGAGCATATGAACCTTATTAAAAAGGTTAAAATAAATGCTGGCAAAGCAGTTATAGGAACGATAGGAGAATATGCTTTTTATGGAGCAAGCAATTTAACAGAGCTTGATTTTAGCAATGGCGGTGGAGTTACGTTGGCGGCTTACAGCTTTGCTAACTGCGGATTTACGACACCAACGATAACTAATGTTTATTCTGTGCAAACAAATGCATTTAATGGCTGCCCTGTTACAGAAATAACAATAGATACATCTGTATTGACCTATAATGCGTTTAGTGGTTGCAATGAATTAAAAGTTGTAAGATTTACAAAATCCAACATGACGATAGATGCTGGGGCATTTAATGCCAACAGAGGAATAATTACCGACATCTACGTTCCATGGGAAGAAGGAGCCGTTGCTAATGCCCCTTGGGGCGCAACCGGAGCAACTATTCACTACTCATGCGCAGGAGAGTAATGTTTATAGTGCCGCGAAATTTTGCAGCACTTGTACATAAAGTAACTAATGTAACAAATTTAACAAATTTAACAGAAAGGTAGGAATTTTTATGGAACCAGAAGTAATTGTAGCTTTAATAACATTAGGTGGAAGTGCTCTTGGAACATTTGCAGGAATTATAACCAGTGCCAAACTAACTACATATCGCATAGAACAGTTAGAGAAGAAAGTAGACAAGCATAATACCGTCATTGAGCGAACCTTTAGATTAGAGGAAGCACAGGCAGTTATGCAGGAGCAGATTAAGGTAGCAAACCACAGAATTGAAGATTTAGAAAGAGAGGAATAGAATATGTTTAAAAACAATGTATTTAAGGTATCTGTAGACACAAAGAAATGGGCCAAAGCAGCGGCAGTTAGGGCAGTAAAGACAATGGCGCAGACGGCAGTTGCGGTAATCGGAACAGCAGCGGTGGTATCGGCGGTTGATTGGAAGATGGTTATATCTTCTGCGGTAGTTGCTGGAGTGGTTAGTATTTTAACATCTGCAGCAGGTATTCCAGAAGTAGAGGGCGAGTAATCGTCCTCTTAGCAGAAAGGATAAGGTGAAAACTGTGAAAAAATTGTTTATTAGTCAGCCTATGAGAGATAAAACAGATGAGGAAATAAAAACAGAAAGAGCGGAAATCATTAAGAGAGTTACAGAGAGGTTCGGAGAAGTAGAAGTAATTGACAGCTTTTTTGAAAGTGCTCCGCATGATGCAAGACCGCTATGGTTCCTTGGAAAAAGCTTGGAATTGTTGTCTACAGCAGATTGTGCTTATTTTGCGGAAGGATGGAAAGATTATAGAGGTTGCAGAATCGAACATGAGAGCGCTGTGCAGTACGGAATTAATATTGTAGGAGAATAAGGAGGAAAGAGTAATGAAAACAAGTGAAAATGGAATTAATTTAATTAAAAAATCCGAAGGGTGCCGATTAAAAGCTTATAAATGTGCGGTGGGAGTATGGACAATTGGCTACGGGCATACAAATGGAGTAAAGTCTACGAATGTAATAACGGAGGAACAAGCAGAACAGTACTTAATAGAGGATCTGGAACAATTTGAAGCCAAAGTGGACAAGTACAATTCTAAGTATGGTTGGAACCAGAACGAATTTGATGCACTTGTTAGCTTTGCGTTTAATATTGGAAGCATAGACCAGCTTACAGCAGATGGCACAAGAAGCAAGGAAGTGATTGCAGAAAAAATTCTTCTATATAACAAAGCCGGCGGAAAGGTTCTTGCCGGATTAACAGAGAGGAGAAAAGCAGAACAGGAATTATTTTTAACCAAAGTTGCACCGGTGCAACAGTACACTTCCAAGAACAAAACCACAGATGGCAGCGGTATAATAAGAGCCGTGCAGCAGTGGCTTAATAAAGAGTATGGAGAACGGATTAAAAACTGCGAAGCATGCGGAAAGGTATTACTCCGGGAAGATGGGGTATTCGGAGCAAAAACAAAAGCTGCGCTTACACTTTCCCTACAGATCTGGATTAATACTCTTGGGCATAATATTAATGTGGACGGGGTATTTGGGGAAAAGACTAAGGCGGTATGCAAAGTAGTATCTGCAAGTTACAATGCAAATACTCGTGGCGCAAAGATTGTACAAGCTATTCTTTATTGCTACGGCTATAATCCACAGATGTTTGATGAAGCCTTCAATGCAGATTGCACTAAGGCACTAAAATCTTATCAGAAAGACCACGGACTGGCTGCAGACGGAGCAGCGGGAAAACTGTTTTTTGAAAGTACATTAGCATAAGGGGGAAATGAAGTGATGAGAGAAACGAGATGTGATATAAGAGAAGAAAGAGTAGCCGTGGCAACAGATAATGTACCAAATGGAGCATTGAACCAAAATGAGAACGGAAGTATTAATATATACGACGAAGCTGAAAAGCGAGTGGGTGTCATCTCGGCAGATGAAGCGGAAACAGTGGAAAAGAGTGTTACAGACATAATTGCAGAAGAATAAATATAACTGATTAAAAATCCTGTAAGTGAATCAACAATACTTATGGGATTTTATTCATTTATAGAGGAATGTTGTAGATAGAGAGTATAGAGGGGAATTGACAGCAAAAGTATTGGTTTTCGAATGCTAGAAGGGCAATAAAATCTTGATTTTTGCTAAAAATTATGTATAATATACAAATAGAAAACATAAAAAGGAGGGGGAGGAATGCGAACATTTGAAGAAAAAATGTATGATATTTGCTCATGGCCTAAAACGATAGCACTAATAATATCATATGCGATTTGCCTTATAGTATATCTGGATAGCACAAAAGAACTTGGAAATTTAGAGGGAGTATTTTTCTTTATTAAACAGCCGGACGATTTTGTAATAGCACTTATTTCAGGTTTTGTAGTAATAGCTTTAACAATTTTCTCGTTTATATCGTCGATAGCAACATATAATTATTCTTTAAAATACATACGTGGGGAAAAGAAAAATCTAATTTTTATAGATATCATAATCGCAGCATTCATCTTAACATTGTCGATTGGATTTATGCAAAGATACGCAACGATACTTGTTGCAGCAATTATAATAGTTGGCATTGTATGGCTGCTTGATAAAATAAAAAATAATTAAGAAATTAGAAGTTAAAGTGTTTCAAAAATGAAATAAAATTAATCTTTAGAATGTTGTAGCAAATGGTTTGTAATAAAAATATAAGTAGATATGCATCTTTGTTGTAAAAAATGTTATATGGGTTATAATAAAAGATGCTTAAGGTGGAGGTGAGAGAGTGAGATTTGTGCAAGCACAGTTTTCATTGAAATATGAACCACAGATTAAAATTCGGAGAAGTGTTAATAAGATTGAAGATTTTTTAGAAAAATATTATGGGACACCTCAAACAGTACCTATTCCGGACGAATTTGCAGCGGAGGCACCGCGTATTATTCTTGATTCTAAAAATGGACATAGTCAAATAAGTTTTTCGCAGATTTCAGTTGATTTTACTGCAAAATTTGATGGAGAATTTGCGGAAGATTTTGGAAAAACAAAAGAATATGTATTGAATCGCCTTAAGATTTTAAAAGAGTTATTGGAGAATATAAATATAAATCAATACTATTTTTGCGGAATTACTTATAATGTTCATTTAGATTTAAAAGGGGAAAGACCGATAGATTATATAAAGCAATGTATCGGTGGAGAAATTTTGAAAGAACAAAATTTGTATGAAGCATCACAGAGAATTGCATTGGTAGAAAATGACTCTTTTTTTGTGAATCAGCAAATAGGAACGTTTAGAGAGTATCAAGGAAAAGGAAACAGCATACCTAATCTGGTGGATTTTGCAACAAGCAGATTAGTGGCTGAAGGGGTAAATGTTACACTGGATATTAATAACAGATATGCTTACCTATGCGAGGGTAGAGCAAGAGAACTTTCTGAATTTGAAGAAGTAGTTTCTGAAGTTTATAATAAGTTGGAGCATAATTTAGAAAAATGGAGATGATAATATGGTGCAAGATACATATAATGTAAAAAAAGTATCTGGGCTTGGAATTAAAGTTATGACATTTTTAAGCATTGCGACAATTTCATCTAATACATTTGGTGAAAGTGTTACATTAAGTAGTAACAAACAATACAGTTATGAAGCAATATCTGTGTTTAATGATAGTAAAGGAGAGTTGTGCACATCTTCACCAATGCCTGAATATTTTTGCGGAGAGATAATGGCTGATAATGATGATTTTGGTAAAGTAAATATCCAACGCGAAAAAAGAAGAGTACAACTCCAAATTACAAAAATCAGAAAGCATGTTTCACATTTTGAGTTTGAAGAAGAATTTGAGGAGATATAATGGAATATCCGTGGTATGAATTAATGGAAGATGCCAGTGAAATTACGCAAGGGGACATAATAAAGAATTGTCCGGTGCCAATATTAAAAAAATTCACTGGAGAAGAAGAAGGCAAGATAATAGACGCAGAAATCGAAATTATAGATGGGATTATAATGACACAGGCATGTGATATCGCTAATGGAAAAGTAGAAAATATTATTTTGTGTAGTATAATATCAAAGAGTGAATTTGAACGTCAACAGTCTGATTTGGGAAGAACTAAGAAGGAAATAGGAAAAAATATTGAAAGTATTAGAAAAGGACATCAAAATGCGTATCATATAATAAATCGATACAAAACAGAAGAATTTTCGCAGGATTATTACATTATTAATTTTAAGGATATTTTTAGTATTCCAGTAGAGTTAGCGAAAACCGTGGCAAAATCTAATAGGAAAAGACTTAGGTTATGTCCACCGTATAGAGAACATTTGTCGCAGGCTTTTGCGAGGTATTTTATGCGAGTAGGTTTACCAATCAATATACATATGGAATAAAAAGCTCCCCTCAAAAAGGGGAGCTTTTTGCATGCTCAAAAAGTAATAAAATGGGATATAATGAATAATGATGATGTACAACAATAATGAACCTATGAACTTGCACATTTAGAGATGATTGGAACTATTGTGCATCAGTTGACTAGAAACCTTACTCCAGAAGAAATAGTGGCATCGGGATTTGATAAATACTATGTAGATCATACTACAGGAATCTGGCCTCAGGCAGCCGGGGGAATTCCATTTAATGCATGTGAATTTCAGAGTAAGGGAGATCCGATTACAGACCTGGTAGAAGATTTGGCAGCGGAACAAAAGGCACGTTCCACATATGACAATATATTGCGTTTAGTACATGATAATGATGTGGCAGATCCGATCCGCTTTTTAAGAGAAAGGGAAATTGTTCATTTCCAAAGATTTGGTGAGGCATTAAGACTTGTTCAGGAAAAATTAGATTCCAAAAACTTTTATGCTTTTAACCCTGCTTTTGATTGCAATACAAAGCCAACTACCATTCGTGAATGCGGTAATTAATTAGGAAAATGCTGTACATGGGGCGACCTATGTACGGCTTTTTTTCTTCGTTTCAAAATATTAATTGTGCAAAATGCATAAAAAACAAAAAAAGAATTAAGAACGAAAAAGTAGAGTTGCAAGAGTGAATGCCGATAATTAAGGGGGAAAATTAAATTTTTGTTAACAACTCAAAGAAAACACGTAAAGTATAGAATGATAAGAATTTGTACAAAACGTAGAAAATTAGCAAAAAAAAAATAAAGTGTGCAAAAAATTAACGAAAATGATATAATAATTCTGTAACAAAAAGTAACATTTTACTACAAGGGAGGAAGATTAAATGCACAAAAAACGCATTTTTAAATTTTTCCGTAATACAGTTTCCATTGCTTTAGCAGTGTCTTTGATGCTGGGAGAAGCTGGGACAGGCATTGGAAATGTATACGCAAGAGGAACAGCACAGACAGAGGAAAGCGAGGTTGTTGTTTCGGAAGAGTCTGTAAACGATTCATCGAGTTATGGACTTGCTCAGAACATTCAGGATGGAACCATCTTGCATTGCTTTGACTGGAAGTACAGTGATATAGAAGCAGAACTTCCAAATATTGCAGCAGCAGGATTTACATCGGTACAGACTTCGCCAGCACAGAGAAATGACAGTAATCCAAGTGTATGGTATATGATGTATCAGCCACAGAATTTTGCCATTACATCAAATCCTATCGGAACAAAGGCTGAGTTAGAGTCTTTGTGTAAGAAAGCGGACGAGTATGGAATTAAGGTTATTGTAGACGTGGTAGCTAACCACACCAGAGGTATGGATGGTAATACTGGTCCTGTGGATGATAATTTGAAAAGGTCAGAATTTTTCAGATGGAATAATAAAAATAGTTCTGAAATGTCAAAGGATGATTGGAAAAATCGTTATTTGGTAACTCATTGTAACATCGGTATGCGTGATTTGAATTCTGAAAATAAGGATTTGCAGAATATCGTAGCTGGTTACATAACAGAATTAAAGAACGCAGGTGTGGATGGTATCCGTTGGGATGCGGCAAAGCACATTCAGCTTCCGTCAGAGGATTGTGAATTCTGGAAGACGGTAACTAGTCAGGGTCTTTATCATTATGGAGAAATTTTGGAAGGACCATCCAATGCTCAGGACGATAATAATGCGTTTAGCTTTAGTGACGAAGCCAAAGCACAGATGAAAGAATATACAAATTATATGTCCGTTACAGATAATAGCTACGGAAGCCGTTTGATGGGAAACTTTAGAGATGGTAAAGTTCCGACAGACGATGGATTTTGGTCAACCATGGGTGTTTCACCTTCTAAAATGGTATATTGGGCTGAAAGTCATGATACATATGCTAATGATGAAAGCGAAGGTGGCTGGACAAAGACTATAAATCAGAATGCAGTAGACAGAGCCTATGCAATTGCAGCCGCAAGAGCAGATGCAACAGCACTTTATTTTTCAAGACCTTATCAGACGGGAAAGACAGACATTATGGCTGGTGCAAAGGGAAGTACACATTATACTGCCAAGGAAGTAGCTGAAGTAAATAAGTTACATAATAATTGCATCGGAGAAAAAGATTCTTATATAGCAGGTTCTGATACAGCAGCAGTATGTCGTGAGACAGGTGCGGTTATTGTAAAAGCCAGCGGAAGCGGTAACGTAACAGTTAGCGGTAATATTATTACAAAAGCCGGTAAATATAAGGATAAAGTTTCAGGTGCCGAGTTTACAGTAACATCATCTTCTATTTCAGGAAGTGTAGGAGAAAGCGGTATTGCTGTAATCTATGAAGAAAATACAACACAGCCTTCTGTTTCTGCTTCCGTAGAAGATGGTACTAGCTTTACAACAGATACCTTAGATGTAAATTTTGCTGTAAAGAATGCAAAAAGTGCTACTTACTCTATTGATGGAGGAGCTGCAACCGCTTTTACAGATAGTGTAAAATTAACTTTGGGTGCGAATACAGCAGTAGGTTCAACTGTAAAAGTAAATATTAAAGTTGAAGGTACAGATGGAACTTCTATAGAAAAGACTTTCACCTATACAAAGAAAGAAGCAGGCAAGTTAGAAAAGAATACAGTTTACTTTACAAAACCGGGTAGTTGGGGTTCTGCGATGATTTATGCGTACGAAGATGGAGCTACAGCAAATAAGCTTACTGGAGAATGGCCGGGAACAACTATGAAAGCGGAAGGAGACGGGGTATATTCTTATACCTTTGACAGCAGTGTTTCAGCATGTAAAGTAATCTTTACAGACGGTACAAACCAGACACCTCAAAATGTGGAGGGACAGAGCTGTGGATATGATTATGCAGCCGGTAAAGCTTATACATACAATGAGTCAGATGGCTGGAAAGCAGTTGATGTAAATGATCCAACAAATACACCGACTCCAACCAATACGCCAACGCCGACAACTGTTTCAGATGAAATCAAAATTAATACATCTCTTGCAGATGGAAGCAGCTTTTCTACAGAAACAGAGACACTGAAGCTGACACTGGAAAATGCAGAAAAGGGAACTTATTGTGTAGATGATGGACCAGTGAAAGAATTCACAAATAGTGCTGATGTAATCATTGGTAAAGGTAAGATTGCAGACAGCACAGTTACTGTAAAAGTAACAGCAGAGAAAAACGGAAAGACGATTGAAAAAACATTTAGCTACAACAAAAAGTATGAGGCATCTGTGAATAAGCAGGAAGTAAACTCAAAAGTGGAAGAAGAAGTAGTGGAAGAAGTAGCGACGAATACTGCAGCAGAGACAGATGCATATTATGCAACAAATCCGAATGGAGGAGTTGGAAAAGAAGCTACGATAACAGCAATGAATGATTTTACACAGGATATGTTAGTTGCACGAAGCGGAGCATGGGACGTTCCGAATGCATGGAATGGTGCACATGAAATTAGTGTAGCTGACTGCTATGGCTTATATGCAGCATGGGAT
>JBNMLC010000021.1:0-38920 GCA_050874665.1 Lachnospiraceae bacterium | reverse complement strand
TTTATACACTTGGAATAAACACCTAAATCAGATCGAATTGATTTTATAAATTTTCTTACCATTTTTTTTCTTGTCATAATACACACCTTTTAGACCTTTCTACTTGCTATTAACTTGTCTAAATTAATATTACAACTTACGGACACCGCAATGTATACAAAAAGTAGTTGACAGTATTTGGAAAGCATGGTAGTATGTCAATACAAGATATGTCGAGCAACGACATGTCGAACGACAATAGTATACAGGTGATCATATGCAAAAAGAATTAGTAAAAAAGTATATTCCTATGACGGAAACTACCTATTATACACTGTTAGCGGTTATTGAAGCAAGACATGGTTATGCAATCATGCAATTCGTAAGCATTCTTACGCAAGAACGAATTAAGCTTGGTACGGGGACGCTGTATACAATGGTAGGCAGGCTGACCAAAGACGGCTTGATTACTATTGTAGAAAATAATAGCGGGAAAAAAACATATCAGATTACAGAAATTGGTCTTGATTTAGTGGAGATGGAAACGAAGCGTTTGCAGGCACAATTGGAAAATGGTATTAGTGTGTTAGAAGGGAGAAATGAAAACGGAGAAATGGTATAAAAGATTAAAATTGCAAGTACATATTTTGCGATTTTGTGTAAGATAAAATAAGGAGGATTTATATGAAACTGGAAGTAAAAAATATAAGGAAAAGCTTTGCAGGCAAAGAAGTGCTGCATGGAATCAGTTTCGAAGTAGAAAGCGGAACAGCATTGGGACTGCTAGGAAGAAATGGTGCAGGAAAAACCACGACGATGAGGATTATTATGGATGTATTTAAGGGTGACAGTGGCGAAATTTTACTGGATGGAACACCTTTTGAACCATCTAAGCAGAGGATTGGATATATGCCGGAAGAAAGGGGCTTGTACCCTAAAAGATATGTTTTAGAACAGATGATGTATCTTGCACGCCTTCGGGGAATGAATAAAGCGGAGGCAGAGAAAAGCAGTAAGAAATGGCTGCAAAGACTAGAGGTAGAAGAATACGCTAACCGTAAGTTAGAAACACTGTCAAAGGGAAATCAACAGAAGGTACAGTTAGCGGCAACGTTAGTCAGTGAACCGGATATTATTATTTTAGATGAGCCTTTTAGTGGTCTTGACCCAGTCAATTCGCAGATACTAAAGGAAGTGGTAAGAGAACTTATTGAAGAGGGGAGACTTGTCATTTTTTCCAGTCATCAGATGAGCTATGTTGAAGAATTTTGCGAAAACATTGTCGTAATTAACCATGGTGATATAGTACTTAAAGGTCAGTTAAAAGATATCAAGAAGGAATATGGAAAAAATAGAATTACAGTTTCTTTTGATGAATATGATGTAGAGGAAATAAAAAAAGTGATAGAACAAAGGTTCACTGACTGCGTAACAGTTGCAGGCAGTAAAAAAGATGAAGTGATTCTGGAATTGCTGGAGGGAAAGAAGAAGTCAGATGTGTTGAAACGTATGTTGCAAGAGGACTTAAGTATTGCGACCTTTGGAAATTACGCACCATCTTTGAATGAAATATTTGTTATGAAAGCAGGGGATAACCAATGAAAAAATTTTTATTAGTTTTAGGATTCGAATTAAAAGAATATATGCGAAATAAACCATTTGTGATTACCACTTTAGTAATCGCCCTGCTTGGAGCAGGGGCATTATTCTTGCCAAATATTATGGATATGTCAAAGTATCTTTCAGAAGTTCCAAAAGACAGTGAAACACAGATGGAGGAAGAAGCTGAAGAAGAAGCAGAACAGCCGGAAATTGAGTATTATATCAGCGATACCAATCAGGTGGTTCCGAAGGAATTAATAAGTGAAATTTTTGGTGAAGGTACATACGAGTATGTTGATGAAGCTGAAATTCAAGAAGCAGTGGAAAGTGAAAAGATTAAAGCAGGATTTGTAATCCGTTCACTGGACGAAATGGACTACTATGTTCTTAACAAGGGCATGATGGACATGGAATCTGACATGATGAAATCAGCATTAGTAGAAGCAGGACAAATGGACTACTGTAAAAAACATAATATTTCCTATGAAGAATGGAATCGCATCTCAAATAAAGAGATTGCGGTGAATGAGAAAATCTTAGGAAAAGATACGGAAAGCAATTTCTGGTATTGTTATGCTTTTGAGATTCTTGTCTTTATGATGATTGTATTATATGGTCAGATGATTGCAGTTTCCGTTACTACAGAAAAAAGTAATCGTTCTATTGAAGTGTTGGTTACCTCTACAACACCTACGAGTCTTCTTTTTGGTAAAGTAATTGCAGGAGCCATTGCATCTGTTGTACAGGTGGGAATTGTTCTTATTTGTATTCTGGGTTCTTATCAAATGAACAGAGAAGCATGGGGCGGTTCACTGGATATGTTATTTAATATACCGCCAGAAGTGCTTGCAACCTTTGCATTTTTTGGATTGGGTGGATTTTTGTTTTATGCATTTTTATATGGCGCTATGGGTGCACTGGTATCAAAAACAGAGGATATCAGCAAGGCAGTTAGTGGGCTGATGATAATAATTATGATAGTATACTTCCTGTCATTGCTCCAGTTAGGAAATGTAGATGGAATTATTATCAAGCTGTTATCCTTCCTGCCAATCAGCTCTTACAGTGCTATGTTTGCAAGAATTGCTATGGGCAGTGTGAGTGCAATTGAAGTCATTATTTCAGGTGTGATTCTGATTGCATCTATTATAGCAGCGGGATGGCTTGGAGCCTTAATATACCGTTTGGGTACACTGCGGTATGGAAATCCTATTAAACTTACAAAGATTCTCAAAGAAATTAAAAGTGACAAATAAGGGAGAAGGGATATGGAAAAGGAAAATAAAAAAGTATTTAGCAGATTGGGAATAGCACTTTTTTTGATTACAATTATTGTAACAGGCGTTCAGTATGCGATGGTAATGTTGATAAAAAAATTTGCACCAGGCTTCGCAGAAAGTTCATGGTATGTATATTCTACTATTATAGTGGCATTTTACATGATCGGAGCACCAATCTTCTGGCTGCTGGTCAGAAATGTTCCTAAAAAAGAAGCACAAAAAAAGAAATCCTTGAAATGGTATGAATTCTTGTATATTTTTATGATATGTCTGGCTTCTTTGTATGCATTAAATATTGTTGGTACTATGATTAACTATGCATTGGGAATGCTGACTGGAAATATGAATTTAAATCCATTAAATAGTGTAATCGGAGAGATTGATTTATTGCCTACCTTTTTAATTGCGGGAATTGCATCTCCGATTGTGGAAGAATTGGTATTTCGTAAAGTGTTGTTAGAACGTCTTACAAAATATGGTGATGTTATTGCAATTTTGGTTAGTGGCTTGTGCTTTGGATTGTATCATGGAAATATTTCCCAGTTCTTATATGCATCTGTGTTAGGATTCATATTTGCTTATGTGGTAATTAGAACAGGAGATATTCGTTATAGTATGGCATTACATATTTTCACGAATGTGTGTGGAACGGTACTTGTACCACAGTTGATAAAACTGGGAACAATTGCAACTGTGCTGGTAGGAATGGGAATTATCGGACTGATTATAGTTGGAATGATTATGGTGATTGTTGTTATTGCAACGAAAAAACTGAAGTTTGAAAAAGGTGAAATTATTCTCGAACATCCGTTCAAAACGGTGTGCCTGAATGTTGGAATGATTTTGTATGTGTTAATTAGTCTGGCAGCCTGCGTGTCGGTTGTGTTAAATGTGGCAGGCTAGGCTGTGTCAGAAATTTTTGACAGCAGTATTGAAATAGAAAGCGAGGTGGAGAGATGGATCATATACCTATGAGAGCAGAGGGTGCATACGATAGAAACAATTTATGCACGATCAACGAGCGAAAAAAACAGGGAATTAAAACTATCCAGAACATAGCTGCAACGGGTGTACAAAACAATAGAGAATGGACACCGGGAGGGGCAGCGACGACAGAAGCTATAGAACAAAGAAAAATACCAGTGATGCACAAATTAGTGCAGAAAGGACAAAAGGTGCAATTGGAGCTGGGAATGCCTCTTTCTAACATAAAGGCATGTTTTGGCTGGAACACTACAAATGCTCAGTGTGATGTAGATGTATCTGCCTATCTTTTGGGAACAGATGGTAAAGTATTAGGAGATAACTGGTTTGTATTTTACGGACAAAAACAGAGTCCTGACGGGTGCGTCAAATTACAAACACAGGAAAGAGAGGATCGCCAGTCGGTTTGTATTGATTTGGCACATTTAAATAGTCAGGTAAAGAAAATTGTATTTGTATTGACGATCAATGAGGCGTTTGAAAAACATTTGAATTTTGGAATGATGAAGGATGCTTATATAAGAATTCTTGATATACAGACGGGGCAGGAATTAACGGCCTTTCAAATGACCGAATACTATGCTAATGTGATTTCTATGATGATTGGCGAAGTATATAATCACAACGGGACATGGAAATTTAATGCGATTGGAAATGGAGTTGCGAAAGATTTGGCAGGATTATGTCAGATGTATGGCGTACAAGTAGATGATTAATAGGAGGAAGATATGTTAACATTTGAAACTATAAATGAATTAACGTTAAAGGTTACGTGTAAGGGCAGCGATGTGCTCTTTACGAAGGCAGGTGCATTTATCGGCGGTGAAAATCTGGGTGCAAAAAATTATAAATTCGAAAAGCTTTTACTTGGACCACAGAATAATGTAGGTCAGGCACTGGTTGGTTCTATTATGCGTAGAGTTACCGGTGAAAATCTGCCTTTGATGAAAGTAATGATGTCGGGGGATTGTGTTACTTATTATGCTAATGCAGGACAGCATGTAATTGTATACAAACTGGCTGTAGGGGAAACGGTATCTGTTGAATCAGAGAATATCTTAGCATTTACACAGGATTGCGAATACGGCGTGAGATTTATTGGGGCAGGTATTATTTCTCAAAAAGGACTCGCCACTTCTACATTAACAGGAAAAGGTGATAATGCATATGCAGTGATTTTATCTGATGGAAATCCTATTGTGTTGAGCAATGTTCAAAGCGGAACAACATTGACGGTAGATCCGGATGCAGTAATTTGCTGGATGGGACAGCGTGGACATTGTGATCCGGAAGTTACAATGGATTTATCCTGGAAGAATCTTATTGGTCAGGCATCCGGAGAGTCTTATTCCTTTGAATGGAGTGGAAGTCAGCCGGTATCTGTGGTAATACAGCCTTCCGAACGTCATTCAGGTGTGAACCTCGGTATGGACGGAGGAAGTCTTGGACAACGTCCAAATCGTAGCACCTGGGGATAATAATTGTGATTACATACTTGACATTCGCAGATTATGTGCTACAATAATTTTGAATTAATTAAAAAGAAAAGGCAATGAAGGTGTCAAGTAATTTTCTGTTTTCGTTCAGAGAGAGAAAGTCAGCGGCTGTAAGCTTTCTTACGTTCAGGCAGGGAAATGAAATTCGCACCAGAGCTGCGGTTTTGAAACTAAGTAGGAACCGACGTCATGCACGTTACGCATATGAGTGTCTGATATTTCAGAAATCAGGGTGGTACCGCGGATTAAGCTTCGTCCCTTTATGGGGCGGAGCTATTTTTATTTTATATTTTATAGGAAATTCCTTCAAAATGATATGGATAAAGTAAAAACGCTCCGTAAGGAGCACACTGTGGCGGTATGGAAGTTAGTAAAAATAAAAAGGAGTTCAAAACATGAAAGACAAATTAAAAGCAATTCGGGAAGAGGCAATTAGACAGATTGAAGCTTCTGATGCATTAGAAAAACTGAATGATGTACGAGTTAATTTTCTCGGAAAAAAGGGTGAGCTTACCAGTGTATTAAAGGGCATGAAAGATGTGCCGCAGGAAGAAAGACCAATGGTAGGCCAGTTAGTTAATGAAACAAGACAGGCAATTGAAACTATTTTAGAGGAAACCAAAACAAAATTAGAAAAAGTTGCAAGAGAAGCACAGTTAAAGAGAGAAGTTATTGACGTTACACTTCCGGCAAAGAAAAATAATGTGGGACATCGTCATCCAAATACCATAGCACAGGAAGAGGTAGAAAGAATCTTTATCGGAATGGGTTATGAGGTTATGGAAGGTCCGGAAGTAGAATATGATTTATATAATTTTGAAAAGTTGAATATTCCGGCAAATCACCCGGCAAAGGATGAACAGGACACCTTTTATATTAATAAAGAGATTGTACTTAGAACACAGACATCTCCAGTACAGGCTCGTGTAATGGAGCAGGGAAAACTTCCAATTCGTATGATTGCTCCGGGACGTGTGTTCCGTGCAGATGAAGTAGATGCGACACATTCTCCGTCATTCCATCAGATTGAAGGACTCGTCATTGACAAAAATGTGACATTTGCTGATTTAAAGGGAACTTTGGAAGTGTTTGTGAAAGAGTTGTTTGGAAAAGACACAAAAATTAAATTCCGTCCACATCATTTTCCATTCACAGAGCCAAGTGCAGAAGTAGACGTAAGCTGCTTTAAATGTGGTGGTAAAGGCTGTCGCTTCTGTAAGGGGGAAGGCTGGATTGAGATTTTAGGCTGCGGTATGGTTCATCCACATGTACTGGAAATGTGCGGCATTGATCCGGAAGAATATTCGGGATTTGCATTTGGTGTTGGATTAGAGAGAATTGCATTGTTGAAATATGAAATTGATGATATGCGTTTATTATATGAAAACGATGCCCGTTTCTTGAAACAGTTTTAACTTTCCGGTTCAAACCGAACGTAGAAAAAGATTATAGAGAAAAGAGGAAAAAACAGATGAATACATCATTAGCTTGGATAAAAGCGTATGTGCCTGATTTAGATGTGGAGGCACAGGAATATATGGATGCAATGACACTTTCGGGCTCAAAGGGAGAAGGCTTTGTAAAATTAGATGCAGACTTAGAAAAGATTGTAATCGGACAGATTCAAAAGATTGAAAAGCATCCGGATGCAGATAAATTGGTGGTATGTCAGATTGATATTGGTCAAGGGGAACCAATTCAGATCGTTACCGGGGCACAAAATGTGAAAGAGGGCATGAAAATTCCGGTTGTATTAGATGGCGGACGTGTGGCAGGCGGACATGACGGCAAGAAGACACCGGGTGGTGTAAAAATAAAAAAAGGAAAACTTCGTGGTGTGGAAAGCAATGGTATGCTTTGCTCTATTGAAGAATTAGGTTCTAGCAGAGAGTTTTATCCGGAAGCACCTGAAGATGGAATTTATGTGTTTGATGATGATGCCGTGGTTGGTGAAAGTGCTATTCAAGCACTTGGGCTGGATGATGCTGTGGTTGAATACGAAATCACATCAAACAGAGTGGATTGTTTCAGTGTCATTGGTATTGCGAGAGAGGCAGCAGCAACTTTTGATAAAGAATTTAAGCCCCCTGTAATTACAAAAACAGGAAACAATGAAGATGTAAATGATTATATTAAAGTTACTGTAAAAGATACAGACCTTTGTAAGAGATACTGCGCAAGAGTTGTAAAAAATATTAAGATTGCACCTTCACCAAAGTGGATGCAAAGAAGACTTTCAGCCCACGGAATTCGTCCAATCAATAATGTAGTAGATATCACTAATTATGTGATGGAGGAATTTGGTCAACCAATGCATGCCTACGATTTAGAAACCATTGCCGGAAAAGAAATTGTAGTAAAGCGTGCAGAAAATGGAGAGAAATTTGTGACTTTAGATGGTCAGGAAAGAACTTTGGACGAAGAAGTTTTAATGATTTGTGATGGAGAAAAGTCAGTAGGAATTGCCGGTATTATGGGTGGAGAAAACTCTATGATTACGGATCAGGTTTCTACTATGCTTTTTGAGGCGGCATGCTTTGATGGAACGAACATTCGTTTATCCAGTAAAAGAGTAGGACTTAGAACAGATGCATCTTCTAAATTCGAAAAAGGGTTGGATCCAAATACCGCAGAACTTGCAATGAATAGAGCATGTCAGTTAATTGAAGAACTGGGTGCAGGTGAAGTAGTCGGCGGTATGGTTGATATTTATCCTGTGAAAAGAGAAGGAAACCGTGTGAAATTTGATCCGGATTATGTAAATCGTTTGCTGGGAACGGATATTGATGAAAAGACGATGCTTTCTTATTTCAAGAAAATCGATTTAGGATATGACGAAGCAGCAAAAGAGATTGTTGTACCTTCCTGGCGTCAGGATTTACTTCGTCCTGCAGATATTGCAGAGGAAGTAGCGAGATTTTATGGATATGATAATATTCCGACCACATTACCAACCGGAGAAGCTACCACAGGTAAGTTGCCGTTTGACAAGAGAATTGAAAGTGTGGCAAGGGATATTGCAGAGTTTTGTGGATTTAGCCAGGGAATGTGTTATTCCTTCGAAAGTCCAAAAGTATTTGACAAATTACTGTTACCGGAAGATGCGAAAGAAAGACAGGCGATTCTTATTTCCAATCCGTTAGGAGAAGATTTCAGTATCATGCGTACGATTTCATTAAATGGTATGCTGACTTCTCTCGCAACTAATTATAACAGAAGAAATAAAAATGTACGTTTGTATGAATTAGGAAATATTTATCTGCCGAAAGCATTGCCTCTGACAGAGCTTCCAGACGAGAGAATGCAGTTTACGTTAGGATTTTATGGAGATGGAGATTTCTTTACCATGAAAGGTGTGGTAGAAGAATTTTTCGAAAAAATCGGACTTCATAATAAGGCACAGTATGATCCGGATGCAGAAAAAACTTTCCTTCATCCGGGCAGACAGGCAAATATTATTTATGACGGTGAAGTGGTAGGATATTTAGGAGAAGTCCATCCGGAGGTTGCTGATATTTATGGTATTGGCGAGAAAGCGTATATTGCCGTTATTGATATGCCATCAGTTACAGAGAAAGCAACGTTTGACCGCAAATACGAAGGTATTGCAAAATTCCCTGCAGTAACCAGAGATATCAGTATGACTGTTCCAAAAGAAATTCTGGTAGGACAGATTGAAGAAGTCATCGAACAGCGTGGCGGAAAAATCTTAGAGAGCTATTCCTTGTTTGATATTTATGAGGGTGCTCAGATTAAAGCAGGATACAAGTCAGTAGCTTATTCTATTGTATTTAGAGCGAAGGACAGAACTTTAGAAGAAGCTGATATTACGGCTGCAATGAAAAAAATTCTAAACGGTTTAGAAAGTATGGGAATTGAATTAAGACAGTAAATCAATTTGTAATTTAGCATAGAATCCGTTATACTAATGTAAGTGATTGGTATAACGGATTTTTAAGATAGAGTAGGAGAAAAAACATGAATGTAAAAGATTTTGATTTTTATTTACCGGAGGAACAAATTGCGCAAGACCCATTAGAAAATCGTTCCGATTCTAGATTGATGGTATTGCATCGGGAAAGCGGTGAAATAGAACATAAAATTTTCCGGAATATAACAGATTATCTGAAAAAAGGCGATTGTCTTGTAATTAATAACACAAAGGTATTACCGGCAAGACTGATTGGCATCAAAGAGGAAACCGGTGCAAAGATAGAACTTTTGCTGTTAAAGCGCAAAGAAAATGATGTCTGGGAAACACTTGTAAAGCCTGGAAGAAAGGCAAGAAAAGGTGCAAAAATCAGCTTTGGTGATGGTATTTTGAAGGGAGAAATCATTGACGAAGTAGAGGAAGGAAACCGCCTGGTACAGTTTTCTTACGAAGGAATTTTCGAGGAGATTTTAGACAGGCTTGGACAGATGCCGCTGCCACCTTACATCACGCATCAGTTAAAGGACAAAAACCGTTATCAGACGGTATATGCTAAGGAAGAAGGCTCTGCAGCAGCACCGACAGCGGGACTTCATTTTACAAAGGAATTATTACAACAGATTGAAGCTATGGGTGTGACCATTGCTCATGTTACCTTGCATGTAGGATTGGGAACGTTTCGGCCGGTGAAGGTGGAAAATGTGTTAGAGCATCATATGCATTCGGAATTTTATCATATTGAGGAAGCAGAAGCAAAAAAGATTAACGAGGCGAAACAGAATGGTGGAAGAGTGATTGCAGTAGGTACCACCAGTACCCGTACTTTGGAATCAGCAACGGATGAAAATGGAATTCTGCAGGCGAAAAGTGGAAATACGGATATATTTATTTACCCGGGATACCAATTCAAAATGATTGATGCACTGATTACAAATTTCCATTTACCGCAGTCCACCCTTTTAATGTTAGTGTCAGCCTTTGCCGGAAGAGAAAACGTATTACATGCTTATGATGTAGCCGTAAAGGAAGGATATCGCTTCTTTAGCTTTGGGGATGCTATGTTTCTTTTTTGAAAATAAGTAATCATCAGGTTTTTCATATACGGGGAGGGGAAATATGACATTTAGTAAAAAGGAAGACGGAAAGAGAATTATAATTATATGTATTGCCTCCGTACTGATGGCAGCAAATATCAAATCCTTTGTGCGAACGGGAGGTTTGTATCCGGGCGGTGCGACAGGATTAACCCTTTTACTGCAAAGAATAGTACAAATGTTTTTTCAAGTAGAAATTCCATATACGCTGGTCAATCTGTTATTAAATGCTGTTCCGGTGTATATAGGATTTCGGTATATAGGAAAGAAATTCACCCTTTATTCTTGTCTGATGATTGTGCTTACCAGTGTGCTGACAGACATCATACCGGGATATGTAATTACATATGATACACTTTTAATCAGTATATTTGGTGGAATAATCAATGGATTTGTAATCAGTCTGTGTCTTGCAGTCAATGCAACGACCGGTGGAACAGATTTTATTGCCATTTATCTCTCAGAGAAAAAGGAAATGGATTCCTTTCATATGGTATTGGGATTTAATGTGGTGATTCTTGCTTTGGCGGGTATTTTATTTGGTTGGGACAAAGCATTGTACTCTATTATTTTTCAGTATGCATCTACTCAGGTGTTACATGTGTTGTATAAAAAATATCAACAGGAAACCTTATTTATTGTTACCAATCGGGCTAAAGAAGTATATGAGGCGATTGCAATTACCTGCAACCATTCCGCAACCATTATGGAGGGGGAAGGTTCTTACGAGCATCGGGAGCATAAAGTCGTATATTCCGTTGTTTCAAGTGCGGAAACCAAAAAGGTTATCCGTGCAGTCAAAGAAGCAGACCCGAAGGCTTTTGTGAATGTTATGAAGACAGAGCAGATTTATGGTAGATTTTACCAAAAGCCAAATGAATAAAGAAGAAAACTGGAAGTAAAGTGAAAGCTAATATCCATTCCAAAGTTGTGGCAGGGGAAGTTCCCCTGCCGTTACAATTAAAATACCGGTTTTGATGGCTTATCACAGTCATCCGTACAGCCTTTATGTGGTTTACCACAATCATCTAAAATTGGTTTTATTAAATCCAGTTTTGATTTTAACACAATTTCAAGTGCAGTGATTTTATCTACCATGTCTTCCACAGATTTGTTTACGGCAAGTAAATCTTCATGACAGCAGTCATGGAGAGAAATTGCTTTTTGCAACTTTTCACCTTCTGCATTTAGAATATGTGAAATAGCAGTTTCTTCCAGTGCAATGGACTGCAAAAGAGAATTTGCTGCGCAACATTTATCAATGTGCGAACATTCAATTTTTGGCATGCTCATTTTAAGCCCCCCTTTCCTGTGTTTTAATATAGTATATGTGAAAGTTGGTAAGGTGTTAGTGGAAGAAGGAAAAAAGAATAGAAGAGAAAGAAAAGAGAAAATGTAACAATGTGCTTATAAAAAACCGCAGCCTGAAGCAAAATTTCAGGCTGCGGTTTTTGGTATAAAATTTTAAGAATATAACTTCTCTAAATCCTGATAAAAGGTAGGGTAAGAAATATTCACACAGTCACTATGTAAGATAGTAGTAGTGCCTTCTGCATTCATGCCGGCAATGGCAAAAGACATGGCAATTCGATGGTCTAAATTACTTTCAATGACAGCACCTTTTAAAGGTTTGCCGCCATGAATAATCATACCATCTTCTGTAGCGGTAATGTCTGCCTTCATGGAAGATAAATTATTTACCATTACATCAATGCGGTTAGATTCTTTTACTTTTAATTCTGCGGCATCTTTAATGACAGTAGTGCCTTCTGCAAAGCAGGCAAGTACTGCAATAATTGGAAGCTCATCAATCAAGGTCGGTATGATGGCACCTTCGATAGTGATTCCGTGAAGTTTACTGTACTTTACTAAAACATCAGCGGTAGGTTCTCCGTTGGCATCATTTATGTTTAATACCTCGATATCTGCGCCCATAGCTTTGCATACCTGTATGATCCCATCTCTGGTCGGATTAATTCCAACGTTTTTAATTAAAATCTCTGAATCTGGAGTAATCAGTCCTGCTACTATAAAGTAAGCTGCAGAAGATATATCTCCTGGAACAACGACTTTACGACCTTCTAATAAAGGCTCCGGTTCAATGGAAATGGTAGTGTCCTTCGTGGAAACAGTAGCACCAAAGAAGTTTAACATAATTTCAGAATGATTTCTGGAAAGGTATGGTTCTGTCACTTTAGTAGTTCCGTCTGCATAAAGTCCAGCAAGTAAAATGGCTGATTTTACCTGAGCAGATGCAACAGGGGAGTTATAGTGGATACCATGTAATGCACTTGGATTAATTTCTAAAGGTGCACAGTTGTTTCCGTTTATACTTTTAATATCTGCTCCCATTTCGGATAAGGGTTTGATGATTCTTCCCATGGGACGTTTGCATATAGAAGCATCTCCGGTTAAAGTAGTACGGAATTTTTGTCCGGCTAAAATTCCGGAAATTAATCTTGTGGTAGTGCCGCTGTTTCCGGTATCAAGCTGAACTTTGGATTCACTGAAACCATGAAGTCCTTTTCCATGAATTAAAATATGCTCCGGAGTGTTTTCAATTTCCACGCCAAGCTTGCGGAAACAGTCAATGGTAGAAAGGCAGTCAGCTCCCTGTAAGAAGTTGGTTACTTCGGTGGTTCCTTTTGATAAGGCACCAAACATAACGGCTCTGTGGGAAATAGATTTATCTCCGGGTACAGTAATTTCCCCTTTTAATCCTTTTTTTCTTGTAATGTTCATTTCATAATTCCTCCATAAAATGATATTTAAAATGAGTCACGATAGTCTCTGGCATTTGCAAAAAAATGATACAAAGCATCTTCTTCTTTATTTGCCAGATGTTTTCGCGTGATAGTTAAATTTTCTATCAGTAAATCCAGCATTTCTAATACAGCTTTTTGATTAGATAAACATATGTTTGCCCACATATTGGAATTGGAAGATGCGATTCTTGTAATGTCTTTGAAACCTCCGGCAGCTACAGAGCGCATATAACCATGTTCATCTGTCTGAAATACTAAATTCACAAGAGAAGCAGCAACGATGTGTGGCAGATGACTGATAGCAGCTACAACCCGGTCGTGTTCTGACGGTGAAAGCTCCAATGAAATTGCACCGATTGACTGCACAAATTTAGAATAATCCTCTAAACGCTCAGGAGCAGTTTCAGGTGTAGGTGTCAGTATAAAAAAACATTGTTCGATGATGCTGTCTGAGGAGTGCTCATAGCCTGATTTTTCAGAACCGGCCATAGGATGTCCACCGATAAAATATTGATTGAAACCAAACTGTGCGATTTCCTCATGAACACAGCCCTTTACACTACCGACATCCGTAAGTACGGTATGATCCGTAAGTACCTTCTTTAATTCCGGCAGAAATGACTGAAAGCTTTCTACCGGAGTACATAAAAAGATATAATCACAATTTTGAAAAGCTTGTTCAAAATCTGAAATATCAGTCAGAACAGTATTAATAATACCCTCCTGGTGGGCCTGCATAAGTGTAGTCTTATTTATATCAAAGGCGTTGATTATAGCTTCAGGATAATGACGACGTATGGACTTTGCCAAAGAGCCTCCAATCAATCCTAAACCTACAAAGCCAATCTTTAGCATTAAAATTCGCTCCTTTAAGTTAGAATATAGGAAAAGTTCCCAAGAACTCATTGTAAAGAAAATTATGGGGATTGTCAATACTTTACTGCTTTAAAGTGTAACGCTTTAAAGCGAAAATCAAATAAGGTTATGCATAGCATATTAACATTGTAACGAACCCCAAAACATGATAAAATGAAAGAAACAAAGGGGGAAAATAATATGAAAAAAGCGATATCAATTGTCCTGATCTTAGCACTATTGATTCATAATGTACTACCTGTTTATGCAGGGAAACAAGACAGAGGAACAGCACCCATCTTTTCCTATATGATTCCATCGAAGGACGGACAGCCGTCTGTCAATGTGCAAAATTTTTATCGTAATTTCAATTATTGGATAGATGAAGATGAGAGGTTGTCTTATAATCATATCAGTGGTGCAACTGTGAATTCGTATCTGATACGCAATTCGGTTTCCGGGTACAGCAGAATTGAGGCAATTAAGGGAAAAGTTTATGTAGAACAGTACTCTGAAAATTTTGAATGGAAAGCAACAAAAGAGTTAGAGATGGAATTACCGATATTTGGAGGATGTTATATCGGGGAAAAATATTCTTTTTTAGTATTTGGGCAAAATAATCTAGAAGAGAGCGATGACGTTGAGGTTCTTCGCGTAGTGAAATATGATAAGGACTGGAACCGGTTGGATTCAACATCTGTTTATGGAGCAAATACCAGACTCCCTTTTGCCTCAGGTTCTCTTCGAATGACGGAATCGAAAGGTTGTCTTTATATACACACTGCCCATCAGATGTATAAAGCAAGCGATGGGCAAAATCATCAAGCAAATATGACTTTTGTTCTGGATACGGAAACAATGGAAGTTACGCAGGACTATTATATTATCATGAATGTATCAGAAGGGTATGTAAGCCATTCCTTTAATCAGTTTGTAGTAAGTGATGGTACCTATCTATACCGATTAGATCACGGCGATGGAGCACCTAGAGCAGTAGTTGTAACCAAGTGCAAGCTTGCGTCTATTGACTCCTGCATTTGTAAGTGTGTGGTAAATATTCCGGTAGGAGAGTCCGGACAAAACGAAACAGGCGTGTCTGTGGGAGGATTTACGTTAGCTAACGATTTTCTGGTGTCCGTAGGAAATTGTGTGGAATATGATGATACACAAGAAAGTATGTTTGGCGTGAGAAATATTTACGTTACATCAACGAATAAAGATTTTTCTTCTGCTACAGAAAAGACGTGGATTACCAATTATGGGGAAGAATCAAGTATTATCGTGGGGGTTCCAAAGCTGGTAAAGGCTTCTGAGGATACCTTATATGTATTGTGGGAGGAAGCGGATAGTGAAAAGGAGCTTGTATTTTTTAGAATTGCAAAAGTATCTGTTTCTGGGGAAGTCTTACAAGTGTCAGAACCGATTTATGGAAGATTATCAGACTGCGAACCGATCTATACGTCAGATGGCCGACTGGTATGGTATACTACATACAGGAATGCTCCTGTGTTTTATAGCATTGATACGAAGAAGCTGGATAGTTATTGCTTTTCACCGATTGATTTGAATAATTGTACAGTTACTTTAGACCAGAAGGAATGCATCTATTCTGAAATTGACAGTAATGAAATGCCGGAAAGAGTAACATATGGAGATTATATTTTACAAAAAGACAGCGATTATACAGTTACTTATACAGAAACCGATTTGGTAGGAAAAGTAAAGGTAAGCATAAAAGGAAAAGGGTATTTTACAGGAGAAGTAGAAAAATCATATATTATCAGACCCCCTAAGCCGGAAGCCTTTCGGGTATATTCTAAAACCAATAACAGTGTCACCTTGTATTGGGAAAAACCAAAACATGTTACAGGATATCAGATAGAGCAAAAAAAGGATGAAGACTGGATATTAGTTCAGACTTTGTCAGATGCCAAATGTGAAGTAGGGCAGTTAGAAAGTTGCACTGAATACGGATTTAGAATCCGTTCATACACACAGGCAGATGGAACAGTCTATTATGGTGAGTATGTTGAAGTGGCTACCACCACAATGTTAGACAGCACAGTGATAGAGGTGAAAGAAATTCAACCTACATCTGTTTCGTTAGCGTGGACACCGGTAAAAGGGGCTGTACGTTATAACGTTTCTTGGTTTGAAAGTATTGGAAATACCAGCGAGTGGGTTGAACTAGAAACAACGGAACTAGGCTGTACCATTGACAATCTGGTGGAAGGAAGAGAATATATGTTTCGCGTCTGTGCTTATGGAGAAGACAAACTGCGTAGTGAGGAGGCTGCTTGTGTCAGTGTAGAACTTCCTTACTTGCTGAAGGAGGATAATACGGAAATTAAATATTACGATGACGTGTATATCTATGTACCATTTCAGGTAAGAGAACCTATCGTCAGAGTAACGCGTGGGTATGGTACGCTTGAGGCTGGGCGGGATTATCTGGTATCTTATCATGACAATACGGAAATAGGAACAGGTAAAATTGTAATCACAGGAATTAACCGATATGCGGGAACGCTAGAAAGAACATTTAGAATTTTGCCGGATATGGTATATGAAATCAATGCAACTGCAACAGAAAAGGCAGTAAGCTTATCATGGAGTCCGGTTCCGGGAGCTATGTGGTATGACATATACTCTTATTTAGAAGATACTTGGATAAAAATTGGAAGTACATCACAAACGGAATATTTGGCAGACAATTTGCAAGCGAATACAAAATATGTTTTTAAAATCGCAGCGTACGCAGAAAAGAACAGTGAGGTATATGAGGGAGAATTTTCCGATGAAAAATCTATAAGCACAAAAGCAAAGTATGTAAAGCCAGAGGAGGAGGTAAGTCCATCGGAGCCTTCAAAAGAGCCAACGGTGTCGCCGTTACCTTCCCAAAGTCCGACGGTATCACCCAAACCGGTGGAAAAGGTTCCAAGTGTGCTGCCAACACTGCCAGAGGAAAAAGCTCCTACATCAATACCTACAATACCTACAAAAAGAGAAATGCTTTCTCCTCAATATGTATACCTCTCAAAGAGTACCTATACTTATGATGGAAAAATAAAAACACCTATTGTCACAGTAAAAAATCAAAGAGGGGAAAAATTAGAAGCAGGAAAAGACTACACCGTAAGTTACGACAGAGGAAGAACACAGGCAGGCATTTATACTGTGACGGTAAAGGGAGAAGCTCAATACGGGGGAATGGTTAAAAAGACTTTTAAAATTTATCCAAAAACAACACAAATCACAAAGCTTAAGCGAGAGTGTAAGGGGATACAATTACAATGGAAAAAGGGCACAGGCAACATAAATGGGTATGAAATTCAGTGTTCCGTTGATAGTAATTTTAAAAAGAGTAGCAAACGTAAGGTTCAAAAGAAGAAAATTACTTCAACTAGAATTAGAAAGCTAAAAGCAAATAAAAAGTATTATGTACGAATGCGTACATATCAAGTTGTAAAAGGCGACGGAAAGAAAGTTACCCTATATTCTAAATGGTCTAAGAAAAAAAGTATAAAAATAAAATAGTATAAACAGGAGGAAATGAAAATGAAAAAAGTAAAATGGTACTTGCTGGCAGTGGCTTTACTTATAATAATTGGAGGAATTTATTATTATATTACCATTCCGGCTATCAATATGCATTCCGTAGGAATGTGGGGATTTTTATTTGTATTGTGCATCATAGCAATGTGCGTAATTCTTCTTTTATCGGTGCAAAGGGGAAAGAAGATAGAAAAGACGATTAAGAAATCTATACCGTTAAAGATTGCAGCCGGCATCACTCTGGTTCTTGCAGTTTTTTATATGATTGGAGGCATTTTGTCTTCTCCTATTGTCAATGCATCAAAATACCAGAAACTCTTAACCGTAGAGGAAAAGAAGTTTACAGAAGACATAAAGGAAGTAAATTATAATCAGATTCCACTATTAGATAAAGATTCAGCGACATTACTGGGCAATCGTAAAATGGGAAGTATGGTGGATTATGTATCACAGTTCGAAGTAAGTAATCTTTATACACAGATTAATTATAATGATGAACCGGTACGAGTAACACCATTAACGTACGCAAGTCCAATCAAATGGCTTACGAATAATGCGAATGGTATTCCGGCATATATTAAAATTGATATGGCGACACAGGATACAGAATGCATTAAGTTAGCTCAACCGATAAAGTATTCAGAAGCAGAATATTTTAACAGAAATATATACAGACATTTAAGATTCCACTATCCAACCTATATCTTTGATAATATCAGCTTTGAAATTGACGAAGAAGGAACACCTTACTGGGTTTGTCCGGTAAAGAAATTTAATATTGGACTGTTTGGTGGACAGACCATTGGAAAAGTGATTCTTTGCAATGCACAGACCGGAGAAACGAAGGAATATGACATTGACGACGTGCCGCAGTGGGTAGACAGAGTATATTCCGCGGATTTGTTAGTTCAGCTCTATGACTACTATGGAACATTAAAGCATGGCTACTTTAACAGTGTTTTAGGGCAGAAGGACTGTTTGCAGACCACAGAGGGGTATAATTATATTGCATTGGATGATGATGTCTGGGTGTATACAGGAATTACTTCACTCAATTCAGACCAGTCCATTGTTGGCTTTGTTTTGATGAATCAGAGAACGATGGAAACAAGGTACTATTCCGTAGAAGGGGCTATCGAATATTCGGCTATGGGTTCTGCAGAAGGACAAGTACAAAATTTAGGATATCGGGCGACGTTCCCGTTATTATTGAATATTGCGAATGAGCCCACCTACTTTATGGCATTAAAAGATGATGCCGGACTGGTAAAAAAATATGCTATGGTAAATGTACAAAAATATCAGTGGGTTGCCATTGGTGATACGGTAGCAGAATGTGAGAAGTCTTATGTTTCTTTATTGAATACCAATGGAATCAGTAGTGCAGAAGTAGGAAATGCACTGGAAATCAGTGGAAAGATTACGACTATTGCACCAATTGTCATAGAAGGAAACACTCATTATTATGTTTGTATCAGTGGGAATGATGGAATTTTTGATTTTAATATGTCAGACGAAACGGTACTGGATATTCTGAAATATAAGGAAGGTGATATGATAAAAATTTCTTACGCAAAAGCCTCTCCGGTAAACGAAGTATTACAAATTAAATAAGTTCATCTATTGACAAATGAACAGCGTATGATAAAATTTTAAAAGGAAAATAAGCATGAGCTTAAAGCATAACATAAAATGGAGGAATTACAAATGGCAACACCTTATAATCATAGGGAAGTAGAACAGAAATGGCGTAAAAAATGGGAGGAACATCCTGTTAATGTAAACGATGGCAAAAAACCAAAATACTATTGTCTTGATATGTTTCCGTATCCATCAGGAAGCGGACTTCATGTAGGTCACTGGAGAGGTTATGTAATTAGTGATGTATGGAGCAGATATAAAATGCTTCATGGTCACTATGTAATTCATCCGATGGGCTGGGATGCCTTTGGACTTCCGGCAGAAAACTATGCAATTAAAATGGGAACACATCCAAGAAAATCAACTGCGGATAATATTGCCAATATCAAACGTCAGATTAATGAAATTGCTGCTGTATATGACTGGGATATGGAAGTAAATACTACAGATCCTGAGTTTTATAAATGGACACAGTGGATTTTTGTGAAAATGTTCAAAGAAGGATTGGCATATGAAAAAGAATTCCCAATTAACTGGTGTCCTTCCTGTAAAACAGGACTGGCAAATGAAGAAGTAGTCAATGGCTGTTGCGAACGTTGTGGTACGGCTGTAACAAAGAAAAATCTTCGCCAGTGGATGCTGAAAATCACAAAATATGCAGATAGACTGTTAGACGATTTAGATAAACTGGACTGGCCGGAAAAAGTGAAAAAAATGCAGGCAGACTGGATTGGCAAGAGCTATGGTGCAGAGGTAAACTTTAAAGTAGACAAAACAGACAAAGAAATTACAGTATACACTACAAGACCGGATACCCTTCACGGTGCTACGTTCATGGTACTGGCACCGGAACATGCTATGGCAAAGGACTTAGCTACTCCGGACACACAGAAAGCAGTAGAAGATTATATTTACCAGTCCTCCATGCGTTCTTCTGTAGACAGAATGCAGGACAAAGAAAAGACCGGGGTCTTTACAGGCAGCTATGCAATCAACCCAATCAATGGTAAGAAAATTCCAATCTGGTTATCTGACTATGTATTGGCTGATTATGGTACAGGGGCTATTATGTGTGTGCCGGCTCATGATGATAGAGATTTCGCTTTCGCAAAGAAGTTTGATATTCCGATTATTCAGGTAATAGCAAAAGACGGAAAAGTAATAGAACCTATGGAAGAAGCTTATACGGATGCGGTTGGAACAATGGTAAATTCCGGAGAATGGAACGGAATGGAATCTGCAGTGTTAAAAAAAGAAGCACCACTCATGATTGAAAAAATGGGTATTGGTAAGAAAACAGTGAATTATAAATTACGTGACTGGGTATTTTCCAGACAACGCTATTGGGGTGAACCAATTCCAATTATTCATTGCCCTGCTTGTGGAAATGTACCGGTACCAGAAGAACAGTTGCCTTTACTTTTACCGGAAGTAGAATCTTATCAGCCGACAGGAACCGGAGAGTCACCTTTAGCGGATATTGAAGATTGGGTAAACACAACATGTCCTTGCTGTGGCAGTCCGGCAAAACGTGAAACAAATACCATGCCTCAGTGGGCAGGATCTTCATGGTATTTCTTAAGATATATTGATAATAAAAACAGTGAGGAATTAGTTTCAAGAGAAAAGGCAGATAAGAATCTTCCGGTAGATATGTATATTGGTGGTGTAGAGCATGCAGTACTTCACTTGCTTTATTCCAGATTCTATACTAAATTTTTACATGACATAGGTGTCATTGATTTCGATGAGCCATTTGTTAAATTATTTAATCAGGGTATGATTACGGGTAAAAATGGTATTAAGATGAGTAAATCGAAAGGAAATGTAGTATCCCCGGATGATTTGGTAAGAGATTATGGTTGTGATTCTCTGAGAATGTACGAAATGTTCGTAGGACCGCCAGAATTAGATGCTGAATGGGATGACAGAGGAATCGATGGTGTATATCGTTTTATCAATCGTTTCTGGAATCTTGTTATGGACAATAAGGATAAGGGAATTGTGGCTACAAAGGAAATGATTCGTATTCGTCATAAAATGGTATATGATATTACCCAGAGATTAGAAAACTTTAGCCTGAATACAGTAATCAGTGGTTTTATGGAATATAACAATAAGATGATTGAAATGGCTAAAAATGGCGGCATCGATAAAGAAACATTAGAGACTGCGGTTATTTTAATGTCACCATTTGCACCGCACTTATGTGAAGAACTCTGGGAAGCATTAGGTCATAGCGAAAGCGTATATGAAAACAGATGGCCTGATTATAGTGAAGAGGCAATGCAGGAAGATGAAAAAGAAATTGCAGTTCAGATTAACGGAAAGACAAAGACGGTTATTACACTGGCTGCGGATATTGATAAGGATAGTGCAATTGCAGCAGGAAAAGAAGCAGTTGCGGACAAATTAACCGGTAATGTCGTAAAAGAAATTTATGTTCCGGGCAGAATTATCAATATTGTTATGAAATAGAAAATATAATCGTAATCAAAAATGAAGCAGCTTTATAGCAGAATGAAAACAGCTATAAAGTTGCTTTTGTTTTGGGCAACTGTGACAATATAAAAGAATAAATTACGAGAAAATTGTTGAAAAAGAACAAAAAATGTTATATAATAGATATGTTGCGTGGGCTGATTTACAAGGGAGATTTATAACAAAATATGAGCGGAAGAGGTGTTAAACATGAGTGGTGAAAAAGATGTAGGACGAAGTACAAAAGAGAAAATCAAAAAGACAGGGCTGGCATTAAAATTAGTGTTAATGTCGCTGCTTCCAGTGATTATTTTGGGAGTGTTTTTAGCGGCTTATACCATTAGTTTATTGCAGAGCAGTATGCAGTTAGAAATTCAAAGTGGTTTGAAGAGCACGGCCACAGCACTAGCAGGTGCATATAATGCAATACCGGGAGAGTTTGCAGAGGATAATGAGGGGAATGTAGTGAAGGGTGAAACTGCGATTTCCGGAAATTATACCATTGTGGATTACATAAAAGAACAGTCAGATGTGGAAGCAACTCTGTTTTATAATGATACCAGAGCAGTCACATCTATAAAACATGGCTCGGAAAGAAATATAGGTACAAAAGCAGCAGACGTTGTAGTACAAGAGGTATTAAAGAATGGAAATGATTTTTTTGATACAGATTTAGAAATCAGTGGTGAAAAATACTATGCATATTATGTACCGTTAAAAAATGCAGACGGCTCAATTGTAGGAATGGCGTTTACCGGAAAATCCCAGGCAGAAATGTCAAAATTAATTCAGGATGAAAGAACAAAAATTGTGAGTGTAACGGTGGGAATTGTTTGTGTTACCATAGTCGTTGTACTTATAGTAGCGTTTATACTTATTAAAGCATTGCAGCATGCTATGGCAGTACTTAGAACAGTGGCTACCGGAGATTTGACCGGTGTTACGAACTTAAAAATGAAATCCCGTAAGGATGAAATCGGCGAAATCATTGCACATATTGACGAATTAAAGGATTCTTTAAAAAGGGTTATTAGTAATATTCAAAATTCCAGTAATGTATTGACAGAATCTGCCAATAGCCTTGATATGGTGGCCTCCAGGACAAGCAATATTACAGAGAGTATGAGCGAAGCGATTAGTGAGATTGCCAGTGGGGCTTGTACGCAGGCAAGCGAAACAGATACAGCCGCCAAAAACGTAGAAAAAATGGGTGAAATGATTGAGCACATGGTAGATAGCGCAAATCAGTTGAATAAAAACGCAGACAATATGGGAAAAGCCGGAGAGGAAGCTGCAAAAATTATTGGAGAATTAAATGAATCCAATAATAAAACAATCCACGCAGTAGAACGAATTGAAAAGCAAACAAAAACAACCAACGATTCGGCACAGCAGATTAAACAGGCAGTATCCCTAATCAGTTCCATTGCAGAGGAAACAAATCTTCTTTCTTTGAATGCTTCTATCGAGGCGGCAAGAGCAGGAGAGCAGGGCAGAGGTTTTGCCGTAGTAGCATCGCAGATTCAAAAGTTAGCGGAACAGTCTAACACCTCAGCCCGGCAAATTGAGGAAATTATTACAGAATTGTTAAACGATTCCGAAAAGACGGTGGAAATCATGGGTGATGTTACAAGCATTGTTGCAGAACAGCAGGAAAAACTAGATGCAACAAAGAGCAAATTTGAAGAAGTTAGCAGCGAGATTAATGTGTCACTAGAAGGAATCAAAGAGATTCAAAATAAGACAGGGCTTTTAGATGAAGCAAGAGAAAAAATTGTAGATGTAATTACAAATCTTTCTGCAATTTCTGAAGAAAATGCAGCTTCCGCAGAGGAAACTACAGCTTCTACAGAAGAATTAAATGCGTCTGTGGCAGAACTTGCAAAATCCGCAGAACAGTTGAAGAAAATGGCTGCTTCTTTGGAAAATGAAGTTAAGGTATTTAAAATTTAGGTCCTATTTGATGAAAAATTTTTAATAAGTGCTCAATACGTTCCGCTTCCGCTTTGGAAGCGGAATTTTTTAATAAATCGATAATCAGATTCATTTCTTCGGAAGAAAAGCTAAGTCCTTTTGCTTTTGCCGCAGATAGAGCAGCCATTAGAAGAGGCATTGCTTCATTTGGCGTTTTGCCATGAATACCGGAGGCAAGTTGTTCTAATAATTGTAACTTTTCCGGAGAAATATCTTTTAAACGTTTATCTTCTTTCCAATCGCTCATAAATGAAATCCTTTCTATACTTTTTTAATACAATGATGCTATTAAAAGAGGCTTTTGTATGTTTCAAACATAGTTTGCTGTTCCGGTGACAAAAAAGATTTTAAAATATCCATATTCTGAAATTGTGGTACGGCAGAATCGTTAGCTTCCTGCTGAAAATCACTGCTTGATTTATAAAATTCAGAATACGTTTTATAAATCTGTAATGCCTGTATAAAGTTTAAAATCATATCCAGGGATTCTCGCTCCGTATCATTACATACATTTTTTAAAGCGTTGACCATTTCTAATAAATTTTCTTGAGAATTATCTTCCTGCTCACATGCACTCAAAGCTGCATCTTTGTGAGATACAAAATCAATTGCGTTTATAAATTCCGAAAATTTTAAATAAATAAGTAGAAAACGTTGTTCGCTAACGGGAATGTACGGAAGGGCTGTTTTTATTAATTTCATATTATGTGTGGTTATTTTTTTATCAAAATCATTCGTGCGTGCCATTGTCTGCTCCTTTTATTTGCTTATATTCTATCTTATGAAAATTCATAAAATATATGACTTTAAATGAAGAAAGTGACGTTTTGAAAACGGGATAATAGAATAAATCAGGAGGTGTTAATATGTATCATAAAATAGTAGAAGAAGAGGATACCATTTATGAACTAGACGAGGAATGTGTCAATCAAAAGATGGAAGAGCGGGAAAATCAAAAAATACAAAGCGGGGAAAAAATTGAGTATCAGAAAAATCAGTAAAGGGCTTTTGACAATCGAAAAGGCTGCCGTAAATGCGGCAGCCTTCGTGTAATAGAAATCGATGTTTCTATTGCAATGTGCAATGTGAAAGGAATTAGCAGATGCTGTTACCATTTCCGCAGCAGCATACAAGTAAAAGGATAATTACAATGATGCTACAGTCACAGCCCATGTTACAGCCGTTATTGCCACCGAGAATACCACCGCCATTTCCACAGCCGCCGCAGAAAAGCAATAACAGAATAATCCAGATACAGGAATTGTTTCCTCCTTCACAGCTTCCACATCCACAGTTTGTTGCAGCTAAATCACTCATGGTTGAGCCTCCATAAAATTTATTTACACTTTATACTATGAATGGGGGCTTGTAAATGTTTCCTTTTTTCGAAAAAAATATGGATAGCTTGGAATAGCTTCCATAACAGAACGGCTTACATAAAATAAAAGTAGATAATAGAAAGCGATTCAGATGCAATGAAAACGTTTGAATCATGTGGGAAGAGTCAGAGGAGGGATAACTGTGGATCGTGTAAGGCGGATGATCGGCTGTGATGAAGCATATAAAAGAAGAATCTATGGAAATGGCATTGGGATTGCGGTATTAGACAGTGGCGTGGCAAAACATATAGATTTACAGAGAAGGGTCGTTGTATTTCAAGATTATGTCAGAGGTAGGACACAGCCATATGATGACAATTCTCATGGAACGCATATAGCGGGGATTATATGTGGAAGCGGAATGCGCTCTATGGGACGCTATATGGGAATCGCACCAATGAGCCATTTGATTGTATGTAAAGTTTTAAATGAAAAAGGCGATGGTGATATAGACAGTGTAATCCAGGCAATCGACTGGGTGGTAGAACATGCTAAAATGTATCAGATACGAGTCATGAATATATCCGTTGGTGCATCGCCAAAAGAGGCAGATCGGGAAGAAATCTTATTGCTTGAGGCGGTAGAATATGCATGGAGCAAAGGAATTGTGGTAGTAGCTGCTGCCGGAAACAATGGTCCTGCCTATGGAAGCATTACAACGCCCGGAATCAGCCGAAAGATAATCACCGTTGGAACACTTGGAGAAAACAGAACAAAACACAGAGAATATTCCGGACGTGGTCCAACAAAAGTATGTGTCATGAAGCCGGAAATTGTATCGCCGGGAAATGAAATTGTCAGTTGCAATGGAAAAAATTCATATAAGAAAATGAGTGGTACTTCTATGGCTACACCAGTGGTCAGTGGTGCGATAGGGTTATTGTTAGAAAAAAATCCCGATATGACACCTAAGGATGTTAAATACTGCCTTTATAAAACTGCAAAAGATTGCGGATATTCGAAACAAATACAAGGGTGGGGGAGAATAGATGTTTCGAGTTTAATGAAATATTGAGACTGAAATTGTACAAAAAATCATACCTGCAAACGGAAAGAAAATTTGCTATTGACAAAGCATTGCATTATTGTATACAATAATACAAAACTATAAGGGATAAAATCTCGTGGAATTTTTAGGAGGTTCAAGATGCAGAACAGAGCAGTGAAAATGAATGAACATACCAACTTGCTGGAATTAGAGGAACATATGTATCAGTTAGTTGACGTAGATACACCAAACGTATTTCGTAATCTTTTCCCATACGATGAAGTACCAAAGATTGCCTTTAATGACAGAATTGTACCACATCATATGCCGGATGATATCTGGATTACGGACACCACCTTCCGTGACGGACAGCAGTCTAGAGCACCGTATACTACAGAACAGATTGTAACTATTTATGATTACCTTCACAAGTTAGGCGGACCGAACGGAATTATTCGTGCCAGTGAATTTTTCTTATACAGCAAAAAAGACAGAGATGCCGTATATAAATGTATGGAACGTGGCTATAAATTTCCGGAAGTTACCAGCTGGATTCGTGCCAGTAAAAAAGATTTTCAGTTAGTAAAAGAAATCGGAATGAAGGAAACAGGTATTTTAGTAAGCTGCTCCGATTATCACATTTTCTATAAAATGAAAATGACCCGCAGGGAAGCAATGAATCATTATTTAAGTGTAATCCGTGAATGTTTAGAGACAGGCATCAGTCCAAGATGCCATCTGGAAGATATCACAAGAGCAGATATATATGGTTATGTAATCCCATTCTGTTTAGAATTAATGAAACTGATGGATGAATATAAAATACCAATTAAAATCCGTGCCTGTGACACTATGGGATATGGTGTAAATTATCCTGGTGCAGTGATTCCACGTTCTGTCCAGGGAATTATTTATGGTCTTATGACGCATGCGGGAGTTCCGTCAGAATTACTGGAGTGGCATGGACATAATGATTTCTATAAAGCCGTATCAAACTCTACAACGGCCTGGTTATATGGCTGTAGTGGTATTAACTGCTCTTTATTTGGAATTGGAGAAAGAACAGGAAATACACCATTAGAGGCTATGGTATTTGAATACGCACAGCTACGTGGTGGCTTAGATGGAATGGATACTACCGTGATTACAGAATTGGCAGATTATTACGAAAAAGAAATTGGTTATCGTGTACCATCTAGAACACCGTTTGTCGGTAAGAATTTTAATGTCACAAGAGCAGGAATTCATGCAGACGGTTTATTAAAGAACGAAGAAATATATAATATTTTTGATACGGAAAAATTCCTTAACAGACCTGTATTAGTGGCAGTATCTAATACCTCCGGGCTTGCAGGTATTGCCCATTGGATTAATACCAGATTTAAGTTAAAGGGTGATGAGAGAATTGCCAAAGATGATGCACTGGTAGCAAAAGTAAAGGACTGGGTTGACACAGAATATGAAGATGGCAGAGTAACTACGATTGCAGATGATGAGTTGATTGCAAAGATAAATGAGGTTTGTGTTTCCTTAAACAGACCTGTATTTGAAGCTTAAGCAGGAGGTCATATCTATGAATACAGCGGAAGGGGTACAAAAGGAAGTTACGGATAAGTATTCATTGAGAGGCAGAGTTTATCATCGAATTCGTGAAGATATTATAAGCGGAAAATATAAAAAAAATGAAGAATTGAGAGAAGCGGTAATAGCGAGCGAACTTGGAGTAAGCAGAACCCCGGTGCGTGAAGCACTGCGACAATTAGAATTAGAAGGACTGGTAGCAATTATTCCTAATAAAGGTGCATATGTCAAAGGCTTTACAGATAAAGATATTCATGATATCTACATTATCCGTTCCCTGTTGGAGGGATTATGTGCAAAGTGGGCTGTGGAAAATATTACACCGGAACAAATGAAAGCAATGGAGGAAAGCGTAGATTTATCTGAATTTCACCTTCATAAAGGAAATGTAAAGCAGTTCATTGAGCAGGACAGCAGATTTCATGAAATTTTGTACCAGGCTTCAGGAAGTAAAGTGCTTCAGGATTTGTTAACAGATTATCACCAATATATCAAACGTGTACGTGAAGCTTCTATTGCAGCAAAAAATCGTTCCGGTCACACCAATATTGAACATCGAAATATTATGCTTGCCATTAAAGAAAAGGATGCCGATAAGGCTGAGAAGCTGGCACATGAGCATATATTAAATTCTATGAAGAATATTGGAGATTGTAAAATTGAAATAGATAATATATAATCAATATTAGCTGACAGGTGGGGCATATTGCTGCACTGAATATAAATATAAGTAGACCGCCTAAGAAAAGGCAACGAAGATCAGGAGGAATAAGAGATGGCAAAAATTAAGATGACAACACCGCTCGTTGAAATGGACGGAGATGAAATGACAAGAATTCTTTGGAAAATGATCAAAGATGAATTGTTACTTCCTTTTATTGATTTAAACACAGAGTATTATGATTTAGGTTTGGAATATCGTAATGAAACAAATGATCAGGTTACTGTAGATTCAGCGGAAGCTACCAAAAAGTACGGGGTAGCTGTAAAATGTGCAACTATCACACCGAACGCAGCACGTATGACGGAATATAATTTAAAAGAAATGTGGAAGAGTCCGAACGGAACAATTCGTGCTATTTTAGACGGAACGGTATTCCGTGCACCAATTGTTGTAAAAGGAATTGAACCAACGGTTCGTACATGGAAGAAACCAATTACAATTGCAAGACATGCTTATGGTGATGTATACAAGGGAAGCGAAATGAAAATTCCGGGTGCAGGTAAAGCAGAAATCGTTTACACAGCAGAAGACGGTACAGAAACAAGAGAGCTGATTCATAACTTTACAGGTGCCGGTATTGTACAAGGTATGCATAACCTGGATAATTCCATTGAAAGCTTTGCAAGAAGCTGTTTCAACTATGCATTAGATACAAAGCAGGATATCTGGTTTGCTACAAAGGATACAATTTCTAAGAAATATGACCATACATTTAAGGATATTTTTCAGGAAATTTATGACAAGGAATATGATGAAAAGTTCAAGGCAGCAGGTATTGAATATTTCTATACTTTAATTGATGATGCTGTAGCACGAGTAATTCGTTCTGAAGGCGGATATATCTGGGCATGTAAAAACTATGATGGTGATGTTATGTCTGACATGGTGGCTACTGCATTTGGTTCTCTTGCAATGATGACTTCCGTATTGGTTTCCCCACAGGGATACTATGAATACGAAGCTGCACACGGAACGGTTCAGCGTCATTATTATAAACACTTAAAGGGAGAAGAAACATCTACAAACTCTGTAGCTACTATTTTCGCATGGACAGGTGCCCTTAGAAAACGTGGTGAATTAGATGGAAATAAAGAACTTATGGAATTTGCGGATAAGTTAGAAAAAGCTACCATCGATACCATTGAAAGCGGAAAGATGACAAAGGATCTTGCTCTGATTACAACCTTAGAGAATGTTACTACATTAAATAGTGAAAACTTTATTAAGGCAATTCGTGAAACTTTAGAAAAAATGCTGTAAATTTAGTTGCAATGGCGTAAGTAACGATATCGTATTCAGAACAGAGGTGGAGTTACTATGCCAAATTTGGAATATAAGAATGTAATTTTTAGATTAAGTTTAAATTTTTAAAAAATCTGGGTTGACAAATCCAAAATTAAGGTATAAACTAGCAAGTGAAATAAAGAGAAAACCGATGAGCAAGAGAAGTAGGTTGAGGAAAAGCTTTCAGAGAGCTGCAGATGGTGGGATTGCAGTAGTGGTGGTAACACAGAATCAGTTGAATGGACTTGTGAGGGCAGACTGAAATGTAGAGAGTAGGTTCTGACGGGAATCCAACCCGTTACCAAGTGGATACATATGTTAGTATGTAGAGTGAGCGGATGTTTAGCATCAATCAGGGTGGTACCGCAGGAGTGAATTAACAGCTCTTGTCCCTATACAGAAATGTGTAGGGGCAGGAGCTTTTTTGTTGTATAGAAAAGACTATTGTTCGATTTAGCAAAACAGGAGGTTTTCAGATGTTTCCAAGTTATGAAGAAGTAAAGCAATTAGAAGGAGATTACAATTTAATACCCATAGCTGCAGAAATATATGCAGACGTTATCACACCAATTACCTTGCTTCGTAAGCTATCAAAGATTGATAAAAATTTTTATCTGCTAGAGAGCGTAGAAGATGGGGTAAGACAGGGAAGATATTCCTTTTTAGGATTTAATCCATTGCTTCGTGCAGTATGCAAAGACTATACCGTGACGATTAAAAGTGGTGGAATTAAGAAAGAAATGAAAGGTGAGCCGATGAATGCGATTCGAGAGATTTTAGGGGAATATCACACACCTAAAATCAAAGGAATGCCTCCCTTTACCGGCGGATTGGTAGGATATTTTTCCTATGAGATGTTTCGTTACGCAGAGCCAAAACTAAAAATGAAGTCCAGTGATTTTTATGATTTTGATTTGATGTTGTTTGACAAGGTAATTGCTTATGATAACTTAAAACAGAAAATCATTATTGTGGTTAATATGAAAGCAGAAGATGGGGAACAGGGATATAATGCAGCCTGTCTTGAAATTGATAAGATTAAAAATATGATTTATGATGCGACACCATTAGAAGAGATTAATGTACAGGAACAGGTTGAATTTACCTGCAATACCACAAAAGAAGAATATTTTGAAATGGTGAATAAAGCAAAGCATTATATAAAAGAAGGCGATATTTTCCAGGGAGTAATCTCTAGGAGATTTGAAGCAGATTATAATAGTTCGTTAATCAATGCTTACCGTGTGCTTCGTACCACGAACCCTTCTCCTTATATGTATTATATTCAAAGTGGTGATGTGCAGATATGCGGTGCTTCACCGGAAACTATGGTAAAGCTGCAGAACGGAAAACTGACTACATTTCCGGTTGCGGGAACCAGACCAAGAGGTGCCACAGATGCTGAGGACGAAGCTTTAGAAAAAGAATTATTAGCTGATGAAAAAGAACGTTCGGAACATAATATGTTAGTGGATTTAGCCAGAAATGATATTGGAAGAATTGCAGAATATGGAAGTGTTTATGTAGAGGATTATATGAAGATACATCGATTTTCTAAGGTAATGCACATCGCATCTACCGTGTGCGGAACAATTGCGAAAGACAAAGACGGATGTGATACAGTGGCAGCGATGTTACCAGCCGGAACGCTTTCGGGAGCACCAAAGTTTAGAGCATGTGAAATTATTGACGAACTTGAAAAAGCACCAAGAGGTGTTTATGGTGGTGCGATTGGATACATGGACTTTTCCGGAAACTTAGACGTTTGCATTGCCATTCGAACGGCAGTCAGAAAAGGTAATAAGGTATATGTTCAGGCGGGAGCAGGGATTGTAGCAGATTCGGTGCCGCAAAAAGAATATGAAGAATGTGCTCATAAGGCAGGAGCGGTCATCAATGCAATTACAAGAGCAAGCGAGGTGAATGGAAGATGATTTTACTAATAGATAATTACGATAGTTTTTCTTATAATTTAGTACAATTGATTGGCGGATTGTGCAAGGAAAACGGCAAAGAAGAAATTAAGGTTATCCGAAACGATGAAATGACAGTAGAGGAAATAGAAGAATTACATCCAAGCAGGATTATTTTATCTCCCGGTCCAGGAAGACCATGCGATGCCGGTGTATGTGAAGATGTAGTAAGGCAGTTAAAAGGTAAAGTAAAAATACTTGGTGTCTGCTTAGGACATCAGGGAATCTGCGAAAGCTTTGGCGGAAAAATTACCTATGCAAAATCTTTAATGCATGGAAAACAAAGTGAAATTAAGATTGATACCACCGTACAGATTTTCCATAACCTTCCTGAAAAAGTGAAGGTGGCAAGATATCATTCTCTGGCAGCAGAGAGAAGTACCTTGCCGAAAGAACTTCTAGTCATTGCAGAAGACAATGATGGAGAAATTATGGCAGTAAAGCATAGGAACTATGAAATATATGGTCTTCAGTTTCATCCGGAATCAGTATTGACACCGGAAGGCATGGTAATGATGAAGAATTTTCTTTTTGAATAGAAAGATTAAAATGGAGGATAAAGAGCATGATTAAGGAAGCAATTTACAAAGTAGTAAATAAGGAAAACCTGACATACGAAATGGCAGAAGAAGTAATGGATGAAATTATGAGTGGAAAGGCTACAGAAATTCAGATTTCTTCCTTCTTAACAGCACTCCGTATGAAAGGAGAAACCATTGAAGAAATCACTGCATGTGCAGCAGGCATGAGAAAGCATGCAGTTCGTCTGCTTCATGAAATGGATGTATTAGAAATTGTAGGAACCGGTGGAGATGAAGCAAATACATTTAATATTTCCACTACATCGGCCCTTGTTGTGGCAGCGGCTGGAATCCCGGTTGCTAAACATGGAAATAGAAGCGTATCGAGTAAATGTGGTGCAGCAGATGTCTTAGAAGCATTAGGGGTAAAGATTACAATATCAGCCGAACAAAGTGCTGAAATCCTAAAAAAGATTGGTATTTGCTTTATGTTTGCACAGACATACCATTCTTCTATGAAGTATGTAGCGCCGGTTAGAAAAGGACTTGGCATTCGTACGGTATTTAATATTTTAGGACCATTAACAAATCCGGCTGGTGCTAATATGCAGCTTCTTGGAGTTTACGATGAAGCTTTGGTAGAACCGTTGGCAAAAGTATTAGTAAATCTTGGTGTCAAAAGAGGTATTGTTGCATATGGACAGGACGGATTAGACGAAATTTCTTTGAGTGCACCGACAACCTGCTGTGAAATTCGCGATGGCAAACTGAAACATTTTGTGCTAAATCCAGAAGATTATGGTTTTAAGCTCTGCAAAAAAGAGGATTTAGTAGGCGGTGATCCAAAAGAAAACGCTGAAATTACAAAAGCTATTCTGAATGGAGAAAAGGGACCAAAGAGAGATGCCGTTGTGTTAAATTCGGCAGCATGCATTTATATGGCAAATGACCATATGACATTAGAAGATGCTATCAAAGTGGCAGAGCATATGATTGACAGTGGCGAAGCAAAGGCACAATTAGATAAGTTTATAGAAATCTCAAATCAGTTTTAAGGAGTAGGCAGATGATATTACAAGAAATAGCAGAGGCTACGAAAAAGCGAGTAGAAGCTGAGAAGGCACAGATATCCTTTCAAGAAATGAAGGCGCAGGCACTTTCTATGCCAAAGGGAGATTTTTCTTTTGAAAAAGTTATTCGCAGCGGAGATATTCGTTTTATTTGTGAGGTAAAGAAAGCTTCTCCATCGAAAGGAATTATTGCAGAGCATTTTCCCTATATAGAAATTGCAAAAGAGTATGAGGCAGCCGGTGCTGATTGTATCTCTGTATTGACAGAACCGGATTTTTTTAAGGGGAATATACAGTATTTAAAAGAAATTAAAGAAGTGGTAAATATCCCGGTCATCCGGAAAGATTTCATTATTGATGAATATATGATTTATCAGGCAAAAACGGCTCATGCAGATTGCGTGCTTTTGATATGTTCATTGTTAGATACTGAAACATTAAAAAAATATATTAATATATGCGATGAACTTGGAATTTCTGCATTAGTTGAGGCACATGACGAAAAAGAAATTCAAAGTGCCCTTTCAGCCGGTGCCAGAATGATTGGTGTCAACAATAGAAATTTAAAGACATTTACCGTAGATGTTCATAACAGTGAGCGGCTGCGCAAGTTAGTTCCAACAAATATATCCTTTGTAGCGGAGAGTGGAATTAAAACAAATGCAGATATTGAAGTGTTAAAGGCTGCAAAAGTCAATGGCGTTCTTATCGGAGAAACGTTGATGAGAAGTAAAGATAAAGCAAAAATGCTTGCACAATTAAAAGGTCAAGAAAAGGAGAATAAAAATGAGTAAAGGAAGATTTGGAAAATACGGCGGACAGTACATACCGGAAACATTAATGAATGCAGTGATTGAATTAGAAAATGCATACAATAAATATAAAGACGATCCAGAATTCAAACAAGAACTGGCTACACTTTATAAAGAGTATGCCGGACGCCCGTCGTTATTATATTATGCAGAGAGAATGACAAAGGATTTAGGTGGGGCGAAAATCTATCTAAAAAGAGAAGACTTAAACCACACAGGCTCACATAAAATCAACAATGTACTGGGACAGTGCCTTTTAGCAAAAAAAATGGGAAAAACAAGAGTAATTGCAGAAACCGGTGCCGGACAACACGGTGTGGCAACAGCCACCGTGGCAGCTTTAATGGGAATGGAATGCGAAGTATTTATGGGAAAAGAAGATACCGATCGTCAGGCATTAAACGTGTATCGTATGGAACTGCTGGGAGCTAAAGTGCATGCTGTAACCAGCGGAACACAGACCCTGAAAGATGCTGTGAACGAAACCATGCGTGAATGGACAAAACGTATTGATGATACCCACTATGTTCTGGGTTCTGTTATGGGACCATACCCATTTCCGACTATGGTGCGTGATTTTCAGAAAATTATCGGAGAAGAAATCAAAAAACAGATGATGGAAGCAGAGGGACGTCTTCCGGACGCAGTAATTGCCTGTGTCGGTGGTGGAAGTAATGCAATGGGTGCTTTTTATGATTTTATTGAAGATACATCTGTAGAATTAATTGGCTGTGAAGCAGCAGGTCTGGGTGTAGACAATCCAAAGAATGCAGCCACCATTGCTAACGGTTCCGAAGGAATTTTCCACGGTATGAAATCTTTATTCTGTCAGGACGAATATGGTCAGATTGCACCGGTATATTCCATTTCTGCCGGCTTAGATTATCCTGGCATTGGACCAGAACACGCTATGCTTTATGAGAATGGAAGAGCACGCTATGTACCAATTACAGATGATGAAGCTGTAGCAGCTTTTGAATATTTATCAAGAATTGAAGGAATTATTCCGGCAATCGAAAGTGCACATGCAGTAGCCTATGCAATGAAATATGCAAAGGAGCTTCCAAAGGATAAAATTATTGTAATTAATATTTCAGGACGCGGTGACAAAGACGTTGCGGCCATAGCAAGATATAGAGGAGTGGAAATTTATGAGTAGAATACAGAATGCATTTAAGAACGGAAAAGCTTTTATTTCCTTTTTAACAGGAGGAGATCCTGATTTAGAAACCAGTGAAAAACTAATCTATGCAATGGAAAAAGCAGGAGCTGATTTGATTGAGATTGGAGTACCGTTTTCTGACCCGATTGCAGAGGGACCTGTGATTCAGGAAGCCAATGAAAGAGCTTTGGCTGCCGGCTGTACCACAGATAAATTGTTTGATATGGTAGCAAGGGTTCGAAAAAATACGGAGATTCCATTGGTTTATCTGACATACATTAATCCTATCTACACTTATGGAAAAGAAAAATTTATGAAGAGATGTAAAGAATGTGGTGTAGACGGATTAATTATCCCGGATCTTCCTTATGAAGAAAAAGAAGAAATTGTGGATATTTGCAAAGAATATGGGGTGGACATCATTTCTCTGATAGCACCAACTTCTCATGAAAGAATTGCTATGATAGCAAAGGAAGCACAGGGATTTGTATATTGCGTATCCTCTTTAGGGGTTACGGGTGTCAGAACAGAAATTAAGACAGATGTGTCAGAAATGATTCAACTTGTAAAACAATCGACAAGTGTTCCATGTGCGGTAGGCTTTGGAATTGCTACTCCGGAACAGGCCGAAAGCATGGCAAAGGCAGCAGACGGTGCTATTGTAGGAAGCGCTATCGTAAAAATCATTGCAGAAAATGGAAAAAACAGTGAACAGCCAGTCTTTGATTATGTAAAAAGCATGAAAGAGGCGGTACAAAAAGCTTAAACGTGGGAAGCGATTACGTTACAAGAACCATCAGTGTGTTGCTGGTGGTTTTTGTGCTACTTGACAATATGTTAAAATATTGTAATATATTAATAACGGGTTAACACATAGTAGGAGAAAGGGTTTGGAATGAAAAACAAGTATGTAAAACAATGGTTGGCAGTAACGGTATCTGCACTTATTTTCGCATCTGTAAGCGGTTGTGGAAGTACAAGTGATACACCAGATACGAATACAGCACAGAATATCACACAAGAAGCAGAAGTGACACAAGAAGCTACCGAAGAAACTTCTTCCGAAAAGGAAGCAGAACCAACAAAGAAACCAAAGGGAATTACCATTTCCAGTGTGGTGTATAATGTAGAAAAAAATGCAGTATTGGCTGTTATAGACGGTAATATTTCCGAAGAGGAACAGTCTTCTTTTAAAATTGTAAATGGTGATGGGGAAGAATCAGAAATCAGTCAGGTTGTGAAGGCCGCCTCCAGATATACATTTCGGTTAAAAGAAGCTTTAGATACAAGTAAAACATATGCGTTGTCTTATAAGGGACAATTAGTTAATATAAGTTTACCTGTACCATATTCTACGGAAAGCTTTGAAAAAGAATACACTTATAATGGAGAGGATCTTGGAGCTACGTGGACACAGGCGGAGACAACATTTAAAGTCTGGGCACCTACAGCAGAAAAAGTTGTAGTAAATTTATATACCTCCGGAGATGAAACACAGCACGATTTGATAGAAACTTTGGACATGTCACCTATGGGAAAAGGTGTCTGGGGTGTGAAAAAGTCCGGCGATTTAAACGGAACATATTACACTTATTCGGTTATTATTAACAGCGAAATTATGGAAACCTGTGATCCGTATGCTAAAACTACGGGTGTGAATGGAAACAGAGCTATGGTACTTAACATGGCTTCCACAAATCCGGAAGGCTGGGATAAGGACAAAAATCCAAATGCAGGAAAGAATATTACAGACTCTGTAATATATGAAACACATATAAGGGACATTTCATCGGATGCAGACTCTGGAATTAAAAATAAGGGAAAATATCTCGGATTGACGGAAACCGGAACCAAAACTTCTTCCGGACAGGCTACGGGTCTGGATTATCTAAAGGATTTAGGTGTGACACATTTACATATTATGCCAATGTATGATTATGGTTCTGTAGATGAAACAAAAGAAAGCAGCGATAATTATAACTGGGGTTATGATCCTGTAAACTTTAATGTGCCGGAAGGTTCTTATGCTACAAATGCTGAAGCCGGAGAAGTCCGTGTGGCTGAGGCAAAAACTATGGTGAAAACTCTCCATGATAATGGTATTAGTGTAATTATGGATGTAGTGTATAATCATGTGTATAATGCTGACACATTTTCTTATAATATTTTAGTACCGCAGTATTTTTCACGCGTCAATGATTATGGAGAATATTCTAATGGCTCCGGCTGTGGTAATGATACTGCCACCGAACGCAGTATGGTGAAAAAATATATTATAGATTCTGTGAATTACTGGGCAGAAGAATATCATATAGATGGTTTTCGCTTTGATTTAGCAGGATTGATTGATACGGATACCATGAATGAGGTGATTGCAAGTGTACATAAGAAACATCCAGACGTGATTTTTTACGGTGAAGGCTGGTCAATGGACACTGCACTTACCAAGAGTGGATATACGCTGGCAACACAGGAGAATTTAAAGCAGATAGACGATTTTGCCATGTTCAATGATTACTTTAGAGATAATGTAAGAGGAGGTAATGGAAAGCCGACAGACGGAGGATATATTTCAGGAACCGGCACAAATAATCTGGCAATTCAAAATATTGTGAAGGGAAAAACTTCCTGGGCATCCGAACCGTCACAGGTAATAAATTATAATGCATGCCACGATAATAACACGTTATTTGATAAAATCTCTATTGTAAATGGTAAAGATAAATTTGAGAATAGCGTAAAGAAAAATAAACTGGCGGCGGCAGTGATGTTCACTTCCCAGGGAACACCGTTTATGCTGTCTGGCGAAGAAATGTTGCGAACAAAGGTAAAAGAAGATGTAACTGGTGGCAATGCAACGGAAGTTAGTGATTATGAAAGCAACAGTTATAAATCTGGTGATGGAGTAAACGCTATAAAATGGGATACGTTATCTGATGATACCTATAAAAATGTATATGATTATTATAAGGGTTTGATTGCGCTTAGAAAAGCCCATGCCGGTTTATGCATGACTACAAGTGCAGAGGTAGAAAAATATCTTACATTTGCAGAAGATGTTCCTGAAAATGTAACGGCATTTCATATCAGTGGTGCTTATAAGAAAGAAGCTTCGAAAGGAATTTTTGTAATTTACAATCCGACAGGCACAGATGTTGAAGTGAAGTTGCCGGAGGGTGAATGGAATATTTATGTAAATGATGAAACGGCAGGAACAGAAAGTCTTAAAACTGCAAAGGAAAAAGTGACAGTATCTGCAATATCCGCTATGGTACTGGTAAAAGAAAAATAAAAATGTATAAAATTTAAGGAGGAATATTACCATGCAGATGGAAACATTACAAAAGGACATGATTGCAGCTATGAAAGCAAGAGATAAAGTGAGAAAGGACGCTATTTCTTCTCTGGTTTCGGCTGTAAAGAAAGTGGCAATTGACGAGGGCTGTAGAGATGACATTAAAGAAGAATTAGTTGACAGAGTTATTTTGAAGGAAATAAAGACAGTGAAAGAGCAGATTGACACTTGCCCGGAAGAAAGAGCAGAATTAAAAGCAGAATATCAGGCAAGATATGATGTATTCAATGAATATGCTCCAAAGCTGATGTCTGAAGACGAAGTTAAAAAATATATTACAGAAAAATTTGCAGACGTAGTTGCCACAAAGAATAAAGGTCAGATTATGAAAGCTGTTATGGCTGAATTAAAAGGAAAAGCTGATGGTAAAGTAATCAATCAGGTGGTTGCAGAACTTTGTAAATAAGATTGAGTATTAAGGTCATAAAAAATGG
>JBNMLC010000020.1:0-46990 GCA_050874665.1 Lachnospiraceae bacterium | reverse complement strand
TACCACCATAACGAATCATTTTATAATGCTTTTCAGGAATGTGCGGGATGAGGCGTTCTATGAATTCCATAACAGGAATTGTTTCTTCAACATACTGTTCATCTTCGTGCCGGTTGTAGTGGAAAGTGACAAAGTCACCATCGTATTTGTCAATTCTTGAGGTGGCAATAACAGGGCGTCCAAGATAGCGTCCAATATATTTTACAACTGTTTTGGGATCACATTTATTAGGTTTGGCATACACATAAAAACCTTCCTTGTGTTCCCGGTAGCAGCGGGATTTGACTTTTTTAAAAGAGGATCCGATTTTGGTCTCCAATTCATTGAGCAGTGCAGTGCGGAAAGCGTTACGAAGGAAGGTATAGTTAAAATAATTGATGTTACGCCAGAATCCATTGTCACTGTAGCCGCCTTCAGAAATAAGGCAGTGGATATGGGGATTCCATTTTAAGTCCCTCCCGAAAGTGTGGAGGACCATGATGAAGCCGGGAGTGAAATTCAAGGATTTGTTTTGCTTGAAAAACATGCGGGAAACAACGCTGTTAACAGAATGAAAAAGGCAGTCGAGTAATGTGCGGTCATGGAGAAAGAATTCCCACAGCTGTTCATCAATGGTGAATACACAGTGTCGGTGTGTGACATTGACCAGTTTAAAGGACATAGATGTAGTGCGCTGCATGGCGTAAAGATTTCCACAGGTGGGGCAGAAACGGCTGTGGCAGCGGAAAGGAACAAATTTTAACTTTCCACAGGTAGGGCAGCCGTACATGGCACCACCAAAGGAGGGATCCCCGCAGTTGATCATTTTAACCACGTTTTCAATAACAGAAGCACGTGGATGTAATGTATAAATCATTTCTTCATAATGGTCTCGAAAAATATCTTGTAGTATGCTCATGAGACTATTATGAAGCATAATGGCACAAAAAGAAACCCCTAATCCCCTCAAGATTGAGGGGCAGGGGAGTTGAAGTGCCGAAGGCACTTTTTTATTTCAGCAGATTCCTTTTAGGATAAATATTTTAAGCAACAGAAAGGAGCGATTTTTATGGAAAAGAAATTAGGACTTGGAAGTGCAATAGCGGTTTGTGTGGGTCTTATTGTGGCAACCAGTTGTCTGGTATCTCTTGGAACAGGAATGGGTTCCATTGGAAGATGGTTCGTAATCCCCATGTTTGCAGTTATGATTTTGAATTGGTTTGTGGCAGTTTCTTTTGGAGAATTAAATTCTCTGATGCCAAATGTTGCTGGTGGAACCGGACAGTATCTTTTGGTCGGAATGGGACCGGTTGCTTCCATTGTTGGAAACCTGAGTGCTTATGTGCTTACGAATATGCTTTCTCTTACAGTTGAAGTCAGCATGTGCGGTATCGTGCTGCAAGGGTTATTTTTTCCACAGGTAGATGCAAGAATTATTTCACTTTTTGTACTGTTGCTATTTTTTATCATCAACTGGTTCGGGGTGGATATGTTTTCTAAAGTACAAAACGTAGTTGTTTTCTTATTACTTGGCTCCATGCTCTTAATGGGAATTATTGGTGTATTCAGGCTTGGAAATTCTGCAAATGTGATAGATTATGCAGCAACAGCTCCGACGTTTGCTGAAATAGGTGGCGTGGCAGGTTTGTGTAAAATGGCAGCGTTGGCATTTTGGTTGTTTATTGGTGTGGAATTTGTTATTCCGGTGGCAAAAAATATGAAGAATCCCAAAAGAGATGTTTTGTTATCTATGTCTTTGGGACTTGTAATTCTTTTTGTAATACAGTCCATTCTTGGAAATGGAATGTTAAATTATGTTACTATGGATAGTTTATTGAATGATGCATCAGGCATGCCACATATGGTGTATGCAAACAGACTTTTGGGAAATGCAGGACGATATTGGATGGGGGCAATTACCATTCTTGCGGCTGCTTCTACTGTAAACACTGTATATGCATCCATTTCAAAAATTTTGCAGGGAATGGGTGAAGAAGGTATGGTTCCTCGCGTGTTTGCAAAAACAAACAAGCATGGTGCAGCATATCCGGGACTGATTCTTATGGCAATACCTATTTCCGTTTTGATTATTTCCGGTGCGGCAACGGCTAACGGGCTTTCTTTTCTTATTCTTACAGGTTCTTGTTTCTGGCTTGTAGGATATTGCCTGATTCATTTGACAGTACTTCGTTTAAGAAAAAAATATCCGCAGCATTCTCGGAAAAAATGGCTGACATTGGCAGGAGTTCCACAGATTATTGGAATTATCGGAAATATTTATATGATTTGGAATATAGATGTGGGAGATAACAGAATAAAAATTTATAAATTATTTGTTGCCGGTTTGATACTGTTGGTTTTATATGCGGTCTATTGGGTATGTGCGGTTCTTAAGACAAAACCATTTGCAACAGTTCCGGTGGAAGTTATTAATAAAGGTGAAACAAAATTTGATGAATTAGTGCGGCAGGAAAGCCAGCCAGAAAGAGTAGAGAATGCATTGAAAAAGACGGAACAGGCATAGAGGATAAAAATAATATTATGCAAAAATGGCTCACTGTAAAAATCCTGAAAAGAGGTGAACACTATGAAGTATTTCTATCCGTTAAATCAGCCCATGTTTGCCATGATGTCATCAAAATATTCCAAATATTATTTGAGACAAAATGGAATTATAAGCTCTTACCAGTTTCAAATTGACTTATTGTCAAAACCGCAGGAAATTACTATTTTTCCAGATGGTGTGGAAGATATGGTGTTTGTTTGTAAAAATACAGGAGAAAAGCGTGTTTATTGTTACGGAACACCATTGCAGACAGGCAGTATGAATCCAGGCTTTTTAGTAGAAAATGGAGATATTCTTTTTGGGACACAGATGATGCCAGATGTCATGAAGGTAATGGCTGGGTTGTCTGCAGACGATATCATTGCTTCTGTGGTGGATTTAAGCAGTCAGAAAAAAATGCAGCAAATGGCAGAACAGATTTTTACATACAAAACTTTTCCCGAACAGGCAGCTTGCTTTCTAAAAATTTATATTAATGAATATCAGGAAAAATACAACAAGGCTTGCGAACATAGTCGCTTGTCTTTGTATATGCTCAATCGCATGATTCAAAGTCAGGGAACAGTTAAAATGAACACTTTAAGCGAAGAAGCTTTGTATACTACCAGATATATGAATAAAGTGTTTAGGCAGGAATATGGTATAGGTCCAAAATATTTTGAACGTATTATTCGGTTTCAGGTAATTTTAAATAAATTAATGTCAGATTGCAGACTGATTGATATTTCAGAGGATTTGGGTTTTAGTGAGGCAAATTTGGTTCGGGAATTTAAAAAAATTGCCGGAGTTACGCCAAATGCTTATCGAAAGATTTTGAAAGAATATAGAAAACATATTTCTTTATATTACGAAAAGGAAAGGAGATAATGATTATGGGATATCCGAATATAGATTTTTTATTTTTAAGTGAAGAAGATATGATAAAGGCAGGAGTAAAAAATATGCCGGCATGTATTGAAGCAATGGAAGAAGTTTTAAAATGCTTAAGAAAAGGCGATTATGTAATGGGTGGAGAAAATCACAATTCTCATGGATGTATGGTGACTTTTCCGGCAGACTCTCCATTTTCAAATATGCCCAAAAATGAAGGCGAGGACAGAAGATTTATGGCAATGCCGGCCTACATTGGAGGATCTTTTGACCTGGCAGGAATGAAGTGGTATGGTTCTAATATGGAAAATAAAAAGCTGGGATTGCCCCGCTCTATTCTGATGGTTATGCTAAATGACAAAACCACAGGGGCACCACTTTGCTTAATGAGTGCAAACTTACTAAGTGCATACCGTACAGGAGCAATTCCCGGTGTGGGTTCCAAATATCTTGCACCAAAAGGGGCAAAGGTTTGTGGTATTTATGGACCTGGTGTCATGGGAAAGACGGGACTTGACGCATTTGCAGCCACTTGTCCGGAGCTTACTACGTTAAAAATTAAGGGCAGAGGTCAGAAATCAATTGATAGTCTGATTGCATATGCAAAAGAGAACTACCCGCAGTTTAAAACAATTCAGGTGGTGGACAGTGTAGAAGAACTGGTACGTGATACAGATGTTATGACTTTTGCTGCCACAAGTGGTCAGAATCCGGATGAATATGCAATGGTCAAAGGAGAATGGATTAAGCCGGGAGCATTGCTGGTAGGACCGAGTGCATTTAATATGGAAGAAGAATTTTTAAAAGATAAATGTAAGCTGGTGGTAGATAATCGGAAGCTTTATGAGGCGTGGGCAGAGGAGTATCCGTACCCAACCTTTGGCTCCATCAATATTATTGGTGCTAAATTCATGGATATGCTCCACGAGGGAATTATCACAAATGACAAGATTACGGATATGGGAAGTATTCTTTTAGGTGAGAGTGTGGGTCGAGAATCGGAGGATCAGGTTATAGTATATTCTGTTGGCGGTATGCCCGTAGAAGACGTGGCATGGGGCAAGATTTGCTATGAAAAAGCATTAGAGCTTGGACTTGGCACAAAATTACACTTATGGGATACACCGGATATGTGTTAGCAGACGGACGTCAAAAATAGCTGGAAAATGCAAAGTAATGGAAGAACGGTTGACAACGGTTGACAACGGCTAAAAGCGGACATATAATATAGTTATAACTAGATAAAAGGGGTGTGTAGGTTATGACTATAGCAGAAATGAAACAGATTAAAGAGGAACGTGGCTACAGTATGGCGCAGTTATCAGAATATAGTGGTGTGCCATTGGGAACTTTGCAGAAGATTTTTTCTGGTCAGACCGTAAAACCAAGAATGTCTACGTTGGCTGCCATTGAGAAAGTACTTCTTGGGGAAGAGTCCGTATATCAGGGGAAAGCGTATGCCTACCAGTTAGAAAGCAGTGAGGCACAGGCTGATTGTGTTCGGGAGGCTGCAGCCTATCATACACAGTTTGTCGAAAAGAAACAGGGGGAATATACCTTAGAAGATTATTATGCCCTGCCGCAAGAGCATCGGGTAGAGTTGATTGATGGTGTCATTTATGATATGTCTTCGCCACTGTTTGTACACCAGATAATTGCAGGAGAGATATTTGCTCAGGTTCGTGAATACATTGAAAAGAATAAGGGAGAATGTGTTCCTGCCATCGCACCGGTGGACGTGCAGTTAGACTGTGATAAAAAAACTATGGTACAGCCGGATGTGCTGATTGTCTGTGATCCTGAAAAAATCCGCCGATTCGGGGTTTTTGGGGCGCCGGATTTTGTGTTGGAAGTATTATCTGCTTCCACCAGAAAAAAGGATTTAACCTTGAAACTCAGTAAATACATAGAAGCCGGAGTGAGGGAATACTGGATTATAGATCCTGAGAAAAAACTTCTTCTGACCTATGACTTTACAGAAGAAGGTATGCCCTGCATATATCCACTAGAAGGAGAAGTGGGTTTGGCAATTTATGAAGAAAAATTAAAAATTAATTTAGATAAAATAGCGGAAAGTATCGAGAGATACGACCGAGATTAAATCACAACCTGCATATTTTTAATATAAATAATAAAAAAGGTTTATGTTTCCATAAAAAGATGACGATAATATAAGTAACGCCATTTCGTAAGTGATGAGTTTAAAGGAGGAGGTAGAATAATGGCAAGACCAAAATTTGATAAGGAAATGTTTAAGAGAAGTGTAGAGTACAATGTAAAGACACTTTTCCGTAAACAACTTAAGGAAGCAGATGATCAGCAGATTTTTCAGGCTGTTGCATATGCAGTAAAAGACAATATTATTGATGCATGGCTGGCAACGCAAAAAGAATATGAAAAATCAGATCCTAAGACGGTATACTATTTATCGATGGAATTTTTAATGGGAAGAGCATTAGGTAATAATCTGATTAATCTTTGCTACTATGATGAAGTAAAGGAAGCATTAGACGAATTAGGGGTGGATCTTAATGTGATTGAAGATCAGGAACCGGATGCTGCTTTAGGTAATGGTGGTCTGGGACGATTGGCGGCATGCTTCTTAGATTCCCTCGCTACCTTAGGATATTCAGCTTATGGCTGTGGTATCCGTTACCGTTACGGTATGTTTAAACAAAAAATAGAAAATGGCTATCAGGTGGAAGTGCCGGATCAGTGGTTAAAAGATGGAAATCCATTTGAATTGCGTCGTCCAGAATACGCTACGGAAGTAAAATTTGGAGGAAATATCCGAATTGAATATGACAAAGAAAAAGACCGCAATGTGTTTATTCAGGAAAATTATAATTCCGTATTGGCAGTACCATATGATTTACCAATTGTAGGTTATGGAAACAATGTGGTAAATACGCTTCGCATCTGGGATGCTCAGGCAATTAATGAATTTCATTTGGATTCTTTTGATAAAGGGGACTATCAAAAAGCAGTAGAACAGGAAAATCTTGCCAAAACAATTGTTGAAGTATTGTATCCAAACGATAACCACTATGCAGGTAAGGAACTTCGTTTGAAACAACAGTATTTCTTTATTTCTGCCAGTGTACAGACAGCAATTAAAAAATATAAAGATAAACATGACGACATCAGAAAATTCCATGAGAAAGTAACATTCCAGTTGAATGATACGCATCCGACGGTGGCAATTGCCGAATTAATGAGAATTTTAATGGATGAAGAGGGACTTTCCTGGGACGAAGCATGGAAAGTAACAACTAAGACATGTGCATATACAAATCATACGATTATGGCAGAAGCTTTGGAAAAATGGCCAATTGAATTATTTTCAAGATTGCTTCCTAGAATATATCAGATTGTAGAAGAAATCAATCGAAGATTTGTACTTGAAATACAGAACAAGTATCCGGGTGATAATGAGAAAATCCGCAAAATGGCTATTATTTATGATGGACAGGTAAAGATGGCTCACCTGGCTATTGTGGCAGGATATTCAGTCAATGGTGTTGCAGAACTTCATACAGACATTTTAAAGAAACAGGAATTAAAAGACTTTTATGAAATGATGCCGGAAAAATTCAATAATAAGACAAACGGAATTACGCAACGCCGTTTCCTTCTCCATGGAAATCCATTGTTAGCAAAATGGGTGACAGAGCATATTGGAAGCGAATGGATTACAGATCTTTCACAGATAAAGAAGTTAAAAATTTATGCAGATGATGAAAAAGCACAGCAGGAATTTATGAATATTAAATATCACAATAAAGTTCGCCTTGCAAAATATATCAAAGAACACAATGATATTGAAGTCGATCCACGTTCTATTTTTGATGTACAGGTAAAACGTCTTCATGAATATAAAAGACAGTTGCTTAACATCTTGCATGTAATGTATTTATATAATGAAATTAAAGAACATCCGGAAAAAGAATTTTATCCAAGAACATTTATCTTTGGGGCAAAGGCAGCGGCAGGATACCGCAGAGCGAAGCTTACAATCAAATTAATTAACTCGGTAGCGGATAAGATTAATAATGATCGTTCGATTGAAGGCAAGATTAAAGTTGTGTTTATTGAGGATTACAGAGTATCTAACGCAGAACTTATTTTTGCGGGAGCAGATGTCAGCGAACAGATATCAACTGCAAGCAAAGAAGCTTCTGGTACCGGTAATATGAAGTTTATGCTAAATGGTGCGCTTACATTGGGCACGATGGATGGTGCAAATGTTGAAATCGTAAAAGAAGTAGGCGAAGAAAATGCCTTTATCTTTGGACTTACAGCAGATGAAGTTATTAACTATGAACAACACGGTGGATATAATCCAATGGAAATATTCAACAATGACCAAGATGTGAGAAAGGTATTAATGCAGTTGATTAATGGATTTTACGCACCAAATGATCCGGATATGTTCAGAGAAATTTATGACTCACTGTTAAATACCAATAGCAGTGACAGAGCAGACACTTACTTTATATTAAAAGATTTCCGTCCATATATAGAAGCACAGAAGAAGGTAGAAGAGGCTTACAAAGATGAAAAGGCCTGGGCAAAAAGTGCAATTTTAAATACAGCATGTTCAGGAAAGTTTACTTCCGACAGAACAATCCAGCAGTATGTAGATGAAATCTGGAAGTTGGATAAAGTTACCGTTGAATTAGAAGAGTAAAAACTAGAAGAGTAATTATCATAAAATCTATAAATCCCAAAAAGCTTCATGGCATGGCCATGAAGCTTTTTAAATATTCGAAATTAATAAATTGTCCAATAGTAACCGTAGTCACCTTTTACAGTTTTTCCACCCAGTTTTTTCTGAGGAACTACTTTTACATAGTAATAGCCGTATGGAGAAACAGTAGAACCACTAATTTTGCTAAATGTGAAAGATGTTGCATTTCCACTTGCAGTACCAACTGATTTCATATTGCTCTTTGTTGTTCCTGCATAGATTGTGTATTTACTTGCACCACTTACTGCGTTCCATCGTAAAGTCAGATGACCGTAACCAATGGTATAGGTTGTATTTGATAAATCAGCCTGACTTAAGAAATAGAATTTCTTAGACCATGTACCATATTTTTTGTTTCCATTGCTCATTTTAATATAAGGACGAATCTTTACAGAACAACTGCTGTTCTTTGGAGCTTTCGCAAATGAGTAAGCATTCTTTGTTGTAGTTACTTTCTTGATTACTTTATTTTTTGCATTATAAAACTGTAATTCATATCCGTCTGCAGTCTTTGTATGTTTCCAACTAACCTTTAAAGTAGATTTTCCTGGTTTCCATTCACTTGCAGAAACTTTTGAAATCTTAGAAGGTAAAGTACGGAAGCCATATCCGTTTGTAGGAAGGGAAACGGCCTTGAATCCGGCTGTACTTGTCTTGGTTGCACAAACGCTTACATAGTATAAAGAATCAGCTTTTAATTTAGCGTTTTTGTATTTCTTTAATGAATAGGAAGTAGATTTTGTGCTTCCATTCAATGTATACTGGCTGTCGCCATATTTCTTTACATAAATGTCATAACCTGTAGCAGAGGCTGCACCAGACCATGAAGTTGTAATGGAGGCAGCTGCGGCATTGGTCTGTTTTAAAGAAGAAACAGTAGCAGGTGCTGTAACTACCTGAATGGAGTCAGAAGCATCTTCAATGTCATAATCACCATTTGAATTATAGGCAGGTACAATTCTTACATAATAAGTACTTCCTGCAGATAGCTGTGTTTTTGCACCAATGAAAAATTCATTTCCTGTGTAAGCTTCGTTTATAAAAGACCATGTTCTGTTATCTGTAGACATCTGGGCAAGGTAACCATAAGCACCAACTACTTTATTATACTCTAAATCAATAAAATATTTTCCGTAGTCAGTATCATAGCTTCCGTAAGTTTGTTTTACGTTAGTTACTTTGCCAAGAGTTGCTGCTTCTGATGAGTTAGAAACTGCAAGTGAAAGAACAAAAGCAAACAGTAAACTGAAACAAAGTCCGGAAAAACAAAATAGTTTCTTTGTGTTTTTCATAATAATCCTTATCTCCTTTTATAATTTTGTAAACATATAGTAGTATATTACAGTGATAAATAAAACTCAACTACTATTTTCTCTTAACGGTAGCCCCCTCTATTTCTACATACTGTCCCTTCTTTACTTTAACAGTGACAGTTTTTCTGGAAGTGCTAAGATAGCTTGTGGAGATGTAGTTATATTTTGGATTTAAACCACGGTCTTTTGAAGCAATATGTATGGTACCTGAAGATTCTCCCTTTGCCAATGTAAATTTATAGGTTCCGGCTGCAAAACCATAACCAACTTTAACGGTAGCTCCTTCTTTGACACCATATTTATTTAAGCTTTTCAAAGAAAAAACATTTTTGTTTACTCTTTTGATTGGTACTGCGTAACAGCCATTAAAGTCAAGGTACTGTCCCTTTTTCAAAGTAACAATACTTGTGTAAGAAAATCCATCGTTGCGAAGGTAAGAGGAGTTCTTATTTTTATAAAGAGCCCAATATGCAAAATCACCGCTTACCTGAGGGTCCTTAAGTAAAACATACTGACCTGCAGGAATATCTTTTCCAACCTTATATCTACCAGTACTGTTTGGGTAGTAAGATTTTGTTTTTACACCAATTTCAACATTGGATTTAGTGCCATAAGAACTTGTTACAGTAATAACTGCATAACCCCCGCTTTTTCCTACTACTTTACCGTTTGCATCTACCGTAGCGACTCTTGTATTATCGCTTACATAGGAGCAGGAATTACCGGTGGAAAGCTGTACGGATTTTCCCGGAGTAATAATATAATCAGCACCTATGTAACTACGTTCGGTTTTGGATGCAGCATCTGCTTTCGCTGACGGAACGAATGTAAATGCCAACAAGGCAGCAAACATTACTGCAATAATAGAAAGTTTCTTTTGTTGTTTTTTCATAAAAACATATCCTCCTTAAAATTATATTTACGAATCCTCCTGTATTATACGATAAAAAGATTAGAATTGGCAATAGAAAACTACAGATTAGAAAAGTGTAAATTACCAGTTTTTCATTGCAATCTAAAATTTCTTATATTATAATAATTAAGACTATGTTACGAAAAAGATTACAAATTCACATGAATGACTAGGAGGTAGACTATGGTTAAGTTACTTGACGGCGGTGCATATCTTTTAAATGGAAATGAAGTAATTCCTGATAATGGAGAAGCTGCAGTTGTTTTAAAAAGCAAATTAGGAGATAACGTTCCTTCTAAGGAAGAAGCAAAGAAAAACACCATTGCTTACGGAATTTTAGAATCACATAATACATCAGGAAATATGGACAAGTTAATGATTAAATTTGATAAATTAACTTCCCATGATATCACCTATGTAGGTATTATTCAGACAGCAAGAGCATCAGGTCTGGAAAAGTTTCCTGTTCCTTATGTATTAACAAACTGTCATAACAGTCTTTGTGCAGTAGGAGGAACCATTAACGAAGATGACCATATGTTTGGACTTTCCTGTGCAAAACGTTACGGCGGAATTTATGTTCCACCTCATCAGGCAGTTATCCATCAGTTTGCAAGAGAAATGCTTGCCGGTGGCGGAAAGATGATTCTTGGTTCAGATAGTCATACTCGTTATGGTGCTTTAGGAACTATGGCAATGGGTGAAGGCGGTCCGGAGCTTGTAAAACAGTTGTTATCTAAGACATACGATATCAATATGCCGGGTGTTGTTGGTGTACATTTAACCGGGGCACCAATCAAAGGTGTAGGACCACAGGACGTTGCATTGGCAATTATCGGTGAAGTATTTGCAAATGGTTATGTTAATAATAAAGTAATGGAATTTGTAGGTGAAGGTGTGTCTAACTTAAGTGCTGATTTCCGTATTGGTATCGATGTTATGACAACAGAAACCACTTGTCTTTCCTCTATTTGGAGAACAGATGAAACAATTAAAGAATTCTATGACATTCATGGCAGGGTAGAAGAATATAAAGAGTTAAATCCAGGAGAAGTTGCTTACTATGATGGAATGATTGAGATTGATTTGTCTACAATCAGACCAATGATTGCTATGCCATTCCATCCTAGCAACACATATACCATCGAAGAATTGAATGCAAATCTCATGGATATTTTAGATGATTGTGAAAAGAAAGCATTAGTAAGCTTAGATGGTCAGGTTGACTTTACATTAAAGGATAAAGTAAGAAACGGAAAGTTATATACAGATCAGGGTGTTATCGCAGGTTGTGCAGGCGGTGGATTTGAAAACATTTGTGCAGCAGCCGATATTTTAAGAGGAAAAAGCACAGGTGCCGATGAATTTACATTGAATGTATATCCGGCCAGCCAACCAGTATTTATGGAACTGGTGAAGAATGGTTGTGTAGCTGATTTACTTGCTACCGGAGCAATTGTAAAGACAGCATTTTGCGGACCTTGTTTTGGTGCAGGAGATACGCCTTCTAATAATGGATTCAGTATTCGTCATTCCACAAGAAACTTCCCAAATAGAGAAGGTTCTAAGTTACAGAATGGTCAGATTGCATCTGTTGCACTTATGGACGCACGTTCTATTGCAGCGACAGCAGCAAACAAGGGTTATCTGACCCCGGCAACTGATATGGATGTAGAATACAAGGGACAGAAATATCACTATGACAGCACAATTTATGCAAACAGAGTATTTGACAGTCATGGTGTGGCAGATCCTTCTGTAGAAATTAAATTTGGTCCAAATATTAAAGACTGGCCAGCAATGTCTGCATTACCAGAGAATTTAGTATTAAAGGTTGTATCTGAAATTCATGATCCGGTGACAACGACAGACGAATTGATTCCATCTGGAGAGACATCTTCTTATCGTTCTAATCCGTTAGGATTGGCTGAGTTTACATTATCTAGAAAAGATCCTGCATACGTAGGTAAGGCAAAGGAAATTCAGAAAGCTCAGAAGGCAATTGAAGCGGGAGAATGTCCGGTAGAGGCAGTAGAAGAATTAAAGCCGGTAATGGATACCATTAAGGCTGTTTATACAAATGTTGGAAAAGGAAATGTTGGTGTAGGAAGCACAATTTTTGCAGTAAAACCGGGTGATGGTTCTGCAAGAGAACAGGCAGCATCCTGTCAGAAGGTACTTGGTGGCTGGGCTAACATTGCGAATGAATATGCAACAAAGAGATATCGTTCGAACTTAATTAACTGGGGTATGCTTCCATTCCTGATTGATAAAGGAGATTTGCCATTTAAGAACGGAGATTTCTTATTTGTGCCGGATATCAGAAAAGCTATCGAGGACAAAGCAACTGAAATTAAGGCATTTGTTGTAGAAGATGGTAATCTGAGAGAATTTACATTAAAGATGGGTGAATTAACAGAAGATGAGCGCACCATTATTTTAAAAGGATGTTTAATCAATTATTATCGTGGATAATAACACAATGTATTATAACTATAACAATAGAGAAATAATCAAAAGAGAAAGCCTGATTTATCAGGCTTTCTCTATATAATAAAAGTATAGAAAGAAAGGTAAAAACAGATGAAAAAGAAATTAATAGGCATACTTTTGATAAGTACGCTGGCATGTTCTATGGCAGCGTGCGGTGGAAATAATGAAACGGCAAATGATTCTAATATAGAAAACCAGATTCAGGATGCTGCAGATGGAAAGATTCGTACAGAGTCTACCTCTGCCGCTGTTTATATTGGAATTTTGGGGCAGACTATGACAGAATATGAATGCCAAAGCAGTGATAATATGACACCGGAGATGCTGCTTTCTACACTAGCCGGACTTACCGGCTGGAATCTTGATTTAGCAGATGAAGTGAAAGTAGAAGAAAATAAAATTACAGTGTGCTTTGCAAAAACTTCATCTTTGTTTGTAGGTTTACCGGAATCACAAAGTGAGGAATTTGAAGTCTATGATGGTGAAGACTTGACACGTACTATATTAGATAGTGTACAGTTTACATTACAGAACAATTATGAAACATCTTATGACATATATTATTGTATGGAGGGTGGGCAGCCATTAGAACTTCCACTTATTGGAAAGACAATTCCTGCAGATGAGCCGTACAATGGTTTGGACGAAGCTGTGAATGCTTCTGATACAAAGGTAATAAAATCCGGAGAAGAAGATACAGATACGCAAGAACAAGAATCAGTAGAGTAAAACATAAAAAAACTTGGGAGTATGAAACTTCCAAGTTTTTTTAATAATCGATGCGACAGGATTCGAACCTGCGACCTCTGCGTCCCGAACGCAGCGCTCTACCAAGCTGAGCCACGCATCGAAATAAAATGTACATGAACTATAATAATAATTTATTTGGAATTTGTCAACACCTAAATAAAAAAAATTGCCATAACCGCTTATATCATGTATACTTATGGGGTAGACTATTGCTAAAAAGGAGAAATACACAGAATGGCATATGAAATTTTAATATTAGATATAGATGGAACACTGACAAATTCAAAAAAAGAGGTTAGTCCAAAAACCTTAGATGCAGTTATCAGGGCACAAGAAGAGGGGATTAAGGTAGTAATTGCCTCTGGACGTCCTACAGCAGGAATTAATAAAATTGCAAAAACTATAAAATTAGATGAATATGGCGGATATGTGCTTTCATATAATGGTGCAAAGATAACAAATTTCCAGACCGGAGAAGTTGTATACAATGAAACATTACCGGAAGAAATGATTCCATCCATTTATGAGGAAGCAATTGACAGTCATGTTGGAATTATTACGTATGAAGGCAATGATGCCATAGCAGGGAATGGTATTGATAAATACAATGAATTGGAAGCTCGTATTAATGGAATTGGATTACGGGAAGTTAAAGATTTTCCGGATTATATTACATTTCCTATTAATAAGTGTCTGCTTACCGGAGAACCGGAGCATATGGCAGAAGTAGAGCAAAAAATGAAAGAAAGGTTTGGAAACTTCCTTAATATTTTCCGATCAGAGCCGTTTTTTGTGGAAGTTATGCCACAAAATATAGATAAAGCCTATTCACTGGGAAAATTGCTAAAACATTTGGATTTAGAACGTTCTCAAATGATTGCTTGTGGAGATGGATTTAATGATTTATCCATGATTAAGTACGCAGGGCTTGGAGTTGCAATGGCAAATGCTCAGGAAGTTGTAAAACAGGCAGCAGATTACATTACATTGTCTAATGATGAAGACGGTGTGGCGAAAGTAATCGATAAATTTATGCTGAATGTGTAAGCAGTCCATATTGACAAAAACAATAAAAAACGATATACTAAAACACGCGAGTTACATTCTTTAAATAGGTAGGATAACTTAATTAATTTTGTTATAAAATTTCCGCACAGCCGGGGAGTTAGCGGTGCCCTGTACCTACAATCCGCTATAGTAGGGGTGATGCTTTGGCTGAGGGTTTTTGCTGTGTATAGCTGCCCTTGATAAGTGGCGTTGACGTCTGGGTCTTGCGCGACGGTGCCTTACGAACCGTGTCAGGTCAGGAATGGAGCAGCACTAAGTAAGTGATTTCCGGGTGCCGCAAGGGTGCCTGGACCGAGCAAACTGTCAAGGTAACGTGTATGTGGTTGGATTCGAAGCCAGGCGTGCGGAGTATAATATAAATAATAAAACCCAAGGAAGCTGAGAGCAACCTTGGGTTTTTTGCTATACTATATATAGGAAGCTGCGTTCCTAAAAAAGCGGAGTCGGAGGGATTCGAACCCTCGTGCCGGGGATAAACCCGACAAACTGATTTCGAGTCAGCCTCGTTATGACCACTTCGATACGACTCCATAGGATAAATCATACCATATATTTAAAAAAAATCAATAAAAACATTTTAAAAAATCAAATTGATATAATATTATGAAACAAACGAAAGCTTTCTAAGCTGTTTTCAATTAGCTTAGAAAGCTTTCCTGCTTATTTTATTTCACCAGTTTTTGTAAAGAGTAGGTTTCTATACAAGGCTGTTTGGTGTATTTATCAATGTAAGTGATTTCTACAAGTGTTGTAGCAAGAATATTATCACTTAAATAGCGGTAAATACTGTAAGAATAATCGCTTTTTGAATAAGAATATGTAGCGTTATAATTTGTATTAGAGCTCAGTGTAATTACAGAATTATTTTTTATTGTCTTATAAGTTAATTCTGAAGATTCGTTACTATACGTTGAGGTATAGTATTCGTCAGAATAGTTTGTCTTTTCAGGGGTCTTTCTTGTATAAGTGCCAATGCGGATAGATTTTAATTTATAACCCTTGTTCATTTTTACACTGAATTTACCCTTTGCTTTTGGCTGGATACCTGAAAAAGCACTTTTTCCGGCATATTTAACAGAAGCAAAAGGAGAGTCAGATTTTACATAAACCGTTACTGTTTTCGAGTAAAGTTTAGCTCCACCTTTCTTTTTTAAAACATCAAAGGAAACTTTATAAGTACCTTCCTTAGAACCATACAGGCCAATTAATCCGTAGTATGGATAAGCTTGTTCTGTGATGTCAGACTTCATTTCCTTTGTTTGCTTTGCTTTTAAAGATTTATTAGAAACTTTAATATTGGCAATGCAATTATCATAGGAAGCATAAGGAACAAAAATAGCTGTGGTTGATGAGCTGTCTCCATAAGCATATTCATTGTAAGGCATAATTCTAACCTTTGATGGAACTATTTTTTTTAAAGCTGAAACAGAAGCAGAAGCCTCTGCAGGCTGTCCCATAGATACAAACAAGGACACAAATAAAGCAAAGGATAAAATAATGCTGGTAAATTTCTTTATGAATTTCATAGATTTCCCTCCTTAATTAGCAAGTTTGTGAATTATGTAGTAAACATAGCCTGTTGTCTTGGTTTTCTTATCCTGATAGGTAATGCGAATCTCTGTCGGGGCAAGAATACGTGATGAATAATGACTGCTTTGCTTACCATTAGAGAACTTATTAGAATAGGAATAATAATAACCGTATTTTCCAAGAGTTATTTTGCTGTTATTTTTAACCTTCTTATACACCATTTCAGATTCATAGCGTGTGGAAGAATCCGAAACGGTCTTTTTTGGAGAGGTATATGTTCCAACTTCTACTTTTAAAAGCTTAAAATTTTTATTCATGGTCACTTTTAATTTACCCTTTTTAGCAGAATAAAGTTTATAGTAATCAACAGGCTTTCCGCCAAAGGTAATTGTTTTTACAGGATTTTTGTAAGAAGTACCCTTTGCAGTTACTTTAACAGTTTTACTTTCCTTCTTTTGATTATTTTCCCCATAAATATCAAAAGTAACAGATGTAGTCAGGTTTTTCTTGGCATAAAGACCAATAATCGCGTAATAATTATTATTGCCCGGAGAACTGGATTCGCTTTGATAATAGTAAGTATGAGCATAAACCAGTTTTGCTGTCAATGAAGAATTTTTGGATTTGATATTAGTGATATAATCCCCCGGTTCATCCAATTTTACATAAATGGCACCTGAGTCAGAAACACCGGAATTATAGGTATATTCTGACTGTACTGAAATGTTGGTAGCCTTTGTTGCGGTAGCTGCATTTGCCGTCAATGGTGTTGTAAATAACAGACAGGCTGCTAATGCAGTCACAACAAATTGTTTGAGTGTTTTTTGTTTCATTTAATCTCCTCCTTTAAAATAGCATACTATATATTTCGGCTTATATATAAAAAAACTTATAGAAGAAATAAAGTATGTGTGGTAAACTTGTGTTTAAAGAAGTCATTTTTGATAAAGTAAGAAAGGAACACTATATATGATTTTTGACAGCCATGCCCATTATGATGATGAGGCATTTGAAGAGGATAGAGATAGTCTGCTTTTGTCTATGCAGACAAATGGAATTGGAACCATTGTAAATGTTGGAGCAAGCTTAGAGAGCAGTCGAAACTCCCTGCTTTTGGCAGAATCGTACGACTTTATTTATGCGGCTGTTGGCGTGCATCCTAGTGATACAGCTCAGCTAAATGAGGAAAACTATATAGAACTTTGTTCCATGATGGATTGTGACAAGGTAGTGGCAGTAGGGGAAATAGGATTGGATTATCACTGGGATGAGCCAAAACGGGATATTCAGAAAAAATGGTTTGTAAGGCAGTTACATACGGCAATAGAAAAGAAGAAACCGATTATTATTCATAGTCGCGATGCGGCAGCAGATACCTTAGATATTATGAAGGCAGAAAAACCCTGGGATTGCGGCGGGGTAATTCATTGCTTTTCTTATTCTGTGGAAATGGCAAGAGAATATCTGAGTCAGGGGTTTTATATCGGAATTGGAGGCGTGTTGACTTTTAACAATGCAAAAAAATTAAAAGAAGTGGCAGAGTATACACCCCTGAATCAGATTGTTTTAGAAACGGACTGTCCATATCTTGCACCGGTGCCAAACCGGGGAAAAAGAAATTCTTCCTTAAATCTTTCCTATGTGGCAGAAATGCTCGCACAAATCAAGGGAATCGATAGAGAAGAAGTGGAACATATTACTTATGAAAATGCATGTAACTTATACAAAATCAGATAATTGGAAGGAGTGCGTATGGCGACATTGGGAAATCCGCAGAATACCATTGAGGTACTGCAAAAATATAAATTTAATTTTCAAAAAAAATTTGGACAAAACTTTTTAATTGATACACATGTACTGGATAAGATTATTGCCTCTGCAAATGTAAATAAAGATGATTTTGTATTAGAAATTGGCCCGGGTATCGGAACTATGACACAATATCTGGCAGAGCATGCAAGAAAAGTTGTAGCAGTGGAAATAGATAAGGCGCTAATACCGATTTTGGAAGATACATTGAAAGAATATGACAATGTGAGAGTTATTAATGAAGATATTTTGAAGGTAGACATTGCTGCGTTAGCACAAGAGGAAAATAACGGAAATCCAATTAAAGTAGTTGCAAATCTTCCGTACTATATTACAACACCAATTATTATGGGACTGTTTGAAAGTCATGTTCCGATTCACAGCATTACTGTGATGGTGCAGAAAGAAGTCGCTGACCGTATGCAGGTAGGACCGGGGACAAAGGATTATGGAGCTTTGTCTTTAGCAGTACAATATTATGCAAAACCTGAAATTGTAGCAAATGTACCACCAAACTGCTTTATGCCAAGACCAAATGTAGGTTCTGCGGTGATTCGTCTAACCAGACACGAACAGCCACCGGTGATAGTAAAAGATGAGAAGTTGATGTTTCGTCTGATTCGGGCATCTTTTAACCAGCGGAGAAAGACACTGGTTAATGGATTGAATAATTCACCAGAGCTGAATTTCACAAAAGAAGAAATTGCCGCCTGTTTAGAAGAAATGGGTCTGTCCCAGACCATTCGAGGAGAGGCATTGAATTTAGAGCAATTTGGAAAGCTTAGTGATTTACTGTTGGCAAAGCGTAAATAAAAAGTCATAAAAAAACCTCTGTCTGTATATATTTTATAAAAAAGGCAGAGGTTTTTTATGTCAGAGTTTAGACGTTTCATGTCTTATATTTATAGTTACCATAAAGCAGAAAAATTAAAAAATACAGGATTTGCAAAGATAGAAGCCAGAGGAGAAGTCTGCCGTATGGAAATTCATATTAAAGGGGCATCTTCTGTGACGGCATTGCAAAGCAATATATACGGCTTCTATGAAGATAGAGGATTATTGACGGGAATTTATCTTGGAACTTTTGTGATTAAAAACGGAGTTGGAGATGTACGACTTGTTACAGAACGCAATAACATGGGAAACAGCAAAAAAAGTCTTGAGGATTTACAGGGACTTTATCTGTCATTCAATGATGATGAAGAGAATGCAATGGCAAGTGCGTGGGATAACATAAGCGTTGATACATCACGTTTTAAGGTGTTTACACAGGGGGAAGAAGAACAGCCCTTTTCCGAGAAGCCTGCCGAAATTCAAAAAGATATCGACCAGGCTGAAGAAGTATGTGAAACAGTTAAAACAGTGGAAACAGTTAAAACAGTGGAAACAGTTAAAACAGTTGAAGCAGTGGGAACAGTGGAAACGGTGGAAGCAGTCGAACAAGTTGAAGAGGTCGAACAAAATATACCGGTGGAAGAAACGGTGTTAGAAGAACAAAGTTGTGCTTGTGGAGAACTGGACTTTTCTGTGGAAAACTTTTCAGAAAATGATCAGCCTTGTGGATTAAAAAAATGGAAGGAAATGATGCGCGAATACCCGGTGGTAAACCCTTTTGAGTACTTAGATTATGTGGAAGTAATAAAAATTGAACCAAAGGATATTGCAAAGCTGGAAAAAAAATATTGGATTCTTGCAAATAATAGTTTTCTTCTTCATGGGTATTGTAGTTACAGATACTTAATTCTTGGAAAAAATCTAAAGGAAGATTCATTTTTTATTGGAATTCCCGGAGTATTTCATCCGAGAGAAAAAATGATGGCAGGTATGTTTGGATTTTCACAATTTCAGATGTCCAGAACCGGAAATCTGCGACAAGGAGAGTTTGGCTACTATATTCGAACGGTGGAATTGGAATAGGTAAATAGTTATACTCCGCGAATAAATGTATTAGGGAGGAAACGCCTCACTAGCTGCTGGTACTCTTTTAACAGTTCAATCGATGGGGAGTGAAAATAGCCAGCCATAACCTGAGCAGAAGGAAGAAAGCTTTGCAGAAAATAATTGGAGTTGCCTTGAAGCATTTCCCCAATTTGTAACATATCCATCCGTTTGTGAAGTTCGGGCACAACGGTAGTGCGAAATTCATAAGAAATGCATTCTTCCTTTAAGATAGAAATAGATTCCAGCACACAGTCGGTAGAAATGTCACATCCACAGGCTGCCGGATAAGAGGAAAGTCCGGATTTTATATCCATTGCAACATAATCTATGCTGCAATGCTCAATTAATTGTCTAAGCATCGTGGGGTTTGTGCCGTTGGTATCTAGTTTGATTAAATAGCCCAGGGATTTAATATCGTTTATAAAATCAGGAAGGTCAGAATGAATCGTAGGTTCTCCGCCACTAATGCACACACCGTCTAAGATACCCTTTCTTTTTTCTAAAAAATGAAAAATAGTTTCTTTTGTGTACAATTCTTCCGGGTTTTCAATCAGCTCGGAATTATGGCAAAAGGGACAGCGCATATTGCAGCCACCCAGAAAAAGGGTGGCTGCAACGTGTTCCGGATAATCTAATAGAGTTGTTTTTTGTAATCCTGCAATTTTCATGACTTTAAGCTCCTAATAAAAGTAAAAGCAATAGTTTAATACAATTATAATGTAAAAAATTGCACATGGCAAGTAAGGGAATCTGGATGAATGGTTTGACACTTAAAATTAAAAATGATACAATGACAAATCAAATGGAGGATAACCTATGACCATAGATGAAAAGTACATGAAAGAAGCCATTCGTCAGGCAAAAAAAGCATATCAGCTTTGGGAAGTTCCAATAGGCTGTGTGATTGTTTATGAAGATAAGATTATTGCAAGAGGGTATAATAGGAGAAACACAGATAAGAATACATTGGCACATGCAGAAATGACTGCGATTAAGAAAGCAAGTAAAGTTATGGGAGATTGGAGATTAGAGGGGTGTACAATGTATGTGACCTTAGAGCCTTGTCAAATGTGTGCAGGTGCTCTGGTTCAATCCAGAATATCTAAGGTGGTGATTGGCAGCATGAATGCTAAGGCGGGCTGTGCAGGATCTGTGCTTGATATGTTTCATATGGAGCAGTTTAATCATCAGATTGAGACTGTTACAGGTGTACTTCAAGAAGAATGTAGTAGTATGTTAAGCAATTTTTTTAAAGAATTGCGGAGGAAGAAAAAGGAATTACCGAAAAAGTAATTCCTTTTTTGGTTAAAATAACGAAGTGGAACGGAAAGAAAATAAAAAAGCGAGAAAATTATGTACAAATGAATTTCCAGAAAATGTACATGTTGTATAAAATGCATTAAAGGTGATTTAAACTATTGAATAATTTATACAAAATGCATTATACTAGTAAGAGCTGTAAAGGCAAGATGTAGTAATATTTACTACAAATGATTGAGAAATTGAGAAAGAGAAAGGAAGGAAAAAAAGGTTATGAAGGAAGCAAAAAAATCCCTTTATGGGAAAACAATTGCGAAAAAAGTAGTCAGTTGGCTTTTAGTGTTAGCTATGGTACTTGGACTGGCACCGGCAGATTTTAGCCTGGTGGCAAAGGCTGCAGCAAAGACAGTGACCATCTTTTTGGAAAAACCGGCAGACTGGACAACACCTGTAATCCATGTATGGGATGAAAATGCTGTAATTAAGGGTGGAGAACCGGTTATGATTACAACATGGAAACAGGAAAAAACAAGTTTAGTAGAAGATAAAACCAACGGATTATATTCGGTTGAAGTTCAGAGTTCTAATTGGACAGGATTTCAGTTTGTGGATGCTGAAACAGGAGCAGAAATCAAAATCAATGATGCAGGAGTGCTAAAAACATTTAATGCATTTACATCAGATACAACTGTTTATTATCTTGCAGATGAAGATAGTAATTATGCATGGTATACAGATGCAGAAGGTAAGGAAGAATTACCAATCGAAACAGTCGTAGCAAAAGAAGAATATTATTTAGTAGGTACAATTTCTCCGATTGCCTGGAATGCAACAGCATCAGAAGATGCAAAATTAGCAAAGAATGAAGATGGTACCTATAGCATTACAATTGAAAATGTTGAACCGGGAACACATCAGATTAAAGTATTGCAGGATCCGGAAGCTTTCAAGTGGAATTTAGCGTGGGGCGGCACAGGTTCCGGTGGAAATTGTGAATTTGAAGTAAAGGCAATAAGTGATGTTACTATTACAATTGATCCAAAAGATGAAACTCATACTGCAATTGTAAAAGTAGATCCAAAGGAAGAGATAACTCCAGATGTACCGGTAGAAAATGTAGCAAGTCCGGTATACAACAAAGAAGACAAAACAATTACATTTAATCTTGTTACTAAGGCGGCAGCGGCAGGTATCAAAGGTTCTTTTATTGATGCATGGCAGACAACCGAAGCTATGGAAGCAACTGATTATGGATTTACCAAAACTTATAAGGCACCAGAAGAGCCGGGAGTGTATGATTATGGTATGGTATCAGGTGCTGCAGGTGCAAACTGGGAAGGTGATAAATTAAATGCCACAAAGGTGACAAATGGAAACCCGGTAATTGTAGCAAATCCTGTTGCGGATAACGGAAAGGTAAGTATTTACTATCCGTCAACACAAGAAGTAAAAGGTGCAGTAGAGTATAGAGCAAAGGGTGCAACAGGGGAATATGCACAGGCAGAATTTAAGGCAGCAGAAGGATATGATAATTTATATGTTGCTGAAATTACAGATATTGAAGCAGGCGATTATGAATACATAGTAAATGTGGAAGGAAAAGAAGGTTTAGAAGATTTATTCAACTTTACTGGAAAAGATGAATTTACATTTACAAAATATATTGCAGAACCGGAATATGAAGCATTAGTTTTGGATGAAGCAAATGGAACAGTAACATTCAATTACTGGAATCCGGCAGCAAAAGAGGTTATTTTAGCCGGAAGCATGAATGGATGGAAAAACACAGCAGAGAATGCTATGGAGAAGAACGAGGAGACAGGTTTATTTACAAAAACATTAGAATTATCCTATGGTTCTTACCAGTATAAGTATGTGGTAGATGGTGCATGGATTACAGATCCAAAGAATGATAATCAGGTGGATGGAAATTCAGCGTTTACATTTGGTACGATTGAGCCACAGGTAAATTCTGAAACAGGAGATGTAACATTTACATATTATGCAAAAGACTATGCTGATAAAGTAGAAAAAGTAGACAGCGTTAATTTAATGGGTCTAGAAGGTGTTACTTATGTAGATGAAGCTGGCGAAAAGAAAGCTTGTGACTGGAGTACAGGTCTTGTAATGAACAAAACAGAAGATGGTAATTATACAATTACCATTAAGAGTATACCGGCAGGACAGTACGAATATAAGTTTAAAGCAAATAATTCTACATGGTTAGCAGATAAGAGAAATCCGGATGGAACAGATAATTCTATCCTGACAGTTCCGGGCGTAATTGCTGATGGAGATAATATTGCAGGTGTAGGTACTTATAAGTTTTCAACAAAAGTATTAGGTGATGCAAAAGCTGCTGATGCAGGAAGTGAAAAATTCTCTTTAGTAGATGAAAAACCGGGATTTACTATGGAAGAAGACGGAACCTTAACTGTAACGAATGAGGCAGAAACAGGATATTTTAAAGTTCGTTTAGATTATACGGTAGATGGAGAAGAAAAAGTTTCCACATGCCAGTATTATTACACAGAAAATGCTGTTATTTATGAATATGCATATACCACAAATGAACAATACAAGGGAAAAACAGATATTTATACATGGAACAATGCAGCTACAGGAACAAGTTTCAAAGTACGTAACATTGGAACAGAGGAAAATCCAAAGTATGTGTCATACATCACATTAGACAAAAATATCGAAAGCTTTGGTTATATTATTCGTTTATATGGTACCTGGGGTGATGACGACAGAGAATTTGGTGACAGAACCATCTATGTAAATCAAGGAGAGAGATACACAAAATATAAGGGCGGTGACGGTATTGCACAACCATATGTATGTGCTTCCGGAAAAACCTGCTATGACAATGGTATTATGTTTAAGTACCGTGATGATCAGAAATTCCATGACGGAACTATGGATACCATTGGTGAAGTAAAAGTTATTGTAAATGGTCAAAGCTATGACATGGCATATGATGAAAAAGATGAATTGTTTACATATCATATGAAAGATATAGAAAGCGGGGATTACAGCTACTACTTTATGGTAGATGGCAAGAAGGTAGAAGACCAGTATAATACTACAGGTGTAATGCACTACGAAAAGAATAACTTAGATACAGTTAGTGTCAGCTATGAGAGTTCAATGTATGATGATAAAACAAAGTCAATTGTAACTAATTATGATCAGAATCCACCTGTAAAAATTAATGTTAAGAATAAAGAAACAGGTAAAGAGATTGAATTAAGTAAAATAGAAGTTGATTTATCAGCAATTTCCGGTGGAAATGCAATATCCTCAAAAGTACAGTTTAGTACAGTAACAAACAAAGGTGTACTTTATATTGACAGAAGTGTGGCAGCCGGAACGTACAACATTTCAGTATCCATTGCGGATAATTATGGAAACACTATGGGGGTATTACTTCCGATTACTGTGACAGAAAAAGAAACCACAGATAAGTCATGGGATGAATCCCGCGTATACTTTATTGTAACAGACCGTTTCAATGACGGAGACCCGTCTAATAACGGAACGTTAGCTACAGGTTATGCACCGGAAAAGGCAGAATCTTACCACGGCGGTGATTTAAAGGGTATTACAGAAAAGCTTTCCTACTTACAGGAATTAGGAATTAATACAATCTGGATTACACCAATCGTAGACAATGTAGACTGGATTGTAAATGAAGATTTAACTCAGACAGGATATCATGGATACTGGGCTCAGGATTTCACAAAGTTAGATGAGCACTTAGGAACAACACAAGACTTAGATGAACTGTTAGACGAAGCTCACAAGCATGGAATCAAGGTTATGGTGGATATCGTTGTAAATCATTCTGGATATGCAAGAAAAGATGGTACAGGATTAGAAAACTTTGATGGTATGCTTCGTACTGGAGATGAAGTAGGAACAGATTTCTTACATGGTGGTTATAATTCAGACCTTCCGGACTTTAAGACGGAAGTACAGGAAGTGCGTGACAAGTTAATTGCATGGCAGACAGCATGGGCAAGTCATACAACAGCAGCCGGAAACAGTATTGACTATTTCCGTGTAGATACAGTAAAACATGTAGAACACGAAACCTGGTCAGAGTTAAAGACCGCATTAGCAGAAGTAAATCCATACTTTAAGATGATTGGTGAGTTTTATGGTGCAAACTATAATAACACAGGTGATTATCTTGCAAATGGTGAAATGGACGCAGAACTTGATTTTGACTTTAAGTCAATTGCAGGTGACTTGGTAAATGGAAAAATTGATAGTGCAGAAGAAAGCTTAGAAGCACGTAATGGCGCATTAACAAGCAATATAACAATGGGACAGTTCTTAAGCAGTCATGATGAGGATGGATTTGTATATTCTCAGGGATATAATTTGTCAAAAGGTAAATTAGCAGCTTCCTTACAGATGACAGCAAAGGGTATTCCGGTAATTTACTATGGTGAGGAAATTGGTCTTTCCGGTCCAAACGCATTTGGTGTGAAAGATAATAACCGCTATGATATGATTTTTGATAATTTGACAGAAGATCAGCAGGCAATGCTTACTCATTATAAGAAATTATTAGCAGCCAGAGAAATGTACTCTGAAGTATTTGCTACAGGAGAACGTAGCAAGGTAGCAGGTGGAGATGAAGAGGGTTATCTGGTATTTAGAAGAGGCGAAGGAGCAGATGCCGTATATGTTGCGTTAAATACAACAGACAAAGAAAAAAAGGTAAAAGTTTCATTAGATGATTTAAAGACGGTAACAGGAGAAACACCTACAGCTATTGCTACTATGACAGATGTATATTCCGGAAAAGAATATGCAGTGGAAAACAATACAGTAGAAATTGTAATCCCTTCTATCAACAATGGTGGTACAGCAATTCTTGGAGCCGGAGAAGCAAAGAAATTAACAGGTATTGAAGTGGTTGCTCCAACAAAAACAACATACACAATAGGAGAAACATTGAGCTTAGAAAACCTATCTGTTGTAGGTATTTATGAAGGTGGATTAAGACTTCCTATTACCACTGGAAATTATGAAGTAGATTGCGATAATGTAAACTTAGAAAAAGCAGGCACTTATACGGTTAAAGTATATGCAGCCGGAGCAAATAAAAAGATTTACAAGGCATCTTTCCAGGTTAAAGTAAATGAAAAAGCTGTTCCGACAAAGGTACCGACAAAAGTACCAACAAAAGTACCAGAAGCAACAGCCTACACAATTAAGTATGTTATGAATAAGGGTATAAATAACAAATCAAACCCTGCAACATACAAAGAAAAAAATATCGCACTGAAAAATCCTACAAGAAAAGGATACACATTTAGCGGCTGGTATACAGACAGCAAGTTTAAAAATAAGATTACGGTAGTAAAAGCTTCTACCAAGGCAAACGTAACACTTTATGCTAAATGGAAGAAAGTTGCAAAACCTTCTAAGGTAAATGTAAAGTCAGTGAAGAATGAAGAAGGCAACAAGCTTAAAGTTACACTTAAGAAAGTCAGTGGCGTTAAGGGATACGAAATTAAATATTCCACAGATAAGAAGTTTAAGAAGTCTGTTAAGACAATAACTACTACAAAGACAACTAAGACAATCAACAAGCTGAACAAGAATAAGACATATTATGTAAAGGTAAGAGCTTATAAGATAGACTCTGCCGGAGAAAAAGTATACAGTCCTTCTTATAGTAAGGTTGTTAAGGTTACAATTAAAAAATAGTAAAAAAGTTGTTATATGTAATGATAACCCAAAAGAAAAGGGGCATCGCAGTTGGCGGTGTCCCTTTTTGTAAAATTACGCGTTAAAAAAGTTCACAAAATGAACAGAGCGAAATTATGCATATAGACGAAATTGTTTCGAATTTTTACAGAAGTATTGCATAACTTTAACAAAATATATTATACTAAAGGCAGCTCAAAAAAGCATTCGGTGAGTAATTTTGCCGAAATGTCAAAAAAAGAAAGGAAAGGGAGATATAAGCATGAGCAAATTAAAAAAGTCCTATTATGGGCAAGGCGTTATGAAAAAAATAATTGGCTGGCTTATGGTCATGGCTATGATCATCGGCTTAGCACCGGCTGATTTGACTTTGATTGCAAATGCAGCGGAAGAAACAACAGTAAAACAAAGTATAAGGTTATACTTTGAAAAACCGAACGATTGTGGAACACCGGCATTAAATCCTTGGTGGGAAAACTTAGCCGGAGTGACATCAAAACCAAGCAATACCGCATTTGAGGGAGACTGGGTTGAGATAACAGGCTGGACGACCGAAGAAGGTTCAACACTTCAGGTAAGACCTGCTTTTAAACAGGATACAGAAAACAGTAATTTGTGGTATATTGACGTAAATGATGGTGATTGGACAGGATTACAGATTGTCAACAGCGCAGATGGCAATAAACCTGTAACATTAAGTGGTATCAGAGGAGACCAGGAATTTCGACAAGAAGACTATCAGATATTAGCAGCTATTAATGCACTTCCTACAGAAAGTTCTGTTTATTGCAGAAAAAATGGAGATGCATGGAAATGGACTTATAAAACAAAGGATGATACAACGGAAAAAGATTTAGTTTCCGCAACAGAAAAGACGATAACGCTCCATTTCTTAAATACATATAATTGGATTACACCGTTTATCGATGCATGGAATACAAATTTTGTTACCATCTCAGATAATGATGGTAATGCAACTGTTTATGCATGGGGAAATGCACAGAAACCAAAATTAAAATTTGAAAAGGACACTACAGACGAAAATTATAAATGGTATTCCGTAAAAGTGTCATTTACAGGAGCAGTAAATGGTTTACAGTTTGCAGATGCAGATGATGCAAAAAATACATTAAAGGAATTTGATGCAGAAAAATTAGAAATTGTAAATAAAGCAGCAAATGGAGCAGATTTGTATTTTGGCGTAAATGCAGATGGCAAAGATATTGTTTCAACAAATGAAGCTGATATTGTGATTCCTCAGGAACCGGCACAGTCAGTTTATCCGGAATATAAGGAAAATGGAAATATTGCATTTACTTTTTATGCAAATCAGAATACAGCATCTGTCCGCTTACAGGGTACATTTACTGATTGGGCAATCAACGAGATTGACATGGTAAGAGGAACAACAGATGGAGAAACACAACAGGTAACATATACTTTAGAAACAGATAAAGTACCTGTAAAAGGCGGTCTTTACCGTTATGGTATTTACACAGGAAAGAACACATATGTAGGAGATCCTTTAAACAATGTAAAATATAAAGGAAATCCGGTTGTTGTCCGTAATCCGGAAATTGGAAATGGTTCTGTGACTATTTATTATCCATACAAAGGAACATTGGGAAGCGGCAGCAAAGTATTATATATGGAAGAGGGCAACAGTGGAACTGCAAAGGAACAGGCATTTACATTAGTACAGGAGGATAGCACAGAAAATCTGTACGCGGCAGTAATTCCGGCTTCCAGCTTAACAGCAGGTAAAAAGTATACATACACAATTCAGGTTGGAGATAAAGCAGCTGTAAATGACCCTTACAATTTTGTAGCCAGAGAAAGTGATGGAACAACAACTTTTACAGCACCTGCAGTAGTTACAGAACCAACTTTCAAAAGTCCTGTACTAAATGATGACGGTACTGTAACATTTAATTATTTTGCACCATATGCAGATTCAGTAAGACTTGCAGGAACTATAAATGGTAATGGTGACTGGTTCGCACAGGCAAAAGCTATGACAAAGGCTGATAATGGTGTGTGGAGCATTACAAAAAAAGCAGTAGCAGGAAAAGAATATTCTTACAAATTCCTTGTGGAAGGCGAAGATGTAGTAGATCCAAAAAATAATGAAACAGACGCAGAAGGAAATTCTAAGTTTAAAACGCCAGGAGCACAGGATGGAAAAGAAAGTCCGGTTGTGGATTCAGCAGCACAGACAATTACATTTAACTTTACACCGGCTCATTATGGCTTAGAAAAGAAAAACATTAAGACAGTAGCTTTGATGGGTACTGTAGTAGGTGAAAACGGCTGGACAAATGGAAAGAATTTGTCCTATAACGAAGAAGGCGGATATTACACAGTCACATTGAAAAACGTGGAACCTGGTGAATATCAGTATAAGTTTAAAGTAACACCAATTGCAGGACAGACAATTGAAGATAATGGATATTTTGCAGACGTAAAAAATCCTGATGTTGTGGAAGAAGGTAAAGATGGAGCAGGTAACTCTATCGTAGTTATGCCTGGACTTACAATTGATGGAACAAACGCTGCGGGAGCAGGTAAATTCCAGTATGAAGCTGTCGGTGTGGCAGATGGAGGAAGTGTTAAGTTCTCTCTGAAATCTGAAAAGCCAGGCTTTGCGATGTCAGAGGATGGTCTGTTGACAGTAGAAAATACAGCAGATACAGGATATTATGAAGTAGTACTTGACTATAAAGTAGATGGCGTTGCAAAACAGCAGACACAGAAATACTATTATACACAGCGAGCTTTGATTTATGAATATGCATACAGAACAAATTCTAAATATACAGGTATCTCTGATATTTATACCTGGAACAATGCAAGCTATGTTACACCTTATGATTTAATTAATTATGGAACAACAGCAAATCCGAAATATGTAGCATATATCAATGCAGATAAGAACACAAGTTCTTTTGGATATATTGTAAGATTACTTGGATACTGGGGACCTGACCAGAACACAGACCGTGAATATGGTGACAGAGCAATCGCAATGAACGAAGGCGACAGATATACAAAAGTTCGTGGCGGTGAAGGTATAGAAAATCCATATGTACTTCCATCTGGTCAGACATATTATGACAATGGTATTGTATTCTGCTATCGTGATGATGATAAGTTCTATAACGGAACAATGGATACCATCAAAGAAGCAAAAGTTATTGTTAAAAATCAGGAAACAAATGAAGAACAGGAATTTGATATGGAATATGTTACAAAAGATGAATTATTTATGTACAAATTCCAGAACATTCCGGATGGTGACTATGAATATAAATTTATTATTGATGGAGAAGAAGTACAGGATCAGTATAATCCAAGCGGTGTAAAACACTATGAAAAAGCAGAGTTAGAAATTAATACATCTGTTTCTCCGGAAGCAGTTAATTATGACCAGAACCCGGTTGTAACAGTAAAAGTAACTAATAAGGCAACAGGTAAAAATGTAGAATTAAGCAAAATTACTGCAAATCTGGAAAGCATTACAGGAAAAGCTACGACAGTAGATTTCAGTACAATTACCAACAAAGGTGTGTTCTACATTGACAGCAGTATGAAAGCAGGAGCTTATGATGTTCCTATTACAGTAACAGACCTTTATGGAAATACAACAACAACAACAGCAACTGTAAAAGTAATTAACAAAACATCTACCGATGCATCCTGGGATGAGGCAAGAGTATACTTCCTGTTAACAGACCGTTTTGTAGATGGTGATTCTTCCAATAATGGTGGTAAAGAATATAATACGAAGATGGCAGAATCTTATCATGGTGGTGACATCAAAGGTGTGATTTCCAAACTTGGATATCTGCAGCAGTTAGGTATTAACACAATTTGGATTACTCCGGTTGTTGACAATATTGATACTATTGTAAATGATGAATTAAATCAGGCAGCTTATACAGGCTACTGGGCAAAAGATTTTACAAAACTTGATGAGCATTTAGGAACTACAGAAGATTTTGACAAATTAATTGATGAAGCACACAAACGTGGTATCAAGATTATGCTTGACATTGTTGTCAATCATGCAGGATATGGTACACAAAACAGTGATAACTTTGGAAATATGCTTCGTAAAGGTGATGAAATCGGTTCTGATGATATCACAATGCAGTTGAGCGGTCTTCCAGACTTCAAAACAGAAAATCAGGAAGTACGTGCTAAATTAATTGAATGGCAGACAGCATGGGCAAGCCATACAACAGAGGCAGGAAACAGTATTGACTATTTCCGTGTGGATACAATCAAACATGTAGAACATGAAACATTCAGTCAGTTAAAGACAGCATTGGCAGAAGTAAATCCAAACTTTAAGATGATTGGTGAATACTGGGGTGCAGGATATAACGATACAGCAAATTATTTAGGCAATGGACAGATGGATTCTGAACTCGACTTTGACTTCAAAGATGTTGCAGCAAACTTTGTAAATGGAAATATTGAAACAGCAGAAAAGACATTAGAAGCACGTAATGCAGCTTTAAGTAGCAGTCTTACAATGGGACAGTTCTTAAGCAGCCATGATGAAGACGGATTCTTATATTCTATGGGATATGATTATGGAAAAGCAAAATTAGCAGCAGCGTTACAGATTACTGCTAAGGGTCAGCCAATTGTTTACTATGGTGAAGAAGTGGCACTTTCCGGTCCGAATGCATTTGGTGTTTATGAAAACAACCGTTATGACATGCAGTTTGACAATTTGAAAGCAAAGCAGAAAGATATGCTTGCTCATTACAAAAAATTATTAGTAGCCCGTTCCCTTTACTCAGATGTAATGTCAAAGGGCAGCAGAAGCAACGTATTAGGCGGTGATGGATTCGGCTATGAAGTAGTTTTAAGAGAGCACAATGGCGAAACAGTTTACTTAGCATTTAACACAACAGATAATGCAAAGAAAGTAACAATTGATTTAAGCAAATATTCACAGACAGATGCAGAACAGAGTGGTATGATAGATCTTTATTCTGGAAACACACTGCCTGTAGCAAACGGAAAAGTAGAAATTACAATTCCTGCAATGGATAATGGTGGTACAGCTATTATTGCAAAAGGTAAGACTTTAACAGATATTGAAGTGGTTGCACCAACAAAAACACAATATGAAATTGGTGAAGAACTTGACTTAACCAATCTCACAGTAACAGGTATATACGGAAATGACAAAGCACCTATTTCAGAAGGTGAAAATGGTTACAGTGTGGATACAAGTGCATATAAGAGTGATAAAGCCGGCACATACAACATTACAGTATCTTATGAAGGATATACAAAACAGTTTGCTGTAAAGGTAATAGCTGCACCGACAGCAACACCAGAGCCAACAGCAACAACTGCGCCGACAGCAACACCTACAACTGCACCGACAGCAACACCTACACCAATTGTAATTACACCGGATCAGCCAACCGTAGTGCCAACAGAAGTACCTACACAAGTGCCAACAGAAATACCAACCGTAGTACCTACAAAGGTAGTAACAAAGGCACCAACAGCAACACCTTCTTATGTAAAAGTTAAATCAGTTAAGCTGAATGCAAAGAAGGTAACCTTAGGTAATAAAGCAAGCATTACATTGACAGCAACAGTAAATCCGACAAATGCCAAGTACAAGAAAGTAACATGGACATCTAGCAATAAGAAAGTTGCAACAGTAAACAGCAAAGGTAAAGTAACAGCTAAGAAGGTTAAGAAGAAAACAACAGTAACAATTACCGCTAAGGTAAAAGACGGCAAGACAGCAAAATGTAAGATTACTGTGTTACCGGGACCATCTTATAAGGTTACTTATAAATTAGCAGGTGGAAAGAATCATGGACTGAATCCGACATATCTTGCTAAGAACCAGAGCCTGAAACTTAAGACACCAACCAGAAAGAATTATACATTTAAAGGCTGGTATGTAAAGGGCAAAAAGGTTACAACATTAAATAAAAAAGTAACAGGAAACAAAAAAGTTACAGTAACTGCAAAATGGGAGAAAGTAAAGACAGGTGCAGCAACAATTAAGAGTGCCAATAATTCTTCTTCCGGAGCAATTACAGTAAAATATGCAAAAGTAAAGGGTGTAGACGGTTATGAAATTTTCTGCTCAACAAATAAGGGATTTTCAAAATCAAAGACAACATCCGTAATTGCAAAGAAGACAAAAACAAATGCAAAACTGAAAAATCTTACAAAGGGAACAACTTATTATGTGAGAGTGAAAGCATACAAGTTAGACTCAGCAGGTAATAAAGTGTACGGAAAAGCAAGTAAGACAATGAAAGTAGAAATCACAAAGTAAAAATTAAAAAAAATTAAAATAAGAAGTGATGCAAAATCCCCCGGCAAATGGTCGGGGGATTTTTGTGGAATATCTTGACGTATCCGGGTAGGAGAGGTATACTAAATTTAACTGTGTAAAAAATAGGTAAAGAGTGTTTGAAATGGAGGAGAGGCATGTGAATGTGTTGTTTTTCCTTACGCCAAAGAGTGAAGTTACATATATATATGCGGATGATAAATTATCCAAAGTAATAGATGTTATGGAGGAAAGGGGCTTCACTGCAGTTCCGATGATAGATAGGCAGGGACATTATCTTGGTTCTGTCACAGAAGGCGATATATTAAGGGTAATAAGGGAAAAGAAAGAATTAAATTTAGAGTGCATAGGAGAAATTACTGCGGCAAATATGCCGAGAAAAACAGAGATTAAAGCTGTTTCCGGAACTGCAGATATGAATGATATGATAAAAAGAGCATTGGAACAGAATTATGTTCCGGTGGTAGATGATGATAATATTTTTAGTGGCATAATAACAAGAAGAGACATTATTCAAGTATGTTATGCTAAGGCAAAAAAGTATTTGTAAGGCAGAGAGAAGACCGTATAAGCAAAGCTTATACGGTTTTTGCTCTATAGGAAAGACATTGTTACGTTAATATAAGAAAGAGTGTGACTATGGTCGTTCCTATCGAGCAAAAGTAAGCAAATATTAAGGAAAAATTAAACTTTTTTAACTGTAGAATTAATTTAAGACAAGTATATTTTTGATGAGGTGATGAAATGTTAAATATATTGGTATGTGATGATGATAAAGAGATTGTAGATGCAATTGAAATATATTTAGTACAAGAAGGATATCATGTGCTGAAAGCATACGATGGAATCCAGGCAATGGAGATATTACAGGAACAGGAAGTACACTTATTAATTATAGATATTATGATGCCGCGTTTAGATGGAATACATGCCACTTTGAAAATCAGAGAAAGCAGCAGTATACCGATTATTATGCTGTCAGCAAAGACAGAAGATGCGGATAAAATTTTGGGACTGAATATCGGAGCAGACGATTATGTTGCGAAACCTTTTAATCCATTAGAACTGGTAGCAAGGGTAAAATCGCAGCTTCGAAGATATACAGAACTTGGAAATATTACAGAAGAAAGCTCTAATGTTTTTAAAACAGGGGAACTTGTGATTAATGATGACTTAAAGGAAGTTATGGTAGAGGGAAATCTTGTAAAGATGACACCGATTGAATATAATATTCTTCTTTTGCTGGTAAAGAATCAGGGAAAGGTGTTTTCTATTAATCAGATTTATGAAAGTATTTGGAATGAGGATGCCATAGGTGCAGATAATACTGTGGCAGTACACATTCGCCATATTCGTGAGAAAATTGAGATTAATCCCAAAGAGCCAAAATACTTAAAAGTTGTGTGGGGCATTGGGTATAAGATAGAAAAGCTTTAAACAGACAGGAAAGGAGTCTTCTTCATGCATAATTTAAAGTACAGTAAGGGAGTGAAAGCAGCAGCAGTTATACTACAGACGTTTTTTGTGGTGATTACGGTAGTATCGTTAAGTGTATGTTTTAGTTATCGTGGAACTTCAAAGGGTACCGGGGATATGCTTGAAGGAAAAAAGTTTACAGATTCCGATTATTATGAGAGTCTGGTAGAAGATAAAATATATGAATTATCAGACTATATTCATTTGTGTTCTATTTTTGAAACAGATGGTGACTATGATCCCGATAAATTAATTTCTGTAGAAGATTATGTAAAAAGAAATATTGCTGATACGGTAAGGAAAACAGCAGACGGTGGTATTTATTACCGGGTAGAAGACCTGATTAAATGGGCAAAAGAAGGGCTTGTATATGAAAATCTGGAGGTGGATTTTACTGAAGAAGCGGAGAGTCGTGCAGATAGTGTTTTAGAATATACGAAAGTATACGACAATTCATCGGCAGAGGGAAGAATTATTTCAGAAAAAACAATTACTTTTCCCGAAACGCAGGAGAATGAAGATGCTTTGACATTAAAATACCTTTCAGAGTACTATCTTCCGGTTGACGGAATCAGTCTGGCAGATCGTTTTCATACAGATGAAGAGAGGGAACAGTTTTATGAGTATCTGGAAAACGCAGTAATAAAAATTCAGGAAGATTTTGAACAGTACAAAACATTTGAAAGTAAATATCACCTACAAAATACAAATTTACATTATGCAGTCATCGATGTCGATGCTATGGAAATCTATACGAATGAACAGGAACTTCGCAATATGTATCATCGTGAAGAGGGATTACAATTAGAAGATTTGGCAAAATATTTTAATTCTTATAAAACATACTTTTTTATGAATTCTGTCAGTATGGGATACGACAGCAGTTTGAGATTAGAGAACGACCGCTTCTTGGAAATTATGCGCAGGTGGAATAATTCTATCAGTGGAAACTATTATATTGCTACGGCAGTAGATACCAATTTTTCTGCAAAAGACAATTTTTATATAGAAAAAACCCAGTATGAAAGAATCCAGCCGTGGTATCGTATTGCATGTATTGGAGGAGGGGCAAGCTTGGTCTTGGCATTCTGTCTGTTTATATATCTTACTTTTGTGTCAGGACATATAGATAATACGGAAGAAATTCGTATTAACTGGTTTGATAATATTAAGACGGAAATAGCCGGTGTGCTTATGTTTGCCATAGCTTTCTTTGAAGTTTTGATTATTCAGGGAGTCAGCGTGGATTATGAATTTGGACTGTGGAATAATGTAATTGTGGGTGTGATGACATTTATCATTAATATTTCATTTCTTGCAGGCTATTTTACATTGGTGAGAAGAATTAAAGCGGAAACTCTTTGGAAGAACAGTGTTTTATATCAAATCACTGATTTTGTATTGCGTGTATTTCGCAATCGAAAAAATACTACGAGAGTTGTTGTTTTGTATGTTATTTATCTGGCGGTAAACGCAGCTTCTGTAGGGTATGGAATCACACATACCAATCTTTGGTTTGGTATCCTGATACCGTTAGTTATTAGTGGGTTTGCAGGTATATATATTGTCAAAGATGCTATGGAGCGCAATGAAATATCAGAGGGTATTAAAAAAATTGTAGATGGTGATTTAGATTATAAACTCAATACAGTAGGTTTGCATCAGGATAACTTAACTATGGCTCAGAGCATTAATAATATTGGAAGCGGATTAAGTTATGCAGTAGAGGAAAGCACTCGCAATGAACGTATGAAGACCGAATTGATTACAAATGTGTCCCACGATATTAAGACACCACTGACCTCCATTATAAATTATGTAGGTTTAATTAAGCGGGAAGAGATTGACAATGAAAGAATCGAAAAATACGTGGAGGTTTTAGAAAATAAGGCACAGCGTTTGAAGCATTTGACGGAAGATTTGGTGGAGGCTTCGAAAATAAGTTCGGGAAATATAGAACTGCAGATTGGAAGAATTAATCTTGTGGAGTTGATTTATCAGACTGCGGGAGAATTTGATGAAAAATTTGACGCAAAGAATCTTAATATGGTATTAAACATTCCGAATGCTCCGGTGGTGGTCATGGCAGACGGAAGAAGAGTGTGGCGGGTAATTGAAAATCTTTATAACAATGTTGCAAAGTATGCTTTGGGCGGAACAAGAGTTTATGCAGATTTAAGTGTAAATGAGGGAAAAGCGGTATTTTCACTGAAAAATATATCTGAAAACCAGTTGAATTTTAATGCAAATGAGTTGACAGAGCGTTTTATACGTGGAGATGTTTCTAGAAGCACAGAAGGGAGCGGACTTGGGCTTTCCATTGCGAAAAATTTAACAGAGCTTCAAGGTGGAAAGTTTGAATTGTATTTAGATGGAGATTTATTTCGTGTAACCGTTACTTTCCCGCTTGCAGACGAGGAATTGGAAAGTATTGGAAAACCTGAAAATTCGCTGGAATAAATTGATTTTTGTATAGGGTTGTAATATAATAAAAATAATAACAAACGAAGTGGGGAACAACATGGAAAGATTTTTTGACCCAGATGGCGGTATCATGAAAGCGTTAAGCAGAATTGCGGATTTAGCCATTTTGAATCTGCTCTGGCTTATTTGTAGTCTGCCGATAGTAACGATAGGTGCGGCAACAACAGCACTAATTTCTATTACGTTGAAAATGGTTAAGAATGAAGAAAGCTATATTTTTCGAAGCTACATCAAAGCATTGAAAAGGAATTTTAAACAGTCTACGATTATATGGCTTATATTGATGGTTATTATGGCGGTACTGGGGACAGATTACTATATTATAAGTCATTGGGATAATCAGGTAAGATATCTGCTACTTACGGTACTTGTTTTAGCAGGATTGGTTCTGCTGTTTGTAGAAATATATATTTTTGCATTGATTGCGAAATTTGAAAATAAAGTTGGGGAATATTTTAAAAATGCTGTACTTATGAGTATAAGACATTTGCCATATACATTGGCATTAGTAGTTATTTTTGGAATACAGGTATATCTGGATTTCCATATGCTTATAAATTATCAGTATTTTCCTATATTGATATTATTTGGGGAGTCTGCATTTGTATTTGTGATGTCTTATATATACAAAAAAATTTTTAGGGGTTATGAAGCTGCACTGGAGGACGAGGAAACTATATAAAAGTGGGCGGTGAATCTCTATGAAAGAAAATAAAGTGACCAAAAAAAATTACACTGAAAACAAAAACAGATATATTTATGGGCTTGTTTTTTGGTGTATTTTTTTGCTTGGAACGGTAGAGCTGATTAGTGGTGTGTGCGCAGGAGATGCACAGAGGTATATTCAATCAGAAAAACAAAAAGATATGGAAAACACAGCACTTGCCTGTGCGAATCAATATAATGAGCGGCTGCAGGAATATATGCGTATGGTGGAGGCTATAAAATACGATTTGCAGGATTGTGAGCAACTATTGAATTTAGACAATATAAAAGCCATTAATATGTTGAATCAGATAGAGGGTGTTCATTCTGCATATTTGATTAATACTTTGGGAATGGCAATTAGTAACCAGGGTGCTACAGTGGATATGAGAGAGAATGAACTGGTACAGAGTATATTAAAGAGTGGAAAATCAGGATTTTCTGCGCCGGTGTATGGAGGAGATGGTGACAAAGCAGTAATTTATATAGGGCAGCCTATATATAATCAGAACAATGTATTGAAAGGTGCGAGTATGATTTCGGTGAAAGCATCAATGTTTTCAGACATCATATCTAAAACCATGTCTGTGTCGGTAGGAAATGGTGTATGTATGCTTATTGACGAACAGGGAAATGTGGCAGATTCGTATCATGGAAGAATTTCTGAATTAAAGCAAGTTACCAATTTGTTTGAGTATCTTAAAGATGCTAAATATCAGGGAAAGGAGGGTTATACAAGACTGCTGAATGAGATTAAGATTAAAAAGACAAATGAGTGTGATGTTGAAAAGAATGGAAACCAGTATTATGTGGTGTATACACCTGTACGCGTGGTAAATGGCTATGTAGTAATGATATATGAATCGCACGATGCCTATGAACAGATAAATAATATAAAACGTTATACAAAATACATGATGCTTGGAATTTTTATTAGCTTTGTGTTTTTCGTAACTGTTATGGTGGTGGTTAATCTTATCTTAGACCGCAGAGTGCAGTGTAAAGAAAAAGAACTAGAGGAAAAGGCTGAAATTGATGGTCTTACAACGCTTTATAATAAGATTGCTACAGAAAAATATATTCAGGACTATCTGAAAAATGAAGGAAAAAATGTGCGCTCGATGCTTTTTATCATCGATGTAGATAATTTTAAAAATATTAATGACACGAAGGGACATGCATTTGGAGATGTTGTGTTATCCGCTATTGGGCGTGGACTTGGCTCAGAATTTCGAGTAACGGATATTGTTGGAAGAATTGGCGGAGATGAATTTATTGTATTTTTAAAGAATATCCCAAACCATGAAATTGAGGTAAAAGAGGCAGAACGACTGGTTGAGTTTTTCCATGAACTGCAGCCGGGAGATTATGTGAAAACAAAAGTTACAGCCAGCATTGGAGCAGCTATATATCCAGATGATGCACAGAATTTTGAAGTTTTGTATAAGGCAGCGGATCAGGCGGTATATCATTCAAAAAAACGTGGCAAAGATGGATATTCGTTTTATAGGGAAGTTATGGAAGAAATCTAAAGGAAAAATAAAATAATGAAAAAAGAATAAACATAGTTCCGTCAATATGTATACAAACTCCCATCATTCCTAGTCAGAATGACGGGAGTTTATCATTGTGACCAAAGCATTTTGAAAATCTTTGTGGAATTATGGTATTTTCGAAAAAGCGAGAATAGTTTATACTAAAAAAAGCTTAATGAAAAAGAAGAAAATAATCTTAGGAGGAAGAATTAATGGCAAGTTTATCATTAAAAAATGTTTGTAAAGTATATCCAAACGGATTTGAAGCAGTAAAAGATTTCAATCTTGAAATTGAAGATAAGGAGTTTATTATTTTTGTAGGACCATCAGGATGTGGTAAATCCACAACACTTCGTATGATTGCAGGACTAGAAGATATCAGTTCAGGAGAATTGAAAATTGGTGACAGAGTAGTCAATGATGTAGAACCTAAGGATAGAGATATCGCGATGGTATTCCAGAACTATGCGTTATATCCACATATGACAGTATATGATAATATGGCTTTTGGTTTGAAATTAAGAAAAGTACCAAAAGATGAAATTGATAAAATGGTAAAAGAGGCAGCTAAGATTCTTGACCTTGAAAAATTACTTGACCGTAAGCCAAAGGCTTTATCCGGTGGACAGAGACAGCGTGTTGCTATGGGACGTGCTATCGTTCGTAATCCTAAGGTATTCCTTATGGACGAACCTTTATCAAACCTTGATGCTAAGTTAAGAGTACAGATGCGTATCGAAATTGCAAGATTGCATCAGAGATTAGGAAGTACTATCATTTATGTAACACATGACCAGACAGAAGCTATGACACTTGGTACAAGAATCGTAGTTATGAAAGACGGTGTTGTACAGCAGGTAGATACACCACAGAACCTGTACGAAAGACCAGCAAACCTTTTCGTAGCAGGATTTATGGGAAGTCCACAGATGAACTTCTTAGATGCTAAATGTGTAGTAGACGGAAATAAAGTTACATTACAGACAGCAGGATACAATATTGAACTTCCGCCAACAAAAGCAAAAGCTTTAATTGATGGAGGATATGCAAACAGAACTGTAGTTCTTGGTATTCGTCCGGAAGATGTTTACGATTCACAGGTTATGATTGAAACACATCCAAACGCTGTAATCGAATCTACTATTAAAGTATACGAATTATTAGGTGCAGAAGTATACCTTTACTTTGATTTGGCTGAATTCCCAATGACAGCAAGAGTTGATCCTCGTACAACGGTAAGAACAGGTGACAAGGTTAAATTTGCTCTTGATGTTGAAAAGATTCACGTATTTGATAAAGAAACAGAAAAGACAATTACAAACTAGGTGGCAGTTCTGCTTTTATGTTGGCAGGACGCTCCTAATAAATGCAAAAGCCTCCAGAGCAGATTCAAACAGCTCCGGAGGCTTTTATATTTTGCATTGGCGTCCTGCCAGCCGCAAAACTGCAAAATTGTAAAACCCTAAAATTAACTTGCTTTTATTGAACGATTAGTTTAGAATTAACCAATATAGGCTAAATTTGATAAATAAGGAGTGAATCTTGTGATAGCAAACCAGATTATACAAACAAGTATTGACGAACTTCGGGGAATTACAAAAATCGATTTATGCGTGATGGATTTAGATGGCGTAATTCTTGCGACAACATATGATATGGATGAAATTCAGCCGGCCGAAGTGCAGGCTTTTGCTGAATCGGCAGCGGACAGTCAGGTCATAAGAGGATATCACTTTTTTAAAGTATATGATGACAGACAATTAGAAAATGTATTGGTGGCAAAGGGCGACAGTGAAGATACATATATGATTGGAAAAGTAGCGGTTTGTCAGTTGCAGAATCTTATTATTGCTTATAAGGAAAGATACGATAAAAATAATTTTATACAGAATTTGATTTTGGATAATCTTTTGTTGGTTGATATATATAACAGAGCAAAAAAGCTTCATATTCCGGTAGAAGCAAGACGTATTGTATATATTATAGAAACTAAGACAGAGAAAGATAACAGTGCAATGGAAACAGTGAAAAGTCTTTTTTCTAATCGTACGGGTGATTTTGTTACAGCGGTAGATGAGAAAAACATCATATTGGTAAAAGAATTAAAAGATGGAGAAGATAATGAAACACTGCACAGTATTGCCAATACTTTGGTGGATATGCTTAATTCAGAGGCTATGACACAGGTTCGTGTGGCATACGGAACGGTAGTGGGAGAAATCAAGGAGATTTCAAAATCATATAAAGAAGCAAAAATGGCTTTAGATGTTGGAAAAATATTCTACACAGAAAAGACGGTGGTAGGGTACAGCTCATTAGGAATTGGACGATTGATTTATCAGTTACCAATGTCTTTGTGCGAAATGTTTATGAATGAGATATTTCATGAAGTTACACCGGATACCTTTGATGAGGAAACCTTGATTACTATTAACAAATTCTTTGAGAATAATTTGAATGTGTCAGAAACATCCAGACAGCTATTTGTGCATAGAAATACATTAGTGTATCGTCTGGAAAAATTGCAGAAAAGTACAGGGCTTGATATTCGAGTGTTTGATGATGCATTGACATTTAAAATTGCCTTGATGGTAGTTAATTATATGAAGTATATGAAAACAATGGATTATTAATGGGGGCGCAAAATGATTCGAACAGTAAAAACAGAAGAAATAACAAAGACAGTCAGCGAAATGTGTATTGAGGCTAATCATTATTTGTCAAAAGATATGGATCAGGCAATGAAAGATGCGGTGAAAAAGGAAGAATCTTTGTTAGGCAGGCAGATTTTAAATCAGCTTCAGGAAAATTTGCAGATTGCAGGAGAAGACACAATTCCTATTTGTCAGGACACTGGTATGGCAGTCATTTTTGTGGAAATAGGACAGGAGGTACATATAGAAGGCGGAGCTTTAGAGGAAGCTATCAATGAGGGAGTGCGTCAAGGTTATGTAGATGGATTTTTACGCAAATCTGTAGTTTCTGATCCGATTATTCGTGAAAATACAAAAGATAATACGCCGGCAATTATTCATTATACCATTGTCGGCGGAGATAAAGTTAAGATTACTGTTGCGCCAAAAGGCTTTGGAAGCGAGAATATGAGTCGTGTATTTATGCTGAAACCCGCAGATGGAATAGAAGGAGTGAAAAATGCAATTCTTACGGCTGTAAAAGATGCGGGTCCAAATGCCTGTCCTCCGATGGTAGTAGGTGTGGGTATTGGCGGAACTTTTGAAAAATGTGCGATTATGGCAAAACATGCGCTTACAAGAAATATGGAAGAGCGTTCTGAAATTCCGTATGTAAAAGAGTTGGAGGAAGAAATGCTTGAGAAAATAAATAATCTTGGAATTGGACCGGGAGGATTAGGGGGCAGAGTAACAGCTCTTGCTGTGAATATTGAGACCTATCCTACGCATATTGCCGGACTTCCGGTGGGAATTAATATTTGCTGCCATGTAAATCGTCATATTGTAAGAACTATATAGGAGGCTGGCTATGGAAAAATATATAAATGCTCCTTTTTCAAGCGAAGATGTAAAAGATTTAAAATCCGGTGATTATGTTTATATTACAGGAATCATATATACAGCAAGGGATGCAGCTCATAAGAGAATGTACGAGGCTTTGGAGCAGGGACAAAAACTTCCTTTGGAAATGAAAAATAATGTTATTTATTATATGGGACCGTCTCCGGCAAGAGAAGGAAGACCTATTGGCTCGGCAGGTCCTACCACAGCAAGCAGAATGGATAAATATGCCCCTTCTTTGTTGGATTTAGGGCTGAAAGGAATGATTGGTAAAGGAAAGCGTTCCAAAGAAGTTTCTGAGGCAATTATACGCAACGGTGCAGTGTATTTTGCAGCAGTTGGTGGTGCAGGAGCCCTTCTTTCTAAATGCATTAAGAAGTCAGAAGTAATTGCGTATGATGATTTGGGTACAGAAGCAATTCGTAAGTTAGAAGTGGAAAATTTCCCTGTTATCGTGGTAATTGATTCTGAAGGAAATAATTTATACGAAACAGCAATCCAGGATTATAGAAGGTGAGTCGACATGAAAAGAATTATAATTATGTTTTTAAAAAACTTTTATATACTTCCCTACTATATGATACGTCTGTTATATATAAGCACATCAAAAAGTTATGCCAAAAGATATAATGAAGAGGAAGTATTTGCTTTTATCAAGCGAATAACCAAAAGTGCTAATCGGGGTGGCAGGGTGAAAGTAGAAGCTCATGGTCTGGAAAATCTTCCTGAAAGAAATGGGTATATTATGTTTCCAAATCATCAGGGATTGTATGATGTATTAACAATGTTAGAGGTGCATCCGCATCCCTTTACTGTTGTGATGAAAAAGGAACTGATGAAGATTCCTCTTTTAAAAAATATTTTCTTAGCGCTTCGTGCGTTGGAGTTAGATAGGGAAGATGTGCGTCAGTCTATGACAGTGATTTTAGAAATGGCAAAACAAGTACAGAAGGGAAGAAATTTTGTAATTTTTGCGGAAGGAACCCGTTCTAAAAGTGGGAATAAACTGCAGGAGTTTAAAGGAGGAAGTTTTAAAGGTGCGGTTAAGGCAAAGTGTCCTATCGTTCCGGTTGCACTTTTAGATTCCTACAAAGTTTTTGATACGGATTCAGTGAAACCTGTTACAGTAAAACTTTATTATTTAAAACCATTATATTATGAAGAGTATAAAGACATGAAAACAGTAGAAATTGCAAAATATGTAAAAGAACAGATAGAAAATAAAATAGCAGAAGCAGAGGGCGCATAACCCCTGCATCTGCTATTTAATTTATACCATTGAGCTTTTCGCGAATCTCTTGCATGTGTAGGTCAGTGGCTGCGATAATATCAGCACATTTCTTTAATTCCAGACTGATTTCTTCTGCATTGGGAATGTCCTTCTTGTATTTTAACTGGTGTTCTAAACTTGCCCAGAAATCCATTGCGATAGTACGTATCTGAACTTCTACTTTCATTGGTTTTTTGCCACCGGATAGGAAAATGGGGACTTCAACAATTAAATGCAAGCTGCGATAGCCGTTTTCTTTTGGAAACTTAATATAATTTTTGCTTTCAATTAAAGTGATATCATCTTGAGAAGTGAGCATTTTTGCAATGTCAAAGATATCATCTACAAAAGAACAAATTACTCTTATGCCTGCAACATCATCTAAACTTTTCATTATATTAGTTGTGGTAAGTTCTAAGCCTTTTTTCTGCAGCTTTTGTGCAATGCTTTCCGGAGATTTCACTCTCGAACGGATATCCTCGATTGGGCTATGCTTGCTTCGTAAGCTTAATTCATCGTTGAGAACGGCTAATTTTGTGGTGACTTCTCGAATAGCACAGTAATAATGCATCATCAGCTCGTGAAAGGTTTCTGGGTTATTAAATAGCGTTGCTGTTTTATAAATGTTTGGATTGGAAGTTCGTATAAATGTTTTTTCGAATTCATTGTCAATCATAATTTTTTCTCCTGGTTAAAAGTATAACTAATAGTATTATAAAGTAAGAGTCCATTGTTGGCAAAAGAAATATTTATAAATATAATTAAGTATTTAGAAACTGTGGTATGATATTAAAGTACCGCATTGGTTTGAACATAGTTGAGGATAAAGCAGATGAAGGAAAGATATATATATTTAGATGTATTAAAAGGAATTGCAATTTTATGTGTGTGTGCGTATCATTTTTCGTGGGCAAACGGTATTGGATATCAGGAAAATATAGAGTTGTATAACGCAGTAACCAGGTTCTTGTTTGGAGTTAATTGTATTTGTGTGCCTATGTTTTTTATGGTAAATGGTGCCTTAATCTTAAATAAAGAGTATTCAGTGCCTGAATGGATTAAAAATATGGCGGTTATTGTTTTGCAGTGCATAGCGTGGCGTTTTGTTACTATTGTTACCATTTGTGTAGCAAAGGGACTGAATTTGACGGAACATGGTGCAAAGTATTTCATGGATGCGGTCTGGTTTGGCGAGTTTGAGGGGATAAACCTATCCCATATGTGGTTTATATATGCATTAATCATCGTATATTTATTAATGCCTTTTTTGAAAACAATGTTTGATAAGATGGAAGAGAAAAACAATTATTTCATAGTGTTTCTTATTTTGATGACTTTTTTGTGTTTTGTGACAAAAACCTGGATAACAATTGTAAAAATAATTCCCGCATTGGGTGGAATAGAATTGGAAAACATAAGAAACTTTATCCCTTTTGATGGAATGTATGGACCGATGTTATGCTACTTCATATTAGGTGGAATATTGCATAAAATGAGAGAAAAAGTGAAGAATATAAGTAACGTTTTCTTTGGTGTTGCATTTTTTATTGGTACAGTGCTTCTTTATATAAAGTGGTATGTAGAGTCAAGGGCACAAGGATATACCTATGACAATGTGTTTTTTGGCTATGATTGCGTGGCTGGATTGATCATGACAGTTTCACTTTTTGTACTGCTTATGAATATGGAAGATAGAATGAGAACATTTGGAAACGGAATAAAAAATGTAATTTTCTTTATTGGAAAAAATACTATGAATGTATATTATATCCATTGGATTTTAGGCTTTACTATTTTGCCGGCATTATATGAAAAAGTCAGCGCTTATGACGGCAGCATATTGAATTTGCTTAAGGCTGTATGTCTGGTGGTGAGTTGCAGCATGCTTGGAGAATTAGGAAGTCATCTTCCGGGTGTCAAATGTCTGTTCCAAAGAAAGTGACACTGTAAGCTTATAAAATTAAAAATTGTTGTAAAACGAAAAAAAGTGATTGACAAACGACGGAGCCTTTGCTATACTAAATCTTGCGTTGTGAGACGCATAGAAGAATACGGATTATAAAATTCGGATGAGGAGAAGTACTCAAGAGGCCGAAGAGGCGCCCCTGCTAAGGGTGTAGGTCGGGCAACCGGCGCGAGGGTTCAAATCCCTCCTTCTCCGTTTGGAAGCGGTTACGCTTCCAATTTTTTTCGCACACAAAGAAGCAAGTTAAAAAAGTTCGAAAAAACATGAAAAACTTGTTGACAGGTCGAAAAAGATATGATATATTAATATACGCCGCTGAGGTACGGCGGCAAAAAACGTTGAATCTACAAGGGTTTCCAGTGTTGACTCTAAGAGCTCCTGAGAAATTATCTTGGAAGAAAGATTCAAAAAAGTTTTGAAAAAAATAAAAAAGTTGTTGACAAACTTCTTTAAAAGTGATAAGATATAGAAGTTGTCGCTGATAAAACAAATCAGAAAACAACAGGGATTGCGAACATGAAAATTCGCTGTGCGAATGATTCGCAAGAAGGTAATCAGTTAAGTGTGTTGATTGGTTGCATTAAGAACAATGATAACTAAACAGTGAACCAAACCCCGAAAATTCTTATATAAAATATAATGAAGTTTCGGAAAATAGAAACGAACCTAAAACAGTAAAACGGGAAGAACAGCCAAGTGTTGTTCT
>JBNMLC010000019.1:0-51193 GCA_050874665.1 Lachnospiraceae bacterium | reverse complement strand
ATTCCTTAGTCGCTTCTTGGGAGGGGTTAGGAATGGTATTATAGTTAAAAATATACAAAACTCTTATGGGGTTCTATTTGGTTTTGTTGTCTAATATTTACAAAATCAAATTTTTTTCTAAAAAATTCTTGCAATTTTCATTCATCCAGAAGAATCAGCTTTGGTTGATGCAGCCATGCCGAAATAATTGCAAGTTTCTGCTTCATGCCATGGGAATAGGCGGCGATAGGCTGTTCCAACTCGCTGGTCAGTTCAAAAAGATCTCCGTATTTACGAATACGCATCTGTCGGTCTGCGACGCTGACACCAAAAATATCTGCAATAAAATTCAGATATTTGATTCCTGTCATGTATTCGTACAGATCAGGATTATCGGGAATGTAAGCAAAGCTGCGCTTGCATTCCAGCGACTGTGTCCGGATGGATTTGCCATCAATATAAATTTCTCCGGTGTCAAACTGCAAAATACCTGCCACTGATTTCAGGGTTGTTGTCTTTCCTGCACCGTTATGACCGATAAAACCATATATTTCACCAGGGGCAATATGTAAATTTAAGTCATCTACAGCCTTCTTGTCCCCATAATTTTTTGATAAATGTTCAATCTTAAGCATATTTTTCTCCTTTTCTGACACAATAATTGCACTACTATCTACATGTTTCATCATCATTAAAATGGTTTTTCAAAGCTTTCCCTGTTGGATATATCGATGCAATCAAAATAATACATTGAATTGTCACAAGAATCCCCCTGCAATTCCAACAGTATTCGCATCACTATGGCATAACAGAAAATAATTCTCTTAAATTCAATCTTTTCTGATAGCAAGACAGTAATTGACATGCTCAAATGCTTTCATATCTACCCCGACTTTGCCTATAATATTCCTTTGAATATCATCTGGTGTCAGCAACTCGTAAATCAAGAAGCCATACTTCTCCAGCAATTTTTCAAGCTCTCCATAGGAAAATACTGATTGCATTGGTTCGCCACCTGCTTTTGCCATCATGATGGTGTTCTGCACACGTTTTTCACAGGCATCAAAGAAGTTCTCGTCCGGATAATCAAACACAAGCAAACTCCCATCCACACAAAGCTTGGAAAGTGCAGCCAACATGGTATTTATTGCTTCTACCGAAAGATAATATGTCACTCCGAGCCATGAAAAAAAACTCTTCACGGATGGGTCAAAGCCCCCGGCAATCAGGCACTCTGTTACATCATCCTTTGTAAAATCCACAGAAACAAAGGTGAGATTATTCGGAATCGTCCAGCCAGCGTTAGTAATTCTTTTTATTTTATCTTTCTGTGTCAATGGATGATCCACCTCAAATACTCTGTATTTCGATAAGAACTCAGTTTCTCTGAAAGCAAAGGTATCCATGCCTGCACCGAGAATGACATATTGTTCTGTGCCGTTTTTAACTGCAGTTTTTAGTGCCTGCTCCGTATAAGTAGCACGGCAAAGTGGCGATGGTGCAATATGAACATTCACAAGTCTGCGAATCAGTTCTTTCGGTTCTTGCTTTGCGGGCTCAATCTCTGGTTCAAAGAACTGTGCACCACCAAGGATATATTTCTGAACAGTGGCATATTCTTCAGCTGTCATCAGCTCTTTTGCAAGATGATCTGCAAAAACCGGATGCTCTTCATTTTCTGCATGAAATGCCCTTCCGAACGAACTCATCATGGCGGTAATACTGGCTTTGTTATTCATTCATTTGTCCTCCTATCATTTTCTTTGCATATATTTCTTCACATTGTTTCAAATCTTCATATTTCACTTCTCTAATCATATAATCTATTCCTCACGAAATCGGAATTTATATAACTAATGCTGTTCCACATAATCAATAAATTCTTGTGTCTTAGACCAGTACTTAATTCCCCAATTTTCAAAATTCCATTCATCCATGTAATTGTTACATTCATAGTCAATATAAAAAATCTGTTCATCTTGTACAATGAAATTAGTCGGAAAATAATCTATATTCAAGCCTGCTTCATATACTACCTTTGCCATTTCTCTCATTTGCATCAAATACAAATCTTTCATTGTATCATTTTTCACTAAATCATATATAGTTGGTCCATCAATATATTCTTTTAATATTCTTTCATTTGCTATATCAATGTCTAACATTCTTGGAATTCTAATTCCTGTTTGCAGCAGTCTATTATAATCATTTTGTTCCGTTTCAATTTTATTGCCAAATGAGTAATATTCACATGGTTCATGGTGTATCTGCTTTAACACATAAAAGTTACCTTCTCGTTCTGCTAAATAGGAATAACCACCTTTTCCATGTCCTAATAACTTCACAATTTTATATTCTTTCTGATTAACACTCATAACATCTTGCATTATCGTACCTCCTAGAATTCAAATTTATTAAACTGTTCTACATATTGGAAGTTGTTGGGTTCTTTCCATAAACAAAATTTCAATTTCTTTTCACAATACTATTCCATAATACAAATAGTCTCCTATATATGAGCTTTCTCTATATATTGATAATACTTATTCCTTATGTGCTCCTGTAATTTCAATTGGATTTCCATCAGGATCCATAAAAGTAAAATACCAATATGGTGAAAAAACATTAAGATATCGAATGGAGGTCAAATTTTTTCCTATTCCCAACTCTACAATGCGCTGATACTCTTTATCTAAATCATCCACTCCTAAATTGATAAACACTTTTTTCGAATTTGTGGCATTTGCAATATCCACCATATTATCATATTCGGGATATATTCCGCCCTTTGTTTCTTTCTTCTCCGGATATTGTTCATCATAACATCCATTCATAAGGCACAAATTCAATCCGTCATTATTAAACATTGCAAATCTTTTTCCATTAGTTGCACTTACTTTCATTTCTAATATTTTTTCATAAAAATCTAATGATTTATCAAAATCTTTCACGACTAAATATATTGAACTGTATTTCATTCAATTACCTCCATTCCTCATTTTACAATTTATCCGCTTTAGCACTGAATAAATTCACAAAATTCCACTCCTCTAAGTTTCATGCATGTCACTTTCTCCCGACAATATCTGTTATCTCCTCTTTCATATCCAGAAACACGTCAGCTATATTATATAAGGATCAAAATCCTGTCCGCTTCCATTTTCAATAATTGCAAAGCATTGTTCCAGCGGCATTGCATCTCTATAACACCTTTTAGCAGAAACAGCATCAAATACATCCGCAACAGCCATGATTCTTGCACAAAGTGGTATTTCCTTGCGTGATAAGCCTTCCGGATATCCTTTTCCATTCCATTTTTCGTGATGAAATCGTGCTACCTGATATGCAATCTTTTCATATTCTTCATCACTCATAGATTTAAATGTTTCCTTAATAATTTCTCCACCCTTTGCTGCATGAGTTTTCATAACATCGAATTCTTCTACTGTCAGTTTTCCAGGCTTTTGAAGAATTGCATCAGGAATTGCAATTTTCCCAACATCATGCATTGGTGCTGCCATGATGAGATTTTTTATATAATCTTCTGTCAGTTCATCCTTATATAAGCCTCTGTTTTTAAGTTCCTTTGCAAGCATTTCTACATAAGTGGTTGTACGACGTATGTGATCTTTTATGTTGCCATCCCTGTTTTCAACGAGAGTTGCAAATCCCATTACCATCTCTTTATTATGAGCACTCAACTTCTGAAACAAAGGATTCTCCATATTAAGATAAGCCCCTATGATTACAAAAACTGACACAAGATTATAGATTCCAAACGGCTGACATTGATTCCTGTAAACATAAGCCTGTGCAATGCTTCGAATTGGATGTGAAACAAAACGTTCCTGTCCGTTTGCAAGTTTCAAATTAAATGCATCAATAAAATTTTCTTCTGTAATTATCCTAAGGCTTATCTTAAAATTCTCCATGTTATCTATTTGACTCTTATATTCCTTCCAAAAAACAATTGTTTCCTGTACATCCTCCTCACTTTCACACAATTTTTTCAGCCGCTCATAAACTATATTTTTCTATTACCTCATCGCTCCAGATATGAGCTTCAATATATCGTTCCGGTCCATATTTTCCTTCACTGTTCCACTCCTGCGGATAACCATATTTATCTATTATCTGTAAAATTTCATCATAGGTATAAAGTTTCTTTCGGTACTCTCTTTCATCTGTAATTTTATCGCTAAATGTAGGATGTGAATCTCCATAAGTAAATGAAATAGTCCTTACATCAAACGCTGTAACAGGAATACATATAAACTCACTGTTTTCATACCATGAAGCCAGCCATGGACATGCTTCCACCACCATATAATGTGGTGCCCAACGCTTTATTATTCCGCCCTTTTTCTGAAATTCTTCACGCAGAATATTCTCATAATATCTACGCATTTTCATATAATCTGCTGTTCTCTTAGCACAAAAAGAATCCCTCTTTTGCTGTCTGAACTGCAAAATTACACGGTCAGCCTCCTCATCCGCCAGATCAGATAAATTACGAAACGCTCCTATTTTAGAATCAAAATAGTGGTATAACATCATCTCATTATTCATCTGTCACAAGTCCCACCAGCATTCCAATGGAAATACCAACTCCAGTATTATCCCGCAATACTGTTCCAAGTGCAGTGGCAAGGCACATTCCAAGACACATTCCCTCTGTTCCATAATCGCCATCTTGTTTTTTGCCTTTCTTTTTCTTCACTGTGCTCCTGACAAAAAAGATTACCAGTACCAGCCCCATTGCCACCCAAGGCGAGGCTGCACAAATAAAATCCACAATTGAAGCCATATCTGTCTCTCCTTTCGTATTTCTATTGACATAACTTCTGGAAACTGCATATAAGTCCGTGAGCTTATTATTCTCTTATAACAAGTTTTACGATTCCGTTAATTGCTGCATATAATAAACCAGCAACAGGCCATACAATCCATGTAACCTCCCACTGCCGTGTAAAGAAGTTCCAACCAAGATATATTGCCGTGATTAAACACCAGTAAATACCTGATAATGTTTCCATTTTTCTTTTTGCTTTTTTCTCTTCCTTACTGAATTCACCTTCCTGTAGTAATGCATCATAACTTGCTTTTACAATGCTTACTCTAAGAATCATATTGACCCCTGCTGCTATTATCAACAGTAACAAGCTGGTAAATTCACAGCAGATATAATCCGGTGCTTCCATCAACGCTGCAACAATTAATGGAATTACTGCAATGATGCAAAGCACAACACCTGATGCAAGTCCTCTTGCAAAAACAGGAGTATACAACTCATTTTTTTGTTTCATCATTTCGTGTATGGATTCTCCTATTTCAATTTCCTCGCTTTCCACAAACTCCATACTTTTTCCTTGTATTTCACACATGATGAACATATATACTGCTGCTGCAATCAAAACAAACAAAAATACCAGACCTATACCCGCAGCTACATTTTCAGTCAACGAAAAGATTTCATCCTCCGCCAATCCAGCTAAGAGGATAAGAACTGCTGGACTGATGATACACATAAATACCGCATTTGCAATAGTTTTCGCCTGTTTCTTTTTCATATCCAGATATCTATTTGCTTCTTCCATAGATACCTTTTTTATTGACTGCATTTTACCTGATTCATTTACCTCTTCCATAATAAATAGACTCCTTTCATCCATTCTCTTTTTTTCTTCTGCGTTCTGCAATCCTTCTGTTTATCTTATCTGCTTCTTCTTTTTCCAGATACCACTTCACAAGGTATGAAAGCACATCACATACTGCTGTAGAAATCAATATTGCAACATACACTACTATAGAAACACTGTTCCCCATAATTAGATAAATCACAGCACACATTGCGATTTCCAAAACTACAAGTTCTATACCTCTCTGCCACATAATCTGCGGAATCGTCATATCTTCTTTTAGATAGATGGGAATACATGGAATCATACAAATTAGTGCCAATCCAAACGGCAGAAAAAAATAGAGAAAACTGATGCTGTTATTTCTTGCAAAAAGACTACCAATCACTGCAATTGCAAATGTACATTCTGCCACAACCGTTATGTAATCAAACAAAAACTCTCTTTTAGGATCAAATTCTTTCATCGTCATCATCCTCCATAAAACACTCTTCAATTTCCTTGGCATATCTTCTCGTAATCAGTATTTCTTCATCATTTTCCATTTTGGCATATAACCTTCCATTCAATGCTGTTCGTACAGAAGTAATATGTTCCACATTGACAAGCATCGTTTTGGATGCTCTGCATATATTTCTTCTGTTGACCTTTTCTTCCACTTGATACAATCTTCCTTTGATTTCATAAACACTGTCCACAGTATATGCAAATACCCGACCATCCACAGTCTCAAAATACAGAATGTCCTCTACTCTGACAGATACCATTTCCCTAGTCTGCTTATATCCAGTCAGAGTATCTCCTTTATGTTGTACATATTCTTTTATCTCTTCAAAGTCTTTTGTAAGTCTTATGTACTGAAGAGTCACTCCCTCTTCATTCGGACTTTTTACAAGTTTTTCCGTTACTCTCATGTGTCTTTCCCTTCCGGCTCCATAGCTAATGTCCTTATTCTCACAACCATATCTTCTATAGCCTTTGCACCTGTACTATTTTCCTTTGTTGCCGCGGTTACATGTTCAATCGCCTGATAATTGCTTTGTGTATTGACATTTACCTGCTCCATTGATGATGCCACTTCACTGCTATGAATCCTTATATTTTCTACTGTCTTATCCATTTCCATAATCTGTTTGGTCATCTGCTCATTAGCTCCTGTAATCATAGCTGTAGAATCACCTACTTTCTGAATGCTACACATTCCGGTTTCTGTGATTTTTACGCTCTGTTCCATAACAAATACTGCGCCATCCGTATTTTTTACTGATTCCGTTACAATTTTTCCTATATCATCCACTGCTTTTTTTGTCTGCTCTGCAAGTTTCTGTATTTCCTCAGCAACTACAGCAAATCCTTTTCCCTGTTCACCGGCTCTGGCTGCTTCAATCGTTGCATTAAGTGCAAGAATGTTCGTCTGATGGGAGATTTCTGATATCGTCTGGGTGAAACCTTAACATTTATATCTGCAAGTTCCTCTAATCTGTCATTAATATCCTGTGTTCGTTCATTAGCACTCGTTATTTCTTTTGTATTCCTACTAAAGATTTCCAACACATTTCCGGTTTCTCGCACAATCTGCTCATTGGATTTCGTCGATCTTTCCGTTATTTCAGACAACTCCTGTACCATATCCATAAGGACTATGGAGGTTTCCTGTGATTTTTTATGCATTGCCTTTATATTCTGTATCATCTGCTCCTGCTCTTCTGCATTCATCAGATTTGATAGCATTCCAGCTGTACGTTCACAAAGCATTGTAAAAATAGCTGCAATTGCAATTAATACCATTGCCCTTGGAATAATTCCATACACAATTAGTTTATAATATGTTGTGAAATTCTTATCCCAAAAAATTGTAAATGTAAAACAGATAATCTGCCCGACCGATACTCCGATGACAGACAATATGGTAGTCAAAACATTGATTCTCTTAGAAAAATACAGGCTACCTATCGCAATTGCATAGATATATAAAAGTACAGCATGATATCCTAAGGTTGATGTCACTATAGTTACAAATATAACGGCACAGACTGCCAATACATATTTGACATATCCGCCCTCTAATTTTGCAATATTCACGATGATTGTAGGAATCCACAACAGTATTGCCCCAATACATATGCGCTTGTCATTATTTTCATATCTACGACAAAAATTCCAAATACATTTAATAGAAAAACAATAGAAAAAATCAGAAATGTAATTCTCATCACCTTGGCAACCGATTTATTTGCGTGCTTTTCATTCTGTACCAGAACTCCGCTTCGTTCTTCCATATCAGCTAACCTCCATATGCATATTTGGTAATTTGCTACCATAATTACTCTATCGTGAATTGATTTCATTGTCTATATACAAGCAACTAACATGCATAAAACTGATACCAAGATGCATAATGATACCACTTTCCGCAATACTTAATCACTTTTAATCTGTATATATCTGCCAACACATTTTTCTGCCTCAAAAGGATAGTTATAGCCTCGTATTTCTGCCACTGCTTTTGCTATGCTGTCAAAAAGCTTATGTGTTGCTATAAGAGCTTTCTTAATATCATCTTTGTCGTAATGTGCAAAACAATTCTTTAATTTCTCTAATATATCATCCCCTGCCCATTGATCAAGAAATCTTCCATCGTGCCATACATCTATGCCATTTTGATAAAAGCAGTAAAGTTCCATCATTTTAAGTAAATAATTCTTCAAATATGCATCCACACACATCTTTGCTGCCCAGATTTCTCCCCGCTTCAATTTCTTACAAGCCCAGATATTATGAAAATAAAAATCATTTACCAGATTCAGATATTCTTCTTCGGACATTTTGGGATGCAAATGTACATTGCTGACATACTGCTTTATCAACTCCGTAAAACCACCTGAATCATACATAATATCATATCCCCGGTTCATGAACCATTGTTCCACACCGGTTTTTATACTATTTTCAAATTGATCCGGCGTGAAAATAATCATGTCTACATCTTTATCTTCATCATAGATGAGGCGTCTTTCTTTTCCACTGCCTATCGTAGGTTCAATAAATGAAATACTCACATGTCCAAATTTTTCAGGATATTCTCCTTTAAGCCATTTTGCCGGATTCTCAGTGGCTGCAATTAAATCCAAATCTGAAAATTCATCTGCCTTTACATCAGTTCTTGTGGTAGAACCAATTGCGACGATTGCTTTAATATCAACATCACGATTGGCATATTCTGTGATATTCTTCTTAATATCTATATACTTATCCATTTGACACATCCCTTTTGAAAAATATTTCTGCTATCTTTGAAAGCTTTCTTAAATAAATGGAAGCAGTACAAACCTTATCTGATTCGTACTGCTGCCACTTTATATCTAAAAAATCTGTCCCGGCAGTTTCTTTTTCTCTTTATAGGGAAACTGCTTATCAAACTCCTCTGCTTCCCGCTCAGCTACAAGATAGCCTTCTGGTGTTGCATACTCTCCTGTAATCCCATCAAGATAGCCCTGTACAAGTTCCTTACACAAAAAGAATGATGCATCTTCCCCCTCTGGCAATCCATGATATCGGATACCATACTCGCTTGCCTGCCTGAATCCACTCTTGCCATAAAAATCAATATTTCCTTCAAAGCATAGTGCTCCACAGCCAAGCTCTGCCGCCTTATCTAATGAGTAATCAAGCAGGAGTTTTCCATATCCTTTCCGTTTATATTCATTTTTGATACAGATTGGTCCCATTGTCATAATCGGAACGAGTCTTCCGTCATCTGCTGTGATTGCAGTTCTCACAAAGATATTCTGCCCTATGAGTTCTCCATTCTTGTACATCACAAAATCAAGCTCCGGTACAAATGCCGGATCATTTCTTAGCTGGTTAAGAACATAATGCTCCATACATCCAGGGCGATATACATTCCAGAAACTGTCTCTTACCAGATTTTCTACATTGTGATACTCACTTTTTTCTTCTAAACGGATTACTATATTATTTTTCATGATCTGATTCTCCTTCACTTCAACTCTTCTACCAAACTTTTTATGGCTGATACAAATTCATCTTTTACCTTTTCTTTATCATCTGCTCCATCATAAATACTGTAATAAAAATGCATAACAGCATAGAATCTGACAGCTTTATCTTTAGCATTTGTAATTTGCATGCTTTTGAATAATTCTTTCACATAGGAAGCAGGTCCGGCAACGAGATATTGCTGATATAAATTCTGCATCTCTTCACTACGAAACTGCTCTATTGTCAGCATTTTCCGAAACGATGATGCAAAATCATCCTCTGTCCAGTATTCAAACATAGACTTACTGTATTTCACAAAATCATCCAGTGATACTGTCTCATACTTTTCAGGCATTTTCTCTTTATTCTCTTCCGGCATATCATATTCTGCTGCCTGTTCGCCATCCTGCTGCTCCATACGCTGCACAATACAGTCAAAAATATCTCTTTTGCTTTTGTAATGACGGTACAATGCCCCTTTTGTCATATCAAGTTCTCCTGATATCTGACTGACGGAGACAGCCTCGTAACCATCTCTGGCGAACAAATGCAGTGCCACAATTAATATTTCCTCTTTCCTATTACCCATGCACATTTCCTCCAAAACAAATAAACGACCGTTTACATTCATATGATAGTAAACGATCGTTTATTTGTCAAGACTTTTCTTTTTGCTAATATTATCTCTTTTTATAAATCAACAGTTCTGGATTTTCACCATCCTTCTCGTATGTGCATACCATGATAAAATCCATATTTGCCAGAATGCCAAAGCATCTGTCTCCTCCGAATTCTGATTCCAGTTGATTTCCCAGATAGGTTTTCTGATCATCCAGAAATTTCACTTTTTGTCCGTTTAGCAGTTGATATTCAAGATTCACATATTTCCCCACAAGTGCATTTAGTTTGTCTACCCTTGGAAGTCCGTCTATATGCAGATCATTTATTTCGTTTATCAATTGCTTTTTAAACTCTTCAAACTGCCCATTGTCACTAAGTTCATCATATCTTTTCCAGTAATCTAACCTTGGAAGCATTTCTTTCAAATAAGATCGTGCCTGTTCTTCGGTAAAGTTTTCATTTACCATATTCTTTACACACACATCAATCAATTCATCCATATCATTATATGTGTATGTTCCATCTGCATAGCACCATTTACAATACTCCTCATTTAATGTGCCATCTTTATCACGTCCCAATATGGAATCATCATCAATTGGCATTCCACAACACTGGCAAATCAGCTTTCTGGGTTCTCCCAAAAGCGTATTGATTGAGACATCAAATTCTTTAGATAAGAGCTTAAGTGTATCAGTATTTGGAACTGTATCTCCATTTTCCCAACGTGATACTGCCTGCCTTGTTACCATGATTTTATCTGCCAGTTCGTCTTGTGACATTCCTCTTTCAGTACGAAGTTTCAAAATAATATTTTTTGTTTCCATAGTCGTCACCTCCATAACCATATTATATAGACAAATCCATGTTCTGAAAAGCAACTTGCTGTTGCCATACTCTATCTATATGATTTGATTATCACTCTTTGGTCATGACTTTCTTGCACCAGGTTCTTGTCTTACAGTGAGGACATTTTAAATATCTTGTACTCACAATATGCATTCCCATATTATATTGCATAAATGTTGGAGTAAACAGTTCATTACAATTCCTGCATTTAAAATATCCTATCTTCCTGTCTCCCCACATTGCAACATATAATCCAACACCAAACACACTTAACGCAATAATCATCAGCACAATCTTAATTGGTAATGTAATCACATCTGTGTAAAAACAAACCACTAATAGTAATGTCACAAACGTAATTGTTGATATTACACCAATAATTGTTGTTAATAATATTTTTTGCTTATTCTCTTCCTTTTCTCTAATCATATTCACCATATTTTCCTCCGCTTTTTTCTTATAATTTAGCTGGGAAATTCTCTCTCCGGTCAGAAGTTCATTTACTGTTATTTCTAATTCATTACACAATGGTAACAGCAGTGATGCTTCCGGAAAGCCGTTTCCGCGCTCCCATTTCGATATTGTTTTATCACTGATTCCCAGCAATTCAGATAATTGTTTCTGTGTATACCCTTTTGCCTTTCTTTCATCAGAAATAAACTTTCCAATTTTTACCTGATCCATTGTTTCCCTCCTTTCTGCCCACAGAGTAGTATAAAAAATAGATGCTTTACACCCACGGAGCGTAGAGAATGATGAATATATGCGGATTCTACGCTTCGTAGAATATAAAATATCTACTGATTTCTTGTTTAATCTATATCATAATATTACCATAAATCATATTGTTTCATAGTTTCTACATTTCGATATTCATGCTTCTCATAATATCCTATCAGCTTACCTTCATCTCTGAGTGCCACCATGTAAACGTCTTTATTCTGTTTCTCATTGTGAAAAGTATAAACGAGATTATGACTCTCATCTGCTGCAAACCAGTCCACTACCTGCTGTATTTTATCCCTGGATTCTGGATTATGACAATCTAATAAACTTTTTCCGATAAGTTTATCTCCACCTCGCTTCGCATAGCTGATAACAGCTGCCGGATTCATGTAGATAATCTCATGTTTAAGATTGCATATAACAACGGATGCCTTGTCTTGGTCAACAATACTCTTATAAAAGCTGACATAGGATTTAAACTTAATCACCTTTTCATTATCCAGCCTCTTTTGAAGTTGTGTTTTCTTTCTTCGATAATAATCGTATATCTCTCCATCAGGTATCCAGATTTGTGCCTCATTTATCTTATCAAGTACAGCTTCAACAATCTGTTCATCTGCTAGTGAATCAGGTACTTTTTCATGTTCTGTTACATATTTTTTGTATTCCTCAAACACCCAGCCTGTAATCTTATCCTTCTGTTTCATCTTGAGATTACTAAACATCTTATTCATCTGTAAAAGCTGACCATCTATCTTTTTATGTATTTTTGTCTTTTTACTTTTTGCCAAATTTCTCCCACCTTTAAATAATTAACCACTTTTGCTAGTATAGAGCATGTTTCGCATTTATCTTTTCACATTATAACATCTATCATATTTATCCGCACTAAAAAAGGACGTAGGATCTCTCCCACACCCCAATATCTATCTAATTTTATCTTCTCTTACCTTCGGTGCTTCCATATGTGCTGCTTTCTGCTTTACACCTTCCACACCTCTACTCTGCACTTTCTAATTCTAATGTTTCAAATTCTTTATCACTCATTTTTCCAAGTTTCTCAAGCACATTTTCACACAATTCGGTCATATCCGTATCATCTATATATTCCAATGCTCTGTTAATATCTTTCATCACCTTTGTACGGTTTTCACTCTGGAAAATACATATCAAATTGCTTTCCTCAACTGTAAATACATTCTTCATATTCCTACATCTCCCTATGCGAATTTTTTGTTTTTTCCTGTTCCTTCGTATCCTTATTGTTGCCCTGTGCCGCTTCCTTCTGCTTGACTGCCAGACGCTCCTTTAAGGAAGAACGTGCCTGTGGTTTTTCCTGCTGTTCTTTCTTTTCTTCTTCACGATTGAATTTCTCCACACCATTGTTAAGCACATTATCAATCTTTGTAATATCTCCAGCTTTTTCTTTTCCTCCATACAACTTTCTAAATGCACCTTTTATTTTCGTTGCATATCTGCACAGCGTAAATCCATCAAAAAAGCAGATACCTTTTTCCCATATTTTATTTTCCATTCACAAGTACCTCCATATCCTTATTGTTCCTGTTTTCATAAAAAATAAGCAGGTACTGCAACTTTTAAAGCCACAATATCTGCTCATCGAATTTGTTCATTAAATTTGTATCCTACACCCCAGACAGTTAAAATATAAATAGGTTTTGCCGGATCCAGTTCTATTTTCTTTCTGATTTTGTTGATGTATGCGGCCATGTTTCTGCCATCATATATATATTAATTTCCCCATATAAGATCATAAATCTGCTCTTTGCTAAATACTCGTCCTTTATTTTTTGCCGGCAACATAAGTATTTGAAATTCCTTTCCGGTTAATGCAACTTCTTGCTCGTTTAAAAAGACCTGATGTCTTTCTGGCATTATTTCTAGCTCTTTGAATTGTAATAACTCTGTTTGATTTTCTTTGGTATGTAAGTGGTTGATTTTGTAGCCACTTTCGGTTAATAAATCAACCAGTTTTTGATATAATTCCTTATCCTTGTGATTTATATGTAAGAGAAATGCTTCGCCCAAATCAACCACCTCCTTCACCTTTTAATCTTAGATTTTCCGATTTTATTGCTCAGCTATCTTCACAAATATATCAACCATATTACTTGTTTCTATCCATCAAAAAATCCTTGTTATTCTCTGTTCTTTAGTGCTTCTGCTAGAACAATCTTCTTTACCTTATGTACTAATATTTGATTTATTATAAGATAAAACAATATAACAACTCCAAATATTCCTATATATAATTGCCAACTAAATTTTAAATTCATACCACATGCCACATTATATATCATATATGGAAAAATCTTGTCCATTACCTGTTTAGCCAAAGGAATCGTAACTACCCCACCTATTGCAATGATGTAAAGATTACCATTTAAATATAGCTTCCTTATTTCTTTTGTTCTGTATCCAAAAATTTTTACAAGTGAAATACCAAATGCCGAACGATCTATCATCACTTTCAACATCAAATACATTACTACACAAAAAATAATCAAAGAAACTGTACACATCATGGTAATCAAAGGTGTCAACAACTCCATAAATACCTGTGGAGAACGTACAATATTACCTTTTGTAGTTATAGCATATAATTTTCCAGAAGGTATTTCCAATTCATAGTCCGAAAAAACAACATTATAATAATCTTCTCCTTCTCCAAATAATGTCCGCATACTATCAATATCCATAAACACATACAAACCTGCACCATATTGCACCACATCAGTTACTAAAAAAGCATAATTTCTTCCTTCTTCCTCATCTCTGAGAACAATTTCATCTCCAATCTCCAAGCGATACTTCTGGGCTACTGCTGATGAAATCGCTACCTTATCTTCTCCCTTTTCCACATTTGCATCAAAATATGGATTATCTGCTTTTATTCCAAGAAGAGTTACTTCCAGATTATACCCATATATTTCACGCTTTAATGTCTTTGCAAAGGCTTCCTCTCCTCCCTCTGGAACATTTTCCTCAGGATATTTGTATGTATACATATATTCAAATCTTGTGTCTTCCTTTGTCTCACTTTCTAAATTTTGTACCATTACATAAGTATCAAGTCCAATCATCATAATTAACAAGGAAATAAACATTCCAAAAATTACTGTAAATCCGCTTCTTATTTCTCTAAGCATTTGTCGAACTTGAAATCGTCCCATAAATTTCATATTTCCAAGTTTAATATTACTTACCTTATTCTCTTTCTGTTCTTTTCTTAGAAGGCTTAAAACCGTTCTGGATAAGTGCTTTCGAATCACAAAATAATTTACTATCATGGCTACAATCGGTGGCATTACAACACTATATAAAATCAAATATGTCGGATATATCATATTTAGCTCTGGCAAAGAAAAGTAAGAATAACTCTCTTTCATTTGAACCGGAATCCCTATGTTAGAAAAACCAAGTATTGTTCCAATAATTCCTGCAATAAAAGTTACAATAACAGGAAGCATTAAATAGTGACATATTAAATCTCTACGCTTAACCCCCAAAGCATACAATGCACCAATAACACTACATTCTTTCTCAATTCCATGTATAACAAAAACAGATATTACATAAGTAAATAAAATCATTGCTATAATTCCAGCAATAATTCCACACAATTTGTTTACAATCTGCTTATTTCCGGCTGCCCCCACTCTTTGATTATCCTCAGCCTTTAAAAACGTTACAAGATTGCTCAAATCTGTATCCATATATTCTTTCAGTAATTGATCTGTCTGCTCCTTAAGTTCAGTTGTTCCAACTGAAAGCTCTGCTGCACCTTCTTCCGCTTTTTTTACACCTTCAGCATATCCCAACAAACCAGGAATTTGATTAATTACACTCTCATAATCTGCCAACTCTTTTAATCCATTTTCAAGTCCTTTTGCACCATCAACAAGCTCTATGATACCCTTTTCCAGATCATCTTTTTTTCCCCCAGTTCTATCCCAATATTCTTTGAAGAATTCATCTGTCACTTTCTCTGGAGAAATTTTATTTCTTTTCAATTCTTCCCTTAGCTCTTCATCAGTCATTTCACCGTTTAAGAGATATGCATAACAATAACTCTCTGTTTTTTCACTTTGCCCAGATTTTTTTAAGATTTCATACATTTCTTCTGTAACAAAAGCAACACCAAAACTATTACTATCAATTGCACTATCCGAAAATTCTTTATAAGGCGCTTCATAATCTGGTACACATCCTATACCTACAATCGAAAATGTTTCATTTCCAATTTGAATTTTGTCACCTATACCTAACTTATGCTCTTCTGCATATCGCCTTTCTAAAACCAGCTCTCCCTCTTCTTCCGCCATTTTCCCTTCATTCAATGTAATTAAATTAATGTTTTTTCTGCTCTGATACACTCTTAAAATGCTATCATCTTTTAAAAGAAAATCCACAAAAAACATTTTTTCTAATGTAATTCCCTTATCTGTAATCTCCTGTTCTTCCATCTTTGTCAATGGTGTAAAAACACTAAATTGCCCATCTTCACATTTATTTTCCTCTGCGATTTTTTGTGTGCCTGTTATAATCGTATCCGCAGCCGCAACAATACTTATCACAATATACATTGCAAGAACAATCAAAAGACCTAACGCAAGATAACGAAACAAATTATCTTTTAAATCCCTCAGCACTCTTTTTCTTAATATTTTTTGCATCTACAAGTCCTCCAAATCTGCTGCTGACACTCTTGTTTCATTTTCATATTCTTTGCTGATTTGTCCATCCTTAATAATAATTACTTTATGTACCATATTTTTAATAGAATTATTATGAGTCACAAGAAGCATTGTTGTTCCATATTTCTCATTTATTTTCTCTAAGAGAATTAGAATATCTCTGGAAGTTTTTGAATCCAAAGCACCTGTAGGCTCATCCAAAAGAAGCAGTTTCGGATTTTTAATCAATGCTCTTGCAATGGCACAGCGTTGTTGTTGTCCTCCCGAAAGCTGTGCCGGGAATTTATTTTGATGTTCTGTTAATCCTAACACCTCTAGCAACTCATTCATATCCAATGGAGCATCTGAAAGGTACTCGCACACCTGTATATTTTCTTTCACCGTTAAATTAGGTACCAAATTATAAAACTGAAAAATAAATCCAAGATTTTCTCTCCTATAGTCAGATAGTGCATCTGATTTAAGTCCTGCAATTTCTTTTCCATCTACCTTAATAAACCCCGAATCCATTGTATCTAATCCCCCGATACAATTTAAAAATGTGGATTTCCCAGAACCACTTGTTCCTTGAATGACACACATTTGACCTTTTTTTATACCAGTAGTAATCCCCTTTAAAACTTGAACATAACTCCCATCTTTTCCATAGCTTTTCTTTATATTCTTTACTTCAAGATACATAATTGTGTTCCTCCTTGTTCATTGATTCAATCACATTGTCTGTAAACTTTTCTATTTTACATATTTGTTTGTCTGTAAGTTTGCCTCCCACTAATCCCAAAGAAGAATGCCCTCGTAATAACATTCGTATTAACAACTTATTTTCATTTACAGTTATTCCTTTTTTTATAGCTATCTGTTTTATCCGTTTTAATGTCGCATCCATAGAACCAGTTGTAGAAAAACATACTATTTCCCCTATTTTATCAACATTGAGATTTTCCAGAAAGTGATATAAACTCTCATCCATTTTTCCCATATAAACGCCACCGCCCACAAATAATATATCTACATATTCATCAAGAGTCACTTCCACTTTTTCCGCATTTACTCCTACCTTTTTTGCAATAATTTCTGCAACTGCTTTCGTGTTTCCGCCTCTTGACTGAAATCTCACCGCTGCTTTCATACTATACCTCCATTTCATTCATCTTTTTGATGAATATATGAATAATCCAATGTGCTATTTCTAAATTTCCTGCAATGGCAACAATGCCAATCAAGCTATAAACAATCACCTTACTTACCGAATATGATAATAAAGTTATGCTGCTTGCAATGACCCAAATACTTATAGGCAAACAAATTAAACTGGTGATTAATGCAGGTATATATTTTCGAATCACAACACTTTGTCCAATATGTATTACCAGATGCACTGTGTAAGCCACAAATGCCCCTAGCCAAAGCCCATAAAATCCTGTAAATCTTGAAATTAAACAAATTACCAAACACAGTACTAATTCTTCCATAACTGCCGCAGCCATACCTTCTGTGCTATATGGCTTATATGTGTTACTAATCTTTGGATATTTGTTATCCAAAAAGTTTCTGTTCTTTGTAAGCCATAACCCAAAACCAATAATCTCTTCCATATCGTGAAAAATAAACAAAATCGGAAATATCCATACAAATTCATTCACAAAAAATTCTCCTTTCAAAAAGCAGACTCTTGTGTCTTTTTTTATTTATGATAGAATAAAAAAAACATAATTACAATATCCAACCATCAAGTGACACAATTTCAATAGAAAGTGTCAGAAAGGAATTTACATGAACCCTACTCAAAATCCGAGCGCAATACGTTCCAAAAACGAAATCACAAATACACTTTTGCATCTGATGAAATCTTTACCCTATAATGAAATAACAGTAAAACAAATCCTTATAGAAGCTCATGTTGCACGAAAAACTTTTTATCGCAATTTCACTTCTAAAGACGATGTTTTAATTTCCCACATTGACCGTATTTTACATCAATATGTACAATCCCTACAGCAAATGCCGGATTGCCAACTTTCCACTGTTTTAGATATTATTTTTGGTGTTTGTATGCAAAATCAGGATTTGCTTTTTTTGCTTCGGGATAATAATCTTTTGCATTTGATTTTGAACAAATTAAATCTTTTTATTCCAATGATGCACAATCAGGTAGCGAACCCAGAGCATCCCTTTTTTCAACCATTTACTCCTGAACAAGTTGAGTATATAATTGCTTTCAATGTAGGTTCTGCTTGGAATATTATTCTAAAATGGATTGAACGAGATATGAGTGACGCACCTGAATACATAAAAAAGACTATATTGCATTACCTAGATCATATGTCGCAATTCACCTAACTTCTGTATTATAGTTAACAAAGAGCAGGTTGGATAGGCTACAATAAACCGGACAGATTTTTTAATGTCATATAATAAAAGTAACACAGAAAGAAGCAAAGTATTATGACCAACAAAAAGCACAGAAGGAAACCACGTAAATATACAGATGAATTCAAACAGCAATTAGTAGATTTATATCATTCATGCAAACACAAATGTGACATTTGCAGGGAATATGACATTGCTACTTCCCTGTTTGACAAATGGGTAAAACAAGCTGATAATTCCGTTTTTTTTCATGAAAAAGATAACAGAACTCCGGAGCAGGAAGAACTTATCAGGCTTCGTAAAGAAAACCAGCAGTTAAAAATGGAAAATGATATTTTAAAACAAGCGGCGCTGATCTTAGGACGAAAGTAAATGTGATAAAGTCAAATTCCCACAAATACTCTGTATCAGCAATGTGCCGCGTCCTACAGGTAAACAGAAGTACTTACTATTATGAAGTAAAACAGAAGAAGGATGAATCGGAACTGGTTTCTGATATTACAGAAATTTTTAAAAGCAACCGTAACAACTATGGTACACGTAAAATCAAGAAAAAACTGCAGGAACAGGGGAAACAGATATCCCGCCGCAGAATCGGACGAATCATGAAACAGGAAGGACTGGTATCAACGTATACAACTGCACAATTCAAACTACGAAAGGACAAATGCAATGAATCCAGAATGGAAAATGTTCTGAGCAGGAAGTTTAACAATCAGCCATATCGCAATGTAGTGGTAAGTGTTCTGATATATGTAAGAGTAGGAAAACACTGAAATTACATATGTGTACTTATCGACCTCTTTCACAGAGAAATCATAGGATACAGTGCAGGAAAACACAAAACAGCAGATCTTGTAAAACAGGCATTTATGAAAGTAGAGGGAAATCTGAGAGATATACATATTTTTCATACTGACAGAGGAAATGAATTTAAAAATCAGACAATGGAAGAACTACGAAAAACATTTGATATAAAACGTTCTCTAAGTCATAAAGGATGTCCCTATGACAATGCTGTAGCAGAAGCAGCATTTAAAGTGATAAAATTTATATGGAACGAAAGATTTGATACATTGGGTGAATTGAAATTAAAATTGTGAGATTACGTACACTGGTATAATTATCATCGTATACATTCTTTGCTTGGTTATCTGACACCTGTACAATACCGCGAAAATAGCCTTAAAAAAATTGTCTAAAAAAGTGTTGACAATCCACATATTTTCCAAACTTGATTTGTTGTACTTTTTTACTTTTTCTCCTTAAGTTAACAGTCTAAATGAAAATAATCGGTGTTGATTACTTAAGTTAATTGCATTGTATGTGAATAGCAATATTTGCACTATATAAACAGCTACTCAAAATCAAGTATTTGTATATGTACTTCTGCATTAAACTCATTCTAGGTGACAGTTTTCTATGCCTATGCTTTTACTTTTTTATGAATTTCTTTTAGTCTTCATTCTTACAATCTAGCACTAGTTGATTAGATGAATTTCTAAATGCCATCGACCATTTATAGAAACTGGTCAACGGCATTTTTACTGTTTCGGTTGTAGGTGGAAACATATCCACAATCCTACTGATTATTGATTTTATCATTTTTCTGATGTTCTTCTTTTTTCTGTGATGCTTGAATTGCAGTATCAATAACTAATCCCAACAACATACCTATAATCAATCCGATTGAAATATTACCAAAAACTACGCCCGCAAGCATTCCAAAACACATGCCCAAAGACATGCAAACCCCGACTTTATGTTTGGATTTCACTCTCTTTTTTTCTCTATTCTTATTGTTTTTATCCATATACAGCACCTCTTTATACCAATGTCATTATCATTATTTTTTTATTCTTTTGTCAAATACTATATGCGCTTTTGAATAATCTTTAATGGAACGTCTCCCAATACCATTAAAACAATTTCCAAAATCACACATACAAAGACTTTAGGAAGTACATTCTCAAACTCAGCAGAAATTGAATACGGATATGTCATAAACATATAATCGCCATACTTCGTATGTGCCAGAGAAAATGTTAAAATAGTGTAAAACAGTCCCGTCAAAATAACCATCACTTCATTTTCAACAATATAACAAAAATATTGAACCAGCAAAACCTGTGGTAATGTCACAAAAAAAGATACGCATAATGGAATCAATAATACTTCCATTCCTCGTCCTCTCATAACTATCGAAGCTTCTAAAAATAGCAGGATATAAAACAACGCTACTATAGATATATTTACAATATGCTTTGCAATTATAATACGTTTTCTATTTTGCTCAGAAACACAAATAATTATCATATTGCGACACTGTCTCAACTCATTTCTAATTCTTTGTTTTAAATATTAATCAGGCTCTGAACACATTCAAAAAAACATAACCTTACCACGTCATTCTGCAAAATTGTATATTTTTATATTTCCATGTTTGATATATTACAACTTTATATTTACTTTGTCAATGTAAAGTTATATTAAGTTTACTAATCTTTATTTACACGCCCCCGTTTTTACGATTCTTTTTATAAACAACTTTCAAAACATGTACAAAATATAAGTAATTCTATTTCTTTTTGATGTAAAATTTAATCACCACAAAAAATCTTATCTGAAAACTATTCGCAAATGGATTCCAGCGAAGCCTGTCATTCACATCCACGACACCGACATTGTAAAGCCAGATGGTTACAAATTTGAAGCTCTTGACATAGTCAGAGACGTTTCAAAAAGCACTGATAAAAAATCTATTTACGAAAGATGCGTATATGTATTCAATGTAACGCCAATGTCCGAATGCCCCATAAGATACTGAAACGTTTTCGGATTCATATCACTTTTTGCCACATTGCTGCAGTAGATGTGCCTGCAAACATGTGGTGTGATTTTTGGTAACTGCTCTTTATAGATTCGATTATGTTTTTCCAATGCTCATTCAAAATGCTTTTCCTAATCTAAAGCAATTTCCTGTATATCCTTCTTGTCTAAAAACAAAAATCTCCTATAGCCATCTATCACAGGTTTCTTCAAAATCAATATTAGAAAGTGTCAATCCACAGAACTCTGAAATGCGAAGTCTAGTTTTAAAGAGGATAAAGATACTATCATAATATCGTTTGTAATGCTCATCATTCTTAATAAATTCCAAGAATTTTTTCTCTTGTTTTCTGGTTATGACTTCTCTTGTTACACTATCGTTTACAACTGCTGTGCATAGTTGAAACTCGAACGGATTTTTACGAATCAACTCTCATCATCAACCATTGAAAAGCAAGTCTTACCACTCCACGAACTGAATGAATGGTGCTGTACCCCCCTACCATCTGCCTGAAGCTTAATCAACCATGCTTTTGCATCTAATAGCTTCACTTCTCAATCCTAATTCCATCAAATTTCTCTTTCTTAATAATATTGATAACAAAGTTATAATTCGCCGCTGTATTATGGCGAACGCCTGTCTTTTGCCCTATATACTTCTTTACCAACCCAAGAACTGTCAAATTATCACCCTAAGGAGTAATACCAGCATTTATATCTTTTAAGACGGCTTTCTCCTTTTCTCTCAGTGACTGGCAAGGTCTTTTTCCTGCCGAAAGTGAATCTATCGATTCTAATTTCTTTCACTCAAACGTCTTTGCTCCTTTCTACGAAGAAGCACTAACATGATAAATGTATTATATCATGCCAAGACACTACTTACTACTTTAAAGCGATAAAGCTTTGCGTTTTTTATTTCCTATAAGGCTGTCGTCTGATTAAGAAATTCTTCAAATTTTCGTCGTTTGATTAATGATTTATTTTCCACCTGAACAGTAAAGCAATAATCAACATCTTCATTCACAGAAATCATATTCCAAATCTTCTTTTAATTGATTTTGAATGTACTTCTGTGTAATCATAGCACTGGAAGGTTTTACTGTAAGCTAAAGCAGCCGTTGTCCCCTATATAGCAGGGGGGGATTAAAGATTGCCCTAACAAAAAAAACTGCCATCAATCGACAGCAGCTTTCTTTCGGCTGGTATTCTCTTATGAATACACAATATTATTTCATACAATCTCATCTTCACATGCTCGAATGTTATTCATAAGTCCGACCCATTTGAGCATACCCATTGCTTTCAGTTGTTCCGTTACACCTTGCTCTTTACCATTTCATCCCGTGTATTATTTCACTTTTTCTATTGTGTCGTGGCATACAGTACCATCTTCTGCAATAGTAGACTTTCTAATAAATTTTGAATGATGCTTTAATACACCAAATGCATACCAGTCATGAGTGCAAAACACCTTACAAAACTCTGGATACCCATGTTCTTTACAAGTATCAAAGTACAAACACCTGCTAATCTCATAAGTAAATCCTTTGTTATCGTCTTGCAAGATTTCAATATCCCAGCATGTTCTTTTTTCACCTTCAAGGTCATCCACCAAAGACTGTCTTACTATTTTATAACCGTTGGGCAATAAATCTGCTCCCTTGTATAATACAGATGAAAGTTTTCGTATAAAAGCACACATAAAATCATATGCTTTAATTCCTTCTGTTTCCGTTAATCCTTTTTCACGCAGTATCTCATATGCTGTCAAACCAGAAAAAATATTCAGATACGAAGTGAACTTACCTCTCTCACTCCCCATATCCGCTTCATTCATATATCGATAAAATCTTTCTTCATATTCCTTAACAATATCATTAGCAGACAATGTAGTATTGTGAGACACATACTTTTTTAATTTCTTTTTATATCCGAATATTAGCGTCCGACATGTTCTTTTCTCTTTCGCAGTCAGCATACTTTCGCCTCCAACTTCAAATTTTCGCACCAATATAAGAAATTATATCATATATTTATGAATTTTTCAACCACTTCAACTATACTCGATTGCGTAAATTTACCTTCGGAAGTAATGGTGTAGAGTTCACCCACAGTACACTGATAAAGTGTCAAGCACTGACTTATGGATTTAATATACATCTTTTGGGTACACAAAGCAAGCTACCTACCTTATTACCAGACTTCCAGTCTATCCATCACATTCACCCATGCCTGCAGTTCAAATGAAACACTCAATTACAAAGAAAACTGAAGTTGTGCATGTTTTACCAATTAAAACTGTTTTCACCAACTACTGATATTCAAAACTATATTTCAAAGAAATCACTCCAAATTAATATTTTTTCTAGTAACCATTGCAATGCCTTCCTAATCACCCAAAATCCGTCAGATGAATATAATATGTCCACTATTATTTGCCCTTAACAAAATGGACTGTTCTGAAAAGGTAAGATATTCCTGCATCAACGACTGCCACGGGTCTTCAACTTTCGTTGCAAAATCCTTTAAAATATATTTTTTTGCTTCTGGTGAAAATTGTTCATAGTAAGAAAAAGGTGGTGCCTTTCTCATAATAAGCTTCATTACAAATCCCAGATGCCAGGATGCCATCTTTCGCATGATTGCAAAGCTTTCTGATTTATCAAATCCACTCTTTCGACAGACAATCTGCAATATGCCACCACTCACCTGCACCAAGTCCCATTTCAATCACCAAATCGATATTGTCCTTACCAAAAATACGATAGAATATGTTCTGACCTTCTATCTCTTTCCTGTCTAATAATAAACTTTTCTCATGATCCATGCCACTCCTTTCTAACTGAACTTGCTGTCTGGTTTTCTAATAATAAACAGCATTCTGTTCACTATTAGAAAATTGACTTCAAAGTACTTTCTTATATCCTTTAAAACTTCATCTCTTTAAGCCAGTTTTTCATCCGGGCATCACGAACTTCAGCATTATTTCTGTCATACTTTCCAAGATTTAATGTATCCATTATCCTGCCATCTTCTAAATAGATTACTTTATCAGCATGTACAGCAACATTTGCGTCATGTGTAACCAACAACACCGTTGTCCCTTTTTTATTGATATTATCTATCATACTTAATACCTCTCTTGTTGTAGATGAATTAAGTGCACCTGTAAGCTCATCACCAAACAAAATATCCGGGTGATTTATCATCGCCCTGCAAATTGCAGCTCGCTGGAGCTGTCCTCCTGAAACTTTATGTATATCATTTTCCACAATTGATGAAATACCCATCTCTTCCATAAGGGATAATGCTTCCTTAATAATTGCAGAGCGATTTACTTCTCCTAATTGAAACGCCGGATAAACAATATTATCAATAATAGAAAGATTTTTCAGAAAACTTGTCTTTTGAAAAACAAATCCCATTCTCTCTAATCTAAGCTCTTGCATTTGCTTATCAGACAAGTCTGCCATATCAACTCCATCAAAATATATTTTTCCTGCTGACGACTGATCCATTCCACTCACACAATACAAAAGAGTTGATTTACCACAACCTGATTGCCCCATAATAGCAACGAATTCTCCTTGATCAATTCGCAAGTCTACGTCCGAAAGAACATTATTGGAACCATAACTCTTACACAAACCTTTTGTTTCTAATATGCTCATAGCTTTCCTCCCTTACTGATTAAAATATCCAGTTATATCAATCTTTTTAACTTTCATGCAAACGCTTAAGTTAATTACTACAAGAATAATCGCCAGGCTAACCGGAACCAAAATACAACTAATCGTCATAGTTGAAAAAGAAATACTTGTGATTCCTAATCCAAGCAGCGAAAACAACGTGCTGACAATCTTTTCTCCCAACAATTCTGTCAGAACAATTCCTAATACAATTCCTGTGCAGCCTGTAAAAAGCATCGGATAAAGTTCCTGCATACAAATTGCTTTCATAGGAATACCCATAGCAATTTTTCCGGCCAAAACATGTATAGTTCTTGCAAATCTTAATTCCATATACAATAGCACAATAAAAATGGTTATAATTATGCCTATTGTGATAACCAAATAAACAGCCTGGCTAAAACGGACGGTAACTCCCCCCAATGTTTGTTCAAGGAAACTATCCATACTCTTTATACTGTATCCACTGCTTAATAAAGACTTCAAATGATTAGAAAACACTTCAGCCGATATATCATTTGACAGTTCTAATTGATAACTATATTTTTCTGATAATTCACCCTCGAAATCATATATCGCTTTTGCTGTTTTCCCTCCACTCGTAACATCCTGGTAAATGCCACAAACTTCCATACAATATGTCTGATTATCGCTTATAATATTCACCTTATCTCCTACTTCTTTTCCTAACTCGTTTGCAAGAAGATAAGACAGTGCAATATGGTTTTCCTCAGACGGATTCGTACCCCTAATATAAACAATTCCTTTTCCGGCTAAAGAGCCCGTATCAACGTGTACTCCAACTAATTCCTCTGCATTGCTGTACGCCTGTAAACGTACACGTCGTAGTACGGTAGCATTCTGAACGTAACCCTTTTCTACTTCTTCACTAAGTATATTAGAAAGTTCTTCGTTTCTCTCCTCCAACGATTCACCCTGCATAACCTCTACAAGCAAATCACAAATCGGACTTCCCATATATGTAACAAAATCCTCTGCTTGCATGGTTTGCAAGGAACGTATTGGCACCATAACCAAAAATGTAATGATCAGCATTAAAATGAACACGATACCATATCCATTTCGAACCTCTTGCATTCCGATTAGCGCATTTGTAGATAATTTTCCCGACTTATACAATCTGCTCTTTACTTTGACTTTTTTACTAAATCCCTCATCTAAAACAAGTAAATCGACAATTGTTTTTGTTTCAATTTGTTTCAATAATTTTTTTGCAAATAACAAAATAATACAATATATTGACACAACAGACGCTATAGCCAATAGCAAATTTTGAAGCTTAAGAGGTTGTGCTCCAAAAAACCTACTTATGTGACTTGTAAATCTCGGAAGAAATAACAACGCCAATAAAAAGCCAGCTACACCACCTACAGACATTAGTATTCTAATCTTAGCTAAATAAAGATTTTCTATCCCTTTATCCGGAATACCAATAGACTTCATTGTGCCAATTGTGTCCACATCATCTTCCAATTCAGCCAGTATTACATATCGCAAACACATAACAGCTACAATAACAAGCATAAATCCCGCAAGAACAAATACCATAGCAGTTAAAATATCCGTCAATGCACTTAATAAAAATATAACTGTATAAGTAATAGCCTGACCATTTTTAGGCAGCTCTTTGTCACTTTGCTCATATGCAGTCTGGTAAGCTGATGCTAGTGAGCTATCTGTGAAATATGTTTCAATGAGATATTCTGTTTCACCTATATTCCCAAATAAAGAGTCAAAATCAGCATCACTTATAAGAAATCTTGTTGATGAACAGGTTGTTGAATTCATCATACCATCATATACATACGTTACAACGGTGAACTGTTTTTCAATACCGTTCCCACTAAGAATTATCTTATCTCCAAGCGAAATATCATACTGGTCAAGAACAATGATTGGAACACCAATTTCTCCATCTGCCAGATTTAATGATGTTCTTTTTTCATCAAGCAGAACATCGTACTCTTCATTTTGCTTAACAAAACTAATATCCAGACGACAATCGGAAAGTGTATAAGATTTATCGTCTCCTGTAACTATAATATTGTCTCCATATAAGGTAATCATAGGAACTGATTGCCAATATGTTACACCTTCAAAGCTCTCATTAAATTCATCAATATCTGCCTGTTCTATAGTTCCCATATGCATTTGCAAAAAGTGTGGCGGCTTTGCAGTTTCATACATTGATGTTATGGCTGAAAAAAGCTGTGATAACATTAACACCACAGAAGCAGCAATTGTCACTGACAAGCACATAAACACAAATAAAATAACATTTTTCCATGCTCTTTTTCGGAAATCATTCATCAATAGCTTGATATGTAGTTTCATGTAATCCTCTCTTTCTTATCACAATTTTTTATTCCATCTGCGGCAATCTACTGATATGTTCTTTTTTTAATATTTTTTATTTTGTAATTCATGAATTACTTTCCAAGTCTCTTACGGATTTTAACAAAAATAAAATAATTGATGTTAAAAACAACAGTGCACCAGAAACTATCACAACATACGCAGAACCTCTCCCTACACTTATGTTCCTATTTACAGAAATACTATCTGCCAGTATTCCAGATAATCCATAAGCTACTACATATCCTAATTGTGATAAAAATCCAATTAACCCCCATGCACGCCCTTGCTTTTCATCAGGAATATTTATCCTGGTCAAATAATCCAAACAATTATTAGCAAATGGAAGCATGGCAAAAAACAGAAAACCTGTCACACACATCAAATATATATTTTGCTTTATTCCAAATACAGCCATTGTTATTCCGGCAAAGGCAAGCGAAACACTCAAAACTTTAACATATCCTGTTTTTATGCCTTTTACACCTAATGCCAGACTTGAAACTAACATACCACTGGCACAAATTGTTTCCATAATTCCTAAGGTTGTACCATCAGTAAAATCAAGTACCATTGGTTCTGCTAAAATCTGAAACGTCCCCATAAAACAAGTCATAATACCAGAAACAATAATCAAAACAATAACTCCCCTTTTTGTAGTAATTGCTTTCCACCCCTCCTTAAAACTACCCAAAAATGTCTCCTGTTGAATCATTCTTCTAGTAACAACTCCTCGTTTTACAATGCCTGTCATAATAACCGTTATAAAAAAGGTGCAAATATCTATCACAAGCAGCAACTGAATGTCGCTTATTGCCAATAGCATACCTGCCAACACCGGAGATACAAGATACCTTGCACTGCCTGCCAAGCTGACCATGCCACTTGCTTTGGAATATTCCTCTTTTGTCAAAATTTCTGTTATAGTTGCCCTATAGGAAGGCTCTAACAATGCTGAAAAAATGGAACTGATTGATACGCCAATACATATCTGCAGCAAAGAAGCATGACCACCATGCATACATATTAAAATATAAAGAACTCCAATTCCCGAAAAGCCATCTCCCATCATCATCAACATTCTTCTATCATAGCGGTCTGCTAACACCCCCGCCGGAACGGAAAGTATCAAAGTTGGAAGAAACGCAAGAAGGGATACCACCGCCATGCTTGCCGCACTGCCTGTCTCATTAAATACATACACAGCCAAGCCAAAGCTTGTTAGACCACCTCCTATAGATGAAATAAGTTCACCCAACCATAAAAATAAAAACTTTTTAAAACCTGATTTACAACTATCCATAACATAAACCTCCTATCTCTTTTATAGACCGACTGTCAGTCTATAAAAGTGTTATTTTTTTGGAACCCTTTTAAGGATTCCAAAATACTAATTAATAAAGTTAACAATTTCTGAAAGACTTCCTTGCTTTATACCTAATAATCTTTCCATATTAAATACAAAGCCTGCTGCTTTTCTTTCCCATTCTGCTTCGGTTATTTCATTCATGTCATCAAAAACAACACTACTGTAAATTAAAAGCATCTCCGCCGCTTCTTCCGGATACTCTGTAGAAAGACTGCCCTCTTTCATTCCTTCCTTAATTATCTCAGCAGCAATCGGAGTCAGCACTGCCAAAAGAGAGCTCTGAATTTTTTGATGCATAAGAGCATTTTGCGGTTTATGGGCATAATCTGTAATTTCCATTCCAATAGCAGAATCAACTTTCATGGAACTTATAAAAGAAATCAATTTTTGTGATACCGTTGTCTTATCCGAAAGTGCCAAACGAATATTGCTAACCATACCTTGTATAATTCTGTCAATTAAAGCATCCAATATTTCTTCTTTTGACTTAAAATGATAATATAATGTTCCCCTCGCAATTCCAACTCTCTCTAAAATCTCCGTTGTGCTGGTATTATCATATCCTTTTGCCGTAAATAATTCTTCCGCTACATCAAGTATTTCTTTTTTTCTTTCTTCTGCTTCTTTGCTATTACCCACTATGCCACCTTCTTTCACATTAACCGACAGCGTGTCGGTTAATATAAATGATTATATAGCAGAACTTCTGTATCGTCAAGATATATCTTCCTTCCATTGAACTGTTTTTCTTAATGCACCCCCTCTGGGAGTGTCAAAAACAGCCATAGCAAGCAGAGTGTTTTCCTCATTACTTGCGTAAATGCAGAAAAGAAGTTAAAAAATGGCAGCCTCCAGCCTCTGCCAAATAATTCTCAGCCAAATATGTATAGACACTTCTATTAAAACTGTCTGTAGCTTTCATTTACATTTCACTTCCCCGTTACTGTATTTATCACAATTCAACAATACAATTACTTTATATACAATTCTTTCAATTGTAAATTTTGATTAAATGACTCATCATGTTCAATTACTAACAGTGTCATATCATATTTCTTTATTAAATTTTCCAACTGGATTCTTGTAAAAATATCGATATAATTTAATGGCTCATCCCAAATATAAACATGTGCCTGCTCACAAAGACTAGCCGCAAGCAACATCTTTTTTTTCTGTCCCTCGCTAAAATCTTCAATTTTTTTATTCAACTGAACACGATTGAAACCTAACTGTCTCAACAAAGTTTTAACTAAAGTCCCATCAATTCCTCTTTCTGTGGCTAACGAATCAATACTTCCATTCAATCTAGAAGCATCTTGCATAATGTAAGAAATTTTTAACCCAGGTGCTTTTTTTATCTGTCCCGTATAATCTATTTCACCAACAATTGCTCTTAATATGCTAGATTTTCCGCAACCGTTTTGTCCCTTGAGCAAAATCTTATCTCCCTGTGCAATAGTCAAGCAAAAGTCTTTCAAAACTCTTTTTTCACCATAACTTATATTCAAATTCTCAATCTCAATTAGATTTTTCTTATGATGCTTTTGTGGAAACATTTTTAAATCAACTGTGCTCTCAACATCTTTCATTAATTTTGATTTTTCTTCTATCGCCTTGTCTTTTCTTGCTTCCACCGCTTTTGATCGCTTCTGTAACTTTGCAGCCTTATGACTTGCAAAGCCTCTGTCAATCACCTCTCCCCCAAACTTCGACTTTTCGGCCGAGGCTGCCCAATCATTTACTCTTCTACTTGATGCTTCTAATTTTACTATATCCTTCTTTAACTTCTCATTTTTTTTAATTTCAGAGTTATCACTCCGTTCCTTATTATCATACCAATTACTAAAATTACCTTTCACTATATCAATACTTGTCTTATTGATTGCAAGAATATAATCCACGATAGAATCCAAAAAATTCCTATCATGGGATACTAGAATAAACCCTTTTTTTGATTTTAAATACTTTGCAACTTCCTGTCTTGCATTGATATCCAGATGATTCGTCGGTTCATCAATTAACAAAAAATTATTTTCTTTAGAAAACAAGATCGCAAGCAAAACTTTAGCTTGTTCCCCATTGCTTAAATTACCAAAAGTACATTCCAAAATATTATCATTCATACTTAAATTTTGTAACTCTATACTAATTTCCCAAAGCTCATAATTCGGATTAACCTTCTCTATCACATCCAACACTGTACAATTTTTATCGCAAACTATGTATGGAAAATAATCAAAATCAACTCTGGATTTAATACTACCTCTGTATTCATACTCATTTTGTAGCAATTTTAGGAACGTTGTCTTGCCTCTTCCGTTCCTTCCAACAAAACCAATTTTCCAATTACTATCAATTTTAAAAGATACATTTTCGAATATGTTATCATAACTACTATCATATGAAAATGTAAGATTATTTACCTCAATCAGTGACATCTCTACTACCTTTCATCTCAAACATATTTTTTACTATAGTGTCTATATCATCATCAAATACGCTAAAATCACCACACACGCTGATTTTAGCAAAATAGCTCCACATAGACAGGCAACCAAAAGACATAAGCTAAAATATTCGAATGAGAGAACCTTTTATTTAACATTAATATTACATTCTAATATATTTTCCAGCATTCCTACGTGTATATTTATTGTCGATATAATACGACATTATATCTCTGTTGTCAATAACAAAGTTGGAAATATATACATATAATTAGAATATATTTTATGATTTTATTTATATTTCATATTTAAAAATCAATTATACCTACAAATTTTAGGGGTAATTAAATGTAATATCGTATTATCTTTGCTCATCAATCAAGAAACCTTAGCCTCATTCGTTTTTCTTCAGAGGTTGCTTTTGTATACAAGCGGCACTGATTTTAGGACGAAAGTAAATGTGACAAAGCATCGGATATCGTGCAGGAAGAAATAAAACTACAGAGTTTACAAAAGAGGCATAAAATTATGTAAATACTGATTCCATAATTTTATGCCACCATACATTTTAGCTCATTGCTTTTTACAGCAACAACAACCAGATAAATTTAGAAATAATATGTGCTCCGGCATGTCCAATCATGGCGTACTGGATGCCATATTTCCGGTAAAGCCGCCCAAACATCAGTCCAAGTCCACCATTCAGCACAAAGCACCGAATTACCACCAATGGAGATAATCCCCCAAACATTGAAACTGTGGTTGGCAAATGTGCTGCGGAAAACAGCATTGCACTGATGATATTGGCAACGATGAACACACCTGCAGGAATCTGTTTATTACTGCATTTCCTAAAAAACAATTTCCAGAGTACAAATGATAACAAAGACATAGCAAATAGCCGTAACATCAGTTCTTCCACGATTCCACCATAAAGGACAGAGGAAATCCAATTATCCAACCGATTTGTGAGCAAGCCGCTTTCGTAGATTTGTGCCACCTCTGGTAGCCATCTTCCAAATGTCCAGTAATCCAACGCAAAAAAAATTCCACAGCCGAATGTCATTCCAAGCGTAGGTAACAGGCTACTTTTCTCTATACATAAAGGGCGCAAAAGTCCAATGCTTTCCGCTATCCGATAGCCAAGCATTGCACATAGTAAGGTATATACGACCCCCTGTAAAGCTGCAACCAAACAAAATATATTGCCACTCCCTACCTGTTCCATGATGAGCTGCTGCATCTCACCTGAGTAGGACGCATAAGTATAACTTCCTGTAAACCAACCGCCTACGGCAGCAATCGGAATCATACACACTGTAAATTTAATTGCTTTTTTCCATTCACTTCTCATAACTTATCCTTTCTTAACAACAAGAGAATCCTTGTATTCTTCATTTCTTTTATCCTCGTCTACTTCTTAGTTATAAACTTCTTGCAAATCAAGTTTCAGCGTTCCGTAGAAATTTTGATAACCACAGCCGTTTTGTCACTGTTATTCCAGATAGAATGAGGTAGCATTCCATCTACAAATACAGACTGATTTTTTCCGACAATCATTTCTTCGTTCCCCGAAACAATCCTTACTTCACCGTCCACAACGATAAAAATATGATTATCGCTATGCGTGTGATTGTTTTCGGGACCACCTCCGTTTTTCTCGATATAAGCAATCGCTCCCCAATGAATCTTTCCCATTTCATCAAATAACTTTTTAGCCAAAAATGCTTTGTGACCTTCTGGCGTAATAAATCCATTTTCCATACTTATTCCTCCAAATTTAAACTTGTCTTTCGATTCAAGATATCTATCCTTTTTTATTTCTCCCTATTGAAGTCCGTCAAGCACATTACCTCACTATTCTTTATCCTTCCGGTTTTTGAAGTTCAATGCTCCCACCATACACCCGAAAGCACCGACCCACACCAAGCCCGCGTAAATCCACTGTTGCGTAAATCCAAAAATCACACCTGAAAGCAACATTAATATGCCCGCAGCCACTAATAATCTAACTGTCTTTTCTGTCTTTTCTTTCATCTTATATCCTCCAATCTACTGTTGGTAGTGTCAAATCTACTACCTATTTTTTCTTTAAAAACCTTTATTTTTCGGGAGTTTCAAATAAAAAGAGCATTGACCTCCCTTTTTTGGTATAATGTCACTCGCCAAAACAACCTTATACAAAAGGAGACAATGCTCATGGACATTATACTTTATTTTCTTAACTACATTCAATACCAACATAAACAAATCTGCTGGCTTTTAAATTTTATCTGCAGATATATCCCTTTAAAACAATGGGCTTTCGATGATTCCCATTCTCCAAAGTATCAGAAATTCAAGATTGATAAACTTCCAGTCATTAAAACCTTTATCAAACAGGACTGGCAGTTCCTCCTTGAATACTATCAATGGAAGTACGGAAAGTCTGTTAAACCGGTGCAACGCCGTAATGGTAAATCCATTCCGGAAGATACCGTCTGCCCTTTATGCGGAGCTCCCCATCACTACATTTACGACAATAATGGGGGGAACGGTCAGTACCAGTGCAAAATCTGCGGTCAGACCTTCTGCTCCGGTGAAGTTATTACTGCTCCTATTCGTCTTACCTGCCCTCACTGTGGCAATACCCTCGTTGCAAAGAAAGACCGTAAGTTTTTCCGCATACATAAATGTGTCAGTCCAAAGTGTCCTTACTATCTCCACAACCTGAAAAAAGTGGAGCAGAAACACCTTGATGATAACTATGGTAAAAACAAATATAAACTCCATTACATCTACCGTGAATTTACCGTAGATTTCTTTGCCATGGACTTAAACTCACTTCCAAAGAATGCTTCTTCCCTAAAGTTTTCAAAGCATAATGCCCATGTGATGTCTCTGTGTCTTACCCTGCACATCAATCTTGGTTTATCTTTAAGAAAAACCTCACAGGCTCTGAAAGACCTTTATAACATCAGCATTTCCCACCAGCAGATAGCAAACTACTGCAAAACCGCAGCCAGCTGCATCAAACCCTTTGTCGATAACTATGATTATAATCCCGGCAACATATTTACTGCCGATGAAACCTACATCAAAGTCCGTGGTATCAAAGCATACATCTGGTTTATCATGGACGCTGCCAGCCGCTCAATCATCGGTTATCGGGTGTCTGACAACCGCAGTGTCGGTCCCTGCATCCTCGCAATGAGAATGGCATTCTCCCACTTTAAGGAGCTTCCTAAAAACTTTAAATTCATTGCCGACGGCTATAGCGCCTATCCATTAGCGGCAATGGAATTCGCCAAAAGTTTCAAGGACACCTTTACATTCAGCATTACACAGGTAATTGGTCTTACCAACAATGACGAAGTATCCAAAGAATTTCGTCCCTACAAACAGATGATTGAACGCTTAAACCGTACCTACAAAGCCTCTTACCGTCCAACGAATGGATTTGATAACTATGATGGTGCCAACTATGACTTAGCTCTGTGGGTTGCTTATTACAACTTCCTACGCCCGCACAAACACAACAAATATCAGGTATTAAACAAAGTCGATATGCTTACCGGTGCTGACAACATGCCCGGCAAATGGCAGTTACTCATCTTTCTCGGTCAGCAGACAATTCTAAATCTGCAAGCCGAAAGCTCTAACTGTTCTTAGATTCCGAGCCAGAGGTAATAAAACCAGCCACCGAAAGTCTCACTTTCGGCTTTGCCCTTGATGGCACACAAAAGAACTGCTACACTGCTGTAACCGACGGAAGAATTACTGACTGTTCTTTAGTTCTGCGCCGTCGGTAAATCACCTACAGCAGTGCTTTTGTGTGCTGTCAAGGGTGGCGGCAGTTTATCTCTGACTAACATATCTGCAATTTTCAAGGTTCATCTGAGCCTTTTTCTTTTGACTCAGTTTTTCATAGGTCACTTGACACTATCCTACTGTTTCAAACTCCTTTTCATTCAATCCACTGTAAAGATACCTTCCTAACACCGCATTGAAGCAGGTTCACCCCCAATGCTCCTAGCAACATCGAAATTTCATCCCAGTTCCTTTCCTCCGGTATTTATTTTTGCCCTTTATCCTAGTGCAGTATGGAATGTTTTATCAAGCACATGGATCGTATGTATTTTGTTTTCATAAAAAATACTCTATGATTGTTTTGCAAAATGGTATTCCAGGGGAACATCAAATGGCTCCTCCTCTGCCAGCTTTTCGTTGATTTCTACTGCCAGCGTACAGCCTAACGCCCGGTAAGCCGCCTGACTCTCCTTAGAGGAATGGGCTGAGATATACAGCTTTTCCGCTCCGATTCTTTCCATTTCTTCCACAGCCAAAGTAAAAAGTTGACGTCCGATTCCCTGCCCCCTAAACGGCTCAGACACCTGAAAACAAACCAGCTCTGCATACCGTGCCGTTTTTCCGAAGATTGTATGGGAAACCGTAATGAAGCCTGCAACTTGACGTCCTGCGAAGGCTCCAAATGCCGACTGGTCTGACTCCATGTGGTTTCCCACATTCGTCGCAATTTTACGGCATTCTTCCAGTGACCAGTTTTCTTCAAACTCGTTGGGAACCAATTTCCACTGTCCGCCAATCTTTCGCCAAGACTCACGAATCACCTGATGACGAATAAACTCATCCAGCGAGTTTGCATTAAAATTTTCTGTATTCAGTCGTTCATATCGTATTTCCATGTGCTTCCCTCCTAATCATCTTAAACATTCCAGGACCGTCCCAAGCACAGGGACGTTCCTCAAAACCACAATTTTGGTAGAATGTTACCGCCTCTTTCGTACTAATCAGTTCCAAACTGACCGCCCAGTCTTCTTTTATTTGACTTAATATGTATTTTTGCACCGCCATCATCAGTGCCTTACCGATGCCCCGTCCCTGACAATCCGGCCGAACAGCAAAGTCTTTCACATAGAAACTCATGCCGCCATCACCTAAAAGTCGTACCATACCAACTGCCCTGTCCTTTTCATAGGCAACAAAAGTTGCAAGTGTATTATAAAGTGCCTGTTCTACTTGTTCCTTACAGGGTGCTTCCCAACCAACACAACAGTACAGTTCCAGAAACAACTCCGCTGTTAATGTATTTATTGATATTTTCATATATCTTCCTCCGTTCCCATCTCATCATCACACAATACTGCATACACATAAGTATCTTTCCAAATCGGCATACCGTTTTCATCTTTCCAAAAATAAACATTCTGTCGTAAATATGCCTCACGGCGTAAACCCAAGCGCTCCAGCAAGTTCCATGATGCTGTATTTTTCGGGTCACACTCTGCATAAATGCGGTGGACGCCGTTTTCAAATGCATACTTTATCAAAGCCTTGCAGCCCTCCATTGCATACCCTTTACTCCAATATTTTCGGTTCAACACAAAACCAAGCTCCAGCGTATCAAAGTCACGCTTACCCAAGTAGATATTGCCGATCATTTTATGTTCTATTTTGTTTTCAATCGCAATCATTTCATCGGTGGCAATCCTCCAGGCGAGATTTTCCTGAACCTCGCTCATTCCCATAGGCTTATACGGCTCAAATTTCACAACCTCTGCGTCAGAAAGATACTCATATAAGTCCTGTAAATCAGAAGCTTTGTATCTTCTCAAAATCAGTCTTTCTGTTTCTAAAATCATATTTCACCCTCCTTACAACAGGAATCCAAAATTCATCACTGCCATCTTCCGGATAAACCTCCAGTTCTGGCGTGAAAGCATGTGCCATGATAATTGATGCACTATACCTTTGGAAAGCCCCACACAGAAAAATTTTCCAATATCTCCACCAATATCTGTTTCATGGTATCTGTTTTTCCCAAAAAGATTCCAAATGGTATGCTCTTGAATTTTATGGTTTTCAATGTTTCATTTTCTCATTTCTCCAATGATTAACCCACTCAACTAAAAAACGCAAAACCCTTCTCCAAAAATTCTGGATCATCGGCTCTGCGTCTTAGCGTCTGGCGTATGTTTTTGCTATTTTGTTGTAAATTACGACTTTAATGTTCCATCACCGCCCTGCTCTCCATTGCATCTGGCGTTATCATTTCTTCCATTTTGCCATTTCGAAATGTAATGACACATTTGTACTGGCACTTCGGACAAAATAGAGGGAAATTCTCTAATACCGTATGCTCCCGAACCTGCGTCCGTGTCTTACTGCCACACTTGGGGCAACGTATCCAATCAGTAATTGTCTTTTCAGATGTTTCCATTCAACCTTCCTCCCATTCAGCTATAAGTCAGTTGGTGATGATATCAAAGATATTTGTCTTGTCTTACTTTCCTCCGTTACGGTTTTCAACATATATTTTGTTGCGACTTCATTGAGATCCGCCAGGAAATTCCTAAATTCATCATCTGTCAGTGTTAATGTACAATTGGTTAGCAAAAACATATCCTTGCGCGGGTCTGCATGACCGCTGGAAAAATATTTTGCAAACGCAGTACTAATTCCCATTAGTGCAATTTGAACAGCCCGACCATCCTCGTCATCAATCTCTAAAGCACTTTTATTAAGCTGATAGACACTCTCAATGGTACCCCTAACCCTATTTTCCTGCACAACTATAAGAACAGAATGATTGGTCAATATTTTTATATGCCGATACAAACTTGCACTTGGAATATCTGGCAGTGCTTTTCTGATTTCCTTTACAGTCCCTTTGTCATGCACCAGCAAATATTGCAAGATTCTTTGTCTCACAGGATTCATCATAACTTCTGCCATTTCCATCGTTATATCACCATTCCTTATAATATTCTCTATTTATATTATATTCTCATTTTTAAGAATGTCAATACCTATTTGTTTTCCGAATTACATTTCCTTTCTCACGCTTCATCTCCTCATATAATCATGTGACTAAGCGGTTCTCCTGGCGGTACAATAGGAAATACATTTTCTTCCCTTTCAATAATAAATTCTATCACCGTAGGAACCTTTTTCGTATTCTTAGCCATCCATAATGCAGCCTCAATATCTTCATACTTCCCAACCCGGATCGCCTTTGCTCCATAGCTCTCGGCAAGGTATATAAAATCCGGAGTATATTCCGGGCAACAAGCTGACGGAGTATTGCAAGTTTCAGAACAACTCTTTCTATACCTTAAACAAGTACTAGAATATCTCTTGTCAAAAAACATTTCCTGCCACTGTCGTACATTGCCTAAATATCCATTATTAAAAATACAGATAATAACCGGCAATTCATATACAATCGCTGTAGCCATTTCTTGAATGTTCATCTGAATGCCACCATCACCACAAATTGTAATTACATCTTTTTCGGGATTTCCTAATTTAGCTCCTAGTGCTGCAGGGAACCCATATCCCATTGTACCAAGACCTCCAGAGGTCAACATTTGCTTTTTATTTGTTAACTCAAGAAATTGTGTTGTCCATAGCTGGTTCTGACCAACATCAGTCGTAATAACTGCATCATCAAAAATTTCATTAATTTTCTTAATAATGGCAAGTGGCGTTACGCCAGACTCACTCTGTTGCCTAAGCTCAAGAGGTCTTTGCTTCTTCCATTCATCTATTCTAATTATCCACTCTTCAAAATCCAGGTCATATTCTTTTTCAAGCAATGTATTAATTACATTTTTTGCATCTGCTACAATTGGAATAGCAACCTCTATATTTCTCGAAATAACGGCTGGGTCAATATCAATATGTATGATAACAGCATTCTTAGCAAATTCGCTAATTTTCCCTGTAATACGGTCATTAAAACGAACACCAATTGAAAATAATAAATCACATTCGCTAATTGCTGTATTTGCAGCATAACTTCCATGTATGCCAAGATTTCCAATATACAAAGGATGATTTGTTGGAACTGCCCCCTTCCCCATAATAGTTGTAACAACCGGAACGCCTGTCTTCTCAACTAATTTTGTCATTTCTTTATTTGCATGAGCAATATTTACTCCTCCACCTAAGAGAAAAATTGGACGCTTTGCTTTTTTCAAACAATCTAATAATTTTTTTATTTGTCCAGTATGAACTGTTGTATCAGGTTTATATCCATGAACTTCAATACTTTCAGGATAGGTATCACTTCCTAATGCTTGCTGAATATCTTTTGGTAAATCCACCACTACAACCCCTGGTTTTCCCGTTTGTGCAATATAAAAGGCTTTTTTGATTGTTGACGCTAATTCGCTGCGGTTGCGAACCGTAACAGCATACTTACAAATACTCCTTGTAATTTCAACAATATTAACTTCTTGAAATGCATTCTTTCCAATCAACTGTGTTGGAACCTGACCGGTAAAACACACCAACGGAACACTATCATAATTCGCAGTTGCTATTCCTGTAACCAAATTAGTGGCTCCTGGCCCACTTGTTACAAGACACACGCCAACCTTTCTCGTAGAACGGGCATATCCATCTGCCGCATGAACCAAGCCTTGTTCATGACGAGGAAGAATAACCTCTATTCCTTCCACACCATATAATGCATTAAATAAATCAATTGCTTGTCCTCCCGGATAAGCAAAAAGCGTATCTACTTTTTCAGCCAATAATGCTTTTACAAATAATTCTGCTCCTGTAATCTGCATATTATAATCCTCCTTTATGAATGCGTGTGCTTGCTTGCATTTGACATATTTTTTTACGGTACCATCGTACGACAGTACCGTATCTTATTTCAGACTAGGTATTCCCTGAATAAAAGTCGCAACCGACTGTTTAATGTATTCTTCCTGACTTACTTCAAACAATTTTTTATCAAATGACGCATTCAAAAATGTGTATCCAAAAGTGCTTGAAAATATAGTTAATGCCAAACATTCAAAATCCAAATGTGGCAATTTCCCTCTTTGCTCCATTTCCTCAAAATATTTTATTAAAGAAGATAAAAACGTTTGGGGTACTTTCATCACAAGTGGTGCAGTTTCTTCATATATCTGAGGTGCTCTAAGTCCAATAGACAGTTTAACAAAATCTGGTGTCATCTTCTCCATATATTTTGTCATAAACATTTCGAGGTCAGACTTAAGCTCCCATTTTACATCTTTGAATATTTCAGGTGTCAGATTTCCTCTCCATTTTGCCTGTTCAACACCACTGATAACGATATCCTTTTTGGTTTTGAACTTGCGAAATAATGTACATTCATTCACACCCGCACTTTTCGCAATGTCTTTTGTCGTCGTTGCTACATATCCTTTATCCCTAATCAGAGACATTGTTGCATCAATAATTTTCTGACTGGTTTCATCCATTCTCAATGCCCCTCCTTATCCTCATGCAAGTAATCGCTTTCATTCTAGTACCATATTGGTCTTTTGTCAAGCAAACTTACCTTTTAATTCTTAACGCACTCTGAAAGGTAAATTCATTTGATAGCTTGCCAGATACCGAATGGGAATTGAAAAATCTGGTTATTAATTCTTACTTTATATATAATCGTGCCTCATAAGGTCTGAGTTTTCCTGCCTCCTCTGTGTCCTTATAATTGGTTAAAATCAAATCCATTCCCTTTACCTCATCCATCAACGGACACATAATTTCTGTTCCATAGAAATTACAGATTACTACCATTCTCTCATTCCCGTTCTTACGCTCATAAGCAAAGATATTTTCATCTTCCGGTAAATACATCTTAAATGTTCCATCTACAAACACCTCATGTTCTTTGCGAAGCTTCACCAGTGCTTTGTAATATGAAAATACGGAGTCCGGATCATTTCTCTGAGCCTTCACATTAATATCTGTATAATTTGGATTGACTTTAAGCCACGGAGTTCCCTTTGTAAATCCGGCATTTTTGCTGTCATCCCACTGCATAGGTGTTCTTGCATTATCTCTTCCCTTTGCATAGATAGATTTCATAATCTCTTCCTTTGAGTATCCGGCTGTTAAACGTTCCTTATACATATTCTTAATTTCTACGTCATTATATTCATCAATATCGTACTGCACATTTGTCATACCAAGTTCTTCTCCCTGATAAATATATGGAGTTCCCTGCATACCATGAAGGACTGTAGCAAGCATCTTTGCCGATTCTATACGATATTCTTTGTCATTTCCCCAACGGGATACAATTCTTGGCAAATCATGATTATCCCAGAATAGACTATTCCAGCCTTTTCCGTATAACTCTGTCTGCCACTTTCCTAATACTTCTTTTAATTTTACAAACGGTAATGGAGCTAAATCCCATTTTTCCTTGCCTTCCTGCTGATCCAGACCAATATGTTCAAACTGAAATACCATAGAAAATTCACTGCCATCCGGGTTGCTGTATAATGGTGCCCGTTCAATAGTAGCACTCCATGCTTCTCCTACTGTAACATAATCGCCTCTCTGAAATGTATTCTTACTCAATTCTCTAAAATATTCATGAAGCTTAGGTCCATTGGCTGTAATTCCCTTATCCGGCTCTTTTGCAATCTGATCAATTACATCTAAACGGAATCCGCCGGCTCCCTTATCAATCCACCAGTTAATCATGTCATAAAGTTCTTGTCGCAGCTTCGGATTTTCCCAATTCAAATCCGGCTGTTCCGGCACAAACTGATGAAAATAGTACTGCTGTAATTCAGGCACCCATTCCCAGCACGAGCCCCCAAACACACCTCGCATATCATTTGGCGGCACACCTTCTACACCATCTTTCCACACATAATAGTCATGATATGGATTATCCTTGCTTTTCTTAGCTTCCAAGAACCACCTGTGTTGGTCAGAGGAATGATTCAATACCAAATCCATAATAATTCTGATATTTCGCTTCTTTGCTTCCCTCATAAGCTCTTCCATATCATCTAATGTTCCAAATATAGGTTCTATGTCCTGATAATCCGAAATATCATATCCATTATCCTTTTGCGGAGAACGGCATACCGGCGAAAGCCAGACTGCATTAATCCCTAATTCCTCCAAATAATCCAATCGGCTGATGATTCCCCTAAGATCACCTATCCCATCTCCATTACTATCCTGAAAACTTTTTGGATAAATCTGATAAATTACAGCCTTTTGCCACCATTTACTACTCATATCTATTCCTCTCTTTTTATGATTTCAAATTTACATTAGATACCATACATCTCTAATTGCTTAATACAGTATATCATATCTCATAGTCTCTGACTAGCTTTTACTTCACGCCAGCTTCATCACAAAACTGCAGCTTCCACTTTTTGGAATTTCTATCTTGCTTTTTTCACCATTTCTTTGAAATCCTTCTCTACAAGAATTGCAAGTCCCTGTGCCTCATCACCAAGAATAATCAGATTATCCCCCGGTTCTATATCAAATAATTTCCTTGCCTTTGCAGGAATTACAATCTGTCCTTTGTCTCCCACCTTCACCATGCCAAAGAAGTGCTTTCCTTTCGGTGGCACTCCAAGACCGTCTGCTTCTTTATTATAATTCACCAAATCATCCATAGATACCCCAAAAATATCTGCCAACACTTTACATTTTTCTATATCGGGCAATGCTTCTCCTGTCTCATATTTTGATAAGGTCTGCCGACTAATTCCAATTTTTGCAGCCAGCTCCTCCTGTGACATCTGATTTATTTTACGAAGTGAAATGAGATTTTCATGAAACATAATTTTTTCCCTCCTTAATTCCAAGCACGCACCAACGAAGTATCGGTATCCGTGAAATAATTTCCTGTAATATCAATGCACCGGCAAAAGCCGCAATTGCAGTGAGTAAGTAAACAACACCTGCCGGAAACCTTGTATATGAAGTAAGATAATATGCACAGGAGGATAAAGTCAAATAATGAAATACATACAGGCCAAAGCTTTTTCTACGCAGAAAATCCAGCACTACATTACTTCTATTTCCCCAGCGTTTCATACACCCCAATACTGCCAGACACATAATCCATCCATAAAATATAGCCAGCGGACTATTCACATACGGTACAACTGCATAATTTGTTCCGTAGTTCTTATAAACGTATACAATGCCTAAAACGAAAGCCGATATCATCAATGGCACACAATATTTTTTTAATACATCCGTCACCTTTTCATGAGAGAAAACATAATATCCAAGAACAAATGAAATACCGTAAATGCCAAAACGATATACACAGATTACCGGCATATTTAATATCTGTGCAAATCCCCACACTAAAATACCTGATAAAATCAATACTACAATTCCTGCTCTTTCACCGATTTTCAAAAGTCGCCCTTGCTCTATTTTACGCATCAAAAGCAACAGCATTGACAATATCCACATAACCTGAATAGTCCAAAGTACTCCCGTTCCTGTCACACACATAATCAAATATAAAACAGGCATTGGAATCTGTTGCGGTATATTGTCAAAGGCATGGCTGATTGCCATATTAAAGTATCCCTGTATCCACCCGAAAACAAACAAGCCTATTGTCGAGGGCACCAGTAATTTTCTGGTACGTGCTTTTACATATTCCTTCACCGTATGTTTTTCCAGATAATATCTCGAACACATTCCGCTGATAAGAAACAGAATTACCATAAACCACGGATACAGCAAATACTGTATTACATCTAGTTCATGATGTTTCGTAAGCGGGCCAATGACGCCCTCCTGCGTTATAGAGTTGAACATATAAATTACATGATAGATAACCACCAATACAATGGTCACGGTACGACTATTGTCGACATAGTTTTTTCTCATACTTTTCCCACCTTTGCCATATTTTTTTACAAATTATAACAAAGACTTTGGAAAGTGTCTACCAACTGATTTTCACAAAACATAATGATTGATGTTAAAAATAGTGGCGATTTTCAGAATTTGTTTACACAAGAATAGCCATTTACATAAGCCCCCTGCATTGGTATATCATAGCCATTTAATAGGGTAAATGCAAATTATGTTTTTCAAATTCATTTTGGGGGCGGATTTATCTGATTCATATATTCCTTTTTACCACAAGGCATTCTGCATGTTCAAAATAATCTTTTCCCCATATATTCTTTATGTCTTGTGTTGTAATATCATTTACTGAACGCTCAACTATAGATGTTTGTTCTTTTTCGCCCTCCCAAACATTCCATAATTCTATTTTCTTTGAATACTTCAAATGTTCTTTTATATATTCTATTATAATGGAAGCAGCTTTTTCGCTATAATGCCATTCAATATAACAGCAATTCTTCAATTCTGTATACATACGAGCAAGCTTTAAATCATCTTCTACACATATCCGCATGCAATTTAATTCCTCATTATAAGAAGCTTGTTTTATAATAAAATTCCACATAAACTTTATAGCATCTATTTTACTATTTTTATATTCCTCTAAACCTTCGTCACTAGCAAAAAACTGATAGTTGCTCATCTTTCCTCCTTGTTTTCTTATACTTTCCTCTTTATTCCATTTATTTTCGTTTGCAGTTTTAGTAACTCGTAAACTTATCTCTAAATTGAACATTTCAATTTGCAGATAAATTTACGATTAGAATATCAATGATTGTACTTGTATCTCCTACTGCCTCTTTCGCGGTCGCTGTTAGTATATTATAAGCTGCCTGTATTCCTAGGAAGATTTTCTTTTCCTACAAGTTTTTTCATTGTCTTTCGGAAAGCCTGATCATTGAATACTTCTCCTACGGAATTGTTTTATAAATTCCGCTATTTCTGCTTCTTTGATTAATTCTTATCTTCCACTCTTTACATAATATTCATCTATAAAATTCACTATATCATCTATTGTATTATACTTCATGTCCCTCTCCTAAACCACAACCGGTTCTTTTTCTATTGTAATAATTGTTTCTATTGTAACCTCTGGTTCATATCCAAAAGTTCCCGCTGCTGTAAACATCTCACTTATCAGTTCTTTTACTTTTTCTATCGTAACTCCATCTTCGATCAGTCCTCTTGGTATTTTCACGCTATTTATCTTATAATGACTAATCAAATTCTTTTTAGAATACGAACCCTGTAATTTTTCCACAAGTTCTATATCAACTATTTTTTTGTTAATATATATTTGATATCCCTCTGTCGGCTCTGCAAAAACTCCACCACGACATGTCATAATAATTTCTTTCTCTCGATCTATCACCCACCAAAATGGTCGCACTGGTTCGCCACCCACTAGTGTAGTAAATCCTATGGATTTAAAATATTCCTTATCCTCTTCCCTAATTCTTTCACTTACAAATGCCATATTACATTTCCTCCTTGTTTTTTACTTTGTTCTCTTTATGCTATTTCTTTTCGTTTATAATTTTAGTAACTCGTAAACTTATCTCTAAATTGAACATCTCAATTTGCAGATAAATTTTCGATTAGAATATCAATGATTGTGGTTGTATTTCCCACTGCCTCTTTCGCGGTCGCTGTTAGTATATTATAAACTAGCTCCTTTCGTTTCTCCCATTATTTTTGCTATCCCTCGTTGTAATTGTTTTATAAATTCTGCTATTTCATCTCCTTGTAGTTGTCTTCCTATTTTCTCCGAATAACTTTCTACAAAATTAATTATATCTGGTATATCATTATATGACATCTTTTTCTCTCCCTATACTATAATCGGCTCTGTTTCCATCGTAATTGTTGTTTCTATAGTTACTTCTGGTTCATATCCAAAATGTCCCGCTACCATAAACATTTCATTTATTAATTCTTTGATTTGTTCTACAGTAACCCCCTTATCAATCAACTGCTTTGGAATTTCTACTTTTTGTATTATATAATATGCTGTTACATTTTTCTTAAAATAGTCACCACTACCTCTTTCCACAAGTTCTATATTAACAAATTCTTTGTTTATATATATTTGATATCCCTCTATTGGCTCTGCAAATACGCCTCCTCGACATGTCATAATAATTTCCCTTTCCCTGTCTATCACCCACCAAAACGGACGTACTGGTTTATTTATCGCCAGTTGAGTAAAACCAATAGAATTAAAATACTCCTTATCTTCTTCCTTAATTCCTTCACTTACAAATGCCATAATACATTTCCTCCTTGTTTTTTATTTTTTATTATTTATGTTGTTTGTTTTGGTATACAATCTTGTAATTCTCCATCTGGCAAATTGCTAATATTTCTTATTGTAATTGTTTTATAAATTCTGCTATTTCTGCTTCCTTGATTAATTCTCTTTTTCCACTACTTTCATAATATTCCTTAATAAAATTCACTATATCATTTATTGTATTATATTTTGTGTTCTCCCCTATACCACAATTGGCTCTGTTTCTATTGTAACAATTGTTTCTATTGTAACCTCTCTCTCTGCTCCAAAATGTCCCGCTACCATAAACATTTCATTTATCAAATCTTTGATTTGTTCTACGGAAATCCCATTCTCTATAAGTTTTTTGGGTATAACCACTTTATTTATTTTATAATGACTACTTAAATTTCTTTTTGAATGCTCACCACTTATCTGTTCTACCAGTTCCATATCCACAAATTGTTTGTTTACGTATATTTGGTATCCCTCTATTGGCTCTGCAAATACACTACCTCTGCATGTCATAATAATTTCTTTTTCCCTGTCTATCACCCACCAAAAAGGACGTACTGGTTTGTCTGTCGCCAGTTGAGTAAAACCAATAGAATTAAAATACTCCTTATCTTCTTCCTTAATTCTTTCACTTACAAATGCCATATTACAGTTTCTCCTTGTTTTGCATTATCCACCCTTGTAACTCTTTCACAAATTGTGCTATTTAATCTTTTTCTAATTTTTTTCCTAAAAATTCTACTTCCTTATATTTTATACGTTCAACAATATCGTTAATACTTAACGCCATTACCATCTTCTCCCCTTACACTCTTTCAATTTCTGCCTGAATATCAACCGTTACTTCCACAATGTTTGAGCGTTCAACTCCTGATGCCCCCCATCCATAAAATGCTTCTTTTATTATTTCAAAAATGCTTTCTTTATCATATCCTTTTTCCAGTAAATGACCTGAAACCTTTATTCTATAAATTTTCCAAAAGATTTTATAATTTCTATTATAATATTCCCCTTCTCTTTTATCTTTTACCCACATTTCAATTATATCTCCATCTAAATATAATCCCATACCTTGTGGAATTTCAAAAGAACCGCCTACCATCGGATATATAATATAATTTCTTTCTCTATCGATTGCCCACCAATATGGTCTTAATGGACATTTGGTTATATCTAATAAATGTAACGAATTAAAATATGTATATCTTCCTCTCTTATTATTTCTTCACTTACAAATGCCATAATCTTCTTCCTCCTTGTTTTTTACTTTTTTCTTTATGCTATTTCTTTTCGTTTACAGTTTTAATAACTCGTAAACTTATCTCTAAATTGAACATTTCAATTTGTAGATAAATTTATGATTAGAATATCCATGATTGTACTTGTTTTTTTCACTGCTGCTTTGGCGATCGCTGTTAGTATATCATAAACTGCCTGTCTTCCATTTGCTCCGGTATAATAGATTTCCTGCAACTGTGCTTGGGTATGCCGTTGATGGTTTTAATAGTATCATTTTAAGTTACTAACAACGTTCCTGCTGGTAAATTGCTAATATACCTATACTATAATCGGTTCTATTTCCATGATAATTGTTGTTTCCATAACTTTCTCCGGGGCATGTCCAAAACTTCTTGCCGTCATAAACATTTCATATATTAAATCCTTTATCTCTTTCACGCTTACCCCCTTCTCTATCAATTCATGCGGAATTTCTACTCTCTCTATTCTGTAATATTTTTTTACATTTTTTTTAAAATAATCTCCTTCTCCCCACTCCACAAGTTCTATATTAACAAAATTTTTCATATAATATATTTGAAATCCACGAATCGGTTCTGCAAAAACACCACCTCTACCTGTCATTATAATTTCCCTTGCCCTGTCTATCACCCACCAATATGGTCTTACCTTTTCATTGATTGCTAACTTTGTAAAACCAATAGAATTAAAATACTCCTTATCTTCTTCCTTAATTCTTTCACTTACAAATGCCATATTACAGTTTCTCCTTGTTTTCTTATACTTTCCTCTTTATACCACTTATTTTAGTTTACAACTTTATTAATTTTGGTCATAAACTTATCTATAAAATAAACTTTTATTTCATAGATAAATTTACTCCCCTTAAATTGCTCCCTTAGGAACTAACATAACAATATTACTTGATATACCTGGAGCTCTTTGCATAAACTATCCTAAAATGAAATCAGCTAAAGATTGAATATTATCTCCAAAGCCACAACCTTCTTTTGGAATACGATTTCCGTTAGAGGTATAGCCCTTGCAGACCATTTCATAACCTGTATCTCCAAATATTTTTTCAATGTATCTATATCTAATATCATTGAGTAATTCTCCCGGAACTGTATCTCTGATGTAAATAGCTTTATCACCTACAATTGTTGATACCTCTCTTGCCGCTTCCCATGCATAATCCGTATTTGCATCTCCTGAATACGCAACTATCGTAGTTCCTTCTGGTAAAAAAAAATCCATTTGCTCTATCTTAGTTTGTAATTCAACTTATAAACTGCAATATTTGCTTATCACTTAATTCTTTACCTTCAAATTCAGTTTCTTTCTTCTATACAAACTTCACAATATCACTAATATTTAATGTCATATATTATCCACTTCTAAATTATTTCTATATCTGCGGTTATCTCAACTATTACCTCTGCAATATTTTCCCTTTTCACTCCAGATGTTCCAAAACCATAAAAAGCTTGTCTTATTTCATTAATAATTTCCTCGGTTTTATGTCCCTTGTCTATTAAAATCTGAGGAACTTTTATTCTATAAATAAACCATTGTACTTTTAATCCACTTTTATGACGGTTTCCCTCTTCTTTATCTTTTACCCACATTTCAATTACAGCATTATCCATATATAACCCTATGCCTTCTGGGATTTCAAATGCGCCACCACCCATTGGAAACAATATATATTCTTGCTCTCTATCAATCGCCCACCAATATGGTCTTAATGGGCGTTTAGTTATGTCCAATAAATGTAACGAATTAAAATATTGTATATCTTCCTCTCTTGTTATTCTTTCACTTACAAATGCCATAACTTTCTTCCTCCTTGTTTTATACTTTCCTCTTTATGTCATTTATTTTAGTTTACAGTTTTAGTAACTCGTAAACTTATCTCTAACTTGAACATTTCAATTTATAGATAAACTTACGATCAAAATATCAATGATTGTACTTGTATCTCCTACTGCCTCTTTAACGGTCGCTGTTAGTATATCATAAACTGCCTGTCTTCCGTTTGCTCCGGTATGATACATTTTTTGCAACTGTGTTTTTGGTATGCCGTTTATGGTTTTGAAGGTATCATTTTAAGTCACTAACAATGTTCCTGCTGGGAAATTGCTAATACACCTCTCTCCATCTCCCTTTGTGTCTGCTACCGCTTTAGCAGTTTTATGTAGTGGTACACCATTGTATGCTCCCGTGTATGCAATTACGGTTGTTCCCTCTGGCAATGAGAAGTTCATTTTGGCTATCTCTTGTTGTAATTGTTTTACAAACTCTGCTATTTCATCTCCTTGTAGTTGTCTTCCTATTTTCTCCGAATAACTTTCTACAAAATTAATTATATCTGGTATCTCATTATATGACATCTTTTTCGCTCCTCTATACTATAATCGGTTCTATTTCCATAGTAATTGTTGTTTTCATAACTTTCTCCGGGTCATGTCCAAAACTTCTTGCCGTCATAAACATTTCATATATTAAATCCTTTATCTCTTTTACGCTTACCCCTTTCTCTATCAATTCATGCGGAATTTCCACTCTTTCTATTCTGTAATGTTTTTTTACATCTTTTTTGAAATAATCTCCTTCTCCCCCCTCCACAAGCTCTATATTAACAAAATTCTTCATATAATATATTTGAAATCCTCGAATCGGCTCTGCAAACACACGCCCTCTGCATGTCATAATAATTTCCCTTTCCCTGTCTATCACCCACCAATATGGTACTACCTTTTCATTGATTGCTAACTGCGTAAACCCTATGGAGTTAAAATACTCCTTATCTTCTTCTCTAATTCTTTCACTTACAAATGCCATAACTTTTCTTCCTCCTTGTTTTATATTTTTTCTTTATTCTGTTTGTTTTGATTTACAGTTTTAGTAGCTCATAAGTTTATCTCTAAATTGAACATTTCAATTTGCAGATAAACTTACGATTAAAATATCAATGATTGTACTTGTATTACCTACTGCCCCTTTCGCGGTCGCTGTTAGTATATCATAAACTGCCTGTACTCCGTTTGCGCCGGTATGATACATTTCTTATAATTGTGCTTTGGATATGCCGTTAGTGATTTTGAAAGTATCATTTTAAGTTACTAACAATGTTCCTGCTGGGAAATTGCTAATACACCTCGCTCCATCTCTCTTTGTGTCCGCTATCTCTTGTTGTAATTGTTTTATAAATTCTGCTATTTCATCTCCTTGTAATTGTCTTCCTATTTTCTCCGAATAACTTTCTACAAAATTAATTATATCTGGTATCTCATTATATAACATTTTCTTCCCCCTATACTATAATCGGCTCTGTTTCCATCGTAATTGTTGTTTCTATAGTTACTT
>JBNMLC010000018.1:0-51781 GCA_050874665.1 Lachnospiraceae bacterium | reverse complement strand
GGAGGCAAGATAATGAAGCAGAACAAATTTTTAACACTATTTTTAACATTTGCAATGTCGTTTTCCATGTTGACTGGCTGTGGTAATTCCACATCACCAAACAGTCAAAATGCATCAACCACGAATGTTACAGAAAGCACTGCCACTACAGACAAGAACAATCAGGAAACAGACAAAAATCAGGCTGATGCAAAGCAGCTTATGGTTGACTTAACAGGTTCTTATCAGGAACTTTGGCCGGTAATTCTTGATGAAAAATACCAGCAGCTCTGGATTGATGACTGTACAGAACTGGTCGGTGAGGAAAATGCTGAGGCTGCTTATAAAAAGTTAGCATCTATGGTTTCCGGGACAATTTATGGTGAAAAAGCAGTAGAGACTTATAAAGATGGTAACGGTGTTTACGACTGCTCTTTTACAGAAAGTGTAAATACATTGGAGTTTGACGGTTTGGATTCCACAATCAAAGGATATGATGCGGAAGGAAAAGAGCTCTTTTCACATACTTACCACTATATCGGAATGGAAGAAGTACGTGGATTATATGAATTTGAGAGCGATGATGCTGATTCTGGTGAGTTTACTTATTTCTGTATTGCACCTGATACGAACAATACGACCTATCATATTGAATTACGTTACGGTAGTGATTTAGATGCATTGGGACAGTACGATGCAGGAAAGTATGCTTATTGGCTTGGATCAGGTATTTCAACAGAATATGATCAAACAATGGTTGAGAATTGTATAAAACTTTTCTGTACAGAAAATCTGTCTGAATAAAACCAGGCGAAAGCCCATAAATAAGGGACAGAATCATTCTAGAATCGTTATTCTGTCCCTTATTTAATTAACATTAAATTTCTAAGAAATCTTCTGCATTTACCCACGTCTGCATTGTGCCATCAAGATACAGCCTTACTTATTCCAGTGGTTCATCGATGGCAAGTTCGTTCAACGTGCATTCCAAACCGGATATAATTCACCATGTCAATTTTATTTTGTGTTATACTGTGTTATATGGTTTTCTTTATCTCCGCTACCGCTCCGAGCAGCACAGAGCAGATGTCCGCTTGACATCTTGTGCCCTTGTATTTGCCCTTAGGAAGTTGTGGAGTTGGAAAATACAAATTTCTTGCTTATTAGCAGAAGGGAGATGACTGTTGCATGAGAATTGCGGCATATCAATTTGAAGTATCCGGAAATATTATTGAGAATTATAAAAAAATCAAAAATGCAATATACCTTGCAAAAAGCGAAGGTGTTCAGTTGCTTATATTCCCTGAATGTGCATTAACAGGTTATCCTCCGCGGAACATAAAGAACTCGTCTTGTGTCGATTTTAAACTTGTTCATGCTATGTGTGATAAACTGCAGACAATTGCTGATGAAAATAATATTTCTTTTATTGTTGGAACTATATACAAAGAAAAAGAAATCTACAATAGAGCTATGTTATATCAGCCCAATAGCCCAATTAAATTCTATGATAAACGTGCTTTGTGGGGATGGGATAGCGATAATTTCACGCACGGCAGTAGCGAAGGAGTTTTTGATTTTGAAAAGACAGAGAATGATTTCGGAGAAAAGGGAAGAACATCAATATCTGATACGTTGATGTTGTAGAATGCAATAGTTTTCATAAACTCCCTATACCAATAAGCTTGGTGCCATTTTTACGTTTACACTTTTACCTTCTTGCATATTTTACGAACAAATCGACCTTTTCTCCGTCTTTTCCCGGTTTGTCAGAATATTCTACTCCCGAAGACACATCGACACCATCCGGATGTACATAGGAAATTGCTTCCTGCACATTATCGGGAGTAAGACCTCCCGCAAGAAGAAACAGTTTTTCATCTCTTGGAAGCTTTTTCACCAGACTCCAATCAAATGTTTTACCACTTCCCGGTTCTTGAGCATCAAATACATACCCTGCAATTTGTGAGCATTTATGATATGTTTCATACGCCTCCATATCCTGAATGTTAAATGCCTTCCATACGGGTATCTTAGTCTGTTTTAAAATATCTTCCTTCAAATCTCCATGAATCTGGATATAGTCAAAACCTGCTGATTCAATCTCCCGAACCTGCTCCAAATCAGGCTCCACAACCACTGCCACCTTTCTAATACCAGAATCCAATGCCTGCATAATATCTTTTGCCTGCTCTATGGTAATATTCCGCTTACTCTTAGGAAAAAACAACACCATACCTGCAAAATCCACATGATTGCGATTTAAGTACTCTGCTTCTTTTTTATCTGTCAATCCACATATTTTTATTTTCATACGCTGTATCACTCTTTCTATTCTTGTATTTTTTCTTGCAGTTTTCGATAGCATTCCTCTGCCACGCCTTTTGTTTTACTGTTAAAATAAATTGTTTGTTCTTTGGTTTTTACTTCTACGATAGGGGAATAGCCATGATATACATAAAGCCAGCAGCTTCCCTGATTTCTAATATGGAACTTTCCTATTGAATACTGATCCGTAGCAGCTCCATTGTCCTTTGACATTCTTACATCAGGTAATTCTTCTATTAATTTGATATCTGTAATATCATCAAATTCTACCGTAAGAGGATAAGACGGTGCCAGAATTTGTAACTTATCCTCCACCATATATTTCGTTTCTACAAAGTCTAATCTAAGCATTATAACAGAAGTCCATACCACGACTGCAAGCGTACCCAATATAGTTATTCCCGTAATTACCCAGGCTGATTTTTTCGCCATATTCATACTCATATGCATGCCATTATCTCTGTCTTGTATAAACAAACGATTATCCTTGGGATTGTAATAGTATCCTTTTTCCCAATATTCATCTTCATCTACCACACAGACAGTATCAGCCTGCTTCTTTATCTCATCTCTTTTCTCCTTAATACGAAACAGTCCAATGACAATTCCAAATACAATTCCCAGTTGTAGCACTATAAATAGAATCACAGATACAAAACTAATATAACGAAAATTTGCCAAATCCCCCAAAAAAGTTAAATAACTGATGCTGTCAAGAGTACAAGCTGTAAGGAATATAATAGAAAATCCCCGTTTGCTGACACGATTACAGGCTATATTAACTTCACTATTCTGACTATATACCACACTTCTTTGTCTGACAAACAAGTAATACATTAAAATATAAGCAACTTTCACAAGCATTATTGTTCCATACATAATAAAAGTGATTTCCTTCTCTTCCCATAGTATCGTTCGGAATTTTTCACTAAGCAATGGCAGTAAAACAATTGCAATGGACAAAAGAAAATACCCTGGCGAAATTGCCATTTTTCCCTTTGCAATACTTAATTTTGTATCAATTGTAATTTCATTTATTACTTTTCCGCAAATAAATCCCCTTGCTTTTTTCAATGCATATAGTTTTTTATGATACTTTGTATAAAGCCACTGTGAAACCCCAATAACTCCAAACAACCAGAGCATATATACAATAAGCCAGATTGACATATACCATTTTATCGGGAGCATAACCAGAATTGCTGTAATATACCCTCCTATCATTGTTTTTAAAAAGACAGAGTTGTAGTCTGCAACCACTTTCTGCACATCTGATTCCCTAAACTGTTCTTCCTTTAAAGTAACACCTAAAATGATATGCTCTCTATATTTTCCTGCAAGTCGGTACGCAACGTGCACACAGCCAACCGTAAAAATGTTTGTAAATACCATCAGAATAATAACCGCAATCATAGGAACTCCCTCCTGTCCATCTTCCATTCGTTATCTTTTATATGCTAACTCACATAATTTCATATATTCATCAAAATCAACACCATGTGCCTTTGCTTCCGCTGCAGCAAGTTCCATTTTTTCCTCTAAAGCTTTCCTAAATTCAGCATTACTCTTTTGCACTTCTGCTACTTTCGCACCATGCCGCCTGTCTATGACAATATATCCCTCAGATTTTAAAATCTGATACGCCTTATTTACTGTCATATTATTGACCCCTATATCTTCTGCTAACTGTCTGACGGTGGGAAGTGGCTCTCCGGGCAGTAATTCTCCCTGTCCTATGCCCAACACGATTTGATTGCGAAGCTGAACATAAATTGGTGTTTCGCTTGACATATTTAAACTAAAAATCACGAAAAGTACCTCCCTGCTACTTTAAAAAGGACTACGCACAGGCCTTGTTATTTTCGCTCTCTGCTTTAAAAATCCGGTATGCAATCACGCCAGTAACTGCTGTCATAGCCAAAATCAACGCTTCTGTAAACCATATGGATATCTTTTGTGCACTGATTACGGCAATAAAATCTACAAGAAAATGGAATCCCATTGCCAGTACCCAAAATTTCTTCTGCCCACTTTTAACTGCTTTGTATACAAGAATAGAAAGAGAAATTTGCAATGCAATTGCCAAAATACGTTCCACCCCTGCTGCAAAAAACTGAGCACTTGGAAGTGTCCACAATGCAGACAACGTTTGTAAGGTGCTTTCCTTTTGACTTTCACTTAGAGGCGCAAGCATAGTTTCTATCTGACTGCTATTTATAAGAATTGCCATGACTATATTATTAAGATATGAAATTCCTACAATCAGTATGGACTCTAAGCCACCATGTCCTACACCATACATAAGAGCATTTTCTTTTGTAAGGTGCTTTTTCATCAGAAATTTCATTGCTACAAAACGTCCTGTTTCTTCAAACAGTGCCGCTGCCATTCCTCCGTATAATGCATATAAAAGGATATTTTCGGTAATTTCCTTGCCAAATACATGCAAAACTATAACGTGTAAAATTTGCTCCAATACCAACGCAAATACGAAAAAGATTGCACAACCATAAAAGAAACTTGAAATCCTGGCTTTTGTCTTGTGGCGTACAAGGATACACAATGCAACAGGTATCACAATTACAATTACCAGAGAAAATACCATACCTATAATACTTAATGTCGGAACTGAGTTCATCTGCATAAAAACCTCCCCCTTCACTTTTGCAGAACCACTTTTGTGTTCTGAATTTTACTTAATATGATTACAATGCCAAAAGGTCTGATTCCCCCTTTGCTTGCATAAGGGTGGAAGAAGACTGTATGGCACGCCTAGATATGAGTATCAAAGTGGACGTAGGCTTCACGATATGCGGATATTGGGACGGATTGTGAGAGCGCAGCACACGAAACAATCCATGTAATCACAGATTAGGTTTTTTGACACCTTAATCTTAATATGTAATAAATTCTATTTGTATTATAAATTGTAATACAAATGATACTTATTGTCAAGGGTAAGCCCCCAAACGTTCAAAAATCCGCTGTTTAAGTTATATATGCTCGACATATTTTTTATTTTAGTATTCACAAATTATAATATTATACAATGCATTAAAGCAGTAATAATCAAATTGACAATTGTTGTATTTAATGATATGATTTCACTGTTTTTATGAAAGAGTCTTTATAAATCAGCAGTCTTATAGTTGCAAATCTAAGCAAGTTACATAATTAAATAGGAGGAAAAATGAAATTCCTTTGAAGAAATAGAAAATTCACGATTCAACCATAAAATCCGCAAAAACAAACTAGGGGGAATGAAAATATGACCAAAAAATCCAAAATCTTAAGGACTATATTAGCCATATGTCTTTGTCTGTGTGCACATACCTTTGTCGCACTATCAGCCCAGGCATCAAACAACACTCAAAAGAGAACATTATTTATAAACCAAACCGTCAAGGTGGCTTTGCCTGAAGGAACAAACAAGAATAAAGTAAAATGGTCATCCAGTAATAAAAAAGTAGTCCGTATTAACCAGACAGGCAAAATGACAGGATTAAAAAAGGGCACAGCGACTATTAAAGCAGTAAATAAAACCAACGCTAAAGTACTGGTTTCCTATAAAGTAACTGTCAAAAAATTTCAAGAAAAACAAATCGCTGCCAAAATAAAATTGATAAACAATTCATCAAAAGGATACTTAGATTTACTAGACAAAAAATACTATGTTGTTACTTCCAAAACAGAGTTAGACAAACTGAAAAGAAGCTTTTGCAAAAGCTATGTTGAAGCAGGTTTGGGTACAGAAACACAATGCAAGAATACCAAATTTTATAAGAAATTAACCGGCTATAAAAAATCCTTCTTTGCCCGAAAAAACTTATGCATTACGGAGCATATGTTACATAGTAGTGGACAGCCAACAAAAACAGGAAAATTTATCAGAAAGCAGAACACCAATGGAAAGGTATATGGTCAGTTAGAAGTAATATATCAAAAATTACCGGAAAACGCTGCATTAGTAAGCGAAATATCCTATCAAGAATATTTCATTGAATTAAACAAAAATGATGCTGCCGTACTGCAGAATTATAAAATTTCAATTACACAGGAAAACTAAAAAATCAGGCGGTAAATTCAACTCATTTACCGCCTGATTCTCATATAGCGTTTCGTAAGTAACCGAATCGTAAACGCAAAGTTCAAATTGTTGCAATTGTCCCTATCCATGATACGACGACTTCAACAACGCAATCTCTTTCGCATACCCATCCAATTCATTCGGCGTTTCTAAATAAAACGGCAGTTCACGAAGCAGTGGGTGATTGATAATGCGTTGTATGGCTTCCACTCCAATACTGCCCTCGCCAATTTTCTCGTGGCGGTCCTTATGACTTGCAAATGGATTTTTGCTGTCATTTAAATGAATGGCTTTCAGTCTGTCTAAGCCTATTACTTGGTCAAATTCCTGTAACACTCCCTCTAAATTAGCTGCAATATCATAACCCGCATCATACACATGGCAAGTATCTAAACACACGCCCAGCATATCTTTACGCTCTGTTTTTTCTATAATTGCTTGAATCTCCTCAAAGCTTCTTCCTACCTCACTGCCCTTTCCCGCCATAGTTTCCAGCAAAACAGTGGTATTTACATTATATTCCAAAACTCTGTTTAAATGATTGGAAATCAAATCAATTCCCACTTCCACTCCCTGCTTTACATGACTTCCCGGATGAAAATTATACATACTACCAGGTATCAAAGACAATCGGTATAAATCATCCTTCATCACCTCAAATGCAAATTGACGCAAATCCTCTTTCGCTGCGGCTGCATTTAAAGTATATGGTGCGTGAGCAAGAATTGTTCCCAGGCCATTCTCTTTTGCAAATTCCCTATAAGATTCCATATCTTTTTCATCTAATGGCTTCGCTGCACCACCTCTGGGATTTCTGGTAAAAAACTGAAAGGTATTAGCACCGATTTTTACTGCATCTTTCCCCATTGCAACGTAACCTTTCGCCGAAGACAAATGACATCCTATTTTTAACATACAATGCTCCTTTTCTAATCATAAATAACTACCGTATCATTTTCCTGAATTACGGTTTTTCCGCTTGGAATGATATTTTCTTCCCCTCTTTTAAGCATAGCTATCAAAATATCATCTGGAAGATTTAATTCTTCAATACTCTTTCCATTCCATTCGTGAAATTTATCAATTGCTATTTCTCTTAAGCTCACATCTCCCGCTGACTGATATTCCGGCACACTTAAAATAACGCTGTCATTTGCCCGAATCACCGTATCTCCTTTCGGAATAATGGTTTCGTCTGCCCTTTTTATCATCAGTGCCAGAGAACCTGACGGAAAGTTAACCTCCTGTATTTTCTTATTCTCCCAACTGTGTCCCTTAGGAATAAAAAAACGTATCATAGTAATCGCGGATTCTTCCACGTAATCGTTAAACGTCTTTAAAATGTTTCCTTCTTCTTCTATCATATCAAGTTTCTTTGCCACAAAGGGAAGTAACGAGCCTTGCAAAAGTACCGAAAACAGTGAAATAAAGAATACAATATGATATAAATCGTACTGTAGCACTGCGCCATTAGACATGGCCATGATTACAAACACGATAGACGCAGCCCCACGAAGTCCTGCACAGGCTACGAGAATACACTGCTTCATGCTGCATTGAAACGGTTTTAATATGATTGTCACAACCACCGGACGGACAATAAAGGTCAAAAATGCCGCTATTGCCAGTGCCAAGGGCAGCACTGGAAGTATTTTATGAGGAAATGCAAGAAGCCCTAATAAAAAGAAAATCGCCATCTGTGCCATTCCGGTTAAAGCATCAAAAAAATGTACTAACGAAACTTTATTTTTAAGTTTCCGATTTCCCATAAGAATCCCGGTAAGATATACACTTAAAAATCCATTTCCGTGCATCATCTCTGCCCCCGCATAGCTCATCAGCACAATGGCAATAACAAAAATTGTGTCAAAGCCCTCGGATAACACATCTGTTTTTTCAATCACAAGACAACCTAAGATGGCAGCTATGATTCCCACCAAAATTCCCACCAAAATCTGGGTAAACAGCATTGCAGGAACAGAGATTTTTTCTCCACTTAAAAGTGCCAGACCAATCATAGTAAGCATATAGGCAATCGGGTCGTTACTACCACTCTCCAACTCCAACAACGAAGCAGACCCATACTTTAAATCCAGATTCTGAGAACGCAGAATAGAAAATACCGAAGCCGCATCCGTTGAACTGATTACGGCACCAATCAGAAAGCTTTCCGCAAAATCAATATGTAAGATATAGTGACAAAAACCGCAGGTCATAATTGCCGTAAGAAATGTTCCAAGCGTGGACAAAACCAGTGATTTTCCGGCAACGGGACGTGCAATCTCCCATTTTGTACCAAATCCACCATAAAAAATAATAAACACCAGTGCTACAAGACATATCTTTTCCGTTGCCTCATAATTATCAAAGGAAATTTTAAATACTCCATCAGAGCCAAATATCATTCCCAATGCCATAAATAACAGCAATGCCGGCATACCCAGCCTCCCTGAAAAACGATTTGCCACGATGCATAATAAGATAACGGAAGTTACCAACAATAACATTGATGCCATAAATATTCAACCCCTTTCGATTCGACGCTCACAGAGCGTATAGTGCAGAAAGGCATGATATCCCTTCTGAGTTATATATTTTCAGCCAATCAGCATTGCCGATTGGCTGGTATGTTTTTGTATCCTTTAATTCTTTCTGTATTCCTCTAACTTCTCGTAGTTTTCTGCAAATCCGCCATTTCCTCCGGAAATACCTTTATCATCTTCTGCATCTTTATATACCATCTTAAGCAAAATTGGTGTAATAATCGTAGTAATCAACACTACAATTACCACTGGTCCTAAAAAGTTCGTTCCTAAGAGTCCTACTGCCTCACCTTTGCTTGCAACGATCAAAGCAACTTCACCTCTAGAAATCATTCCCACACCAATCCGCATACTGTCTTTTCCGCTATATCTGCATATTTTTGCACCTAAACCACAACCAACAATTTTGGTAACTACTGCTATCAACGTAAGAGCGACTGCAAACCAAATCAGAGTACTATTCATATTCGGCAATACAACCTTCAGACCAATACTTGCAAAAAACACCGGTGACAGTAACAGATAAGACAAGGTATCAAATTTTGGTGCCACATAATTTGTCTTCTGCGTGCAAGAAATAATCAAGCCGGCAATAAATGCACCTGTAATATCTGCAACTCCAAACCACTGCTCTGCCACATAGGACATTAGAAGGCAAAATACAAACACCACAATAGAATGTCTATGCATTCCTTTTCCGCTTTTTTCAAACCAACTGGCATAAAACTTATAAAATAGGAATCCTGCCACTACCGAAAATGCAAAGAAAGCTACAATCTTTAACAACACGGCTGCAATATTGACCGAAGGGTCTGCCATACTTGTAATAACAGTCAGTGCAATAATACCTAAAATATCATCAATAATGGCTGCTCCAAGAATTGCATTTCCCGAACTTGTTTTCAGTTTTCCGATTTCTTTCAAAGTTTCTACTGTGATACTCACAGAAGTTGCTGTCAGAATAACACCTATAAACATATTTTGTAAGAAAAGACTTCCGGTAGCATCAGACTCAATCATACCAGGTCTGTTAAAGAAGTATGCCACTAAAAATCCGCCCGCAATCGGTACCAAAACACCTGCCAGCGCAATGATAAAGGATGCCTTTCCACTGTTTTTCAGTTCCTGTATATCAGTTTCCATTCCTGCACAGAACATCAAAACGATAACTCCAATTTCTGCGACTTCTTTGATAAACGCAGTTTCTCCCATGATTCCCAGACAAGCCGGACCAAGAATCACTCCTGCCAACAGTGCTCCCACAACCTGAGGCATGTTAAATCTTTTTGTTAATAACCCGAATAATTTTGTACTGAGCAATATTAATGCCAGATCAAACAAATACTGATATGTTTCCATTCTCCTACTCCCTTTCTATGGTAGCATTTTATATGCAATTCTGCGTATTAAATTGCATCTTAAAATTGCATTTTACCTTTCACATCATTTTACTACCCACACGAGAATTTGTAAATAGAATCTAAACAGTTTCTAAAGTTTTCATAACACTTCTCTCTAATTTTCAAATGGACGAACTCTCAGATTCAGCCCTCTTTCCTGACATACCTTTTTGCAGGCCGCAATTTCTTCCTCTCCAATACAATCCACCACGGAAAGTACTACATTCGGCACATATGCTTTGCATTCTACTGCAAAATCCAACATATCCTCGTATGCCTCTTCGCCATATCTGCTCTTAGTTATCTCATAATATTTTTTTGCGTTTGAGGCATTAAGGCTGATGGAAATTGTGTCAATGAGACCTTTCAGCTCTTTTGCAATATCTCTTCCATTCTGACGATTTCCAGAACCATTTGTATTCATTCTCACCGGAACTTCTTTATGCCTTTCTTTCAGATATTTTGCCACCTCTAACACTACATCAATACACATGGTAGGCTCGCCGAAGCCACAGAAAACGACTTCATCTAACTTTCCCCATTCATATTCTTCAAAGGCCGCAATGATTTCCCCGGCTGTAGGCTCTTTCTTTATCCATAAATTATTATGTTCATTCATTTCCTTTGTGTTACGCAGGCAAAAAGTACAGGCACAATTACATTTATTAGTCACATTAATATAAATCTTTTTGGCAAACCCTTTCTCCTCCATGTCTGACAAATCCTTTTGAAAGATATCAATATTATGATATGTTCCGTTTTTTACCGCATATAAAATCATTCTAATTCCTCCTTATTTCAGTTCTGTCAAAAACTCTTCAAAACACAATCCGTAATATTCCGGTGTACCAAGCTCCTCGGTAAACTGTATTGATTTATTGATGAAATCCACTGCCTTCTGCACTGCACTGTGAAAATCATTTCCATTTATAATATCTGCAAAAACCACTGATGTAAACACATCACCTGTACCGGAACGGTCTTTCCCGATTTTGTCCACCACAATTTTTTCCGGCTCTTTTCCTTTCTCATAAAGGAAATTTGTAATCTTATTCTCACACTGTAAACCTGTGATTACGATTTTGTCCGGCCCCATGTGACTTAAACGCTCGCAAATGTCAAGCAGACCGGAATCAGACAAATCTGCCTCATGATAAGGTATATCCAGCAGTCTGCAGGCCTCTGTAAGATTCGGTGTCAAAATATCCGCATACGGAACTAATTTTTTCATTTCATTACACATCTCCTCCGTATAGGAAGTGTACAGTTTTCCATAATCTCCCATGACCGGATCCACCAAAACTAAATTTTTCTCTGATTTAAACAATTCAAAAAAATGTATTACCTGTGAAATCTGTTCTTTTGAACTTAAAAATCCGGTAGTAATTCCTTCAAATTCAAGGTGCTGGGATTTCCAGTGCTCCATATACTGTTCCATGTAGGGAGTAAAATCTTTTAGAAAAAAATTTGGAAACGCCGTATGGGCAGATAATATGGCTGTCGGCAATGGACAGCACTGTATCTTCATTGCAGAAATTATAGGTAACGCAACGGCAACCGAACACCTGCCAAAACCTGTTACATCATTAATCACTGCAATTCTTTTTTGTCGTTTCATAATGCATGCCTCTCTATCTTTCTAATTTTTCTTAACATACCACAGCAGTCTTTCTTTGTAACCAGCCACTTTTTGCATTTTTAACCATGCCACATATGATTTAAAGGGCCATTCCCTTTGCCTAATACCAGCCCTGCTTCAATAGCACCGGTAATATATTCTTTTGCCCTTGCCACACTTTCTTCCATCGAATATCCCAAAGCCAGATTTGCCGCAATGGCAGAAGAAAGCGTACACCCGGTACCATGAGTATTCGGATTCATGAAGCGTCTGCCCGGATAACAAATCACCTCTCCATTCACCGCAAGCCAGTCATTTGCATGTTCCGTTGCGTGTCCGCCCTTCAATAAGACTGCTGTCTGATAACGTTCCTGCAGTTCTTTTAACGCCTCTTTTGTGTCTTCTTCATTTACAATCTTCCTTCCCGTCAATGCCTCTGCTTCTGGTATATTCGGTGTGATTATGTGAGCAAGCGGAAGCAGTTCCTTTGTATATACCTCCATTGCATTTTCTTCTAATAAACGCTTTCCGCTAGAAGAAATCATTACCGTATCCACAACAATATTCTTTGGAGCATACTTTTTCAACATTTTCACAACGATTTCCACATTTTCTTTGCTCTCAAGCATTCCTATTTTTACTGCATCTGGAAAAATATCCTCCATAACGCTGCTTACCTGACTCTCAATTATCTCCGGGGAAAGCGGCTCCACTTTTGTTACGCCGCAAGTATTCTGAGCTGTCACAGATGTGATTACACTCGTAGCAAACACCTTATGCATTGTCAGTGTTTTTATATCTGCCTGAATTCCAGCTCCACCACTACAGTCACTTCCGGCAATGGTAAGTACACTTTTCATACTAATTTCTTCCTTATCTTGCTATATTTCTTACTATATTTTTACTACATCAATTCTTCAAAACTTGTTATGTATTTATCTGAAATCTGTTGTATTTCTTTTCTATCTTGTGCTGCGTGTTCCTCTTCTACAGCCACAACGTAAAAGCCGCCCTGTTTTGCTGACTGAACCCCTTTCAAAATATCCTCAAACACCATACACTCGGACGGTTTCAGAGAAATTCTTCTTGCAGCCTCCTCATATACATCCGGAAAATCTTTTCCTCTAGGCACCTCCAGCGTTGTTACAATGGCATCAAAAAATTCATAAATTTCATTATTTTCCAGGCATGGCAAAAATAATTCCTTTGGTGATGAGGTTGCGACTGCAAGTTTTACCTCTTTTGCCTTTAAATACGCCATATATTCATGAACTCCTGTTTTCAACTGGACATCTTCTGCATATTCCTTCACAGCCATCTCAAACCATTCTTTCATCACCTGTTCTACCGTCTCCGGCAGCTTAAATCTGTTTATCGTATACTCTGCTGCTGTTTTTATGTTCATGGCTGAAATTTCTTTTGCATAATCCTTTGGTACCGCAATTCCCCTTTTTCCTAAAAAATTAACATCAACCTGTTCCCAAACCCACATAGAATCCAATATAGTTCCATCTAAATCGAAAATTGCACCTTTCCATTCCTTCATTCTACACTTTCCTTACCTTCATCAATAATTCTTCCGCTGCCTTTTTAGGTTCTTTTGCTGCCATAATGGCAGATACTACGGCAACACCACTAATCCCACTGTTTCTCAACTGTTCTATATTATCCGCACTAATCCCACCAATTGCAACAATGGGAATTGGTACTTGCGAACATATTTCTTTTAAAGTACTAATCGAAGTATTTACCGTATTTTTCTTTGTATTTGTACTAAAAATTGCCCCTACACCAAGATAATCAGCACCTTCCCTCCATGCCGTAAGAGCCTCCTTAAGATTATGGGCTGATGCTCCTATGATTTTTTCTTCTCCTAAGATTCGTCTTGCCTCTGCAATTGGAAAATCCTCTTGACCCAGGTGCACCCCATCTGCATTTACCGCCATACATATATCAATCCTATCATTAATAATTAGTGGAATATTATATTTTTCCGTCACTGATTTTATACCTGCAGCCCGTTTTAAAAATTCTCTGGTACTACAGTCTTTTTCACGTAGCTGTACCACAGAACACCCTCCTTGCACTGCCTGTTCTACCGTTTCCAAAAAAGTATAGTTTCCATCTATCTGTCTATCTGTACATAGATACAGAGAATAATTCATTTTCTTCTTATTCATATCCTATCTCCAAAATCTTTCCTGTAAAGCAAAAAAAGGATTTCAATGAATGAAATCCTCGCGAGCGATAGACGGGACTCGAACCCGCGACCCCAACCTTGGCAAGGTTGTACTCCACCAACTGAGCCACTATCGCATATCATATATGTTCAAATAAATCTGATTACAAAGCGGGTGATGGGAATCGAACCCACGTATCTAGCTTGGAAGGCTAGTGTTCTACCATTGAACTACACCCGCATATTAATTATTCCAGACAAGTGCCCAGAACCGGAATCGAACCAGTGACACGAGGATTTTCAGTCCTCTGCTCTACCAACTGAGCTATCTGGGCAAATCTTGGATTTTCCTCTCGCCTCACCAGCGACTAGTCTAGTTTATAATACTTTCGAGAATTTGTCAATAGTTTTTTTCATTTTTTTCAATTCTTTGAGAGTTGAATTGTTAACGTCAAAATACTAACCCCACAACGAAGCCAAGTACAAATCCTGCAAAAACCTGTAACGGGGAATGTCCAAGAATTTCTTTCACATTGTCTACATCCAACTTTCCTGCCTTATTAATCTTATCAATAATCTGATTTAAGGTCTGTCCCATATGACCTACGGCACGTCGTACATTCATCGCATCATACATAACCACAATAGACAATACTACCGCAAGAGCAAAGATGGAAGACTCCACTCCTTCTATCTTCGCAATCATAGTAGTTGCTGCAATCACAAATGCGGTATGAGAACTTGGCATACCGCCGGAAGCAGTCGCCAAAGACCAGTCAATTCTCTTGTTTTCCACAAAAGATAGTATCATTTTAATTGCCTGCGCTATAAACCACGCAGTTGCCGCTGCCGCTAATATTATCATCTGTTTTCTCCTTTTACCTATTATGTACTAATTTCGCAAAAGTCTCTCCGCGTTCTTCGAAATTTTTAAATATACCATAGCTTGCGGCCGCAGGTGACATAACACAGCTTTTGCCCTTTTTCGTTATCTGTTTTGCCAACGCAACTGCATCTTCTAAATGCTCCACTAACCGGATTCTTTCGATTCCCTTAAATTCGGGATAATCTGATTTTATTTCCGCTAAAATTCTCTTCCCTGTTGCTTCCATCAAAATTATATTAGAAATGGAGTGATTACTTAAAAATGAAATCAATTCCTGATAATCAATTCCCCTATCCATACCGCCAATTAACACTGTATCCGCATCTTTTAGACTGGTTAGCGCCTGAATGGCTGTATCACATATGGTAGAGATAGAGTCATCATAATATTTTACGTCATCCACAATTCCTATATACTGTAATCTATGAGGTAGTGGCTCATAAGATTTCAAGGCTTTTGTAAACGCTTCATCATCTATACCAAATTCCTGTATCAGTCCATAAACCACACCGATATCATAATAATTATGTACACCGATTAAGCTGATGTCTCCCACCGGAATATGATATGTCTTTTTCTGGTAACATATCGCATCGTTTCGGATTACAATGTCACTTTGTGCCCCCTCATAGCCTATTGAAATTACCTTAGAAGCACAAGTGCCTTGCTTTGGAAGAATATCTACATTACATATCAGCATATCACCCGGCTGCTGGTTTCTATATATATTTTCCTTAGCCGCCACATATTTTTCCATAGTACCGTAATGGTCTAGATGCTCTTCATGAATATTCATCAATACTCCCATTCTCGGAGATACTGTCATATATTCTAACTGATGGGAGGACATTTCAAAGCAAATTATCGTATCATCTTGTACTTCCCCGGCAATATCAAATGCCGGTATTCCAATATTTCCTGCCAGAACACATTTTTTTCCAGATTCCTTTAACACATGATACAGTAATGTTGTAGTAGTGCTTTTTCCCTTCGTCCCTGTAATTCCGATAATCTGACTGCGAAATCTTTTGAAAAACAATTCTGTCTGGGACACGATTGTGCAAGTGTATTCGCTAATATCTTGTTCTAACACTATTCCCGGACTTTTAAATACCACATCATACGCATTCAATGTTTTCTGGTAGTCTTCTCCGGTAAGTAAGGACACATTCTCTTCTAGTGATTCTGTCACCGGATTTAAGTCCGCAATTCCAAGACTCTTGTATCCCTTCACTTGCTGTATCAGATGGTATGTAGATTTTCCTTCCCTGCCAAATCCCAAGATCAGAACCTTCTTGTCTTTGATACAGTTTTTCATAATTTCTAACATTTTGCTGCCTCCCATGCAACGTTTTATTGGTAACACTTTTCTCTTACTATTTTATCAAATTCTTCCGGTAACAAGTGTTCTTTATCGTAATACGCAAAATAGTACTGTTCTCTGCCTTTATTTTTTTCATATAATCCTTCTGCTTTGTAATATTCCAGCAATTTTGGCAGCTTTCTATCCTCTGCCTCTAATTTTTCGATGGTCAGGCAAATAGCTGTATTGATTTCATCTCTGCTGCCCACACATTCAAACGGCTTTTCCGGTGATAAGCCAATTAGTTGTTTCATGGTGTCAAGCATAGTTATATCATTCATCATATCTGCACCAAAGATTTCTGTTAGTCTTTCCTGACTCAAAAATGGTGACAAGATAAAAAATACAAACAGACATTTTGGACAGTGTCCGCACCATATATCCTCTTTACTTCCCACATTACAGCTTCTGAAAATTTCATGATATTCGCTGCATTCTGCAAACTGCTTTGCAATCTGAAACTCGCTTAACGGACGAAGCATACTGAAATAATAAGTTCCACTCTTTATATAAGTTTCTTCGTATGTATGAAAATCCTTTTCAAACTTAAAGCTCTTAGAATACTGGTGATTTACTGTACTTCCTGCCACAGTACTTTCATTCGCACTGGATTCGTTTGACAACACAATATATTTTAAATCATTCATATACGCTGCGATGGTCGCAGAAAATGCTACAATCGCAGAAAATGGTGTATGTCCATTTAAAAATCCCTGCTTGTTAAGCTCTATCATACGCCTATCCAGTGTACGTTTCACTGCTATCATTTTATCTTCACTGTAACCGCCGTATTTTACTGTATTTAATGTAGCACCACGCGGATTAATGATGTAGCAATAGTTACTGTCTTTTTGTCCTTTTAACAGGCTTAACGTAACTGCGGAATCTTTACCACCGCCAATCGGCACCATGCAGCCCTTCAATTGCTTCTTGGTAATATAGGAACCCGTCGGTGCATTTCCCTCTGATACCATCTTCATAAAATCGTCCTGTTTTACTTCAATACCATTGGTGTAGTAAAACTCACCCAAACCATGAAAATATAACTCTTTCCACCATGCTATTTGTGCATCGTTTAACATTCCTGCCTGCACACGCACAAGCGGTGCACAGGTAATCTTCCAATAGCTTACCAGTTCCACCATTCCAAGCGAAAATACCATGATATCAAATAAGGCATTATTCGCTGCTATCATGCCACTGCCAGGTTTTTTAGGAAATTCCCAGTAAGGAGTAAATTCTGAAAGCCCCGCAATTTCAAAGGTATACGTCACTCTGATTTTTTCTTGTGTTTCTTCTATATTATATGATTTATAAATAAACTCTTGATATGTTTCCCTTAATTGATTATAATCCATATTCCGACTCCTTTATGGTGGATGAATGTTTGCTAACTGTTCCATTATAATTTATATGTATGGAAATTACAAGGGAGATGTGACAGTTCAAAATGCTACCCTTCTTTAATAGCTTCCCCCACGTTTGGCTGTATGAAATTCTCCAGAGCATATTCCCATAGTTTCGGAGCCCCTTTTTCTATATTAACGTTACGGGTCAATATCTGAGATAATTTCACTCCATGCTCCGCCCAGGCTTTTCCATCACTTTTGTGATTTAGCATAATTGGCTGTATCCGATCCAGTGCGTTTGCAAAATTAGCTTCCGGTGTTTCATTTGCTTCAAACTCCTCCCATAAGTCACGCATTTTTTTTGCCTGTTCTTTTGGAAGAAGATTGAAAATTCTATCTGCAGCTTTTTCTTCTCTCGCACGCTTTGACTTATTCCCCTCGATATCATAGGCATAGGTATCCCCTGCATCTATTTCCACCAGGTCATGAATCAGCACCATAGAAATCACATGAAGTACATCAACCTCTTCTTTTGCATATTCGGATAAACATATTGCCATGAGTGCAAGATGCCATGAATGTTCTGCATCATTTTCTTTTCTAGAACTGTCTGTTAAATAGGACTGCCTTCCTATTTTCTTTAATTTATCCACTTCTTCTATAAATTCCATTTGTTGCTGTAAACGCTCCATTTATTGTTCTCCTCTCATTTTACTGCTAATACATTATCGCCTATATTATACTCATTTTCTCTATTGCTGTCTATCTCGTATCCGTTGAAAACACCAGTATATAATAACAAAATCCCGCTGAATGCGGGATTTTGCTTTGAAAATAATTTAATTTTTTATTCTAAGACTACAGTGTCAAAACACCCTAATCATTCTAATGAAGTTACTACTCCATTTTTTACACCATAAGTTCCCGCTTTCACAGTATAATTTGCTCCATTTCTACTGTCCCAGCTTCCACTTCCGTTATTAAAGCACACGGTTACACTTTCTGCCTGTTGTAAGTCCACTGTGAATTTATAATTATATCCACTCTTTTCTGTAGTTGCCTGCATTTTTACACCCGGTACATTAGTCCATGCACCACTTCCAATGCAGTAGTGAATATATGGATTTTCCCAGCCGGTGCTATAATAAATGGTTGCTACATTGGTTTCATCACTTATAACATACTGTATTGTTTTTTCTGCCTCTTGTCCTGTTGCATCTTTTAAAGAACAGGTAACATTATAAGTACCGGCTTCCTTGAATGTATAAGTAATTTCGCTTGAATAATTATAAGAGCTTGCATAGCTTTGACCATCTTTTGTAATACTCCATGATCTGTAGTTCGGGAATTTATATATAAATTCGCTCTGAATATCCGCAGTAAATGTTACTGTGGTTCCCGTTTTCTGTGGTGATGCAAGGCTTGTATTGATATCTGCAATGTAAAGCTTCGGAAATTCCTTAACGGCTGTCGCCTTTCCGGTTTTTCCCTCTGCGTCTGTTACGACTACATCTACCTTGTAGGTTCCTCCATTATAACTGGTGATTGTAATTACATTGGACTTTGCACTAGATGTATTTACCTGTGTTTGAGGATTCTGTCCATTTTCTGTATATACAAAACTATATGTATATGGTGCGGTACCATTATTTACCGCTGCTATAGCAGAAGAACTTCCTCTGCTGCCGGTAATTGCTACAGAAACTTCTAACTCATCCTGCATTTCGTTAACGGAACCATTCTTGATACCGTATGTGCCCTTACCTACTGTATAGTTAGAACCATTCTTGCTGTCCCATGAATTATTTCCGTTATTGAAACATACTGTTGCATTTGATGCTTCTCCTAAATCAATTACATATTTCCAGCTATAACCTTCGTGTGCACTACTTTCTTCCATTTTTACTCCAGGAACCGTAGTCCAGCTTCCATTTCCTACCTGATAATGAATGTTGGCACTATTCCAATTATCATTTCCATAATAAACCACTGCCTGATTATTTCCCGGTATCACCGTAGGAGTTGGTGTTACAGTTACTGTTGGAACTGAAGTGATGGTTGGCGTTGCTGTCGGTGTTGTTGTTGGCGTTGCTGTCGGTGTTGGCGTAACCGAAGATAATGAGGTAATGGTCTGATTTTTAATACCAAAAATGCCTGTACTTACAGTATAATTTGCTCCATTTCTGCTATCCCAGCTTCCATTTCCATTGTTAAAACATACCGTTGCCTGATTATCGTCTCCTAAATCAATATTATATTTCCAGGTATAACCACTCTGTTCTGAAGTATTCTGCATTTTCACTCCAGGAACCGTAGTCCACTGACCATTTCCCACTTTATAATGAATATATGCATTGCTCCAATTGCTGTTCGCATAATATATGGTTGTTTTATTAGAAGTATCTTCTTTGATATCGATATCAAAGGACATTCCTTCGTTTTCTTTCTTTATATTGCTAATTTTAATTTGCTGATTTTTTTCATCATTGTACAGCTTAAAATTTGAAAACTCTGTCTTTCCAGTGCTGCCATTATAATAAGCATTACCTATGTACGTTTCATCTTCTCTTAATACAAAGACCTCATCTGGTGGACCGTAAGAATTTCCTGTTGCACTCGTATTTACGCGGTAACAAATTAAACCTTCGCGGCCTAAGTTTGTATCAAAACCAGAATTATCGCTTCCTCGGTATTCCACCATAAAATACTGGTTAGAAACCCCTTCTACCGGAATTTTATAAGCAATGGTATGGTTTGATGGTTCTTCCGTAGAAGGACTCAGCAAATAACGTCCGGACTGTGTTATGGTCTGTATACCATTATCCTCAACCCATTCACCATATTTATACTTTTCATATACGGTAGGATGTCCTGCATTACTTCCTGTATATGCCATAATGCTCCACATAGAAAGCGGTTCCGGACTACCCGCATTGCTTGAATTATTGTAATAATGGTACATATCAGGATACCCATAGGAATGCATAAATTCATGGGTAATGGTTCTTGTAACATCACTCTTGCTTTGATATGTAATCAAGTTGTATGTCTGCCATGTTCCATTTACACTAATACTGGATTTATGTGACCACAGTAAGTCATTCCAATTTTCGCAATCCGGTACCATAAATACCAGGTTATATGGTTCTCCTTCGATTCCTAATTTTTCTAAAAAGTCACTTCCCATAAAACTTATGACATTTTTTAACAAGCTCTGTCTTCTACTTGCTTTTTGTGAAGATGTGTAACCATTCGGATTACTATCAGACTTTTTCATATAGTAGGATACTGGATGTCCATCGACATAACATATTGGTGTTCCGTCGTTTTCCTGTGGCCAGAAATAGGTGTCAGCTTCTGCTTTTCCCCAGGAGAATTCATTCAGGTTTGCTTTCAGGCTATGGCTTTCACCATTATACATACCCATAATGTAATCCATTCCACCACGTCTTTCATAAATATCTGCCGATTCATCTGCAAAACGAATGAATACAACTACTTCATTTACTACCTGTACGTCGCTGTCTGTAGTTTCCTGATTTTCTGTATAGGTGGCCGTCTTTGGTGCATTTTGCTTCCATGCATCAAAAACTGTAAGACCATCGTCTAAAACGCAGCCACACAGATTGTCTTCGGTTTCATTTGCTTTCTGGATATTTTCCTCTGCATAGGCAATACGTGCAGGTTCTATAGCAAATATTACCATAGCAAAAAAGCTCAAAAATGCCAGCATGATTTTAGTTGATTTTAATTTTCTCATACTTTTCCTCCTTTTCCACAAAAATTATATAGCAAAAAAAATAAAACGTCAAATTTTTTTAACTTTTTTGTAATGTTTTGTAACTTTCTATCCCATAGCACAAAGAGACAGGCCTTTCTATGACCTGTCTCTTCGGATACTGCTTTCATTTATTTTTTATTGGCTGCCGCTGCCTCAATAAATCCTTTGAATAAAGGATGTGGTCTGTTTGGTCTGGATTTTAATTCCGGATGTGCCTGTGTCGCAATAAACCACGGATGATCTACCAGTTCAACCATTTCCACAATACGCTTATCCGGTGATAAACCGGACAATTTCATTCCATTCTCTATTAATACGGTTCTGTAGTCATTGTTTACTTCATAACGATGTCTGTGACGCTCATGTACCGTTTCCTCTCCATACACCTGATAAGCCTTAGAAGTCTTATCTAACACGCATGGATAGGAACCAAGTCTTAATGTTCCACCGATATCTTCTACTCCATTCTGATCCGGCATCAGATGAATTACAGGATGTGTCGTATCCGGTCTTAATTCTACGCTATGAGCATCGTTATAATTTAATACGTGTCTTGCAAATTCCACGATGGAGAGCTGCATTCCAAGACATAAGCCCAAGAACGGAACCTTATTTTCACGGGCATATCGAATTGCAGAAATCTTTCCTTCCACGCCTCGGTCACCAAAACCTCCCGGCACAAGGATTCCATCAACATCTCCCAGAATTTCTGCTGCGTTTTCGTCTGTAACTGTTTCAGAATCTATCCATTTGATATTCACTGTGGCACGTTCTGCGATTCCGCCGTGCTTTAACGCTTCTACAACACTAATGTAAGCATCATGAAGCTGAATATATTTTCCTACCAGTGCAATATTTACTTCTTTATTTGGATGTCTTAATGACTCTACCATTTCTTTCCAGTCCGTAAGATCTGGCTGTGGACAATCCAGATGCAGACATTCACATGCCACCTGTGCCAAATGTTCTTCTTCCATAGCAAGTGGTGCTTCGTATAAATACTCTACATCTAAATTCTGTAATACATGATTATTTGGTACATTACAGAAAAGTGCAAGCTTGTCCTTTAATGCATTGTCCAATGGAAGCTCAGAACGGCATACAATAATATCCGGCTGAATTCCCATTCCCTGCAATTCTTTTACACTTGCCTGGGTAGGTTTTGTCTTCATTTCTCCGGATGCTTTCAGGTATGGTATCAATGTTACATGAATTAAAATGGCATTTTCATGTCCTACCTCATGCTGGAACTGACGGATGGATTCTAAAAATGGCTGGCTCTCAATATCACCTACCGTTCCACCCACTTCAATAATGGCAATAATCGTATCTTCGTCCGTAAAGTTGCGGTAAAAACGACTCTTAATCTCATTCGTAATATGAGGAATGACCTGAACTGTTCCACCGCCGAAATCTCCTCTACGCTCTTTTTGCAAAACAGACCAATACACCTTTCCTGTTGTCACATTAGAATTCTTATCCAGACTTTCATCAATAAAACGTTCATAATGACCTAAATCAAGATCCGTTTCTGTACCATCATCCGTAACAAACACCTCACCGTGCTGAATTGGGTTCATGGTACCCGGGTCAATATTAATGTAAGGGTCAAATTTCTGCATAGTAACCTTATATCCTCTTGCTTTTAAAAGGCGTCCCAGAGATGCTGCAGTAATTCCTTTACCAAGACCGGATACTACACCGCCTGTCACGAAGACATATTTCACTGCCATAGAATAGTTCCTCCTTCGAAAAATGTAATAATAAAAGTAAGCTTACCTGTCAGTTAAGCGTTTGTTCGTTTTTCATAGACAAGCAAGCTGTTGGCTTCAAACTATATTCAATTACTCCATTATACAATGGGTTTTTCTTAAAGTCAATGTGTGGGAGAAGATTTCTTCTCACTCCCACACATGAATCCTTTCTTCCGGTGCGATATACATTTGAGATGTTTCATCTATCCGGTATGTTTCATAAAATTCATCCATCTGATTTACAATCTGATTCACTCGAATTTTATTTGGCAAATGACTGTCATTTGTTACGAGATATTCTAACCATGCAGATGTCATAACACTGCGATAACTTTTCGCATAACTTTCAAAAAATTCTTTATAATTACTGTCAGCCTTTTCCGAAAGCAGTGACATACAAATGCTCATGGCACTTAGGTCTGCATAGGCTTCATTCCTGACATTTTCTCCCACCAGCTTATATTTTTCTACCTGCATACCGTCAAAATAATGTTTCACCTTATTTATTCGCTCTCTATATGCAGTCATGTCCTCCGGCTTCCACCAATTTTGGTATATCCCTTCTGCTGTATACTGACTTCCCATTCCATCAAATGCATGAGAAATTTCATGTGCAATTACAAACCCCATAGAAGCCAGCTTTTCTTCATAGGAGGAATCTTTATCACACTGTGCAAACCCTATGAGTGCAGCATGAATTGCAAAAGCATTGTTTTCCACAGAATACATTGCGTTTACCTCTAAAGGGTGAAAATAACTGCTGTTTTGATTGCTCTCTTTCAAAAATTCCCTTTGAAAACTTTTTTCATTTTTATAAAATTCCAAAACATAATCTAAAAGGCTTCCACCCTGCTCCACAGATGTCACTGCCACCTTTTGATAATCATGAAGCTTTTGAGGCAGTCCCACCAGAACTTCCATCGCATCTAATTTCTTTATGGCATACTTTCTGGTACTGTCACTCATCCACTCTGCTTTTATGATATTTTGACGAAACACTGTCCGGATTTCCTCTGACATTTCTTTTATATCCTTCTCCATGTCAGCCCCGACATATTCCTTCATATAATACTCAGCCAGAAAATCCTCCATAACTTCGGAAACCATTTTACAGCCTGCGTATTCTCTGTAATTTTCGCCTTCCCCTCCTGCTATGGCATTTCGCGCTTCCTCATACTGTTGTGCCATATCCTGATTCAGATACGGCGCACTTTGAACAATAACAGACGTGAGGAGATAATCTTTGATTCTCGGAATGTTTTCCTGTGTAAACAGCTCCTGTAAAAACTTTAAATGTGACGACGAGCAAATCAGTACTGTGCGGTTTTCTAAATATCCCTGCTCCCTTGCAATTTCCTCTAAAGGAATACTGTTTAATATAGATGTCATTCCTTTGTTGGCATATTTTCCATAATCCATTGCATTTGATAAAGTTAGTTTTAACAAACTTCGTTCTATCTCAATACTATGCTCTGCCATCGTTTCTGCAGCTTTGCCGGAATATCCCGCCATACATACTTCCTTTTGCAAAAACTTCTGGTAATTCAAAAATTGAGTGTCCGTAAACATGCCCTCTTGTCCACTTATGCTGCAAGGTACTACATAAGTTTCATACGTTCCAGTACTGCCATCCTTTTTTACACGAAACGAAAACAACGTATTATAATACGAAAATTCTTCTTCTTTCAATAGCTCTGTTAAATCTTCTATGCTTCCAATCGCTTCTACTTTTTGCAGCCATTTTTTCATAGGTCTGGTAGAAATCTCATTTCTTGTTTCCCAGTCCTCTGTCTGTTGATACAAAAGCACCGCTTTCTGCTCTTCCTCCGTAAGCTCCTGACCCTGTTCTGCTTTTCGTACAAGCTCCTGTAAATATTCATCTAAATCCTGTCGTATTCTGTCTTCCTGCTCTTTTGTGGCATCATAATAGAAATTTCCATTTGTAAGTTTTGTTTCTGAAATCCATTCTGCATTTACCTGCTCATAAAAATCATTTATTACTTCTTTTTCCTGCATTTTTACGCTGCACCCTGTCTCCAGACATATTACAAACGTCAGTAAAAGCGGCAAAAGCTTCTTTTTCATACCATCCTACCCCCTTCTTCTGCACTTCTATGTGATAACAATATTTCTTCCATTTTCTTTACCCGTATACAACTTTATGTCTGCTTTATGAATGGTTTCTTCCGGACTTTCGTTTTTTACCATTTGCTGTACCCCAAATGTCATCGTAAGAGAAAACGTTTTATCATCATAGGAAAATTCTTTTTCCCTTATCTTCTGTAAAAATGTGAGCAATTCTTTATAGACCTGATGCTGTGTCATATTTCGAAAGACCATAAGAAATTCTTCTCCACCCCATCTTACCACAAATCCGTTCCCACGCACCAGTTTCTCCATATCTGCAGACAGCTCTTTTAAAACATAATCACCACAGTTGTGACCATATCTGTCATTTATTTTCTTAAAGAAGTCAATATCCCCGATTGCTACTGTATAGTACTCCTCTTTTCCGTCCAACGACTGTTTTGTCATTTTATGAAGCTGTCTGTTACAATATCTGCGATTATAGAGCAACGTCAACGGATCCCTTTCAATCATATCCTTTAAGGAATCCCTCACCTTCACAATATAGCTTCCCAATTCCCCAATCTCATCATTGCGATTACTTAAATTCTTAGAAGGACTCGCCTCTAATTCCCCCTGTGCTACTTTTCCGAGGAATATCTTTACATCTCTTAGCGAAGCAATCATATTGCGAGAGGCATAAAATGCTGTCGACACAGCAAGGCACACAAACATGATAATAACGGCTACCACTTTCATAATGTACGCAACTACCGTACTCTGTACCTTTTTTCTGGGTTCCCCTGCAAATATCATTCCCACCACAGCACCATCGTTGTTATGAAGGGGGATATAATATCCAAAATAAGGTGTTTTCTGAATCTGAATATTATTAGCAAAAAATTCTTCTCCCTGATCCAGCACTTTTTCTCTGGCTTCCTTTGGTGCCATCGTGTAAAGAACACGCTCTCCGGTTTCGTCCACAATCGTGGTAAGTATTCTCTCGGCACCATAGAAAACAGTAATGTCAATACCTGACCTGACCTTTAATTCATCTATATTCGAAAAATCCTCATTCAAAATTACCTGTCCCTTTTTCAGTATGCGATTCTGAAAAGTATATTCCTGTTCATTTACGGAATTAAACTGCATCTGAATCGCATAAGTCATATCTGCCAGATTTTTTTCTATATCTTTTTCCATAGTGCGATTCGTGAAATATCCCACATATATAATAGTTGCAACCCCAAGCAATAGCACCGGCAATACCGCCAGTCGCAAAATAGTAAAGCTTAAGCTTTTCCTTTGAAACATCATTCTCCCCCTCTATGTCATCATGTATTCCATAATAAAATACCATGTTTATAACTTTTTGTAAATCCTCGTACTATATTTCCTGCCTGCTTATCCAAAAATGCTTAAATATCTTTCTGCTAATTTCATTGTCCCGTCTGTAAATCCACAGCTTAACTCTTTTACCGGAGTCGATTCCTCATGACTGGCAAGCCACGCCATGAGCTGTAATCTTCTCTGCATAATAAACGTATCAATCTCTTGAAAATCTTTTTTAGAAAAAGGCAGTATCTTTGTATATCCCGTCAGCCATGCATCAATCAATGCAGGAACCATTGGCTTTGTTTCAATGAAGCTCACAGAAGAAGCTAAATCCTGCAAATACCACCCAAATCCACAGTCATCAAAATCAATAACCTTAATTGTTTCATTTTCAATGATTAGATTCGCCAGACGCAGGTCTGCATGAATCAGACCGTAATTTTTGTTATCCCTTCCATAACATTCCAGTCTTTTTTTGACTACGCATGACGTTTTTGTAAGCGTATCCGTCATTTCCCCGGTTAAATCTTTGGTTGCCTGCCACTTCCCCCACACCGGAGTATCTCCAATCATATTGTCATACGTCCAGTGAATTCTCTGCTGCTTTGCGGCCTCCTTCCAAGTTTGTGTATGCCGATGCAGATATGCCGTAATTTCTCCTAAAGAGATAAACTGTTTCACTACCTCCTGTTCTTCCTTCTCATCCGGTGTTGTTCCCGCAAGAAATTCTGTCATAATACAGTAGTATCGCCGCCCTTCCGGCCCCAGAATACTCTGTATACTTCTCTTGTCACTTCCTTTGATAAGATTTGCAACTGCCACCGGTGTATCCTCACTGATTTGTTTCAGCCACGCTATCTCTGAATGCAGCTCTGCAACCGTATGATATCCCGGTCTGCTGATTCTCAACACACCAAGTTGTTTTCCCGTCACACAATCATATACTAAATATGTAGCGTTTTCCGAAAACTGTAACAACCGTGTTCTGGCAGAATCGGGAAAATTATATTTTTTTATTGCAAGTAATGAAATATCATCAAATAACTTTGTATTTTCAAATGCCATGTATCTCTCCCTTACTGTTTTAAATACATGGCCGTATATGCCGGTATATCTAATATAATCTGATTTCCGCCTGCTTTCTTTTTTGCCGTAATCATTTTTATTTCCTGTGCGGTACCTCCACCAAAGCTTTCCCAGTCACTTGAAAAAATCACTTTTACGTTCTCCGTTTCTCCCACATTTAATATATAATCTTTCACTGGTTCTTCGTCAAAATTATACACACTGTAAATAATCTCCGAATCTCCGGTTCTTCTAAAAGCATATATGCAGTTTCCATTCTTTTCACAATCTAACCAGTCAAAACCTGCTTCTTCGTAATCTTTTTCATAAAGAGCCGGTTCTTTTTGATATAATTCATTTAGTTCTTTGACAAAATGCTGAAGTTTTCTGCCTTCCTCTTTCTCTTGTGCTTCCCACGGCAGTGCATCTTTCCCATTCCACGCCTGACTTTGGGCACACTCGTTCCCCATAAAATTCAATAGCTTCCCAGGGTGGGCATACATGTACATATACATCGCTTTTATTTGAGCAAGCTTTTGCTCCGTTTCTCCATAAATCCCCGGAAAGATTCCCATCTGTCTGCGCACCAGCTCATCGTGAGAAAACGCCAGCATAAAATTTTCTTCATAAAAATATATCATAGAAAACGGAAGAATATAATATTGTTTCTTACGCACTTGTGGAGAATATGACATGTATTTTAAAATATCCTGCACCCAGTTACTGTCCCATTGGAAATCATACCCTAATCCGCTTTTGGAAATCTCCTGGGTAACTTTTGGAAAACCTGCAATATTTTCAGTAATCAAAATGCAGTTTGGAAAGCGTTTTCGCACTCCCAGATTCATACATTTCAAAAAATCCACTGCACTGCCATTGACTCCACTGTGTTTATCTCCCTGCCAGTAGATAAATCGGCTGATATTTCCAAAACGCAGACCATCGAAATGATATTCCTCCAGCCAGTAATTTGTCATGGACTGCAAAAAGCTTCTCACTTCTCCGTTTAAATGAACAAAATATGCCATCATGCAATCCATAATGACGCCAATACCATTCTTATGGCAAGTGTCCACTAATTTTTTTAATCCCGCAGGAGAACCATATCTGGCAGCCGGAGCAAAAGAGCCCATGCTCTGGCAGCCCCAGGATGCGTCTAGAGGATATGCTGCATATGGCATAAACTCAATATAATTATAGCCCTCCTGTTTTACATAACGAACCAATTCTTGTGCAATTTCCTCATAAGTATACCAGCTCCCACTTTCTTTTCGGTAAAAGCTTCCCAAATGAACTTCATAAATATGAAACGGCTTTTTCTTAATCTCTCCCCGTCCTGCAATCCATGCCTCATCTTGAAATTCATAAGTTTCTAAGTCATAAACCACAGAACAATTACCCGGACTGACTTCCATTCCAAATCCATACGGATCACAATGATCGCTGTATTCTTTTTCATTTTTATAAATCCGATACTTATATCGCGTACCTTCTACTGCATCTGGTACTACTGTTTCATAAATATCTTTTCCATCCACATTTTCCATAAATATTTCCTGAAATTCATTACAATCCGCCACCACTGCAGCCTTAACTGCGTTTGGTGCATAAGTTCTAAACACACAACCCTGTCCCTTTGATAATATGTGGGCACCTAAATATTTGTAAACTTCAAAACTAGTTCCATTATAAAAATCCTGCATATCTATTGCTCCTTGTAATTTGGTATGCTTCCGGTTAAGCACAAATTTTTAACATAAACACTTCTCACTGCCTCATATACTATAAAAAAACGTTTGGGAGGCTTACGTTTGCGGTACGTGAAACCATTCATTTATTTTCTTGTTTTGACCCTCTGCACCCTCTCTGGCTGTTCTTCCACGAAAACAGCCATGACGACAAAACGTCCTTCTATTTCTTTTGCTGACTGGTGCGAGCAGATATTTCGAGAAGAAATTTCTCAAAATACCTTGAATCTGCATTACACTCTGAAAAATCCAAAAGAATATGGAGTAACCGCTTCTACTATCTCTTTAGGCAGCTTTGACGAAAAAGAGCATACGAAGCATTTACAACGTATACAATCGTACAGTGATACCCTTAGTACATATAATTACGATTCTTTGAAACCCGAAGACAAATTGACTTATGATATTTTAAATGGTCATTTCAAGCAGACATTATCTAATCGTTCTTTCTATTATTATGATGAACCTTTAAGTTCCGTTACCGGAATTCAGGCACAGCTTCCAATCTTATTATCTGAATACGAGTTTTATCAGATATCGGATATTCCTGTCTATCTAAATCTATTGTCTCAGGTAGATGACTACTACCATTCTATCATTACCTTTGAGAAACAAAAAGCCCAAAAAGGACTTTTTATGTCTCAACAGGCTGCTGATGCTATTATATCACAATGTGAGGACTTTTTGAAAAATCCTTCCGAAAATATGCTGATTACCACCTTCAATGAGCGTGTTGATGCAATGAAGAATTTAGACAACCGCGTAGCATTAGAGTACAAAGCACAAAATATGCAGACCTTTATCAGCCATGTGGTTCCCGCATATCGGGATTTGATTTCTTGTATCAAAGAACTAAAAGCATATTCTGCCAATCAGGACGGTTTATGTTATCTAAAAAACGGCACTGACTACTACAAGGCTCTTGTCGCAGAAACCACCGGCTCTTCCAGGTCAATTCCTGAATTAAAAAGTCTGATAAATAAATATTATAAAGCGGATTTGCTCTCCTTAAAAACGTGCTTAGAGGAGGAGGACATTGCAGCACAAGCTATTTCCTCTTTTTCCAATGATAATCCGGAGGAAATCCTTTTTCACCTAAGTCATGAAATTGCCACCGATTTTCCTGCACTTTCTGATGTCAGTTATCAGGTAAAATATGTAAATAAAAATCTTGCGGAGCATATTAGTCCTGCCTTTTATTTGACACCACCGCTTGATTACAGTTTTCAGAATGTAATTTATATCAATCCGGAATCTGATTTAAAAGACCTCTCTCTCTTTACCACACTGGCACATGAGGGATATCCGGGACATCTCTATCAGACAGTGTATTCTGCCCAGAATGGTCTTCCAAATGTCCGTTCTTTATTGAATTTTGGCGGCTATACAGAAGGCTGGGCAACCTATGCCGAGATGTATTCTTACGGACTTTATGGATTAGACCATACTTCTGCCACCTATTATATGCATACCAACAGTTTAAATCTTTCCCTTTATGCAAGACTTGATATTGGTATCCATTATGATGGATGGAAATTACAAGAAATTCATTCTTTTTTATCTCAATTTGGCATAACGAACGAAGAAACCGCTAAAACCATACAAACTGCTATTTTAGAGGCACCAGCTAATTACCTGAAATATTATATTGGTTATCTGGAATTTTGCGAATTAAAAGAAAAAGCCCTGAAAAGCCACCCAAACGAGCTTTCACAGAACTTAAAGATTTTTCATAACGTTATTTTGTCGATGGGACCCGCTCCATTTTCTATCTTAGAAAAATACATGGATGACTATTTTGACATTTTATATTCTTCAAAATAACCTTTCAGATTTACCAAAGCCTTCGCTAATGTTTGCTTTTCGTCATCTGATAATCTATCTACCGTTGCCTTTATCATATTTTCATGAAACACCTTATGATGCTCATAAGCTCTTTTCCCCTTCTCTGACAGTGACAGAAGCACCACTCTTCTGTCCTCCTCACTTCGCACACGCTCTACATATCCTTTTTTCACAAGACTGTTCATGGCAATTGTAAGGGTACCGGTAGTAACGGACAAAGATTTCGCAACCGATGACATGTTCTTTTCTTCTTTGACACCTACTGCTTCAATAATATGCATATCATTGTTTGTCAAATCTTTAAACTCTGACGTAATAAGTGCCTTTTCTTCTATATCCATAATTTCACGAAATATACCTACCAAGAACTCATTCATACTTTCATACAAGTCCATTTTCGTCACCCCAGTCCTTTTCCTACCTTACTATCTATAGTATAATCTATCATTTTCCATAATTCAACAAAATTTATTGCCGCCACACAGGTTATAAATCCGAAAATATATACCCTGCTCTACGGACATTCTCAATAATCCCCCTATCCTTTGGGTCTATCTTTTTACGCAGATTAGACACATGTACCTTCACAGTTCTTACATCATCTAAGCTGTCCGTATCCCAGACCTTTTTATACAAATCCTTGTATGTTAAAAGTACATTCTGATTTTCCACAAACATCGTAAGAAGCATATACTCCGTATGAGAAAGTTCAATCATATTTTCTCCTGTATCTCCGGATTTTATGAATACTTTTCTTCGAACTTTATCTAAAGAAAAAGATTTCATCTGACAGATATTTGATTTTGCCGCCCCATAACGTTTTCTTAAATTCTCCATGCGCATTTGAAGCTCCCACAAATGCAGTGGTGCTACTATAAAGTCCTCCATTCCTGCCTCTAAAGCTTCTGCCAGATAAGTCTCCCCCACTTCCTTGACAATACCAAGCACAGGGATTTTTGCATTTTCCTTAACTGCCTGTAACAAAAGCAGACTTTCTTCTGAACATAACTCTAAAGCAGCCACATCAAATGCCTGTTCTGAAATTTCTTTACTATGAAAACGTCCTCCTTTGAAGGGCAGCTCTTCTACTTCCCAATCTGCCTCCTCCAGCATCCTTTTTGCCTGTTGTATTTGCCCTAACAGCAATACGCTTTTTCTTTCCTGCATTTCCTTTCCTCTTTTACCTTTCGTATCTGCCCTTACTTTATTGTAACCGCTACTTGCAAATTAAGGAAAGTATAACATTCGCTTTGCCGGAAGTCAATCTTTGCTACTTAAGCATTATTCCCTGATCCATTGCACCTCTTGCGTCCATTTTTCCATGTTTTTTCTTTACTAACACTGTATTATTGTCTAAACTATAGCTTTTATCCAGACGTCCATAATTTTCTGCCTGGTTTTTCGGTATGCTCTCTTTGTGTTTCTTTAATTTTACTTTTTCCATAGCTTCCCTCTTTTCTATAGTCACATTTACTTTAAAAGTTCCTGCTTTATTTCTTCCGCTTTTTCTAGTATGTCTTTATCAGCAAACATGCCATAGTCCGTATCACCCAAAGCAGTTACTTTACAACCAAATTTTTCTTCTATATAGGTAAAAGGTATATATACCTCACCAGAAAACAGTGCGCTGCAGGATAGCTCCTCCCGTTTGCCTTCACCCCTGTCTACACTGCTTCGGAATGCCTGGAATCCGTAACTTTCTGCCCCTTTTGACATTATAGCTGTTTTCTTTGTATCGCTCCATACATAACGATATCCCAAATAATTAGCAAGGCTTAAGACCGGAGCAAAGCTTTCCGTCCCCTCTTTTTTACATATGAAAATACCTGTGTTCTCTCCCTGTTCATAAACGGTCTGTGCCATTGATAATGCAAGGTTTTCTAAGTCCGTATTTTGTGTTTGCTGTGCTACCTCTTCCAACGAAAGAATTGCTGCCTGTACCTCTTTGCTATCCGCTTCCTGCTCCAGCAATTCTTCCATATCCTTACCTAATATATTTTTTAAAATCTTTAAAGCCTGTGCTTCGTTTGGGAGATTTTGATTTAGTGTCACCTGATTATCTGCAATCAATTCTTCGATTCTGCTCATCAGCATATCGTATGCCTTACTTTCTGACAGATATGTATCCGCCGCCATTTTCTGATACACTTCCTTCAATGCCTCTCCTGCTGCTTTTGAACCGCCTTGCAAAAAGACTCCCAAGGCTTCAATCTGCGCAGAAGCTTCCTCGTTGTTTTCTTCTGTGATCTGATGCGTTTCAATCATCTGAAGCAATTTTTTCTTCGGCTCCTGCACACTTACCGTTTCACTGTCTTCTGTTTCCTGTAATTCTTGTATTTTACTTTCCTTATCATCAATTAATACCTGAAGCTTCTTTGCCTCCTCTACTTGATTTTTATCTAAGGCGGCCAGCTTTTGCTCCTCTAATTTTTCTTTTTCTTCTCTCAGTGTCTGAAGCTCCATGCCACCAGTTCCAAATGTATATTTTGCTGCAAGCTCCTGTAACCAGTTTTGATACTCATGAACACTTGCAAGCATGGCTTCTCCTGCTGTTTTCTCAGGCAAAGCTTCTGCAAATTCTGCAGATTTATCTATACATTCCTCCAAAAATTTCTGTGCATCTTCCACCGTTAAACGTTCTGCTTTGGCCTGTACATAAAACTGAAGCTCACTTTGTTTGGTCTGTATGGTTCCTGTTCCATCTGTACTGCCCTTCTCTAACACTGTTTTATATTCACTCTGCATTTCTTTTACAAGTTCATCTAACAAAGCCGCTTCTCCGGCAGAATCCACCACTTCTCCCTCCATAATGTGTAAAAGATGTGTCAGTTTTTCCACTGTTTCATCGCTCTCCTCCGTATTGGAAACGCAATTTTGTACCAGACTTTTGGACAAATCGTACTCAAGCTTTGACATTCTTGTACTTCCTTCTGCAAAGCTGTTTCCGTCATAGGTAATCAGACTCTCCTCTATTTTTTCCTGACTTTCCAATAAGGCTGCAAGCAAATTCTCATCTATATCATACATTTCCGAGGCTTGCACCTCTTCCTTTTCACTAACGGTGGAGATATCTCTGATATTTTTTTCCAATTCCTCCAAAGATTTTTTTATGCTCTGTAAGGCTTCTTTTCGTCTGGAGGCATCTACCTTTCCCATAACTTTCAACACTACCGTAATCGTATCTTTGTCCGCATCTTCTTTTTTCATACCGGCGTAGTATTTTTGTAATTCCTCTAATTGTTTGTCATATACCTTAGTCTGTTCCGTAGTCACATCCAGTTTAAAAAACTTTTCCACCAGTTTTCCGTTACTTGTCTGCAGCTCTGTGTTTTTTTCGCGCTCTTTCATCAATTCATACTGATTGTACAACGGTTGTAATTCTTCTAGATTTTCCAAATCATAGGGATCTGCAATATCATATATGCAAACGGCAATATTCTTCTTTAAGTCATAAGTAATTCCGTCAGACTTTGTCTGGTGAGTCAGAGGCAGTTGTTCTATTTTCTCATTTGTTACCTCTTCTCCATCCTCTGTAATATCACTAAGGGAAGATGCACTACTAATGTTATACCACTTTCCACCGCCCAGCTCTGATTTATAATATAGCTCATTTTGACCCGAACTTTCTGCTGATTTTTCTGCAATGCTGTACAGCTCATCATTCAATGCACTTATATGAATCATATGAGTTCCTATAATTAATGTAGAATTTTCGATGGACTCTGCCTGAATATGCACTGTTGTTTCTGATTGAAACACCGCCTTTGCCAAAGGATAGGTATAAGCAGAAGCAGCAATCACCATTCCCGCCATTATAACCACTGCCAGTTTTTTTCTTTTCATATGATTTCTCCTCCTACTGATTTTCAGCCTCTTGGTATATGCAGTTATGTACGGTGTCAAACTTGCCCCGATAAATCAGTTCCTTTTGTTTGTTATAAAAGTTTACTGTTATTTTATCAAATTCTTTTGACAATACAGATATATATTCATAGTTTTCTTTTACTTCAATCGGTTCTTCCGAATATAAAAAGTGATCCCCTATTGTCAATGCATAATAAGCTATTTCCTGCTTCTTAGGATTTATTGTTAATGTGGTAATCTTTTTCTTCTTATCTGTCTTGTAGGAAAAAGCTGCAAGCGTCTGCCCCTTCCCGGTATCCTCCGCTTTCTCATCACCCTTTAATCGGTAACCTCCGGTAATTTCTAACTCTCCCCTGTTGGTATACGGATTAATCTCACAGACAGAATATAATTCTTCTCCCTGATATAAATACACTTCCACCTTAGTTGACTGGGCAAAGTCTAACGATAAGTGTTTTAGCTGCTTTCCTACTTGTGTCTTTTCGCCTATTTTTACTCCATTCACATAAAGCTCATAGTCCGTAAGCTGCACACTGAAATTTTCCGGTATCTGCACACTAAAAACAAAAATTCTGTCTGCTGCACGGTAATCGATGGAATAATAAGCACCTTCTATCGTTTCCGTCTCCACTAAATCATCTGTGTTTGTAGTAAGCTCCCCTGCATTTAACTTGTCTAAAGCATTGCAAGTCAGACGATTATATTCTTCTCTCACTCTTCCATAAGCTTCGAGTGCATCTAAACTTTCCAGTTTACATTCATCGTACGGTAGCTGTTTTTCCTTTTGCTTTTCGCTACTGTTTTCTCCTAATCGCTGCAATGTCTTTTCTCTGACATTTTCCTGAGCTGTTGCTTCTTCTGCCTTTTTTGCCGTTTCATACGTGTTTTTTGCTGTCACCAGTGCTTCGTATCCATCTCGTACCTTTTCTTTTAGTTCTTCCTCTGCTTCCTCTTTTGCTGTTAAGGCTTCTTCATATTCTAAAACTGCTGCATATAATGCATAAGGATCATCTTTTAAATAAAACGAACCCTCCGTTCCCTGAAACCATTCTTTGCTGACCTTTACAGATAAAATTTCCTGTTCTCCCTCCCACGGAGTATCTATCTCTTCTAAAAAGGAATCATAATCTTCCTGAAACGCCTCTGCATTTACTTCATTTCCACTTTTTGCCAGATTTATGTAAACTTGCAGTTTGTCCATACTGGAACCGAATTTATTCTGCATCAGACTTTCGACTGTGGTAAGGGAAAGATACGCTGCCGATTCTGCCAATTTTGCTTCGTAGTAAGACTGATCATTTTCCAGAGTGTATTCTGTTATACTCTCTAAATCTTCCCTCTGTACTTTTTCTTCTAATCCGGGATTTTCGAGTTCATACCCTTCCGTCACATCAAGATTAATCTGTTTGGATATCTTTTCTAATACTGTCTGCAGGGTACGCATCTGTAAAGCAAGACTGTTATTGACACTTTCCATGCTCTGCTTCGTGCTTTCCACTTCTTCCTGTGTTCCGTTTCCCACAGCCGTTTTTGCCTGATTTCTCTTTAATTCGACTTGCGCATCACTTAATTGTTCCTCAAATAAGGCAATTTTTTCCTGACTGACATACGCCTGTAAGTACAGTAGTGCAATATTTTTTTGTGTTTCATATCTGCAGTCTGTAAGCTCATGTTTCAAAGAAGTTATTTCACTGTTTAATTGTATGGGCTGATAGTTCCACTGATACTCTTCCGTTAACGTTGCCTGCTCATTAAGTTCAAAACGAAACAATGGAGACCACGTATACGAATTATTGCTTTTTTGCTTAATCTGTGCTGCTTTCAATGCAGAGGAATATCTGATCTCCTTCATTGTAATACGATGATAAATTTTTTGATAATCCTTGTCGGCTGCTATGGAAAGCTTCTGTACCTGTTCCAACGTCAGATGCTTTTTTCCTGCTGCCTTTCCACTGATAGGATACGAAAATACAACAGCCATTATGATAGCTGTGTTCAGAATTGCCACAAGTATGTTTCTTACCTTTCTGTCTTTCATATACTATCCTTCTTTCCTACTTCTGCTCCATGAAATAAAAATCAAATTCCTGCCCCTTCTCTTTACAAAAGAAGGTATACACAATATTATCATCTTCTAACCGATATATATATGCTTCATATGATTCATCCACACGATTCACCGTAATCACGTCATCAAGCACCGACTCTGTATCCATTGAAATTTCTCCGTTCAATACCGGTGTCTTTGCAGCTGCCACATTTACTGCAACAGCATCTGCCATCGACAATGAAGTGTTGCCCTCATAACTGATGAGTTTAAATTTCTTTTTCAGTTCTTTGATTGCTTTATATTCTACGCCATCAAGAACAATAGACGGCGAAAGAACATAAACTCCCTGTACTATTCCTTCCTGTTCTAACGTATTCGAAGCGCCTTCACTTATATACAGAGAATCAATCTCTTCCATAGACACACAGTAGGAATTGTCGTTTTCGTATACTACACGCTTTCCTGTATACATCTTAGCAGCCTGTGTTACGCTTTTTCCCAAGAGTTCCTGATATCGCACTCTATCTTTTACAAAGTTTCCGCTATAAATCAGGCTTCCGGCCGTATTATACAGCTTTCCTTCGCCTTGCTTTTCTCCCGCAGAAAATGTACCCTCATATTCCTTACTTCCGTCTTTTCGGTACAGAATCCCTTGTCCCTGATATTTGTTGTTTACAAATTCGCCTTCATATTGAAGCTGTATTCCGTCAAAATAGTACTTGCCTTTTCCCTGATATTGGTTATTCTTTAATTCTCCCTCATAAACAATACTGCCATCTTTTCGATACAAGGTTCCCTGCCCGTTTGCAGCCCCTTTTGAAATCTCTCCTTCATATGCCACATAACCGGATTTTGCCAGGATTCTTACCTGTCCACTGGTATATCTTAAAGGAAGTGCATTGTAGCGATATGTCCTGATTCCATCTGTAAAACCAGACTTCGGAACAACCATCACAATACCTGCAATGCTTACTAATGCAACGATAAATAATATCCACAATCCAATCTTTTTTCCTATTCGCAATCCCATAACCGAATAGTAATCGTCTTCCTTTTTTGGCTTTATGTCGAATATTTTTTTGCATATTTTATGTATTTTTGTTGTGTCTGTATTGTTTTGTTTTTCTCTGTGCTGCCCTTTTCTATGCTGCTTTTTTATACGATAACGCATTTTTACTCTGCTATATTCGTAATTGATTTTTTGAAAAAAATTATGTTTCACTTCCTATCCTTCTTTCCTTCGTGGACTTTATGAATTTTTCTTCCAAAAATGATTTTGGACTGTTATTTGCATTTTTGCCACCCATAACAGGCAGTTATTGTCATTTTCTTCAAGAAACTCTACTGCATATACCATATATTGGTTTTTGTTTTTAACACACACAATTCCCTTGCCATCGCCACTTTGTATTTGCTCTAACTGTTCTAACAACTCTTTCTCATAAATTCCATAAATATTCCTTCCATAAGGATTCTTTCCGGAATAGAGGATATAACTGTCTTCGCCCTCATACTCTACCATCTCTACCTGATAAGCTATACTTTTATCTTCTTCCTGGACTGACCAGTCTGTTAAAAGTGCCTTCATTGGTTCAAACCACTGACTCTGCGGAAATTCTTCTGGTATGATATCTGTATATTCCGCTAATAGCTGGCTGCATTTCATCTGTTCCTCTGCCAGATAAGTACTTGCACTAATGCCGTTAGTTTTTGTCCATTGCTGTGTCACTATTGGGGCAATAAGACTTCCCACCACTGCTATCACCAACAGATTTTCAAGAATAATCCCTGCTGTCAATACAGGTCTTTTTACATGTTTTTGCAGCAAATGCCACACTAGCGCCAAAAAGAAAAGCAAACATAAAAAGATTCCCACCAACAAGACCGTAACAAGACAAATTTTTACCAGACAGGAAAAGGTGCCGGAGAAAAGCCGGGTAATATAATATTCTCCGCTTTCCAGATAAAGCGTCACTTCTTTGTTTCCCTCTTCATTTCTTATAACTGATATACTGTCACCTGTTTTTTTTGCATAATTTACCGCAACCACGCCCTGCTGCCCTTCTATGTTATCCAAAAATGCGGTGCTTTCTACCGAAGTGAACGCATCTTCCATGCCATCATAATAGATGATATCCTCATGATTTCCACACAGCCATGTGACTTGCCCTATTTCACTAAGACAAAAAGGCGTTTCGTTTTCCTCATTGTATTCAAACAACTGCCCCCGGTTCGAAAGTGCATACAATGACTTTCCGGAAAAAGATGCATTTACCCAGCGAATGTTCTGGTCGCTTTCTCCATCTAATGTCGCTCCACGTTCCATCAAAAGTTCCATTTTTCCCGTTTCTTCTTCCTTCGGTGTATATACCAGCAATTTGTCCTCTGCCGTATCCACCCCTGTAAAATATACGGTATCTTCCGCAACATTAAAATCTTTCGCTTCAAAGGTATTTTTCTTTGTTATCGCTCCAATATTCTCTGCTTTTTTCCACTCGGAATTTAGTCTGTAAACTCTATACTTTGTCCGGTTTTTTGGCAGCTTCTGTCGGCACAATAGGTACACACTGTTTTCCCCGGAATCAGAATAGGAAATATCTATAATCTCCTCTTTTCTGCTCCAGAAGTGATTCAGTTTCTGATATTCGTTTATGATGTTACCCTGAGCATCAATCTCATAAACAACATTCAGGACTGCCCCATTCTCTGCAGTCAAAAAGGTCTTATCTGTAGTAATATCCACCGATTGGATTGTATTTTCTAAATCCGGCATTACACCATGAACCGCACTGCATAATATTATGATAAATAAAATCAGAAGTACCATACCGCCTACGGCTTTCCAACTCTTTTTCATCCCTTTATCTCCCCATTCCTATTGCACCAGATTCTCTGTTCCAATCATCCGGAAAGAATTTTGAAACAGCCGTAACAGTGGAATTTCTCCGTATTTTAACTGCGATCCCACTAACACCAAAGCAATCACCAGCAGAATCAGGCAAACTCCTATAAAAATCTTCACCGTTACCTGTCTGTGTCCCTTGATAAACTGCCCTGCCAGTTTTCTAACTCTTTCTCCTTTTCTTTTTTGGAAAGATTTTGCATTTTCTTTTATATCTTGAAACAATTCTACGAAGGAGCCATATCCTTCTTCTGTCCCCTTGCTCTTTAATGCATTTTTTAATCTTGTATCACCCGTCTTAGACATTTCCATAAGTTCGAGAATGATTTCTGCACATACATTAGCACAATCTGCTTCTCCACGTTCTGCTTCAAACTTTCGCAAGTCCAATGCATAAGAAAATCTTATCTCGCCCTGCGGCCCTATCTGTATCCTGCGCTGTCGTAATATCTGATACAGAATTGCATATGGAATATCGCTTACCATACATGTTTCCGTAAGGTTTCGCCAGACTTTTTCCTGTTCTTTCTGTGTCAGCAGTTCTCCACCCAGGAATCGGAATACGGAACGTTCTTCACTATAGGGAAATACAAATACTGTATTTTCACGAAAAGAAAAACTTTCCAAATAAACCGGTGCTTCATCTCCGTCATGAAACACCTGAAGTAACGTTCTGGCAAGCATTCTGTCCTTTATAATCCACAACAAGCGATATACTTTGTTCTGTCCGTCTTTTTCCTCACAAATGCACACATCGTTTGTCTGATTGCTTATAATTTCCCCGATTCTTTTAAAATGATGTTTTCCGCTATAATATTCCATAGACTTTCCTCTGTCCTATTCGTTGTCATTCTCTACCTTTTTTACCACTGCATAAACATAAGTGGAAATTTCCGGCATATCTGTACAGTAAATGCGTATTTCATAAACCCCCGCTCTTTCCGGTGCTGTATAAACACCATCCTGAGTAATTTCTCCACTGTCACTTTCCGTTAATTCATAAGTTAACCGGCTGCTTGTCATATGTTCAAATTCTACTTGAACGCAATAACTTTCTCCAGGCATAAGCTTAATCGCCGAATTCTTTGGAACAATTCTCTTATCTGCATATTCTTCTTCTAACTCCACTTCATCTCCCTGGAATTTAACAGCAACCCAGTGAACTAACAGGACAATGCTTTTCTGAGCCCCGGTAAGTCTTGCTGCAATCTGAAAGCTTCCTTTATCATTATATACTTTGACGGCTGTTTCCACCTTCATGTGGTCATCTTCTTTAAATAAATCAGAATTTCCATATATCGTAGCTCTTGTATTCTGATTTGTCTTTATATCTTCCTCTACACACTCTACACCGACTTTTACATATACATTGCCTTTTCCCAGTCCGTGAAGAATCTCATCTGAATAACAGATATCCCCCTTTTTCATACCTACTGTAAGCGGAATTTCCACGAATCCGTTGGTCATTGCAATTTCTTCTGCACATTCTTCCTCTCTCTGTGCTTCTGCTTCCATTGCCGTTTCAACCACCTGTTTCATTTCCGGCTCTGCAAAATAACTGTCATATACCAATCTGTGGCTTAAGCTTTCCGGTGTATTAATATAGGTTTTTGCCTCTCTGTCTTTTACTCCGGTAATTATGTAAGCGCCATCTGCTCCTACTAATGAAAGTTGTGCAAGCACAATTTTCTCTTGCTGTGCCTTTTTCTTTCTGCTTTCATAATTTTCTCTGCCAAGTTCAGAAGCTGCTATTTTCTCCAGCTCCATATTACTTATGTTTACCGGCAATTCCAGTGTTTCGTTCACTTTGCAATCACAGTCTGCCACGCTGGCATATCCAGTACCCTGCACCAGAAAAATATTTGTCTGATCTACTTCCTTGTGTTCTGCACAAAGCCAGAACACTTGCTCCTTCACCGCACCCTTACCAAGATAAATATCTCTTCCTTCTATAGAAAGCTCCTGACTTCCATCTTCCTGACAAAATGATGGAAGCTGTAATACTGCACCGTAATTTAATGCACAATTTCGGTCAGAAAGCTTTTCAATTCTTGCCACAAGTTTTACTTTCTTCCCTTTTTTTACCGTTTTAGGAAGCATAAATGTGACTTGATAGTCCTCCTGCTTTAAAAACACACTTTTACAAAGAAAAGCTTCTTCGACGCTTTCTTCTGAAATATCTTCTAAATACAGCTCATACCCTTCCTGTACATGGTTATATTCGTATTCCTCTTCCCCTTCCTGTTCAACAGAATAAACCGGGTGTACCATGTCTTCTTTATAACGAAGACATAAAGCCGCCCGGCTTCCTGTCAGTTGTTCCACACCAGAAATGGAAGATATCTTTTTCACGAGAGAAACAGGAACTAAGATTTCCCGTCCCTGTTCATCAATAGCCACACCACTTTCTATCATAATAGAAAGTTCATCTAATCTTCTGACACTAAGGCCACACACAACTCCTGTTCCGTACATCATATGATTTAAAAAATTTCTTTTTCCATTCATATATGACTGTTCGGTCAAAAAATCTTTAGAAGTAAGCATTTTACCTGTATAATAACGATTCCGTATAAAATTCAATGTCTGATTCTCTTTCAAATGTAACACCCCATCACCTATAATGTATTTTTATATTTTATTATATCATACGGCAAATTTCCTTTATTAAAGATTTGTTAAAGAATCTGTCTTTTCACTGAAAAATATGTATAATATTTATAGCAAACTTTTACATTTTGAGGGGGAATTCTTTTGATCTCACGCATAAAAACTTTTTTTAAAAACTGCTTTCAAAAATTGAAAGCAAAATTTACCAAAGAAAATATAAAACTTTATGTTAAAAACTGCCCATTGAAAAAATTTGAAAATTCTTTGATTTTAATCAATACCATCGTTTTTCTGGCAGGTGTTTTTTTCATATATGATGTTGACTTGTTTCTTGCACTCTTTGCACTATTTCTGCTTGCCTGCATGTATCCGGTTGCTTTATTAAAGCCATATTTAAAAAAGAAAAAAGCAGAAGATGTTGCAGAAGAAACGGAACAAATACATTCCTTATCCGGCTCTCCCGGCGAAGATGCCTTTTTAACTGAAATGAAATCTTTAAATATGGAAGAAAGCAAGCTGCCTTCCGCGGAAGACTATCACATGTTAGATACCAAATATCAACAAGCCGTAAGGGAATTAGCCGATGCCAGAAACCAGCTCTCTAAGCTAAATTATTTACAAGAATCTCTGGTTCCTGCCTACCCGGAAGATGAGGCAAATCCATATGATTTGATTGCTTTTGTACATAAAGTGACCTTACAGTTTAATCCTGCATTATTTAAAAAGAGAATTTTCTTTGAGATTCTTTACGATGATGATATTTTATTTACCAAAATAAATATGGAATGTTTATCACTGATTCTTAGAAACTGCATGGATAATGCCATAAAATATCTGACACCGGGCGGAAAACTGGTAGTCACTATTTCAGAGGACGATGAAGATGCTTTGATTATATTAAAAGATAATGGCAATGGTCTTCTCATTCAAGATACAGATAAGCTTTTCCATTTAAATTATCAGGGCAGCAACCATATTTCCGGAACCGGTCTCGGACTTGCTCAGGCAAAAGCCGCCACTTTAGCATGTGGCGGCGACATCTGGTGTAAAACCTCACCGGACAAGGGCTTTGCAATTTATGTAAAGCTTCCTGTCTGCACCCGATTTAAAAGCCAGCCTGAAACACTGCAGTAACAAATCAGATTAGGAAAGGAAATGAACAATTGCCATGAAAAGATTTAAAAATAAAAAAACATTTCTATTATTTCTGCTTGGTTTTTATGCATTAGTTGCTATATTTACCGGAACCGCAATGTATCTGCCTTACATTGATACCGGGGAGGTTTCCAGCGACGAGGAAACTTCGGAAGAGGAGGACTATACGGAAGAGGACGGCTCTGACGAGACAGAAGCAGAAACAGATTCTGAGGATACCGAGGAAGACGTATACTCTGAAGATGAGGACTATTCTAACGAGGATAACAGTTCCTCCGAAGAATACTATCCGGAGCATGAGGACTATTTTGACGAGGATAACAGTTCTTACGAGGAAGATTCCTCTGAAAATGACGACTCTTCTGATGAGGAGGACACTAGTGATAATCCGGATTATTCTACGGACTTAGAAGGAGACAACACCGACAATGCGGTTCCAACAAACATTGAAAATACAGAAAATCCGGATAATGATATTCCGCCAGAAGAAGATACCGCCATACCTCATACAGAAGATACTGAAAGCGGTATTTATGATGATTCTATTGCCGTACCTACGCCAATACCGGAAAACACTGCGGAAACTGTACAAAAAGATTTTCCACTTGCATTTTCCTATCGTGGAACCGGAAAGTTAAATATTCGGAAAGAACCTTCTAAAGCCGGAAGCATTGTGGGTAAGATTTCCAAAAACAGCAACGGAATGATTTTAGAATTTGCCAATGATGAATGGGCTAAAATAACTTACAATGATATAGAAGGCTATGTTGCATATGAATATATTGAATATTCTCTGCCTGAGGGAACTGTCACACCGGCTCCCACACAGGCACCATAATTTCTGAATTTGGAAATATCATACTAGAATTGCTGCAAAAAACACGCTGGCTATAATTCCGGCAATGGTACTAAAAAGTGCCCCTGCCAACGTCCAGCGTGTTTTTGTGACTTTAGCCGCAAGAAAATATACAGACATCGTATAAAAAATAGTTTCCGTACAACTCATCATAATAGATGTGGCAAGTCCAAGATATGAGTCGGTCCCATATTCCTTGAAGATATCCAATGCCACACCTGTGGCTGCCGACGAAGAAAACATTTTTACGATAGCAAGTGGAAGCAGTTCTGCGGGAAATCCCACAATACTTGTAAGCGGCTTGATAAGCTCCGAAAGCATAGTAAGGAAGCCGGAGGCTCTTAAGATTCCGACTCCCATCATTAGTCCTACTAACGTGGGCATAATCTTAACTACTGTCTTAAAACCGTCCTCGGCTCCCTCAATAAAATCACTGTAAACGTCCTGTTTATTTAAAACTCCCATTGCTACAATATAAAAAATCACCAGGGGTATCATCATATTTGAAATAGAAACCAAAATATTCATATGCTACCTGCCAACTTTTATTATCTATTGTATGTGGCACAGCTTTTCCATAATTCCTGCAATCATTACGTTTACAAAGCAACTTTTCTATTTAATGAAATCAAACTAAATAAAGCCCAAGCTTACACGTTACGAAAGCTTAAATTGCTCTACTATTTTCTTTAATACGTTAATTCTTTCTGTACTTTCTTCTACTACAGATGTGTTATCACTTGTCTTAGTACTCATATCGCATGTCTTTTCAGCAATTTCATTGATTCCAATACTGGATTCGTTGATTGTCTGGCTGATATTTTCCACTGCACCTGTAATCTCATTTATGCTGGAAGTAAGATTTACAATTGCCTGATTTACGTTATCCATGCTTTGCTCAATTACGGCAGCATCTTTCTTATACTGTCCGCCCACTTTGCTGAATTCCTCGTAATCTGCCAATACATTTTTTCCCATAAACTCCATAGAGGTGTCCAGACATCTTGCTATATCTGTCACAGCTTCATTTACTTCCTGAACGATTGTATTAATACTAGAAACAGTTTCTGCCGTCTGGTTAGATAAGTTACTAATTTCGGAAGCGACTACTGCAAACCCCTTTCCTGCCTCTCCTGCTCTTGCAGCTTCAATGGAGGCATTCAGTGCAAGCAGTCCTGTCTGTGACGAAATCTCCGCAATTGCATCTGTTAATTTATTAATCTTTTCTACCGCTTTTGATTTTTCCAGTGCTTCCTGAGCATCTACTTTGACCTGTTCGTACATTTGTCTTGTTTTTTGGGAAGAATCCTCCGTAGATTTTTCCAGACTAACCGCTCTTTGCATAATTTCTTTTGACAAGTCTTTTCCTTCGGTAGAAAGTGTCGCAATTTCTATCGCATCACCGTTGACACTGTTCAGATTTTCTTTCATATTTTCTGTTGTCGCATTTGTTTCCTGCATAGCTGCCGCTAATTCCTGGGTCAGTGAAGAATTTATCTCTGCCATCTCATTAATATCGTCCGACGCAACTTCAAGTTTTTCAAAATTTTCATTTAACATCTGATAAGATTGTTCTATGTTTTGTACCATCGCACGCATTTTTTTACGCATCTGATGAATGGCACGCGCCATATCCCCAACTTCATCGCGAAGCTTTACCAGCTTTTCACTGCCTTTATTTTTTTCAAAATTAAAATCTGCTGTTTTGGTAATAATTGTAGTTAACTGCTTCATTGGCACTGAAATCTGTTTGCTCACCATTGCCGCATAGATAATTGCTGTAAATAATCCACCACATACCACGAGAAGAATAAATGTGGATAGCTGGTTTACATCTTTTGTGACTTCACTGTACGGAACAGTCATAACATATTTCATTCCATTTTTTAATGTAGTGTAAATAACTGCATTCTTTCCTATATGCTGAACACAGCCTTCCTTGTCAGCATCATTGATTACAGCCGCCACTGCACTGTCAACTTTCTCTAGTGAAGTTCCCGTATCATAATCCTTGTGATACATAATAACGTTATCCGCATTGACCAAATACGCATAACCTGTATCGTATACAACTGCCTCTGCTACTTGATGTTCAATTCCTGAAAAATCAATATCCATTCCCACAATACCTACAGATTCTCCATCGATAAACAGCGGCACTACATAAGAAATCATATACACATTGATATTTTCATTTAAATATGGATCCATCCATACAGGCTCCCCTGCCTTTACCGGAAGGTAATACCAGCCCACATGTGCTGTATCATCTGAATCGTACATACTAAAGTCTGTCGGTGTCAGAAATTCAAAGCTGTCCTCAGATTTTGACAAAAACAATCCTGAGGTCGGATTGCTGAATTCCGGATTGTAACGGACATACCCAAAAACTGCCCCCTGCGTGTTAATCATTGTCTTCACCACAGGTACTTCCAACTTAGCAGTGCACTCCTGTTCATAGGAAGAATCTTTTTTAAACTTATTGAAATCTTCAATCTCTTCCAATGTAATGTCACTTAAACTGTTGACTGACTGTTCCACTTTTTCAATTGTGGCGTTGATTTTTGTTTCCTGTCCTTCTGCTAACAGTGTTATTATTTTATTTGCATTTTCCGTAAGCATCTTTTTAGAAGAAGAAATACTAAGCAATGCCAATAACACGGCTACCCAAAGAACCGCCTGAACAACCAGAACAATAATTTTAGCACGAATTGTTTTTAATCTTTTCATGCTACCCCTCCATTCCCTATTATTATTATGTCCATATATTTTACCATTTTTTACAAAAAATGTCATTAGTTTTCAAAAAAGTTGTGCAGTTTTTATATCTTTTCTGATAGACTTTTCACAGCATACCGGACATAACAAAAAGCCCATGATTTCTCATGGACTTTCTGTCTTCACACATTTTCACATAAGTTATTCCGAACTGTTAATCTGAATAGAAGGATAATCTACAGTTTGGTTAGTCATTTCTAACTTCTGTTACATAATACCATTTGTGGTTCGATGTGTCAACATATTTTTTACAAGTTTTTCTTTTTATCCTAATGCCACATCTAACACCATCATAATTACGAATCCTATTGCAAAGCCTATCGTTCCTATATTTGACTGATTCTCCGATACTGCGTCAGGTATGAGTTCTTCTACTACCACATAAATCATAGCCCCCGCTGCAAAGCTGAGAAGGTAAGGAAGTGCCGGTATCATATAGGACGATAAAAGAATTGTAATGATAGCACCTACCGGCTCTACTGCCCCAGATAAAACTCCATAAATAAATGATTTTTTCTTTCCCGTACCACTTCCGCAAAGAGGCATAGAAATAATAGCACCCTCCGGAAAATTCTGAATGGCAATCCCAATGGAAAGTGCAAATGCTCCAAGAATGCTAATACTGCTGTTTTCCATCAGCATTCCGGCAAATACCGCTCCAACTGCCATTCCTTCTGGTATATTGTGAAGTGTTACTGCCAAAATTAACATAGTCGTTTTCTTTAACTTACTTTCCGGTCCTTCCTTTTGTTCGTTTTCTACATGCATATGAGGCACTGCCACATCTAACAACAGCAGAAATAAAATTCCTGCGCTAAATCCCACTGCTGCCGGAATAAACGCTAATTTTCCCATTGGCTCTGACATTTCTATGGAAGGAATTAAAAGGGACCACACAGATGCCGCCACCATGACGCCTGCTGCAAATCCTGACAACACTCTCTGTACATTTGCATTCATTTTCTCCTTTAAGAAAAATACACAAGCTGCACCCAGACTAGTTCCCAAAAAAGGCAACATTACACCTCCTAAAACATTCAAATTCATCTTGTTACCTCCTTCTTTCACATATTAGTATATGTTCTTGTCTTTTTATTGTTCCTGTCTGCAGTAAAATATGAGCCTATACAATAAAATGCCGACAACATGCAGAATATGTTGTCGGCATTTTGGTTTCTGCACCGGAGGCTTCTCCAGTGCTTACTGCGTTAAGGAGAGTTCAACGCTTCTGTGCGTATTGATTTATATGCGTTTGTCAGTTAGTCGCTTCTAACTTCTTTTATAGAATACTATTTTTTACTTTATTTGTCTAGTGGTTTTGTTGATAATAATTTTCATCTAGCAAAATGTTTTTATGCTATCCATTACTTTGCAGAATATCACTGCCACCAGAGTACTAATAAAAGTTGCCACTAAGGCCGGTGCAATGATTCCCGTAGGATTTACGCTTCCATATTGACTTCGATAAGCTATCATATTGACAGGAATCAACTGAAGGGACGAAATGTTGATAATCAAAAAAATACACATTTCATTACTGGCAGTATGCTTTGACTTTCCTGATTCCGTGTTAAGTTTTGACAGTTCCTCCATTGCTTTTAAACCTGCAGGTGTTGCAGCCCAGCCCAGCCCTAAAATATTTGCTGCCATATTGGTACACATATACTCCATTGCTTTAGAGTCCTTTTCTATTCTAGGAAACATAAACTTTGTAAAAGGCATCAAAAATTTGGTCATTCCTTTGACAATTCCGGCCCTTTCTGCAATTTTCATTAAGCCCACCCATACTCCCATAACTCCAAGCATGGTAATGCAGAGATTAATTGCATCTTTTGCTGATTCTAATGCAGCGCTAGAGATACTCTCCATATTTCCGGTAACTGTACCATACAAAATTCCAAGCAAAATCATTCCTGCCCATAAATAATTCAGCATTTTTACCCCTAGAAAATTCTGTTATTACAATATATGCATTTTTAGCCAATATATGAACCTTGTTTCTTATTTTGCTTTCACAGTCTTTATTTTTGAGAAATTTCCATATGTTGTCTTTCCACTTATCTTTTTATAAGAACGTATCTTATAATAGTATTTTTTTCCTGATGTTACCTTTGTGTCTGCATATGTAGTCTTAGAAGCATTTTTAATAGTTGCTACTCTTGTGTATTTTCCGTTTTTACTTGTAGAACGGTAAATCACATATCCGCTTACACTACTGTCTTTTTTCCAGTTTAACACCACTTTTCCTTTTTTCGCTGCAAGAGATTTTATCGTAACCGCCAATGGTTTCGCAGTTGCTTTGGTAATGTCTGAAGCAGCAATATAGGTAACTTCTTTCTCTTGCACCTTGTATGCTTTTACTTGATAGTAATAAGTCGTTCCATATTTTACACTGCGATCTTTATAAGCTGTAACAGCAGAATTTTTAATCGTCTTTATCTTTTTATAACTTCCATTCTTTGAAGTAGAACGATATATTTCGTAAGCATCTGCGCCTGAAACATTCTCCCAGTTCAAGGTAAGACTCTTTGCCGCCTTTACTGTCACCTCTAACTCTATTTGCTCTACTTGTTCCTGAATATCCTCTTCGTCCTCTTTATCGTCTTCGTCCTCTTTATCGTCTTCTTGCTCACTCTCTTGTGGTTCTGTTGTCACTGTCGCTGTTGGTGCTGCTGTCACTGTCGCTGCTGGTTCTGTTGTCACTGTCGCTGCTGGTGCTGTTGTCACTGCCGCTGTTGGTGTCGCTGCTGGTGTCGCTGTTGGTGCTGTTGTCACTGCCGCTGTTGGTGTCACAGTTACCTCTTCATCACCTTTTAAATTTTCCGGCATTTCAACCGCATGGTTTTCCCAACAATCCACTTCGGATGCTCCAGATAAATCTACCATATCTGAGTAATCATCCACCGTAATAGACAATTCGCTACTTCCTTTCACATAAACAGTTCCATCTACACCCACAACAGATACCGTATTTCCATCTTGATCTACAATCGTTCCTTGAGAATAAAGTTTACTTACCGTACTGTCTTTTGTTAACACCAAGGTTGAATCACTGCTGATATATACATTGCAATACCCATTGCCACCTTCCCCGGCGTAAGTTTCATCATTTAAAAATGCTCCTTCCAGATTACTTCCTTCGGTCATATAAAAATCAAGGTTACTGATAGAATCCCATATTACATTGCCAGACATGTCTTGATGAATTGCTGTAAACAAACAGTCTGAACCGTTGCTTCCAGTCTGTCCCCAGCCTCTTTGATTATTATTTCCGGTACATCTTAAAAAGAATTCACTGTCACTGCACGGTACAATCTCAACATCTTTTAATGTAATCGTACATTCTGTATTCGTTGTATAGAACAAACCTCCATTTTTACAGGTAATACTTCCTCCTTCTATTTGAAGTGTGCCATTTCCTATTTCGGAATCTCCAGACATACTCTGATATACAATCATATTCCATGTACAGTCATTCTGACTGTCATCGCTCATATTTCCAATAATATCACAGTCATATAATCTTAATGAATTTAATCCTTCAATGCACACTGCCTCAGAACCGTTAGCTGTCAGTTGACTGCTGTTTACAGCAATATCTGCGGTACAATATATTGCCGGAGATCCTGTTCCATTAGAAGTATAGGTTCCGCCATCTGCAACGAGAGTTCCACCGCCTCTGTCACTGCGAATTGCTGCGGAAGAATTTCCGTCCGTTTCCACGTCTAAATCCCATGCATAAAGAGTTCCTCCTCCTGCAACGTGGATTCCTCCAGATGTGTCCTGTTTTGTGTTAATCTTAGTATTTGCTGCATAGATAGTAGCCTTATCATATGCAAACAATCCGGCACCACCGGAAGCATCTGTTGTGATGCTGCCCTGACTTACATAAGCATTTCCAGACGTTGCCAGTACCGCTGCACCCACGCCATAAAAACTGGATTTGTCTCCTCCTGTGCTGTCATTAGATTGTCTGGTAACCTCTACATTTTTTAAATTTATATTAGCATTTTCCGATACCAACACTGCATTTTCATCTGTCCCAGTAGAACTTAACGTTTCGTTTTCCACCGTAGTATCAGAAGTATAATGATTGACTGCATTATAACTATCCACTCCGGTATCTGTGCCCATGCCCGGATTCTGTCCAGGGCCTCCTGGCATTCCACTTGGCACTGCTCCTCCGCTTATTTCTGGCATTCCACTTGGCACTGCTCCTCCGCTTATTTCTGGCATTCC
>JBNMLC010000017.1:0-52881 GCA_050874665.1 Lachnospiraceae bacterium | reverse complement strand
CCGTTTCTTCATCAAAATCGATGGTTGCACCATCACCATAATCTTTTCCATTTTCGTTCTGAGCTGAAATATTTTCTCCCTTAATATACCCTTCTAATACATATTCGGTATTTGGCTCTAACTCAACCGACTGAGTAATCTCATTCTCTTTAATCGAACTATTCTTTATCATCAGACATTTAGAACCACTCTGGGCGCCATAAGAAACTACCTGAGCATCATAGTTTATGCTCCAGTATTTGGCATCTACTTTTCCGCTACTATCGGTGGTGGTTTCTTCGAAACTGTAATTTTTTACTTCCACCGTTGTGTCTGCCTTTACTTCTTTTGCACTGCCAAAACCTGCAAAATTAGAAAAGGTCATAGCAGTTGCTAATAAAACCGCTATACTTTTTTTAATTCTTTTCATATTTTTCTCCTTATGTGACTAGTACTTTAAATTACGGAAAAAATTTTACATCATTCGTTTTTATCTTTCAAGTTTTTTTCATACTTATTTCACATTTTTGTCACATTTTAAATATCATGTGATGTATTGCACAAAATTTTTGTGAAAAATAATTCTGCTTTGCAGGATTCTCCGCCTGCGGCGGGTCGCTTCAGCGACATGATTCCACTCCACCGCAGGATAATCCTGCCCGGAGGATTTTTTGTATCGTAGTGAATTTTGACGAAATTTCCTACAATACAAAAAGCAACCCCCAGGCGATACTCTATCACTTAGAGGGCTGCTTAAAGCTTTTTACTTTCTTCTTACAAACTTACAAATATGATCGGATATCCACTGCAAGCTTTTCTTCTAAATTAATCAGACGTTTGGTAATATCCTTCGCTTTTTCCTGTGCATTCTGATACTGATTTAAATATTTATGAAGGGATTTAACTCCCATATTACAGCCATCTGTTATTAAATCAGCAATGGTTTCGTCGGACTCTTCCACCATAAGTTTCATGTTTGTTTTTATCCATGACATACCTTTTGCTATAGCATTTGGCTCTTTTCCTTCGTCCTGACATTCCTGCAAATACGTCTGAATTTCTTCCTTCAACTCATCATGTTTCTGCTTACATATCATGAGATGATTTTTGAATGTTTCATCATGAACATACAAAATCACTTCATCAATCGATGAGACACCCATTTTAATACCTGCATCGCATTCTCGCAACAGTTTTATTGTATCTGGTTCCACCATGCATTTTGCCTCCTTTTCCTTTCAGAAATAGTATGCACCGGTTTATCCCCTTTATTCTGACTGCCTTCGTTAATCACTCAATGTAAACTTATCCAATTGTCCGTTTAACTGTTCTGCCTGTTGGGTCATTTCTTCTGCTACTGCCGAATTTCCCTTAGAAATTTCCGTATTATTCTGTACAATCTGCTCAATTTTCGCCACAGAATTGGAAATTCTTATTATGTACTCCTCTTGTTGCTGCAGTGTATTTGCCATCTTTTCGATTTCATCTCTCGCAGAAACAAAGCCTTCAAAGTTTTTCTCTAAAACATCTACGGTATTTAACATAATTTTTAATCCCTGTTCTACCGCCTGATGATTCTTTTCAATCATTTCATTAATACTTTCACTTGCATGGGAGGTGTCCTCTGACAAAGCACGTATCTCTTCTGCAACCACAGCAAAACCTTTTCCGGCCTCTCCTGCCCTTGCCGCCTCAATAGAAGCGTTCAGTGCCAGAAGATTTGTCTGAGAATTGATATTTGTAATCATTTCCACAGATTCCCCGATTTGAGCCGAACTACTCTGAATTGCCTTTATCTTTTCATGAAGCATTGCAATCTGATTTTTAGAAATATCTCTTAATTTTTCATTATTTTTCTCTACAGCTTCTATTACATTATGGGCATTTTCATTTACTGAATCCATATTTTTTTGTAAAATATCAATATTATTTGCCAGACTGTTAATATTTTCTTCCTGTGTAACTGCACCTGTTGCTACCTGACCGGAAGTTTCTGATACTTCTAAAGATATACTTTTAAATTGCTTTGCACTGTTGTCAATCTCCCGCACCAATATATTAAGATTGCTTGTAATACCACTGATTCCTTCTGATAACTTTGTAAAATCACCCTGATATTCCACTTGAGAAGTGACCGCAAGATTTCCTTTGGCTATTTCCCGCAAGATTCTTGCAATGTCATCTACATATTGTTTTAATGTAGTAATTGTAGTATTTAAGGATTCCTGTAATACCTTGATTTCCTGGCAAATTTCTTCTTCCTGAAAACTTATATCAAGATGCCCCTCGGCAATCGCAGGAATCTTATCAGAAAGAAGCTCTAATGGTTTAAACCAGGTTCCAATTACCCTGGCATTTCTTCTATTTGCTATCATAAGACAGGCTACTAACAAAATCACATACAGTACAACACTTGCAAACAAATACGAATATGCCTTTGCCCAATCCTTTACTACAAAGACTGAAAATGGTGATTCCTCAGAGGAAACGCTCGTCAATGTCTTTGCTTTTTTCTGGTAATCTATAATTGTAGATACCTTGCCTGCAGCATTTTGTGCCTTCTTGTATTTTGTATCTTTGACATTTACATTCACGTCACCACTCAGTTGAAACTTTTCTGATGGATGTGTTACAATGATTCCTTCTCCGTCCACAAGAAATGCATAATCCGTCCCATGATAACTTTCTCTTAAAATTTCTGTCAATTTATCCATGTAAAAATCAATTCCAAATACACCAATGACTTTTCCATCAATTACAACACGTTTACTGAAAGTAATACAATACCCTCCCGTCTGCTCATCTGCATATGGCTCTGTAATGTAAACTTCATCATTATCAATGGCTTCACTATACCAAGAGCGTGCCGTAACATCAAATCCTGCTTCCGGAGCCCAGCCGTTGTTCATTATAACAAGCTGCGGAAGATTAGGGTCGGAGATATATGTGCAGGAAATCTCTTCATATTTCTTTGTAATATCGTCTAAATACGCCACCGCTTTGTCATAGTCCTTGTATAAATCGCCTTGTGCTTCAACACTATTTACAAACATTTCCAAAATGTTTCTCTGCTGTGCCACCCATTTTTCTACCTGGGCATTATAACTGTCTGCTTCCGCCTGTATTTTCGCATTTGAGAGCTGCATTGACATGTACAATATCCCCACCAGAGTAATGCCTAAAACAACAATCAATATCATGCTGATATTCTTGTTAATAACTTTACTTAATAAATCGCTGTACCGTGGTAACCCATGCTTGTTATTCATCTCTTTGTTTTTTCCCATACCTCATACTCTCCCTACCTGACTATAATTTCTTTTCTATTTCCTCAATCAGAATTTTTAATGCCCGTATTCTCGCATATTTCTTATCGTTAGATTCTAAAATATACCACGGTGCGTATTCTGTGCTCGTTTTTTCTATCATCTCGTCCACTGCAGCCTCATACAAGTCCCATTTTTCCCGATTTCTCCAGTCTTCATCTGTGATTTTCCACTGTTTTTCCGGAATATTCTGTCTCTGCGTAAAACGCTCTAACTGCACATCTTTGTCAATTTGAACCCAGAATTTTATCACGATTGCTCCCCAGTCTGTCAGCTCCTTTTCAAATTCATTTATTTCATTATAAGCACGTTTCCAGTCATTTTCGCTACAAAAGCCCTCCAGACGTTCTACCATAACACGTCCATACCAGGTACGGTCAAAAATCGCAATATGTCCTGTTTTAGGAAGCCTGTTCCAGAAACGCCACAAATAATGTCTTGCTTTTTCATGCGGTTCTGGACTTGCAATCGGATGTACTTCAAATCCTCTCGGATCCAATGCCCCGGTAATACGTTTAATATTTCCTCCCTTACCTGCAGCATCCCAACCTTCATATGCAATAATCACCGGAATTTTTTTACGGTATAATTCATTATGCAATTCACCCAGACGTTTTTGAAGCTTGTCTAACTCAGCGTGATAGCTGTCCTCCTCTATCTGCTTATCTAACTTAATCTCAGAAAGCTTTTGCATTTTCTTTAACGGAAATACATTCTGTAAAATAGGAACTGCTATGCTACTATTTTGTATTGCTGTTTCAATTCCCTCCACAAGACGTTCTAACACCTGAAGCTCCGCCCATTTCTTATTTTTAGCATCCACGATATACCACGGTGCAGAAGATGTATTTGTATCCTCTAAATAACGGTCAAATACTTCTTCACATTTGTGATAATGCTTATTCTCCCATAAATCGTCATTGCTGACACGCCACCTTGTATTTTTATCCTCGAGTAAATGCTCCAGACGTTTTTTTTGCTCCTTTTCACTAATCCGCATAAAAAACTTCATTACTAAATATCCATGATCTGTCAATTGGCGTTCAAAACGCTTTACACTATAAATTCGTTTTGTGTATTCTTCCTCTTGTATTTTTCCATGAAGTTTATCTTTGGTAACCTCAGCCATCCAGCCACCATCCAAAAACACAAACTTTCCCGTTTCCGGTATTTTTACAAAATAACGGTATAGAAATGGTTTTCTTTTTTCTTCTTCTGTTTTTTTATCCATAGTAAACACTTTAAAAAATCTAGGATCAATATTTTTAATTACCTTTCCTATTACGCTTCCTTTTCCTGCACTTCCAAAGCCCTCCATCAATACCAACACCGGAAGATTATGCTCCTTAATCTGCATCTGTAATGCAAAAAGCTTTGCTCTTGCATCTTCTAATCTCTCCTTAAGAACCTCCTCCTGCGGACATTCCATTTTTACCATATCCCTTATCACACCTTCTGCCTCCTTCATTCATCTTACTATTGATTACAAGTCAAAAGTTAACGATGCAAAAAAATCATTACATCCTAATTTTTCCTGCTTATATTTCATAAGAAATGCTTTCATTTCCGGATAGTTTTCCTCTAAATCCTCCAAAAATCCCTGAAAATTTTCCTCTGTGACACATCCACACTCGGTAAGGATTTCATAATAACATTTCTCATTTCCATGCTCTTGTAATACTACCTGCCACGTTTCCTCGGAAGAACTGCCTTTCGTATGGCTTTTTAAATATTCTTCCAGTACTTTTCTGATTTCTTCTGACATTCCAACTGGATTTAGCAACCGCAAAAAGCAAAGTCTAACCTTACTTTTCCGCTTTTGCCGAAGAAAATACGACAAGCTGTTTTCATCACTTCCATAATCCTCTTCCCCACAGAGAACTATTACCGTATAACCTTTTTTATCATCTTCTTTTAAAAACTGAATCAGTTTGCTGTCCCACTGACTCAACCATTCCTTACTTCCGGCTTCTTTCACCGAGAATAGATGAGGCGTTTCTAACAGATTTACCGTTGAAGCCAGTAACGCACCTGTCTGTTTTCTTTGTAGTTCACTGCAAATATAGCTGTTGCGTATCAGAATCCTTTTTAATTCCTTACAGCCTTGAAACACTCCTGTCCCCAATGCGATATCTCCTGCTGGCAGCTCCACTTCTTCTAAGAAATTACAGTTAGCAAATGACCAGTCTTCTAAGGTTTCTACACAATCCGGTATGCTTACCCACCTTAATCCTTTACAGCTTAAAAATGCCTTTTTTCCAATAGATTTTACGATTTTTCCAGACATTTCAGCCGGAATTGTCAGTCGCGATATATTTCCCTGATAAGATACAATGCACAGTTTTTCCTGTCTTTCTTCCACGTAAAATCTTCCCTGTTCTGTTTCAAAACATTCTTTCTTCATACCTTACCTCTTTAAATTTCTAAGGAAGCAATTTCCTGCTGTAATTCGTCCTGACGTTCTGTAAGCATCAGTTCTTTCGCATGTGTCTGGTATTCCTCGCATCCAAACATACTAATAAACTTTGCACTGTAAGTATTGACTGTTAATTCCGTAATCAGAATAAGTATTTCATTTCCGCCTGTAAATGTTTTTTCGGCAAATTGGAAAAAATTGTGAAGTCTTTTTTTGATTTTCATAGTCTCTGCTTTCATAGAAGCCACCTGTCCTTCAAACTTAGCCTTCACTTGAGCAAACGCCTGTATTCCATCCTCTGCTTCCTGTCCATAAATTTCTTTTTGAGCTTCTTGTAAAAACAGGATAATCTGATGAATTTTCTTTTTTTCGGAGTTTGAAAGTGCCCCTGCCTTCTCTAAAGCGTGCATGGATTTTTCCTTCCCCCTGGTAAGTTTTTGTAACATTTCTGCCACCGCTTGCGTGGTTACCTGTTCTTCCTTTTCTATCATAAGCTTTAATGCCTTTAAAGATGTAAGAAGTTCTGTCATATATTCTGACTTTTCTATGTTTTCTTTCATCTCGCTTTGCATCTTATCAAGCAGCATTCCAAGCAAAGAAATTCTTTCATCAAAAGATGCCTGACCTGCACGTTCTTTCGCCGCTTCCGACGGATTGCCCTGTAAAATTTCTTCTATCTTATAATCTCTCTTGTATTTATGATACAAATCATAGTAGGCACAAAATTCTTTTACAATCCGTTCATTTCTTAGGTATTGTCCCACTAAAGTTTCATCTACCTTTAACTTTTCTTCTTCATATAAAGTAATAATCTCAGACACATCTTCCCAGCCTCTGGCGGTTACATAACTTCTACCATTGACCGTCATTTCCATATGATAAAAATCATCTTTCTTCAATTCCAGATAATTTGTGACTGCATTGTGCAGACTTTTTGCAGAAGCATATTCCTTCCATGCCTTGTAATCTGCTTCGATTTCTAGCACTTTTAATCTGTCCATAGTAACTACATCAAATTCACGCACAGATTTATTGTATTCCGGTGGATTTCCCGCAGTAACAATAACCCAGCCCTCCGGCACCTTGTGACGTCCAAACACTTTATATTGAAGAAATTGTAACATAGACGGTGCCAGTGTTTCTGAGACACAGTTAATTTCATCCAAAAATAAAATACCTTCTTTTATTCCACTTTCTTCCATTACATCATAAACAGAAGAGATGATTTCGCTCATAGTATACTCGGAAACGTCATATTCCATACCTTCATATTCCTTATGTTGAATAAACGGCAATCCCAATGCCGACTGTCTGGTATGGTGCGTCATAGAGTAAGATACCAGTGCTATTCCTAATTCCTGTGCTATCTGCTCCATAATAGCCGTTTTCCCAAGTCCCGGTGCACCAAGTAAAAATATCGGACGTTGTCTGACCACCGGGATTCTGTATTCACCAAACTCATCTTTTTTCAAATAAATCCTTACAGAATCCTTAATATAATTTTTTGCTTCTTTAATATTCATGTATTTCCTCCTATTGGACTACCTCTAAGTCTTCCTCTTCTAATACCACTTTGATTGCCCAGGGCGGCAATGCAGGTCTGGTTCCATCGTCATTTAAAAATGCAAAAATGGTATCATAATCTGGCATTCGTTCCGGATACACTCCAAAACCATCGGTAAAATAAATCAAGCCTTTTAAATTGGTAAATTCTTTATTTGTTTTTAATTCTTCAATATAGGCAAATGCAGGTCGAAAATCTGTTGCACCAAATCCCTTTAATTTTCCGTATTTCATAAAGCTCTCGAAATCCTCATCGCAAGTAATCCTGGTATCGCTTTGCACTTCACTGTCACACTGGATTATGTGAATATTTGTTTTTCGGAAAAAGCTTTCCTGACTTTTTAATATGGAATACGTTTTATTTAAAAAGCCTTTTACAATCTCACCACGGCAGGAAGCAGAGGTATCTATGACAATGGCAAATTCACGTACTTTTGTCACATCCTTGTACTCTAATGGCTCCACTAAGGGCATATTGCCATAGGTGGATAAACCATAGGTATAATAAATGTAATCAAACTCATCATCATTTAGTTGAATATCCTCTCCCATAACCATAAATCTTTTGAGAATACTACTGTAATCGTATCTGTCTCTGGTTGCCTCTGCCAGATTTTTTTCTAAGCTTTCCGATGTATTTTTATCCTTAGAAAAGGATTTTAAATCTGCTTTCATACGTTCACTGATTTTCTTCCACTGTTCATTAGAAATGGAAATTTCTTCCTCTGTAGCCGCCTGCCAGTAAATATGTTCATCTTTTTTCGCATAATAGCTATACTCTTCCATACTTGCAGCCGTTGGAGGCTGATTCTTAAAATACTTATATATGCGTTCCGCTGTTAAACTCCCTACATCCTCTTTCAGAACCCGTAATTTATTTTCTAAAACTTCATCTGTTTTCACTTTGGAAATAAAAAGTCCTAATTCTATTATGATATTCTCTACTGCAATGTCCGTTGCAATATCCCAATACTGTGTCTGTAATTTCCCATAATTGTACCCATGATAAAAAATGCAATGAAGTACCATATGAAGATATATTCTTGCGATATAGGAAGGCTCTGCCTTATATCTGCGCAGCACAAATCTTGGATCGTAATAAATTTTTGCCCCGTCACATGCCATTCCCTTTAATCCGTTCTTAGGTTCTAACTGCAGTGCTGAAAGTGCTGTGTCCATAAATCTCAGATTCACCAGAATTTCGTCTTTGGAAAGGCGAAGGATTTTTTCTGCTAAGGTCAAAATTTTCTGTTCTTCCGTCTGGTTTATTTCTGTAGTTTTTACTGCCATACGCTGCCTCCTTTCGCACAATTTATCAACCGTTTTTCTCTGGTACTATTATAGCTATTTTTTGCCACCCTTACAACAACTATCCAAAAGAAGTTTTTTTCCGATGTAAAAAAGGGCATTGCAGTTTGATATTATCTCACTGAAATGCCTCATTTTCTAATTCTTCTATACCAGCTCTGCTCTTTTCAACTGCTTATGAATAAGCGGTCCTGCTAACAAAGCTATTATAATTTTTACCAGGTCACCCGGAATAAAAGGTATTACCCCTGCCGCCAATGCTGCATAAAATCCCATATTTGCCTGAAATGCAAGCCATGCGGTTCCAAATAAATAACACACTGCCGTTCCTAAAACCATACCTGCAAAATGTAAATACAACTTTGTCGGCCACTTTTCGATAAAAATTCCGCAAATTAACGCCATAAAGATAAATCCTATCAGATACCCCCCTGTAGGGCCAAACAGCTTCCCTGCACCACCAGTAAATCCGGAAAAAACAGGAAGTCCAACCAAACCAAGCAATAAATAAATAAGATAACTTATCGTTCCACGTTTCGTTCCTAATACATAGACTGTAAAATAAACTGCCAGATTTGTAAATGAAATTGGTACCGGGCTAATTGGAATAGCAAGTGATAAGGGGCCTAAAATACAAGTAACTGCCGCCATCAACGCTATCAATGCCATTGTTTTTGTTTTCATGCTTTTTACCTCTTTTCTTTTAGTTGAAACCCAAGATTTTCTAACATTTCTCTATCCTGCGTTGTATTATTTCCTACTGTAGTAAGCATATCACCAGTCAGTGCTGCATTGGCGCCTGCCTCAAACAGTACTTTTCCACCATCTGTAAAATAATTTCTTCCTGCTGCAATACGGATATAAGCTGTTGGATTGCTATAACGGAAGATAGCTACAATCCTTATAATCTCATCTGTGTTTAAAATTTCTCTATTCTCTAACGGTGTCCCCGGAATTGGTTTTAGAAAATTCAAAGGAATAGAAACAACTTGCAATTGTGCAAGTGCAAGCGCCATATCCAGACGATCCTGCCAGCTTTCACCCATGCCCAAAATACCGCCACTGCAGATTTCAAGTCCGGCTTCTGAAGCCATTCTGATTTCTTCTAACTTATCTTTATATGTATGCGTGGTACAAATTTCGCTAAAAAAGCTTTCTGATGTTTCTACATTCGCATGGTACATCGTAACCCCTGCGTCTTTTATTCTTTTTAAGTCTTCTTGCTTCATTAATCCGTGGGAAGCACACAGAATCATATCCGGATAAGCCTCATGCATTGCTCTATAGGACTCCACCGCTTTATTAAGGTCTTCCCCCTCTATACTTCTGCCGGCAGTTACAATAGAGTATCTGTTGATTCCTTGCTCTGATGCGTGTGAACAGCCTTCCATAATGTCTTTCATGTCTAAAAATCCATATTCCTCGCAATGAGTTCGATAATGAGAAGACTGGGCACAAAATTTACAATTTTCACTACATCGCCCTCCACGTCCATTGATAATACTGCATAAATCCACTTTATTGCCACATAATTCCCGTCTGATGTTATCTGCACCTTTACAAAGCTCTTCCAAATCAGCATTTAACAGACATGCCAAATCATCTTCTTTTGTCAGACGACGACCTTCTATAATTTGTTTTGCTAATGCAAGCATTTTGTTACCTCACTGTTTTTTAATTGTTAACCTTTATGTCTCAAATAAGTTTACAATTCTTTCGTAAGGTTGTCAATACCTTATCTGCGGATTCCTATAAAAGCAACGTAAAAAGCCAACACAACATCGTTTCCGACTGCTGTATTGGCTTTACTATTTGATTCTGTCAAAATTATCCTAGCAATAGCTGTTAAACATCATTCCACTGTACACAGAAGTGATGTAAGGGGTCGCATAATTTTTTCCCGGATTCTTATAATTTAATATAACTTTATCCACATATTCCATAGGATCTAACAGGGCCTGATTTATTTTTCTTAAAATACCATTTTTAAATCCATTGATTCCCTTTAAAGTTTCACTGTAAGTAGCTTCATCTTCTGTAGCCTGTGTCAACAGTGCCTTGTCAATACTGATACTTCCGTCACTCATAATTTCCAGTCCAATGGCTTCTAAATCATTCCTATGCTCTCTGGCAATGCCCGTATATTCGTTAATTAATTTTTCACTTCTTGGCTCTATATCCATGTAACCTCTTACCGTATCAAGAAAAGAATTATACTCTTGCACAAAAGTTTCGATATGTTCTGTAATTGCCTCTGTATCTGTTTTGAAGCCAATCAAGGATGGATTTCCTGATGCACTAATTCCATGCAGTGAAATCTCAAAAACTTTTCCCGCAACAAACGTATTAGAATGCGTATTTTTCTCTACACCATTGATGGAAAAAGAAGAATCCTGTGGCAGCTCCGCAACATAATCCAACGCAAATTTCGCCACCACACCATAGCTTCCCTCTGGAATATCTGTAATATGAAAAATCAGACCATCTTTGCTTTTCTCTCCCGTTTCTAAAGAAGTAATTTCAAGTGCAGACTCATTCCCCTCTGTCAACACCTGCGCATGTAATCCTATGTTTGAATTGTTAATCAGACGTTCTAACTTTCTTTGTACATTAATGTTCGTATCTTCCTCCCCTACGCCAAACTGAAATTCATAATCCAATCCATTCACCTCTATATTAAAGGCATAGTTTCCGCTCTCTAACTGGCGATATTCATTCGGAAGATATTTTCCTACGTTCTTCTGGGGTGTCGCTAATTTATGTACTTCTAATGTAAAATCCTCCAACAAAAAATCGTTTCCTGCATCTTCTCCGATATACTTCGCAGTAACTACCTGTTCATTATCAGAAAATACTGCCCTTTTATTAAAAATCTGTTCTGTATTTCCGTTGGTGAGATCACTAATTACGTTCTTTAAACCTCTGGCCCCTTCCTTTAACTCTATCGCATATTCCTGTGTTTTTTTAGAAAAATTAACCTTATAAATCGGTGATTCCTGATTCAATTTTACGATAGCATAATAGATACTCTTTAGTTCGCTTTTTTTATGTGTGTCATAACGCGTCAATGACTTAGTCTGATACGATGCCATATAACTGTTATACACATTCCTATATAAGCTTCCAACTCCTGCCATGAAAATTCCCCCTTTCTCATGACACCACCTTAACAAACCTGCCGGTTATTATGATGATTACATGAATTACTCCATGCGTGTCATAAGCTCATTCTTCCGCTGCCGTGCAGGGCACAAGTGGAAGCAGACCTTTTGACACTGCAATGTCACTATAAAACTTATCCGTGCGTATCCGGTTTTCCCCTCTTATGTAAACCGATTCTTAAATAAAGTATATACTAAACTTTCGAAAAAGTCATCTATAATTTTTCACACTTTGGACACAAAATAAGAGATATTTTTTGCCATTTTTTATGCATTTTGACATCTTTCTATGAATTATTTAACATTTCCATGTATTTTAACGCCATTTGAGTATTTCCGATTTTCTCATAACACGCTATGATGCCTGTAATCGGGATATCTACGGCATACTTAATATTTAAAGTACATTCCTGCTCGTGAATCGCATTGTAATACCACAAAATCGCTTCTTCATAATCTTCCTGCAGCCGATAGTACTCACCTAACATAGTACAGATTTCTGCCGGTGGATTATCTGCCACTTCTTTTAAGCAGGCATGAAAGAATGCCTGTATGTTTCCCACAAGCTGTGCTTTTCTTGCTAACACACAGTCCGCTGCCTGATATTCCTCGCTGCTTCGCTCCTGTTTCAATGCCCTTTGAAATAACGGTTCTGCCTTTACAAAATCGTCTTTTTTTCCTGCAATCATAAGCTCTTTGGCATACATTAAAAGGAGTTTTTTTGAAAGCACCTCCCCACGTTTTACAAGCTTCTCAAAATTTTCGAAATCTCTGCGGTCATGTTTTTCTAACGGCTTATGTATAATTTCAATATCAGAGTCAAATACCACCGGCTCTAAATTCACTGTTTCATGTATTGGATCGACCCATTGAAAGGTACGGAGTCTTTTATATAATTTTCCCCGGTATTCCGTGTCAAAATTGTAAACACTACCATGCTCTAGCTGATTGCAGTACTTCATTTGAACAATCTCTATCTCCGGAAGCAATACTGCCTTTAAGTCTGCAAATCGTTTCTGATTTTCTTCATCTATAATTTCATCTGCATCTGCCACATAAATATACTCCATAGATGCCTTAGAAAATGAATAATTTCTTGCCGCTGCAAAATCGTCCTGCCATTCATAATCATATACTTTGTCCGTATATTTTAATGCAATCTGTTTTGTGCTGTCTGTTGAACCCGTATCTACAATAATAATTTCATCCATAAGATCTTTCACACAGTCTAAACATCTTTGTAACACACGTTCCTCATTTTTCACTATCATACACAGACTTATTGTTGCCATCTATCTTCCCCCGTTCCCTCTTCTTTTCTTTCATTTTCTTTAATAAATACCATTCAATTCCTGATATAGGGTCTTTGCATAATGATCTGTCATACCCGATATAAAATCCGTCACTAAAAGAAGACGCAAATACAATCTTTCTCCTTCCGCTTTTCCCTCCGCATACACCTGGTATATATACTTATAAGTGTCTGATACTAATTCCATCAATTTATCCTGCAATTCTGTCTTAGGCTCATTCGTATCAAACACCAACGCTGCATCTACAAAATTATCCAGTAAAAAAGTCAGTATTTTGTAAGATGCTGCCTCGAGCTTTAAGATTTCTTTGCTGCGAAATACCTGTTCATATGCGATATCTCCCAAAGTTTTTGCAAGATAATAGGCATATGTTCCATCGAACAAATCTTTTTTGTATTTTCCTGCCATAATTTTATCATAATTTTTTGAAAACGAATAGGTCGCAGCCTCAATCAGCATACGCTGTACACCAATCACCCAGTTCTGAACCGCATATACCTCCGCATTATGATAATTACGATTTAACCCTTTTTCATAGCGAATCTCCAATTCCTTTATGGCCTTTTCCAGAAATTTATACTCATCTTCACCTTTATGCTCCGTATATTTATTGTTCTCCAGTGCAAACTTAAGTTTTGAGAAACTAATTCTTCCCTTTTTAAATCCGTCCTCGATATCTGCCGTTTTATAGGCTATATCATCTGAAGCTTCCAGCAGATATGTTAATGGATAGCGATTATTTCCTGCACCGGTTCCTTTACTTACTTCCTGAAATACATCTTTTTCCGCATAAAAATATCCCATTTTTTTATACTTAATATTGTCACTTTTTTTATTAATTTCCAAAGAAGATACCGGGTATTTAATAATTGTATTTAAAATTGCCTTCGTAAGATTCATTCCCTTAGCATCTACCAGACTGTGAAGTTTTGTCACTACTCGAAATGCCTGTGCATTTCCCTCAAAATTCAGGAAATCCGCTTTCATCTGAGGATTAAGATAGGAAACCACAGGTTTTCCCTTATAGGTGATTCCATTTTCTGTAAGATGGCTTCGAAACCATTCTCTGATTACATTTTCCCCAAAATGCCCAAAGGGCGGATTTCCAATATCGTGAATTAAACCTGCACTTAACAATACATCACCAATCTCTACTGCCTGTTTTTCCTCTATCCGTGCCTCAGGATTATATTCTTTAATTCGATGATACACTGCTTTTCCAAAAGATTTCCCAATAGAAGACACCTCCATCGAGTGCGTCAGTCTGGTTCGAATAAAATCGCTCTTATCCAATGGAAAAACCTGTGTCTTATCCTGAAGTCTTCGAAAGGATGCACTGACTATAATTCGATGATAGTCCTTTTCAAACTCACTGCGATAATCCTTTTCATTGATATGTGTATACTGTCGAATGCGTTCACCCGACAATAATTGGTTCCACTCCATACTTTTCACCTCTTATCTTTGCATTTTTGCTTCTGCCTCTTCAAGTGACAGATACCCATATCTTTTTACCATATGATCATAAGTCATTTGAATGATGTTCTTTCCCTCCGCCAAAAGCTTTTCTATATAAGCTCCATATAACTCCTGCGTTTTTTCCGAATAAGTAGCTAATTCTCCTCTTAAGTATGTTTCTGAGGAGGTAGCATATTCTGTATCCTCATAAGTATGAATATATCTTGCCTCACTCATTAAATTAGGATATTTTTCTGCAAATTCTTCCATCCACTTTGTCTGAATGGCAATCGTCTTTTCCATACGACGAACACGTTCTTCACTAAGCGGCGGTAAAATATGTTCCAGTTCCTTATACTTTTCAGGCGCAGTACTCTTCATCATTCTTGTATACTTTTCGAACACCAGATTCCACTCATGATCCATAGCAGCCATCAAATCCTTTGCATAACTCTCTAAGATTTCTAATGGCCAGTTAACAAACTGGCTTTCTCTCATAATTTGAAATGTATTCCAGTCATCCTGACAGGCCGCACGGCCACCTTCATTTTGTACCATTTGAAACTGTTTCCACTCCACTTCAATTATTTTCTGTATTAATTCTTCCACACTCTTTTCCTCCCTATTTCACCAATATCACTTCATATACTTCATTAACCTTCCATCACATGACGGCTGCGTATGATTTCATCTTCTATTCGTGACATAATTTCCATCGTATGATTTTCTAAAAATATATCCCGGCGTCCCGTTAAATTCTGTGCCTGTAATTCTGTAACTATCATAGCACAAATTTCTTCTATTAATACCACTTTTTGGTCTTTAACATTCAGCTCATAAATATAATCATTTTTACTTACTCCTTGCCATGCCGCCTGTTGAAATTCATTTATGGCAAGTTTAGTTATCTTCTCCTGCACCTCTTTCAGCTTAGGCAACGTGGTCATACTGCGAAACGACCATTTATAAAAGGGCATATACCTTTTATTGAGCAAATGTACCATTGAGATGGCATTCTTTATAAATTCTGCTAACGCAAGAGAAGCGCCAACGTATTCGCCACGTTTCATCAGTCGTGCATAATTATATTGCCCTGACTGTGCCATAACTGCCGCTCTCGCTGCAATTTTTTTCTTTCTTACGTCTTCTGGATAAAATTCTAAGAGTTTTCCACGAATAGCGCTGAATTCCCCTAAATTGTCCACAAAGACCTTTCCATTTGTTGCCGTAGCCAGATATCCTTCCGGAGTATAAAGCCATGCTAACAGACTTTCCGGTACATTTCGACTTCCAATAAAGTTTTGATAAAACGTACCAATTTCATGAGCCCCTACTCTGCCTCCTCCATTGGCAGATATGATTCTCGCCCCAAACCCCATAAATTCTTTTGGGAGTAAATCATACGATGCATTCATTTGATATCCTGCCTCTTTAAAATCCGACTCATTAAGCCAAATACAAAACGCCGGTCCGAAATCATGGTCTGTAGAAATCTCATCATCAAAGCCAAAACATTCCGAGCCCTGTCCTACCAGTCCCACAGCCATTCGTTCATAATATTGCGGGTACTTTTCTAACAGCATAGGTTTCCCCACTTCTTCAAAATATTTTTCTGCTAATTCTAATCCCTTCACTGTAACTCCCTCTTAATACGTTCTGCCTGATTTACTAATACTTCTGCCTGATCTAAATCTCCCATAGTTCGATATACTACGGCTAAGTTCTCCAGGCTGACTGCATATGCCATATTCTCTCCGAAATAAGACCTTATATCTTCACATACCTGAATATACGTTTTTGCTGCCTTCATTAAATCGCCTGTTTCAAAATATGCCTGGGCAAGCCCTGACAATGCCGCTGCATAATGCGCATCTTTATTATCTGCATATTCTTCAAACAACTGCAATGCATGATTTAAAGCTATATTCATGTCTTGTCTTTTTTGAAGCTTTCCATAATTTAACGCCATATTGGTGTATGTGATTGCCTGTTCTATTTCCGAATGTTCCAATGCCTTTAACACTTTGAGTGCCTGCTCTAACTTTTCTCCTGCTTCCTCATACTTCTTTAAAGCAGAGTATAGCAAGCTCATATTATTGTATAATCCCGCAAATCTGTAATCGTTGTCTTTTATCGTCTTTTGATAAATTTCCTCTACACGGGTATACTCACTGATAGCTTCTTCATACATCTCGGCTGCACGCAATGCCGTAGCCCCGTTTAGCAGTGTTGTAGCCTCATGCTCCGACCCCTGAAGCTCCATTATTTTAATACATTCTTTTGCCTCCTCAAATGCCTGTATCGATTCTGTCTTGTGACTGACACTCCGGTAATATCCAATTTGTTCATTGAGAAGTGTAAGTACCGCCCCGTAATCGTTTTCTTCTCTCGCCTTCTCTAGATTTTCTTTCAGATAGACTTCTGCCTCTTTAATCTTCTTCTCTGAAAATAATTTGTCTAATCCTTCTATGACACAATTAATATCCATTTGCTTCCTCATTTCCACATACATTATTGTTTATAAAAGCAGTTATGAGTTTTCACACCCATAACTGCTCCTCTTTATTTCTTAATCTTTACCTTTTTTCCTACTCCTTTAGTTTTAAGCATTGCCTTATAAGTATTCAATTTACTTTTCGGTACCTTGATGGTTGCTTTTGCATAGATACCTTTAAATGCGTTGCTTCCCACATTTTTCTTATTAAGCTTCGTAGTTTTTATGGTAATTATTTTTAACTTTTTACATCCGTAAAATGCACTCTTTCCAATCTTTTTAACAGAAGAAGGAATGATTATCCTAGTAAGTGCAGTGCAATTATAAAATGCCTTGTCAGATATGGTTTTTACATTAGCTCCCATACTAACTGTTTTTAGCTTTGTACAACCGCTAAATGCATTCTTTCCTATAGTTTCCACATTCTTTCCTATGGTAACTTTTGTAATTTTTTTATTGCCTTTAAACGCATTACTTTTAATGGAAGTTACCTTATAGGTGACCCCATTCACGGTAACTGCTGCCGGAACAGTAATCGCACCTTTGGCATCAATATCAGGCTCCACATACGCTACCGTACCGTTTATGGCATGTGATTTTGTAACTTCATAAGTTACACCTGTGTTTTCGTCTATCATAGACTCGCCTTTTGCCTCCGGCAATGCAACAATTTCGTTATCTTTCCCTGTGATCGGTGTTACTGCTTTTGTCGGCTGTGCTGTTGGAATGCTTGTCACTTTTGGTGTCACTGTCGGTATCATGCTTTCCGTTGGCTTCACTGTCGCTGTCGGCTCCGGGGTAACACTTTCTGTTGGCTTTACTGTCACTGTCGGGTTAGGAGTGACATTTTCTGTTGGCTTTACTGTCACTGTCGGCTCCGGGGTAACACTTTCTGTTGGCTTTACTGTCACTGTCGGCTCCGGGGTAATACTTTCTGTTGGCTTTACTGTCACTGTCGGCTCCGGAGTAATACTTTCTGTTGGCTTTACCGTTGCAATTGGTGTTACTGTAATACTTACGGTAGGAGTTACGCTCACAGAAGGCGTCACCACAGAGTTCATTTCATAAGTATATACTTTAATAGCCGTTTCATCGCCATTCACCGCTTTAATGACTACGGTCTGTGTTTCTCCATTTGCCAGACCCTCACCCACTGTGATTGTCACTTCATCGTCAAATGAAACTGCCTCTGAGGTATCCACTCTATACGTTGCTTCTCGTGCATCTTTTACTGTATAAGTTACCTGTGTAGCTTCATTTATTTTACACGATTCTAAAGTTGTACTAATCGTTGGTTTCTTAGCCTCATAATAATCGTTCCATTTGTCATTCTCATATAACTGCCCGGCATTGCCTAAGGATATATCTATGGATTGTGAATTTCCCTGGTTACTGAATATAATGTTATCATAGGCAACTTCTGTCCCAAGATCAATCATATAAATTGCATTTTTTTCATCATACACTTCCATTGATTTTCCAGGCCATTGTGCATTACTTTTTTGTGTACTTGCCTGCCATGCATAGGCACTTACGGTTGACCAGTTGGACGTATTTTTATAGAACACATAATAATGCTTACTTTCTTCCACTTTTGTAAAAATCGCCTTTGCAGTAGCTTCTTTTCCATTACTGCTCTTTCCGTATATAGAAATTTCTACGCTGTCACCTGCTGCACAGTCTTCGCCGATGACTATGGTCTTTGTTCCCGTAAAGGACTGCTTTTCTCCTTCGTTTATCTGATAGTAAGCCTCAACTACATTATCTGCTGTCATAGTGATATCCAGAATATCCGTAAATGTTGTTCCATTTTCCGGTAAAATCCTTAAATCAGGCTTGTTTTCCCCCATAGTATAGGTATATATCTTTTCCGTAACCTTATCGCCCTTTGTCGCTGTAATTTTAACAGTATCACTTTCGCCTTCCGCTAAATTCGTACCCACTTTTAATGTTACACTTCCACTAAAGGACTGTTCTGCTCCACCATTCAGTGAATAAACCGCACTGTCTGCGTTAGAAACACTGAAGGTGATAGATTTTTCACCCACAATGGTTGCAGACTCTAGGCTTGCTGTTACTCTTGGCTTTCCACTTCCCGGTTCTAAGTAGTTGCTCCATTGTCCGCTTGCTGCATCAAACATCTGACCATAGCTTCCTATAGATGTCTGAATTTCTGCCACATTGTTATTAAAGTTTACCTTGTTATATTTCTCGATTTCCGGAATTTCTACCGCATAAATCATCGTACCATCTGTGTCCTTATCATATTCAAACATATGAGCACCGGACCAGCCCGTCATGGTTGCTGTTACATTTTTAGGTGACTCTTCGTAATACACATATGCATTTGCTCTCACCCAGTCTTTGCTGTTTTTAAAGAAAATACACTGGTCTAAATCCAGCGCCTGCTTATAGTAGGTAAATGTCTTTTCATAGGTTCCTTTTGCATTGGTTGCACTAACCTTTACTGTTACTTTGTCTCCCACAGCTACACCTGCACCTACGTTTATTCTTGTGCTGTCTTTAAAAGTTCCCGCTTCACCGGTGGATGCTTCATATGTTGCAGAATCTGCATGTTCTGCGGTCAGTGTAAGACCAAGCGTTTCTAAATAGAAGTTTTCTCCATCATCGACACTGGATTCAATCTGTACCGGATATACTGTACTTGGATTTGACATTGCATTATCATACAATACAGCAATTCCATATTCACTTGTAATATTTCCACTGATTGTTCCACCAGAAACCTTAAATGTATTTCCGGATACTTCATCTGTATAAGAACCGTCGGAAAGTCCGTGGGAACCTACCGAAATACTTCCTGCACCATCAAAGTTTACCAGAATAATACCATTTCCACGCTGACAAAATGCCACATTACCATCACTGCCTGAATTGTCTTCATAACTTGCCATACGATTATTAAAATGATTGATGGCAGCAACTTCCTTGCTGGCCCATACATAAGTTTCACACTGTCCCATCATGGCAGGTGCCAATTTATTTCCTAAATCACTTCTTTCGGAACCGTCCTGGTCATTATTTAATGTGTCTTTGGAATAATACGGACGTACAAAAAACAGAGAAGCTGCGTCCTTTTTATTAGCAACTAATGCCCAGGTACGCACAATCGATTTGTCCGATGCATATCTGGAACTTTCGTTCATATAAGTATCATGAGATTCTGCCCATAAAACAGACTTATCTGCTGCATAATGCATACTTATAGTATTTCCACTGTTGTTATTTCGGAATGCTTCTAATAAATGATTTCCCGCGGAATTATCCGTAACTGACATGTATTTTGTATAGGAACCAATATTAAAATCAAGCCCTACCGTATTTAATATTTCTCCATACACATACAAATCTCCGCCTGTCTTCTTTGTATAATGGCTTCTTGCTTCGTTTAATACCGTCGGCCAGAAATCGCTGGCAAAAGCAGCATCATCATCAGGAGTTTCAATATGCTTTGCCGCATCAAAACGGAATCCATCCACACCGCAATCAATTAATTCGTCTAGATACTCATATACATATTTCTGGACTCTCTTATCTGCTGTGTTTAAGTCCGGCATTCCCATACAGCCCTGCGTAAAGGACTTTCGACTGTCATCATCGTGTACTTTTATATCATTGATATGCCAGAAAGATTCATCCGTCAACATATTCTTATCCCAGTATTCACCTACCTGTGGTGAAATATCTGTCAAAGAATTCTGCCAACCCGTAATATTTCCCATATGGTTTGCAACAATATCTACAATAACCTTGATTCCATACTTTTTCGCCGTGGCACACATGGACTCTAATTCTTCCTTTGTACCAAACCATGTCTGTCCGTTATCGCAGACATTAAATGTTACCGGCTGATATAATTTCCACCAGTTGCCCTTTCCACTCAAGCCCGGATAACCCACTTCATTACAAACATTACCCTGATATGTGTAGTCCTTTGGCTGCTGTGCCGGAGATGTCTGAATAGCAGTGTATCCACACTCTGCAATTAACTCCATATGTTCTTCAATGGTCTTATATGACCAATTCCAACAATGAAGAATAGAAGCCCCCTGTACCTGACTCATCAGTTCATAATTTCCCGAGGAAGTATTTGTTTGTGCCTCCTCTACGGTCATTTCACTCTCTTGTGCCTTCGCTGTCGTTGCAGTAAAAGGTATTCCTGTGCCGACTAAAGCCAGAGTCAATGCAATAGCCGGTATTTTTTGTAACCAACGTTTTTTACGCATACTCAACACGCTTTCCCTTTCTTTACATCTTTTTTACGCTTTTGTTTAGGATATATTTATCTTTTTTATCTTAACACTTTTCTGGTACTTTTTCCATAGTCTATTTATTTATAATTAACCTGAGGAATTTATAAAATATAACTAATTTTTTCTGCATATCATGCACCTTTTATTTTTCTTTGCATAAAATAAGTGAAAAGCTGATTTGTGAGGTGTATCATTATCTATCTTTATAAATATGTGATGATAGGTGGAGATATCCGCCAGAAATTAATATTAGAGACACTTTCAAAGCATTATACCTGCTCTCATTTTGGTGTAATTGATGGACAAAATTTTCCCAATCAGGCTCAAAGCATGGAGCTTGCCATAAAAAATGCCGAAAACATCATACTCCCTCTTCCTATGCACAAGGGGAACAATTTGAATATACACACAGAAACTGCTTATCATATCAAAGAACTAATCGGATATATGAAAAAAGGTCAGACTGTGTTTGCGGGCTGTATTAGCAGAGATTTTCGGGAATTAATGGACCATAAAGGGATTCGCTATTTTGATTTTATGGAACAGAAGGAAATCAGTATATATAATTCTATTGCAACTGCAGAGGGACTTATTGCCGAAATGATTCTTGCCTCACCTAAAAATCTGCACGGCAGTCGTACGCTGATTCTTGGCTATGGCACTTGTGCCAAGACTCTGGCTGCTAAATTAAAGGGACTTCATGTTTCTACCTGCATTTGTGCCAGAAGCGAGACGGCTTTGATGGAAGCCTGCACCTTTGGGCATCACACCGAAAAACTTGCTGATTTAAAGCATATTATAGGCAACTACCCTCTCATTATTAATACAATTCCTTCCAAAATACTTCAAAGAGAAATTTTAGAACAAATTGATAAAAACGCAATGATTTTTGAAATTGCTTCTTATCCTTACGGCATTGATATAGACGCAGCACAAAAGCTTGATGTAAATGTAAACTTATGTATGTCCCTGCCGGCAAAGTATGCACCTGTTTCGTCCGCTGATATTCTGACACGTTTTATTTTAAAAACGTCCCTGCAGGTATCTTCTCAGATACATGCTGCCACTTTGCCCCCAAACCAAGATAAGTCATTAATTTTATAAATTCAGGAGGTATCCTATGACACTGAAAACAAGTAAAATTGGTATTGCGTTTACCGGGTCATTCTGCACTTATAATGCTGCTATCAACGAATTAAAGCTTTTGACAGAAGCCGGAGCTGACCTCTATCCTATCATGTCTTTTCATTCGCAGAAGATTGACAGCCGTTTTGGAAATGCAAACGACTTAAAGCAACAGATAGAAAGCATCTGTAAAAGGCAGATTATCGACTCTATTGAAGCTGCAGAGCCCATTGGTCCTGGTGGATTTTTAGATCTTGTAATTATTATGCCTTGTACTGGGAATACTATAGCAAAGCTTGCAAACGGAATTACTGACAGCCCCGTCTTAATGGCTGCAAAAGCTCATATGCGCAACGAAAAACCCTTGTTACTCTCTATTTCTACCAATGATGCTTTAGGCATGAATTTCAAAAATATCGGACTGCTAATGAATTGCAAACATATTTACTTTGTACCATTTGGTCAGGATGCACCAGACAAAAAGCCAAATTCCATGATTGCACATATGGATTTGCTTCTTCCTGCTGCTAAAGCAGCCTTAGACGGAAAGCAGTTACAGCCTGTGATTCGCTAGGAAACTTTAATTTAACAATTTAATTTCATAAGAAAGGAACTTTAGAATATGTGTGGTATCAGCGGTTTTTATAAATCTCATGGAAATCTGATTTCCCAAAAAGATACTTTTGAAACTATATTACACCAAATGAACGTTGCCCAAAAACATAGAGGCCCCGACGAGGACGGTATTTATTTAGACGATTTCTGCGGTCTTTCCCATGTACGCCTATCTATTCTGGATCTTGCAAAGGGAAGCCAGCCTATGCACTACCATACCGGGCAGGAAGATTACTGTATCGTTTATAACGGCGAAATCTACAATATGCCTGAGCTTCGCAAGGAATTACAACAACAGGGCATTGACTTTGTAACTACCTGTGATACAGAGGTGTTAGTAAAAGGATATGCCCTATGGGGCGATGGCTTGTATACAAAACTCAATGGTATTTTCGCCTTTGCTATTTGGGAAGGCAAAAAGCGGCAACTTACCTTATGCCGTGACAGACTTGGCGTTAAACCATTATTTTTCGCCCAAAAGAAAGAGACTTTTATTTTTGCTTCCGAAATCAAAGCACTTTTGTGCTATGATAAATCATTGGCAACCGTCAACCAAGAAGGTCTCTGTGAATTATTTGCTCTGGGCCCTGCACACACTTATGGTAAAACAGTATATAAAGATATAAAAGAAGTCCTTCCGGGAACCTTTCTTAAAATTTGTGACGGTAAAATTCAAAAACATATCTATTGGGAGTTAGAGAGCCATGACCACACAGATTCTTTGCAAGAAACCATAGAAAAGACTTCGCATCTCCTGCAATCTGCTATCCGGATGCAGATGCTGTCAGATATCCCGATTTGTACCTTTTTATCCGGTGGATTAGACAGCAGTATAGTAAGTGCAGTCACTGCCCACTATTTAAAGGAACAAGGGCAGAGATTAACAACCTATTCCTTTGATTTTGAGGGCAACCAGGAATATTTCGAAGCAAACAGTTTTCAGCCCTCCCAAGACCTGCCTTTTGCTTTGGAAATGGCAAAATTTCTGGACACAAATCATCATGTACTGCAATGTAACAATGAAGAATTATACCATAATTTAAAATCTGCGATGCGAGCCAGAGATTTTCCCTGCATGGCAGATGTAGAATCTTCTTTACTATATTTCTGCGGCGAGGTAAGCAAGCAGCACCGAGTCACCTTGACCGGTGAATGTGCAGATGAAATTTTCGGTGGTTATCCCTGGTTTTACCGAAAAGACATGTTCGAACGAAACGCTTTCCCGTGGAGTTATGATATGGATGCCCGTACTGTTCTGCTAAAGCCTGAGCTTATACAACGTCTTCCACTCCTAGAGTATTCTGTAAGTGCCTATGAAACAACCATTCATCAGACCCCTGTACTTTCAGGGGAAAACAAAGAAGAGAAGAGGCGGCGCGAATTATCCTATTTAAATATTAAATGGTTTATGGCAACTTTATTAGAACGTATGGATCGTACAAGTATGTACCACGGTTTAGAGGCACGCGTTCCCTTTGCTGACCATCGAATTGTAGAATACGTTTTTAATGTGCCGTGGAATATAAAATTTATGGGTAATACAGAAAAAGGGCTTTTACGGAATGCATCACGCGGACTTTTGCCCGATGACATACTCTTCCGCAAAAAGAGCCCTTATCCTAAAACCTACCACCCGGTATATGAGCAAATGTTAAAGAATGAATTTTTACGCATTTTAAAGAGTCCGGCAGAACCGGTATTGAATTTTCTGGATATAGAGCGCTGTTACCATTTTCTAAACACTCCTATGTCTTATGGAAAGCCGTGGTTTGGTCAACTTATGGCAGGGCCACAATTACTTGCTTACTATATCCAAATAAACGAATGGCTGAAGGAATATTCTATTGTAATAGATATTTAGATAACTATACTTTCATTTTTTCGGCAGTACGCCAAATCCTATGATTTCATAAGGTTTTGGCTACTGCCCCAAATCTCTAAACAACTCCCGCTCCATCGATTCTATCCCAATTCGGTCAATGACTGTTCCTAGACGTTCTTTTCCGTTTGCATTTTCTTTGAACCATAACATTGTTTTTTCCAATAATGGGAAAATCTCTTCTTCTTCAACCATTCGGGACAAAGGTGTTCCCATACGAGTGTATTTTCCCCAGGTTCCTCCCACATATATCTGATACATGACATGGTCATGGTCTGCTATGGCTTTAAATGGACATTTTCCGGTACACACACCACACGTTTTACAAAGCTTTTCATTGATTTGCATTTTACCATCTACCAATGTAGCTGCTTTCATTGGACAGTGCTTCTCCACCTGACATACCTTACAGCCCTTACACATCTCTTTATTATACTGGGGTACTTTATGTCCTTCTATTCCAAAATCGTTCAGGCTTGGTTTCATGCAGCTATTTGGGCAGCCACCCACAGCGACCTTGAATTTATGAGGTAATTCCACATCACTCCAGCCAAGATAATATTTTTCGTGAATTTCTTTTGCCAGTCCTTGCGTGTCATAATTTCCGTAAATGCAAGTTGTTCCTTTACATGCTGCTACCGGACGCATTTTCGCACCTGTTCCGCCAAAATATAAGCCCCGCTCCTCTGCATACTGAATGGCTTCCTCAATTTTTTCATAAGGTATTCCCATAATCTCAATTGTCAGCCTTGTCGTAGCGGCAGTTTTTCCATTTCCATACTTTTCTGCAATTTGTGCAATGACCTTCAAATCTTCTGCCTGAAAGGTGCTGCCCGCCGGAACAATTCTGCCGGAAAAGCATTCCGTTCCACGATTGCGTAAAAATCCTTTTTTCTTTGCTTCACTTATCTGCTTTTGTGTTAACTTTGCCATCCGTTCTCTCCCTTTTTATCAACTATTATTTTTTAAGACCTTCATGACTTCTTCTGCCTGAAAATTTTCTGCTAACAGACACAAGTCTTTTGTTTTTTGTCTGGGGAATTTTTCGGGGTATTGACTTCCCAAATACTCCAACAATTTACATGCCTGAACAAAATTATAATCTTCCATAGACTGTTGGATATGCAGCACAATATTAGATATTCCCTCTACTGTTTCTTGCTGACTCTGCGATTGTTCCAGATTCCCCTTTTTTTCTTTTCTTTGCTGTAAGGATTTCTTTTTTCCAAATATAATTTTTTCACTTGGCAAATGTGAAACTAATATTTGTTCTAATACATTCATATTGATTGGTTTAGCCATATAATCATCAAAACCTTCCGCCTTCAGTTCTTCTTTCACTCCTACAATTGCATTTGCAGTAAGTGCAATTATCGTAGGGCATTCCAAAGGTTTTAGTTCTTCACGAATCTTTTTCATAGCTGTCGTTCCATCCATATCCGGCATCATGCAGTCCATAAAAATGATATCATATATATTCTGTTTTGCAAGAATGATTGCCTTTTCCCCACTAATTGCTAAATCTGTTTTAATATTATAACTTTCAAGCAATCCTCTGGTTATCTCCAGGTTTAACTGGTTATCATCTACCACCAGCACCTTTGTTTCTTTCGCATAAAAATCTATCCGTGCGGATTCTTCCAATAATTCATCCACGTCCCACTGAAGCTTCTGTATGTTTTTCTCACTCATTCTTTTTTGTAATATGGTAACGATGAACTCGCTGCCTTTTCCATATTCGCTGTGTACATCAATAGAGCCATGCATCATACAAACCAATTCTTTTACTATAGAAAGACCCAGTCCTGTTCCCTCAATTCCTCTATTTTTACTTCTGTCTAATTGTTCGAATTGTTCAAACAATTTATTCAAGTCCTCCTCTTTGATTCCTATCCCGGTATCTTTTACCCGAAACTCAAGGCGTACCCACTCATCAGTTTCTGATATGACTTTTGCAGAAAAACGAATGCTACCCTCTTTTGTATATTTTACTGCATTGCTTAAAAGGTTCAGAAGAATTTCTCTGACACGCATGACATCTCCCTGCATTTGATATGGAATATTCTCATCTATTTCTGTTACGAAGTGAAGATTTTTTTCTTTCATCACCTGTGCTATCACTATCATTGTATCAGCAAACAAAGATTGAGCATAATATGGTTCCGGCAGGATTTCCATCTTTCCCGCTTCAATTTTAGAAATATCCAGAATTCCATTAATGATATTTAACAATCCATTCGAAGAACGCTTAATATCTTTGGCATATTTTTTTACCACATCATCTGTATTCTGTTGAATAATAAGCTCTGCCAATCCCATAACTGCATTCATTGGTGTTCTGATTTCATGAGACATATTTGCCAGAAACGTAGTCTTTGCATGATTTGCCCGCTCTGCCTCTTCCTTTAGTTTTAAGATTTCATTTGCGTAATGATCAATAAATTCCATGTCAAATATCCATGCCAGATATCCCCTCAATGCCCGTTCTTCATACAATCGCGAAATTCTGATTTCATAATGCCTGTCACCAATCTTACTTACACTTTCTTTGTTTTGAAATATTTCATTGAGCTTTTCTCTCCGTTTTTTTCCAGTACCATTTTCAAGTTCCGGAAAGGCAATATATGCTGCCGGATTGGCATACACAAAGTTATATTCTTCGTCCACAATAATCATACCATCATTGGTATTTTCCAGAATATTATCCTGGGCAATCTGCACTGCATTTAATATACCATAACGCTTCACAGTAAAAATAATAATAATGCAGGTAATCAGTAAGCCAAACGGAGTCAAATCAAAGAATTGCACAACTCTAAGTAAATATATGATAAGCATAATTCCCGGACTCAATGCTGCCACTAACAGCCACGCATTACAGGTTTTGCGTTCTCCCACGCTATTTTTCCAGTTGTGATAACTGACTGCCACAATTGCGAAAAACAGCAGCACGCAATAGCCCATGTAGAGATAATAAAAAATCTCTTTATCAAACGATATAATTAAAAAACCATTTACCTCTCTTGAAGATATATTAGAATAATATAATGTATGATACTGACATGTCAGAACAAGAAAGAAGGCGACCAGGTTAATCAAAAATGCGATTTGTAATATCACTTTATTAATTTTTCTTTTTCCATATTGGCTCAAAAAGACAAGAAATAGAAAGCTTACAAAACACTTTCCCATATATCCGACTTTTACACCTGCCAAAAGCCCCTCCGTACTTTTTGCCGTAATTTCCATGGCATAACCTATAAAAGCCAGGAAGGTGCAGACTGACACTAACTGTAAAATTTTCTGATTTTCACTCGCCCTCTGCTGCATTATAACCACAATTAACGAGAACGCACAGACCGCTCCGGCTATAATAATTCCCAGCATTACATAATACATGGCATACCTCCTGTCTGCATTTCAAACTTATCTTTTGCTGCCCTACTTCAAATAACTATCTATTCCATTTGCAATTCCTGCTGCAATTTTTAACTGATAATCCTCCGTTGCCATTAACTCATCTTCCTTTGGATTGGTCATATACCCGACTTCAACAATAGTCACCGGCACCTGACACCAGTTAATGCCACTCATAGTATCTGTTTCCCAGACATATTCACGTTTACACCCCGTAGTTGCCACCAGTTCGTCTAAAACCTTTTCCGATAATTCTTTACTTTCTTCGTATAAATTTGCATTATAAGGATTTTCAGAGGTTTGACAAATTGTCATGGCACCATTGGCAGAACTGTTTTCTGATCCATTGGCATGAATTCTGATAAATGCATCTGCCTCTGCCTGATTGGCAATTTCTGCACGCTCAGCATTACTGATATCTACATCATTACTTGTCCGAATCATAAGTACCTGATATCCCCTTGCTTCCAATTCACTTTGAAGTTTGAAAGCAATTTCTAATGTAAGTTCATATTCTGCAAGACCGCTGACGCATCCACTAGTTCCCCCTGCAACCTTTGCCTTCATCTCGCTTGCACCCGGCCCCACCGGCTCCTTATCACTGTTTCCTTTTGCCTGATGTCCGGCATCAATCACCACCAGACCGTTAGTGACTTCCTCTGGTGTTTCCGCTTTTGTTGGAGCTACTGTAACTTCCGCAGCAGTTGGAGCTACTGTAACTTCCGCAACAGTTGGAGTTACTGTTCCTTCCGCAGCAGTCGGAACTACTGTTCCTTCTTCTAACACAGGTGTCGCTTCTGTGGGCACGGCTTCCATTTCTGTAGGAGCGATGCTTGTCTGAACTGTCTGTATATTTTCTTCCCTTCCGCAACCTGCCAAAACACCAAAAACTAATATAATGGCCAATACAAAGCCTTGATTTCTTTTCATATATTTTTCTCCTCTGAAAGTCTTCTTCCCATTAGCACTCCCATAACGGAAGCCATCATAAGCCCTCTGGTCCAGCCACTGGAATCTCCAAGACAGTATAAGCTTTTTACATTAGTTTCTAACTCTGGAGTCATTTTTACCTTATTGCTGTAAAATTTAAGCTCTGGTGAATATAGCAAAGTTTCTGTGCTTGCAAATCCCGGTACTACATGATCTACTGCCTGGATAAAATTAATAATATTTGTCATGGCACGATATGGCATAGCTGCTGTAATGTCGCCCGCCACAGCATCTGTAAGAGTTGGTTGTACATTAGACTGGCTTAACTCCTTCTGCCAGGTACGTTTTCCCTCCAAAATATCACCATAGCGCTGTACCAGAATATGTCCGGAGCCAAGCATATTGGTAAGTTCCCCTACCTTTTGTGCATATTCAATAGGCTGATTAAAAGGCTCTGTAAAATTGTGTGAACATAAGATTGCAAGATTTGTGTTATTAGACTTTAAATCCTTATACGAATGTCCATTTACCACCGCAAGATCATTGTCATAATTTTCCTGACTTACAAATCCTCCCGGATTCTGGCAAAAAGTACGCACTTTATTCTTAAAAGGTTTCGGATAGCCAATCAGCTTTGATTCATATAAGACATTGTTTACTTCTTCCATAACCTCATTGCGAACTTCCACACGAACACCAATATCTACCGTTCCCGGTTTGTGGGCAATATCATATTTTGCACATATCTTTTCTAACCAGTCGGCTCCACGTCTTCCTGTAGCAATTACCGTAGATTCTGCCAAAATACATTCCTGTTCGGTACCATCTGTCTTTTCAATCACAACTCCTTTACATACAGATTCCTCAAGAATAATATCATAGCATTGATATCCAAAACGAATCTCTACCTTATGTTCCAATAAATATTTTTCTATTTCTCCATAAATAAGTTGTGCCTTTTCTGTCCCAAGATGACGTATTGGACAATCTACCAGCTTCAACCCTGCCTGAATAGCGCGCTTTCTGATATCTTTTACCTTATCCTTCTGCCCCACGCCTTCTATATGTTCATCTGCACCGAACTCTAAATATATTTTGTCTGTGTAATCAATTAGTTCCTGTGCCCTTTCTGTCCCAATTAAATCCGGCAGATCACCTCCTACCGCATAACTTAAGGACAATTTTCCGTCTGAAAAGGCACCTGCACCGGAAAATCCTGTAGTAATATTACATGGATTACAATTCATGCACCTTTTCATCTTTGTTTTCGGACAACTTCTATGCTCTATCGAATGACCCTTTTCCACCATAAGTATCTTCTTTTCACAACCATTTTTTATCATTTCTAAGGCCGTAAAAATACCTGCCGGTCCCGCCCCGATAATCACTACATCATACATATTAACGCCCCCATATACTGAATTTATTTATCATAATTACAATTTATAAATGCTATTTGACTAATTTTGTATTTCCATTTTCGTCCTGTGTCACTTCATAAATTCCACTGCCATCAAGTGCCACTGCAAGATTTGTCACATAAGACATATGATCTTCTACCAACCACGACCAACGAAAATTATAATATTTTACCCCATCAATTGTTATCGTATTTTCATAAGCAAAACTGTTGGTATTTCCTGTTCCTGGATCTTCCATACCATACTGCCCTACTATAAGCTGTTCTGCTTCCGTTTTACTTATAGCTGCTTCTGTTTTTTCTGCTTCCTGCGTCGGTGTTGCTTCCGGCGTTACTGTCGGAGTGGCTTCTGCTTCTTTCGTTGGTGTTGCCTGAGGTATTTCTGTCGGAGTGACTTCTGCTTCTTTCGTTGGTGTCACTTCAGACGTTGGTGCCAAATCCTCTTCTACCTCCTGTGTCGGTGTTGCTTCCGGCGTTACTGTCGGAGTAACTTCAATGCTTTCATTCGCTTCAATCAAATTGACATCACTTTTATCTTTTGCACCGCAGCCTGTAATCCATGCCATTGCCATGATACCTGCCAATAAAGTACTTACAATTTTTCTTTTCATATAATATAATCCTCTTTTCCACAAATAATTTATCCTATACCTATTTATTAATTTTACGCTATTGTTCTGTAAGTTGCAAGTTTCCTATACAACAAAAAAGAACCGGCTACCTGTAAGATAACCGATTCTATATTTTCAGATATTAATCTACTGTATAAGGCATTAAAGCAACGTGACGTGCTCTCTTGATAGCTACTGTTAAAGCTCTCTGATGCTTTGCACAGTTACCTGTAATTCTTCTAGGAAGAATTTTTCCTCTTTCAGATACATATCTTTTTAACTTATTTGTGTCTTTATAATCAATTACATTGTCTTTACCGCAGAATACACAAACTTTCTTTCTTCTGCGTCCGCCTCTTCTCTTCATTGGAGAATCTGCTTTATCACTCTTTGTATAAGCCATTGTTCTGACCTCCTTTATATCCTAATTAAACGGTAGTTCTTCGTCTATACCTTCCGGTATGTTCATGAAACCATCACCAGCATCCATTGCCGGAGCTGATGGTCTTGCTGCAAATCCATCACCGTTGTTAGCCGCTGCTGCTTTGCTTTCTGCAAATTCCTGTTCCTCAACTACTACCTCAGTTGTATAAACCCTCTGTCCATCCTTATTTGTATAACTTCCGGTCTGAATTCTTCCGGTAGCTGCAATCTTTGTACCCTGACGTAAATACTTTTCTGCGAACTCTGCATTACGTCCAAAAGCAACACAGCTAATAAAATCTGCTGTCTGCTCGTTACCGTTTCCGTCCCCACGTCTGGCAAATCTTCTATCAACTGCCAAAGTATATCTGGCAATCGCCAATGCTGTTTCACCCTGTGAATAACGAACCTCCGGATCTCTTGTTAATCTTCCCATAAGAATGACTTTGTTCATACTATCTCCTCTTTTCTATGCTTCCTGTCTAACGCATAAATATCTGAGCACATTTTCCATAATACGAACTCTTGCTTCAAGTTCTGCTGGAACACCTGCTTCAGCATCGAATTTGATAAAGTAGTAGAATCCTTCTTTCATTTTCTGGATTTCGTAAGCTAATCTCTTCTTACCCCAGTCTTCTACTTCTGTCACTGTACCGCCAAGACGAGTAATATATTCCTTCGCCTGTTCTACAACTGCAGTACGTGCATCATCTTCGATTTTTGCATTGACAACTAATGCTAATTCATATTTGTTCATGCAATCGCACCTCCTTCTGGTCTCTGGCTTCTGCTCTTTGGCAGAAACAAGGAAATTTATAACGTATCACAAATCAAAATAATATCATATAAAACGTAAATTATCAAGCTTTTTTGCGAATTTCTTTTGTATTTTTTTCCACCAGTTTCCTTGCAATCATAATCTGGTGCCCACATCCCATACATTTTAATCTAAAATCCGCGCCTACTCTTAAAATTTCCCATTCATGAGAGCCACAAGGGTGCTGCTTTTTCAATTTTACAATATCGCCTACTTCGTATTCCATATCTTTTCCTGCCTTATCTTCTTAATTCTACACTTTAATTTGAGAAAACACTTCACCAATGGGTTCCTGAATAACTAAATCAGCTCGTCCATCTGCTTTTGTAGCCTGCTTGTTAATCAAAACCAGATATTTTCCCTGAAAATAGTCAATCAGTCCCGCTGCAGGATATACCACTAAAGAAGTTCCACCAATAATCATCATATCAGCACTGCGAATCGCACGGATAGAATTTCTTATGGTATCGTCATCTAAACCTTCTTCATATAAAACCACATCTGGTTTGATTCTTCCTCCACAACTGCACATGGGAACTCCCTTTGCCTTCAGCATATACTCTGCATCGTACATTTTATGACAAGACTCACAATAATTTCTATGTACCGATCCATGTAGTTCATAAACTGTTTTGCTTCCTGCCTTTTGGTGGAGTCCATCAATATTCTGAGTAATTACCGCCTTTAACTTTCCTGCCTGCTCTAATTCTGCCAACTTTTTATGTGCCGCGTTTGGTTCTGCATCCAGGCACAACATTTTATCTTTATAGAAGCGATAAAATTCCTCATTATTTCGCAAATAAAAACTATGACTCAGAATGGTTTCCGGCGGATATGCATACTTCTGATGATACAAACCGTCAACAGAACGGAAATCCGGGATTCCGCTTTCTGTTGATACTCCGGCACCGCCAAAAAATACAACGTTACCACTTTCATCAAGCATCTTCTGTAACTGTTCTACGGAATTCATATAGAGCCTCCTCTCTAAATTAAGTCCTGATTCACTACCCTTACAAAGAAAACCGCTGATTTACATCAACGGTTTTTACAAAATTGCGGGGGCAGGATTTGAACCTACGACCTTCGGGTTATGAGCCCGACGAGCTTCCAGACTGCTCCACCCCGCGCTATTTACAATGTCTACTATAGTACTTTTCTTAAGATTTGTCAAGCAAGGAGAAATTTTAACTCTTTCCACCATTGATTTCTCCTTGCTTTGTATAGTATATGTCACTTTATTAAAATTATTCCTTACTTATTTTTCTTTTACCTCGATTTTTTCTTCAATAGCCTGATAAACTGCAATACCAATCAATGCTGCCATAGGTGCTTCAACTGTTTCCGGTATGCTAAAACCTACTAAATTTTGTACTATAAGATTCAATACTAATATCGTCACCACCACGCCTACACCTACCAGTACTTTTTTAAATTTGCTCATAATCTTTCTCTCCTTCGTGTTTTTTCTTTGTTTTTCTTGATGTACTTATATTATCACTAAGGCAAAATACAAACCTTAGATTTAACTTACAATTTAACGAAGGAGTCTTACAGTTTCGTAAGATTGCAATTATTCCATGAAATCATTGCGGATTTTTTCTTTTATCCTGCCGCCACTGATATGATCTATTTCCTCTTGCTGCACAAAGGAGGCTCGTTTTATGGAATCTGTGCCAAAACGTTTTCTGATATTATCCACTGCCTTATCTAATTTTTCGAGTTTTTCGTAATCTGTGCCATCAAAAAGATTCATCTGCCGCGCACTTTCCTGTTCCATAACTCTTCCGGTCTGTATTCCAATCAGACGAATCGGTGTTCCATCCCACAATTCGTCAAACAACCGACATGCAATCGAATGAATTTCATTCGTAATATTTGTAGGATGATCTAATACGCACTGATGGGATACATTACTCAAATCAAAAAAACGTAGATTTACAGAAATAACTTCTATTTTCACATTATCTTTGCGCAATCTTATTCCTATTGTCTCTGCCAGAGAAAGTAAAATCATCCGCGCTGTGCTACGGTCACTCACATCAAATGGAATCGTAGTCGAATTTCCATAACCTTTGTTCGACTCTACCTTATGCTCCACAAGGGACACGTCTTTTCCGTTTGCAAAGTTCCATATAGTTTCCCCCTGTTTTTTCATAATGGATTTCAACATTTCTAAGTCTGTCTTTGCCAAGTCACCTATCGTGTATATTCCAAAAGAATGTAACTTTTTCTCTGATGCTTTTCCTACAAAAAACAACTCTCGTACCGGCAAAGGCCACATTTTCTCCTCAATCTCATTTGGAAAAAGTGTATGCACCCGATTTGGTTTTTCAAAATCACTCGCCATTTTTGCCAGAAGCTTATTTGTGGAAATACCAATATTTACCGTAAAGCCGAGTGTTTCATATATTTCATTTTTGATACGCTGTGCTGCCTTGACAGGCTCACCAAACAACTTTTCTGTTCCTGTCATATCCACAAATGCTTCATCAATACTATACTTTTCCACATCAGGAGAATACTTATACAAAATATCCATAAATTGTTTTGAATTCTGTTCATAAATTTCAAAGCGTGGAGGAACAATAGTAAGTTGCGGACATTTTCGCAACGCATCTACAATGGGTTCTCCTGTCTGAATTCCATATTTTTTTGCAGAAGTCGATTTTGCCAGTATAATTCCATGACGTTTTGACCTGTCACCACCGACAGCTGATGGAATCTTTCGCAAATCTGTACTTTCTCCTAACTCTTTTATCCGATAAACCGCTTCCCAAGAAAGAAAAGCACTGTTGACGTCTATGTGAAATATAATTTTTTCTGCCATTCTATCTCTCCGCTTTATATATCTGCCACTTTTTCTTGTTCTTTTCCCTTTTCCTTACTAAATACAATCCAGCCAATCACACCTAAAATGAGTACTGCTATACTCATCCACGGAATAAAGTATTTCATTCCTTTATTATAAAACATATCATAGTATCCCTTTAAATATATCACCACCACAATAAATGGCAGGATAAAATTCATATACCATCTGATTTTCTTTGGAAAACCTATTCCTTCTCCAGTATTTGCTTCTTTAACAAAATTATCCCAGCCCCATCCGTTCTTTGTAGTACAGAATAACAAATAAACCAGAGAACCTATCGGCAAAAGATTATTAGACACTAAAAAATCTTCCAAGTCCATAATATTACTTCCGGGTCCTAATGGCTGAATGTCTGCCAAAACATTATAACCTAAAATGCATGGAAAGGATAACATAATGACGAAAGCTATGTTGATTAAAACCGCTTTCTTCCTACTAAAACCCCACAAATCAATCGCAAATGAAATAATATTTTCAAACACTGCGATTACTGTAGATAATGCCGCAAATGACAGGAACAGGAAAAATAACGTTCCCCAGATTCTTCCTCCTGTCATCTGAGCAAAAATATTCGGCAGAGTTATAAAAATTAATGATGGACCGGCTCCCGGCTCAATGCCAAAAGAAAAACATGCCGGAATAATAATCAAACCTGCCATAAGAGCTACAAAAGTATCTAATAGTGTAATACTAATACTTTCTCCTGTAAGTGAACGGTCTTTGTCAAGATAACTTCCAAATATCGCCATAGATCCCATGCCAATACTTAAGGTAAAAAATGCCTGAGACATGGCCGCAAATACCACATTTCCAATTCCTTTTTTCGCCATATCCTTAAAATCCGGCAGTAAATAAAACCTGACACCTTTTTCAGCTCCGGGCAATGTCAGTGAATGCACTGCGAGCACCGCAATTAAGATAAGTAAACATAGCATCATGACTTTTGTAATCTTTTCTACACCTTTTTGCAGACCAAGAGAACAGATGCCAAATGATATTATAATTGCAATACAGGTCCAGAAAATCATAATTTTAGGGGAAGCTGTCATTTCCTCAAACTTTGCTTTTACCAGCTCAGTATTCAACATCGTGTTAGAAAATTCTCCGACAGCACTGCGATAGCAATAATATATCATCCAGCCAGCTACCATAGTATAAAACATCATAAGCAGATAGTTTCCCATCATACCCAGGTATCCATAATTATGCCATCTGCTTCCTTTTGGCTCTAACACCTTAAATGATGTTGCACAGCTTTTCTGACTGCCTCTTCCTACCGAAAACTCGCACACCATAATTGGAAATCCAATCGTCGCCAAAAATATCAGATAAATCACTATAAACGTTGCCCCACCATATTGACCACACATATACGGAAACTTCCATACATTTCCTAATCCCACTGCACACCCGGCTGAAACCAGTATAAAACCTAGTCTTGAGCCAAACTTTTCTCTCTGCTGCATTTTACCTTCTCTCCTACTTACTCGTTATATTTTTCAAGATATTATATCCTTGATTCACTTTTATTGTCAACATTTCCTACTTATTCACAGCCTTCTTGAAAATAATCATTTAACGGATTCTCGTATAAAAATTAGACATTTTTTTACATATAGTATATAATAATCTTATGTGTAAAACTTCATTAATCATAAAGAGGAGAATGCTTATGGAGCTTAATATAGACCAACTTCGAATTGTAAATCAAAAACCAAATGGTCATTGTCTGGTAAAAGGCGTTGCCGGAAGTGGTAAAACTACTGTGGCAGTAAATCGTATTCCAACTTTACTGAACCACTATGTACAATCCGGTGAAAAAGTTCTGATTATTACTTACAACAAAACTTTAATCAACTATACGAAATACCTAATGGATTTTGTGGACCTTCAGCAAAATCTCTTTTTCGAAGCAGACCCACGTAAGTTAATCGACATCCGCACCATTGACAGTATTATAACAAAATACATTTCAAAAAACATGCCAGACTTTCAGCTTGCTGACAAACAGGCAACAAAAGAAGCTATGAAACAGGCAATTCACACCGTACATAAATCTTATGTCAATTCCACTCTGCTCTCTGTACAAAATCTTCAATTTCTTACAGAGGAAATTGACTGGTTAAAATCTTGCCGATATTTAGAGAGAGAAACATACCAGAATGTGGACCGTCAGGGGAGAATGAGTGTAGGCGAAAATCGTTTTCGTCTTTCTAAAAATTCTCAGGTAAGAAATGAGATTTTTGATTTATATCTTACCTATGAATCTATTTTAGAGCCAAAAAAGCTGATAGACTTTAAAACAAGTGCACTGCATCTGTTGGTGGCTTTTGAGCAAAATAGAGTTCAACCTGAAAAATATGCTCATCTTATTGTGGATGAAAGTCAGGATTTAACCAGAGTACAGTTAGAATTGTTACATTATTTTTATGATGATAACAGAGCTACCAACAGTATCATGTTTATTGCCGATGCTGCCCAAAGCATCTACACGCACTCCTGGCTTTCCAATCAGAGTTTTAAAAGTGTTGGCTTTGATATGTCTGGGAAATCCAGTATTTTATCTAAAAATTACCGGACTACCTTCGAAATTGCCAAAGCTGCTTATTCCCTGATGCAACATGATGACTCTTTAAGCAACAATGACAACTTTGTACAGCCTACGGCTGTTGAACGGCATGGAAGCAAGCCTGTGTTAAAAGGTTTTTCCAGTCAGACGGAAGAAGCTGAGTACATCGCTGCTCAGATAAAACTTCTCTCCTCAGAATATTCATTAAAAGATATGGTGATACTTAGTGTCTCCACAATCTATCTGACACATTTGCAGGATTATTTAGTACATCATGGAATTGATGCGGAAGTATTTTCCAAGAAAACCATTGACTTTTCAGCAGATAAGGTGAAATTGATTACCCTTCATTCCATCAAAGGATTAGAATTTCCGGTTGTTTTTATTGCTGGAATCAACAAAGGACAGCTTCCTATCTCGGAAGAGCAAATTCCTTTAGGACGTAAACTACTTTATGTAGGTATGACCAGAGCCAAAGAACTACTTTACCTAACCCATACTGCATTACCGTCCATGTACATTGAAGAATTCGACGCTTCCCTTTTAGATGCAAAAAGTACGCCTTTTTCCTGTCTTTACAAAGTTTCTTTGGATGAATATAAATATACTGCTAAAATACAAAATATAAATTCCCGTGAAGAAATGGTGCGTCAATGGTTGTTACATGAACTGCACCACCGCCTGGGATATCCCTATGAATTTATGGATATTGAATATCCGTTACAAGACCGCTCCTGTTCAGGCTTTGCAGACATAGTAATTTTTGACGAAAACAGACACGCATTGATTCTTGCAGAAGTAAAAAGTCCCGGGGAAAATATGCAACGAGCTGCACAGCAACTGCAATCCTATATTTCCTGTGAACCCACCGTTACATACGGCATTATTTCTGACGGTAATCACACCAGATTGTTAAAGCGAAACTCTGGAGAAAATATATTTGTTGAAACCGAAACTCTCCCAGAATTTAATAAACCATCTGGCCGCCTTTACCGCACTTATACTTATCAAAACTTAAAAAATAACGCTTCTTACTGCTGTAAAATCAATACGGAAGATCAAACACAGGTTCTTTTAGAAAATAGTATTACCAAAGAAATCATTTCAGACTTTTCTTACGAAAAAATAGTCCGCTGCGGAACTGTTGCCGCCGGAACGCTCCACTATGTTTCCAGTGACAGCTATAAAATGATTCTTTTGCCAGACGTATTTGAAGTCAATGCAAACAAGCATTTTTTACTAAAAGTATCCGGAGATAGTATGACCGATTTTGGTATTGAAAACGAGGATATGATTATAGTGGTGAAACAGCCTTATGCCAATGTAGGTGATATTGTAGTTGCAGGAGATAAAACTACAAATGAAGCCACGCTAAAAAAGTATTATCCAAGTTCTTCTCTTGTCACGCTGGTTCCTGGTAACTGCCACTATGAACCAATTCTGGTAAAGCCAGAAGATTTGTTTATCAATGGCGTTGTTGTTGGCGTTATGAAAGATATGGGAACTACAAGACTATAGTTCCTTCCATCATTTATTTTGCAAAAAATATGTCAAAGGAACATTAGTTATTGCTAATGTTCTTTTTTAATAACTCCTTTTGTTTTAATGCTTGAATTGCTTCACTATAAGAAGCTAATTTCTGTTAACACTACTTGACAATGTTTATGCATATGCTACAATGAACTTACATATCTGGAATAACAACAGAAAACTCGATTTTTGTTGTTACAAATCACAGCCAGTTCGGTTGACTATCCACATATGAAAACTAAATATGTCGGATGGGTACAACCAACTGCATATACAGCCCATCCGATAAACAAAGGAGAGAGGCATATGCAGAAAAGGACTTTAAAAGAGTTAAACTTACTGGATGATTTTTTATTTTGCTCCATGGTGACTTATCCGGGCATCGGGGAGGAATTCAGCCGGGAACTGTTACGGATTATTTTCCAGAAAGAGTTTGGACAATTAATTGTAATTCCACAGAAAGTGTATTATGGAAGTGACACGGATAAACATGGTACACGGCTGGATGTATATTTAGAAGAAGATATTTCCAACTTGCCTGATCTGCCCACAGCCACTATATACGATATTGAGCCTGACCAGAATGATGATGTTGAAAGTATCCTTGCTCTGCCAAGACGTGTCAGATTTTATCATGCAAAAATTGACGGCAGGAGTTTAAAATCCGGTGAAAGCTATCAAGTATTGAAAAATGTCATTATTATTATGATTATGCCCTATGATCCGTTTAAGCTAGATCGAATGGTTTACACAATTCAAAACCGTTGTATCGAAGAGCCAAATATGCCTTATGATGACGGAGCCACAACCTTATTTCTGTATACGAAGGGAACACAGGGAAATCCTTCTGCGGAATTACAACAGCTACTTCACTATATGGAACACACACAGGATTCTTATGCAATGAATGAAAATTTAAAGAACATTCAAAGAATGGTAAATATCGTAAAACAAGACGAGGAGGTGTCACTGGAATATATGAAAATATTTGAACGCGAAGAAATGCTCATCAACCAAGGTATAAATCAAGGACGTAAACTTGAACAGGAAAATACAAAGAAAGCAGAACAACGAACACGAGCCATCTCTATTTTAGAACTTCTGCAAGAGTATGGAACTGTACCGGAATGGTTGGAAGCAAAAATCATGGAAGAACAGTCTATTCCTCGGTTAAAAGACTGGCTCAAAGCATCTGCCAGAGTTACAAGTATTGAAGAATTTTTGAATATAACACACATTCACAAATAATAAAAAATTATCACAAAGGGGAAACTTTTAAAGCTGGAAACGAAAATGAAGAAAACTTTTAAAATTAATGCTTTTCTAATATCAGCCTCACTTGCTTCGTGTTTTTGTCTGTTGGAGAACAACTGCGCTTTTTAAACGTCCATTGTATAAACTGTATTCGCTTTCGAAATTCCCCTTCTTTAAATCTTCCAATGGAATTTTTTACCCGGAACCTTTCCTTGGTAATCTCCACACTTTGAATTTGGTCAAACATAATTTCCATAAAATGTAAATCCATTCTACAATGTACTCACTTTTTAGCTTCTTACTGCCAACCACCCAAATTTTATTCTAACGCCCCTATTTTTATAATTTCATTGATATGCTCCATTACATGCTCATACCCATTCACTCCATGAGGTATGGTACACAGAGAGCAATCCTTGATTCCCTTCTTTGTATAACGGAAATTACCGCCACACTTTTCTTTTAATGCATATAGGGGGCAATAGCAGAACAGACAATTAAATTGCTCCTTATCCTGCATTTTATGGCACGGAAAATATTCACACTGTGTATTTTGAAAAAACTTGTAATGCCCTTTTATTTCTTTACGCTCCATACCCTATAATAGTTCCCCCTCCCAATACCATATCCTTCTGATACAAAACTACCGCCTGACCTTTCGTAAAAGCACGCTGAGGTTCTTCAAAAGATACTTCTACTTTTCCGTCCTCAAGAATTTCATATTTCGCATCCGCGGCTTTATGTCCATATCTCACTTTTGCCTGAATCGGAGTACCTGCGGGAATTCCTGTTTCAATCCAATTAAAATCATCTGCCACTAACTTCGTATGGAATAAATCATCATTACTTCCTAAAACCACCTGATTTTTCTCTGGTATAATTTCCACCACATAATAAGGTTGTTTTGCAGATATTCCTAAACCTTTTCTCTGGCCAATCGTATATTGATAGTATCCCTGATGTTTACCTACTACATTTCCTTCCTTGTCCACAAAGTCACCGCAACCTACTTTGATTTCTCCGGTCTTTTCAATAAAGTTCCGGTAATTTCCATCCGGAATAAAACAGATATCCTGGCTTTCCTTCTTTCTTGCATTAATTAATCCATTTTCTTCTGCGATCTTTCTTACCTGTTCCTTTTCCATGCCGCCTAATGGAAATTCTGTGTGAGCTAATTGTTCCGGTGTGAGATTGTACAGAACATAACTCTGATCTTTGGTGATATCCACACCCTTCAACAAGTGAAACTGCTCTCCGTCCTGTACAACCCGTACATAATGTCCTGTCACAATCACATCACACTCTAACTCTTTTGCTCTCTGATAAAGTCCTGCAAATTTCAAATATCTGTTACAGTCTATACAAGGATTGGGTGTACAGCCACATTTATAACTCTCCACGAATTTATCCATAACTTTTTCTTTAAAACTGTCTTTAAAATTAAATACATAATACGGTATATCTATTTTTGCACATACCGCTCTTGCATCCTCTACATCACTTAAGGTACAACAGGTTTTTTCCCGCACAATACCGATTTCTTCGTTATCATATAACTTCATGGTCACACCAATACAATCATAACCTTTTTGTTTCATTAAAAGTGCTGCCACAGAAGAATCGACTCCTCCACTCATGGCAATCAATGCTCTTTTTTTCATGCTTTGTAATCTCCTCTTTTATTTACAATATGATATCCGATGGACGTAATACGCCTTTCAATGCAGCCTCTGCATTCTGCTGCTTCTTCCCCTGTGCAGATTTTATTATCATACAGCTTATATTTTTCCCGCACATCTACCGGAGAAAGATTCGGCATAATTACGTTAGCACCCGCTAAGATTCCTAATTCTCTTCCCTTCGGATCAATAGTTCCCAATGCTGTAGTAGCAGGTAGTAAAACATGTTTTTCCATAATTCGAATCAAACTTAATAGAAATAATGTCATAGAAAGGCTTCCTTGCGCTTCTTTAGCAAAAGGGGTATCTTTCTGCGGAATAAATGGCCCGATTCCCACCATATGAGGCTTCAATTCATGAATAAATTTCATATCATCAGCTAGTTCTGCCCAACTCTGATAAGGAGAACCTACCATAAATCCACACCCTACCTGATAACCAATTTCCCGCAAATTCCACAAACATTCTTTCCTGTTTCTAAGACTCAGCTCCTTAGGATGAAGTTTTTTATAATGCAAGTCATTTGCAGTTTCATGGCGAAGCAGATAACGGTCAGCACCGGCATTATATAATTTTTGGTAACTTTCCTTAGAACGTTCGCCCAAAGATAATGTCACCGCACATTCCGGATAATGCTCTTTTATTGTCCCAATGATTTCCTGATACCATGTGTCTGTATAAAACCCATCTTCTCCGCCTTGAAGCACAAAGGTCCGATAACCTAAGTTCCAGCCGATATCACAACAAGAGAGTATCTGTTCTCTCGTAAGTCTGTACCGCTCTATCTTTCCATTGCTTCTGCGTATTCCACAATAGAAGCAGTCATTTTTGCAATAATTAGTAAATTCAATCAAACCTCGAATATAGATCTCTTTTCCATAAATCGTATCTGCAATTTTTCTTGCTTTATCTGCAGCATAAGCCCTATCTTCTTCCGTATAATAATGAAACACCGTTTCCCATTCTTGCGTAGACAATACTTCTTCTAACTCTAATTTGTCAATCAGTCTCTTTACTTCCATAAGATCCCTCTATCTGTTTCATTTGGCTTTGTTACCCTTTCATTATACCAAAAAAAATGCTTTCAGCAACATTTTTGCCAAAAGCATTTTCTGTAATTCTGTAATTCTATAATGCAATATCTCCTCTCTCATTAGTTCGAATACGGACACATTCTACCACGTCCATTACAAATATCTTTCCGTCACCCACATGATCCGTTTTAGCAATATCACAGATAATATTAATAATTTCTTCTAACCTTTCATCTGGAACAACTACCTTAATCTCTACTTTAGGAAGTGTATTTAAGATTACTTCACTTGCTCTGATATGTTCTTTAAAACCATGTTGATTTCCACAACCACTGACCTGATTAATGGTGATTCCAGGTACCTTTGCCGCTAGGAGCGCATCCTTTAGCTGCTCTAATTTTTCCGGACGAATAATCGCTTCAATTTTTTTCATATAATTACCTACCTCAACTTACTTAATCCAAACCATTAAATGCAGGATATGCAGATTCGTTGCTCTCTGATAAATCCAGTCCCAATGCTTCTGCATCCTGTGACACTCTGATATCTCCAAACAATTTCATAATTTTAACAATAATGAAAGTCGCTATCGCTGCAATAATTACAGTTACTATAATACTTTCTATCTGAACAAGAAACAATTTTGTTTCGCCAAAAATAAGTCCATCCCATCTTACAACATCAGGATTAATAGACTTCTGTGCAAAAATACCAGTGGCAATACCACCCCAGACGCCTCCAATACCGTGGCAGCCAAAAGCATCCAGTGCATCATCATATCCAAACTTTTCCTTTACCTTTGACATGAAAAAGAAACAAATAGGACTAACTAAAGCACCAATAATAACAGAAGACCAGAGAGGTACAAATCCCGCTCCAGGAGTAATTGCAACCAATCCAACCACTGCACCCGTAGCAGCACCTAACATAGTAACCTTTTTAAACACCAGTTTTTCAATTATAATCCATGAAAGCATTGCTGCTGCAGCAGATGTGTTCGTAGTAAGCAACGCATGTACTGCCAGGCCATCTGCCGCCAGTGCACTTCCTGCATTAAATCCAAACCATCCAAACCACAAAAGTGCTGCACCGAGAACAACAAATGGAATATTATGTGGCTTATAGGAAACCATTCCATAACCTCTACGTTTTCCCAGTAAGATACAGGCAACTAAACCGGTTACTCCAGAACTGATATGTACAACATTTCCTCCTGCAAAATCAAGAGAGCCAATTTCTTTTAAGAAACCACCGTCTCCCCAGACCATATGTGCTAATGGGTAGTATACAACTAATAGCCATGCTCCAATAAAGATAAATAATCTTGAAAATTTCATTCGTTCTGCCAAAGCTCCACATATTAAAGCCGGTGTAATAATGGAAAACATCATCTGAAATGCTGCAAACAATGTTTCTGGAATTGTCGTCGCATATGCCGGGTTTGGCTGCATGCCTACTCCCTGAAAAAATAGATGGTTCAATCCGCCAATGATGCCATTATGATCTGTGCCAAATGCCAGAGAATAACCGCATACAATCCACATAAGGGATGCAAGACCACAGATGAAGAAACAAGATAACAAGGTATTTAAACAATTTTTACGTCGTACCATACCTGCATAAAAGAATGCAAGTCCCGGTGTCATTAAAAACACCAGCGTTGCCGAAATGATAATAAAAGCACAATCGCCACTATTAATACTCATAAAATTATAGACCTCTCATTCTATTTTATTTTTTATGCCCAAGCGCTTTTAAATATAAGAACATAAAAAAGGCAATCTAGTACCATTGATACTAAATCGCCTTTGACTTAAGTGATTTTATTATAACATATTTTTCCAAAATTGCAAGTATAAATTTATTGTTATAAAAAACACTTTAAAATTCTTGCCCATTAAAAAGCAAAAATCCTCACAAATACTACATTTATGAGGACTTTGAAAGAGGCGACAACCAGATTTGAACTGGTGATCAGGGTGTTGCAGACCCACGCCTTACACCCCTACAAGCCGGTGTTTATAGGCTTGCGAAAGGGGCGTGACAAATTCATGATAAAACCATCCAAACACTTTTCATCACACATCAACACCTTTGAAAGTTTCAAAATAATTAACTTTACCAAATATCTTTTTTATTCCAGATTCAAAACTACTTACATCATCAATATACAAAATCCTCAAATTTTTTATAGCACGTGTAACTGATACATACAATAAGTTTTTAACACGATTATATTTTTCAATATCAATTTTACTCAAATCAGACTGCTCGCAGTTACTAAAGAAATAATTAAAAAAATCTTTATCACTTCCCTTTCCAAAAGAATTTTCCATTATGATTACAACATTATCAAACTCTAATCCCTTTGTCCCATGATATGTATGATAACGAATAATCCCTGTTGTCTCATCCAAAATATACTTATACCACAACTTGTACTCTTCCATACTTACCATAAGCATCTCTTTTATAATATCATTAGTTTCTTCGATTCCACTATCCTCATTACTTTCAAATAATTTTCTCAAAAGAAAAGATTGAAATTTGGCAAGTGATATTCCCTCCAAATCAAAAACCTTATCAATGACCTTTTTTAAATACCCTCTAGAATCTTTTTCATACAACTCTGCAACACTTTCTATAGTTTCCTTCAATGTCACACCACTTATTTCTTTTAATACCAACACTACATCTCTCAATTGTTGAATATTCATATCTTTGCAAACAGATATTGGCAATATGTCTTTTAATAGACTCTTTTCATCTTGTATACTTACCAAAAAATGTAATATATTGAATAAACATCTGGGAACATCCCCCAATTTTGATAAATCTTTGCTCAACAATTCTGTATTTAACTGACTATACCTTGCCCCTCTATAAACCGGAGTACGACTAAATAAATTATAAATATTCTCAAAACCACTATACTTTGCAACCGTTTTATTTGTCAGCATAAAGCAATCTAAAAGATTTTCTTTTGATATCTCCCATTGTTTCACATATTTATCCACAAATGCTTTGACATTTTCAGCATTTCCTGAGTAGAACTTTACAGTTCCTCCCTCACAATCTTCAAAAATAGACCTTTGACTAATTCTGTCATTTCTAATATTATTTGCTACATGTATTACCTCTTGCGTTGACCTTCTATTAAACTCCTTAACTATTTCCTTCAAATGTCTATGAAGCAATGTAATCCTATTTCCTACCCCTTCCTTATAGATATTCTGCACAGAATCTCCGTAATATCCGATAAAAATTTTATGGCCGATTTTTTCCGAATACTCCTGTAGAACATTCATAATTTTAACAACATACTCATTAGTATCCTGATACTCATCAATAAAAATATATGGATATTTATCAATTATAATTTGCTTTAATAAATCATACCTATTGATAATAATATAAGCATACTCAAGCAACGTATCATGGCTAATTCTCATCTTGTGTAATTGGTCAGTATTATATAATGCATTATATTGTACCCGTCCATACTGCTTTTCATTAAATTTTATTTTTGCAATACAAGTTAAGTACTTATCTTCATCCATAATTACTTTCACTATTTTCTTAAAATTTCCAATACGCTCAGTCATATAAAAGAAACCTTTTAAATATGGTTTTAACACCATTTGTAACTCTTCTTTTTTGCTATCATAATTTTCATAATAAATATCTTTACATGATAACACCACATCTTTAAAAGCATATTTTTCTTTATCACTTAATTTACGAAATTCTTCATATTCTTTCTTTGTACTGATATCTTCCTGAATCTCTTTTATTTTTATAGCCAATTTTTCAATATGTATTTTTACTAATTCGCTCTGATAGTTCTTTATTAATTCCCATACTCTCTCATGAATTGTTGAAACCAAAACAGTATTTGTATTTCCTAACCTGCTCTTTATCTCATTTGTTGCAACATTTGTATAAGTAATACAAATCACCTTTTGATTGCGATATTTTAGCTCATTTCCATATTTATTAATTACATATTTCAAACATTCTTTAAGAGCAAATGTCTTACCTGCACCAGCACCCGAATTAAAAAGCATACTCTCTTTATTATCAATGCATTGATAAAGTTCTTCCTGAATTTCCTTTTCTCTCTTTCTATTCTCTTTAGATATTTGTTTCAAACTCATTCTACACTCGCTCCTTTAATTTTCTTACTAAAACCTTCAATCCTACTTGAATATACTTCGGTAATTCAGGAACTGACTCTCTTTCTGCTGTTATAATTCTATACAATAACTCATTAGCAAAATTACTCTTTGACTTTTCCAATTTACACTGCCATTTATAAGAATATTTTTTATTATTTTCATAGGTATTTATTCCTACAATATTCTTATAAGCATCTGGTTTTAATGCTTGTAAAGTTTCATTCAAAATCTCATTTTTATAATTAGTCAATATATAAGCCTCTTCAAAACTTGTTGCATAATAATATGATATTTTTCCTTGATAAACCACACATATATTATCCTCTTCTATATATTCCTCCAGCCCTTCAATTTTATCATTATTTTTATTAAAAAATTTTAAGGTTTTATTTGTGGTTGTTCTATCTTTCAAACTTTTTATCTGTAAAAATATATTTCTTTTATCTTTCCCCTTTTCCCAATCTTCACGCTTAATATCTAAATCAGCAATAATTAGTGCTGGAACTCTCAATTCTCTTAACAATTCCTTATATACCAATCCATGTGCTCCATTTATATTAAAAACAGAAATATAATATTTATTCAATTCCCTATTTTTCTCAAGATAATAAGGAAGTAATATATATTCTGTTATTCCCTCTACCAAAATTACAGCATCTGAGAAAAATAATTCAGATACTTTATATTTAATATGTTTCTTTAAAAATTTCAAGTCATCTATTGGTTTTTCGCTGTTAGGTGTAATCTTTGTATCATTCAAATTTACCACACTCGCATGGTTATTCAAAGCTGTCATATAGTTAATGTTATTAAATGTATTTCCACTGTGAATTTTACTATTTAAAATGTGAGAAGAATGCGTGGTTATTATCAATTGACTATTAACATTTTTATGCTTACTTTCCAATAAGGTCATAATTGCATCATTAATATTTTTAATAAATAACTCCTGCATCTGAGGATGCATAAATGTTTCTGGTTCCTCTATAGAAATCAAATTAATTTTACTATTAAATGAGTCATCTGGATATTTTTCCATATACTCGATTAATTCAGCAATTATCATCATTAAATTTGTATATCCTAAACCAAACTGGTTTTCTGGAATATTGATATTTTTTTCTACATACTCATATTTCACAAGATTATCAAGAAGTTTTTGAAATGATAAATCAGCACTTAATAGTACTTTCATTTTATCATCCGAAACGATTTTCTTTAATGTAGCATTAATAGGGTTTGTATGTTTACTTTTAATGCTCGTTGATAATTTCTTATTTATTCCCATAATTTCTGTTTCTAAATCATTTTCCCCCTGTTCCAACAATACATTATATCTATATTTTACTATTTTATTAAATGCTTTGGACAAACACTTGTCCCCTTCAATATTATTCGCCTTTATCGGACGCAATTCTATTAAATCTCTTAACTTAAACTCTACTTGCTGACTATTTTTATTATAATAATTTACCCTATAAGATGTTTTATCTAATAACTCTAAAAACTTATTAAATAACAAATCTACTGAATATTTTTTCTCTAACAAATTGCATATAGCATCTCGTAATTCTTCTGCTTCTTCTACTTCATATCTAATTTTAATATCTAATTTTCCCTTCCCAACATCTTCTAATGACATAAGAGGGATTAAATTTGTAACTAAATCTGTAGTTCCTTTATCAATTCCTATTCCCACCATAAATTCCATATATGGCAACTCTATTTTCTCTTTCCTTTCTATTGAATATGAAGATAATAGCTCTTTTAAGTATATGAAGTTAAAGTCCGTCGCCTTAAATGGATTTTCTCTATTTGTCAATTTATCTAACACTTCAATTATTGAAGTTTTTCCCACATTATTTTTTCCTACAATTAATGTGGTTGTCATAGCTATATTAAACTTTTTTGAATTCTTGTATGTCTCATATCCCTGAGCATCAACAAATTCTATTACATTATTTTCCGTTCCAAATTTTCTAAAATTTTTTATCTGTAGACTTTTTAAATACATAATTTCTCCCTCCGCATTTCTTTTACTGTTTATAAATGTTGCCAATGTAAAATTTTATCCTAATTTATATTATATCTAAATTTTATAAATTTGTATATAGCATAAGTGTCAGCAAACGAAAAATACATACCTTTTGAGAATGCCCCTTTCTATAAAATGCCCATTATTTATTTGTCAATCCCGATATTATCCCCAATGCCTTCTTATTTTCTTGATTTCTATTATTTGCATAATACAGTATCACTCTAATATCACAATACCAACCCAAAGATACAATTATAACCAAATCTCTGTTTAAATATCCCCCTTTTTCTTCCAACAACTCTACAATTTTTAGCAAATCCTTTGTATTTCATGCAATTCGTGAAATACACTCTACCACCACCACATCTCCGCCACGCACAAATGTCAACATTGCCATAAGCTGCTTTCTCCCTCGCTGTGCTTTTCCCATAATCTTTTCCCAAAAAACTTCTCAACTCCAAGCTCTTTCATTATCACTTCCTGCCTTGTTGTTTTTTGCTCTTTTGTTAATACTCTCAAATATCCAACCTTCATAAATTTCTTCTATTCGCAAAATAACTCTGCTTTCCACCTACAACTTGTTCCATTAGACTTAGAATCCAATAGACCATACCCATTTGAAACACCACACAGCAACGCCAACCGCCCATATACCCATCAAAAACAATAAAAGGCATATACAGCACTTAAATTTCAAAATGCAAATCAAAGCAAATACGAACACCTTTTTGTAATTGATTTATATGGCTTCTCATTACTGAAGGCAAAATCAATGCCTCAATTAGATAAATAATTTAACTTCTGTACCAAATCATAAGCACTCATGTCAAACGATTTTACTGAAGCAACACATAAACTATCACCTAAAGCCAATTTATGTAATAACTCCATACACTAAGAATAATGATATATATTATTCTCTAGTATAGCCATCTTCTTCAAATTTTTTTCATAATCACTGTTCATAATGTCATACCTCATATTTTTAACCTGTGCCATACAAATGTCCATTTCTGCAGCTATACTGTCTTGTTTTTACACCTGATATATTCTCATATGAAAGCTGGCAAATATATCTGGATACCCCTAATAGGTATCTTATTTTTCGAAATTCATCCCAAGCAGTGCTTTCGTTGTGACAATTTTTATATGTATTTTTGTTTTTTACTTTTAAATATTTTATTTTTGATTAAAAAATGCTAGTTGATAAAAATTTTTACAAACGTAACCTACAAAAATAAAAAAAACGTAACTTTTTGTTGCATATTTTTATCACTTATTTTATAAAAAAGAAAATTTAAAAAGGGTGCTTGAAAAAATCAAGCACCCAATGTATAATCAAGATAAGCAAGGTACTCAGATACAAAATCTGATGCCCTCAGTTTAAAATGGTTAAATTAAGAATAGCATCCTAAACTTTGAGCGGTTCGAGGATGCTATTTCTTATTGTGACGGTCTATGTATGTCAATGCCGCAAATATTACTAGCAATAAAGTTAAAACTTCCATTGTGTTCATGGGCATCACCCTCCTTTGTATACTAGAGGGCAATAGACGAAATTTGCATCCTTTACTTTTCTACCTTGAAAATACATGTATATTTTAACATGGAAAAAGAACAGATGCAATTAATTTTCATCAGTATTCTTTCAAAGTAATTTCTAGTTAACTCAACCTTTGGTAAATGAAAAAGCACTCAAACTCAAGGAATCTAAGTGTTCTGACTTAATTAAGTATTTTTCTTTATTACATTTGTCAGTTTTTTTCACTGATTTCATTTCTTGTAACTCTTACAGTTATAAGAACATTACTAATTAAATCCAAAAGTTCAATTACTACCATAATATTCTTCCGTTTTAATTAGCTATTCGAATCCCTTTATTTTTATAGTATTTACTACAACATCTCCCCACATTTTTTCCTTTATCCATTTTTACACAAGCTACCACTGGTTTCCGGCCTTTATCAACCTCACGTGATAATCCATATACCTCACATAAAATAATTTATCTTAAAATCATTTGCATATCGTAAAAAGTATTATCTGAATACTTTTTACACCTTACCTTAAGGAGTTTATTTGTTCTCAAATTCCAAATACAATCTCAATAGGCTTGTCAATACCCTTTTTCTATATTTTTATAAAATTGCACTTTACTAGGAATTTGTTGCATACTTCCATACTACCTAATAGCTCTTTTATCCTGAAATATGTGCGACAAGACCTTTTTTGATAAAATAAAAGATGCTACACTACTTATAAAATAAGTAAGCTGACACTTTATCAATAATTATAATTCCGATATTTAATATTACCGCTATTTTCGTAACAAACTCTTGCCGAAAATATGGTGGAACTTTGTCAAAGATAGCATATTTAAATTCAACCACTTTTTAACCTATAAATAATTTTCACATTAAAATTTTCATGATTTTGTCACATGACAAATAAAAAATCCTCACAAATACTACATTTATGAGGACTTTGAAAGAGGCGACAACCAGATTTGAACTGGTGATCAGGGTGTTGCAGACCCACGCCTTACCGCTTGGCTATGTCGCCTTATATTCTATTATATTCAAAAATAAAATTTTTATGCTAAAATTTTATTTCTAGTGACTCCTACGGGAATCGAACCCGTGTTACCGCCGTGAAAGGGCGATGTCTTAACCGCTTGACCAAGGAGCCTTATATAAACACTTGCAGACCATCTTTGGGTCTGCTGCATGTAACGCACACAAACTGCTTCGTGAGTCTGTGAAACGTACAAAACTCCCCGAGTAGGGCTCGAACCTACAACCCCACGGTTAACAGCCGTGTGCTCTACCATTGAGCTATCGAGGATTATACAAATATATCAACCAGCTTTCACTGATTGATTTATAAGGTATTATACCTTCAAAATTTCACATGGATTTCCAAGAAACTATTTGCTTACGAAAGCTGGTCACTTCGATTTCGCTTCGCTTCATCTCAGTGAGTTTGCTCCGCAAACTTTCCGGATAACTCATAAACTCTTAGGAAAGCAAGCTTTCCACATGTTTCTGAGTTATCCTGCCATCTTTCTACGCTTTGGTCAAGCCCTCGACCGATTAGTAACAGTCAGCTGAATGCATTACTGCACTTACACCTCTGTCCTATCTACCTCATACTCTATAAGGGGTCTTACTACATTCGTAGGGATATCTCATCTTG
>JBNMLC010000016.1:0-55175 GCA_050874665.1 Lachnospiraceae bacterium | reverse complement strand
CTGGCATTCCACTTGGCACTGCTCCTCCGCTTATTTCTGGCATTCCACTTGGCACTGCTCCTCCGCTTATTTCTGGCATTCCGCTTGGCACTGCTCCTCCGCTTATTTCTGGCATTCCGCTTGGTGGCTGCTGTCCCATGCCCGGATTTTGTCCAGGACCTCCCGGCATCTGTCCACCTCCTGGCATTTGTCCATTCCCCCATGAATTCTGATTCGTACCATTTTCAATAGTCTGGGCATAATCCCCTTCCCCAACCTTCAATGTGTAGGTTTTCTGGGCAGAAATATCAGCATCCGAATATATTACATAGTTTACATTTTTAACCAATGTTGTAGAATATAATTCTGCGCCTTCTGAATCTGAAAGCGTTACCACTTCATCTTTACTCGCATTTCCGAAAAATGTAATATAATCCTGAGTGCTGACAGATTCTGTCGGTGCCTGTGCCATAATAGAAGAGCCTGCACCAAATATTTTTCCTCCGGTCAAGGTAAATGTTCCGTCATAGTCAATAGGTGAATTGTCATTTGCAGTTCCATCACTGGCTGCTCCATAAACAGTTAAAACACCTCCAGACATATTAATATTTCCATTAGAATCCAGCCCATCTCCTTCTGCATTAACAAAAATATCTCCACCATAAATAAAAAGATTAATGTCTGTTGTCGTATCACTAGAGGCATTAATTCCATCGTCATTAGAAGTAATGTCGATATCCCCGGAATAAATGTTTATGGTAGCTGCCTCCAGTCCTTCCTCACTTTTATTTACATCTATACTTAACTCTGTATCAGCTTCGTCTGATACACCTACGTTTAAGGTATTATCTGCATGAATACCGTCATTTCCTGCCGAAATAGTGATTTCACCGCTATTTACATTTATTTTGTCATCAGAAGCCACACCGTTTTTTACTGCACTTATATTCAACTTCGTTTCTTCTATTGTAACAGCAACGTCCTCTGCACCCTTGATACCATTCTGGTAATTCCCTAACACATTTAGAGTACCCTCTCCGCTAATCGTCAGGCTTGCACCGGATTTCGCCTTGATTACCGCTTTTTCTTCGTTTTCCTGTGTCGTATCACTTAAGGTATTTTCTGTCCCTTCTTTTACCTCAATCTCTACTTCACTCGACTTATTCGCACAAATTGCCGCTGTTGTTTCTGCCGTCAAACTTAAGTTATCTAATACTAATTTAACTCCTGTGGTGCCCTTTTTTATCACCACATTTCCGTTACTACAACTTCCTGACAACTCATAAACACCACTTTTTTCAATGGTAAGTGTTGTTCCTTCTACCTGAAATCCATCGTTATCTGCTTCTGTAGAAATTCCGCTTTCTGTAAAAACAAATTGTTGACTGCCCGACTGCGCTGCACTGGCACTTGCCACAATTGGCATATAATTTACAACCATACTAATTGCTGCCATTCCGGCAATACTTTTTTTGCAAAAACGCTTCATAAAATACCATCTCCTTTTAGTTTTGCTTTATAAAACTAGTGTATCAGCAAAACCTAAAATTTACTTAAAATGGAAATTTTACATTTCTGGCTAAAGTTTCACTATAAAGCGTATGCCTTCTTTCTCTGTGTAATCCACGCTAATGCTCCCTTTATGAAGCCGGACTGCCTCTTTTGCAATGGAAAGCCCAATTCCAAAGCCTCCCGTTTCTCTCGACCTTGATGAATCTAAACGATAAAAGCGCTCAAACATCTGATCTAAATTTCCCTCTTTTATGGGTTCACATTTGTTTTGAACTACAATTTGGTATTTTCTCCGTTCCTGTTTTACACACACCTTAATTTCACTCTCCGGAAGGGAATATTTTATTGCATTATCTAAAAGTACGGAAAAAATATTACGGATTTCATTTTTATCACCCTTCATCATTAAATTCGGCTCTATCTCTGCCTTCAGAATCCTGCCTGTTTTGTCAGCTAAAATACGAAAAGAATCTACCATATCTTTTGCAATGTCTGACAATGAAATATCCTCTAACCTTTTCCTGTCCTTTTTTTCTTCGATACGATTTAACATTAACAGGTCCCGCACCAGATCATCCATTCTTTTTGTCTGGTTTTTAATGGAACGAATCCACTGATTCTCTGGTGTAGTCAGGCTCAATACATCTGCATTTGCTGAAATAATGGCAATCGGGGTCTTTAGTTCATGTCCGGCATCGCTGATAAACTGCTTTTGTTTTTCTATATTTTCTATTACCGGCTGTACTGCTTTTTTTGAAAATGCTGCAATTAAAAGAAACAGAAGTAAATAACTTGTAATTCCCACCGCAAAAGATGTCATTGCAACAGTTACACAAGAAGATATCTCGTTATCACAATCTAAAAACACTATTTTCATTCCGTCCGGTTTTGATGCAACTGCGTACTTATATCTTCCAATATACCCACTTTCCCTTCCAGATTCCCGGACTTGATATCCATAAGCCTCCGCTTCCTCTTTCGATATTGCTGCAATAAACTCTGTGTTTACATTAACGATTTGTCCACTTTCATTGATATTGACAGAAAAATATCTGGTAGTGTATATCGCCTCCGGGTTTTTACCCGGAAAACGCCTTTCTTCCGGCGGCATATTGTCCGGTGCAGGATTTTGACTGTCCTTCTGTGGAGGTTGTGTTTCTTCCTTCTGCGGATCGTTTTCTGGGGGCATTCCATTGTTGTGCTGACCCATTGCGTCCTCTTGCATAAGATAAGAAAGTACCTCTGATGTCTTTTTGCTGTTCTGATAAATATTTACCACGTTAATGCAGCCCAGCACAAAGGCAAGAATAAAAAACACCAAAATCATTGTTATGAAAATAAATTTTTTTCTTAATTTTCCTATCATTCTATTATCCCCATAGAATACCCAACACCTCTTACTGCCTTAATTTCTACATTAGCCTTTAACTTTATAAGCTTCTTTCTTAAATTAGATATGTTAACCCATACCACATTGATCTCTGCATCTGCATCATATCCCCAGATACTCTCCAAGAAACCTTCTGTTGATACTGTCTTCCCTGCATTACGCATCAGCATCTCCAAAACTTGAAATTCTTTATTATTTAACTGTATATTCTCTTCCCTACATTTCAATTCAAAATTACTTTTATCCAAAGTAATGTTTCCATATTGCAACACATTTGGAGTAAAAGAGGGATGTCTTCTCGTCAGAGCACGTACTCTTGCCAACAGCTCTTCCATCACAAAGGGTTTGGTAATGTAATCATCAGCTCCGGCATCCAGACCCAAAATCTTATCTTCTGTGGTAGATTTTGCAGTCAGAAATAAAACAGGAGTTCCAATTCCCTCTTTACGAAGTTTCTGAATCACTTCAACACCATTTAATTTTGGCATCATAATATCCAGAATAATTCCATCATAGTTTTCAGCGAGTCCGTACTCGTAAGCATCTTGTCCATTGTAAACTGTATCAACAGAGTAATGATTATACTGCAAAATTGCCACAAGTGCATCAGAAAGTTCCTTTTCATCTTCCGCCAGCAAAATTCTCATTTACCGTCCTCCTAGCTTTTTTTATCCTTAAATTCAGGGTGTCTGAACTCTCTCCACACCATATATATAGTAACAATTCCGGCAGTGACATCTGCTATCGGTCCGGCGTACAACACTCCATCGATTCCCATAAATATTGGTAAGATTAGAATTAATGGGAGCAAAAAGAGGGTCTGTCTTGTCAGAGACAAAAATACACCTTTGATTGGTTTTCCAATAGCAGTAAAGAAGTTCGATGTAATCGGCTGCAAAAAGTTTAAGAAAGTGAAAAACAAAAAGACTCTGAAATAACTGATTGCAAAGCTGTAATATGCATCGCTTCCCTCACCAAACAATGAAATAATCTCTCGCGGCAGTATCTGGAACACCAAAAATGCTCCTACAGATAAAACAGCACCTACCGCCCCTGCCAGACAATACGCTTTCTTCACACGATAATATTTAGCTGCACCATAGTTAAAGCTGACAATAGGCTGTAATCCTTGTGAGATTCCTATGACAAATGACATGTAAATCATATTTACTTTTGCAATAATGCCGGAACATGCAATGGGAATAGACTCACCATAAGAAGATGTTCCTCCATAATACTTTAATGTCTTGTTCATAACAATTTGTACAATCATCATGGCAAGCTGGTTGCTGCATGGTGCAACTCCAAGAGAGGTTATTCTTCCCACATACTTGTTCTGTGGCTTTAAGTGACATCTTTGTAACGCTACTGTTTTATAATGAAAGAAATAGTAAATTGCAATTCCCGCTGCAACAATTTGTCCAATAATCGTGGCCACTGCTGCACCTGCCATTCCATACCCAAGACAGGCTACAAACAAAAAATCAAGAATTGTATTAATCACTGCACCTGACAGATTGCATATCATTGTCATTTTAGGACTGCCATCTGCACGAATCAAATGTCCTCCGCCAGTTCCCAAAATTAAAAAGGGAAAACCAATCGCCGTAATTTTTGTATAAATCTTAGCATACCCCAGTACATTATCCGGGGAACCAAAAAACAACAATAAGGGGGTAAGAAAAATCTCCACCACTATCATTAAAATGACACCACAACCCACCATCATGGTAATAGCATTTCCAACATAATATGCTGCACTATCCTGTTCACCCTTGCCCATAGCAATATTAAATGCCGATGCACCACCAATTCCAAATAATAAAGCAATTGCTACGCATGAAGTTGACAAAGGAAATGCAATATTTGTTGCTGCATTTCCCAATTCTCCTACACTTCTTCCTATAAAAAACTGGTCCACAATATTGTACAAAGCACTGACCAACATAGCAACGATACTTGGTACCGCAAATTTTTGCAACAATTTATTCACAGGTTCCACACCCAATGGATTTTCATTTTTCATTTGTTTTTACCTTTCTTTCTTAATTTTATCCTAAAAAATGTTAACATGAATAATTCAAATTTGCAAGTTTGCTTCTTTTGCTCAATATGAAAAGAGCGGAGCCGCTTTGCGACTACGCTCTTTTCATAAAACTATATAATAATAATGAGGGGGAGTAAGTAAATTCATAAATTGGGGGGGTTATAAATTTACTAAAAAAGGTATAATTTACATAAGGTTTAAGACTTTTTCACGTCCTTAAGTCCCTTGCCTTATCTGTGATTATAATATAACACACCTTTTAACATTTGTCTAGTACTTTTTTAATTTTTTTGTAATATTTTTTTATTTTCTTTAACAACTAGGACTTTTTACACATAAATAATTGTAACGGCTCCAAAACTTACATCACCCACCAATTGAACCACCGGTACTCCGTCACTGAAATTACGGTTTTTTTCGTTAATGCTGCCGGCAAAAACATTTCCATTCTGTACCACATTCCATTCTCTCGGTATGTAAAGCTCCAGACTTCCGAAAGAAACATGTACACAAATTTCAACCGTTTTATTTTCAATCACCGCATTATCAAAATAAACTTTCATTTCTCCAAATGAACACTCCAGCGTGGCACGTTGCAGATGATTGGAATTAATATATTTTGTTGCAGCCCCAAAACTATTAGAGCAATATACTGAGTTTTCTGTAGATTCTTCTACAACTTTCTGATATTCTCCAACCTTATCTCCATCTTCATAATCATCCCATTTTATTTCTTTTTCCTTACTTGTATGTCCATGATATTTTTGCGGAAACAGATAGGAAAATCCAATGGATAATAGCACCGCAATTAAAATAACTGTCCAACTCGATATTCCATGAAAACCGAGTACTTCATTGAAAATAATCCACAAAAATGCCAATGGAAAAAATATCCCCGGAAAGCTGCGTTCTGTGATTCCCCGAATCAGTAATCCAACAAAAAATCCGCCTATTACGATATTCCATGCACTGATTCCCGCTGTAATCACTCCGACTTGATTTAAAATTAAAAATATAGCAATGGCAATTAATAGTACACCTCTAAAAATATTCCTATTTTTCATCGTCCTAACCTCTTTTCATCTAATTTGTTTTTTAACACTTTGTAATACGATCTGGAAACATAAATCTCCTTATGGGTATGTTGAAATGCAATCAGACTGGAAGCCGTGAGATTGCGGTGGATAGAATAGATTTTGTCCGTATTCACAATGGCAGATTTAGATATGCGTAAAAAAGTCCGTGGCAACAGCTCCTCTAATTCATACAGCTTATATTTCACCTGAAATACATCATCTGCCGTATGTGCATAAACCATTCCTCCATCCGTTTCGAAGAACAAAATATCTTCATTAGGCAAATAATACTCTGCTTCTCCTTTGAAAAATACAAACTGATTGGATTTAAGTGCGGCCTGCTCCAACAATTTTTGTATCTTCATTACTTCTGAGTTTAACTGGCGGCATCGTATAAGCACTTCTTCCTCTACAATTTCACTATCCACTTCAATTTGTATTTTCATGCTATCACTCCCTTCAGCGTTTGTATTTCATCTAACTTATGATGTCATTATAACAGCGTGAAAAAAAATGTAAACTAAATTTCAGTAAGTGGTTATTTTATGGGGGTAAGAGGTAAAAATACAGATGTGTCTATCATATAAAAAGAGCGGAACCGCTTAGCAGTTACGCTCTTTTTATAAAACTATATAATAATAATGAGGGGGAGTAAGTAAATTTATAATTGGGGGGGTATAAATCTACTTTAAAAAAGGTATAATTTACATAAGGTTTAAAACTTCTTTTGCGTCCTTAAGTCTCTTGCCTTATCTGTGATTATAATATAACACACCTTTTAACATTTGTCTAGTACTTTTTAATTTTTCTGTAATATTTTTACATTTATTTTAATATCTAGGACTTTTCTCCCAAAATATCCAATATTTCGCGAATGCCTTTCCTTCCAAAATACACTCGTTTTTCATTAATAATCATGCATGGTACACTCATAATCCGATATTTTTCCTTTAATTCTGAAAAATGCGCAATATCGTAAATATCTGCCTGTATTCTGGAATTTTCTAAAGCAATCCGTTGTACTGCCATCACTAAATCCGGACACATCGTACAAGACAAAGAAACAATCACCTGAATTTTTATTTCACAATTTATATTATGAATTTCCTGCAACAGTTCCGGCGCTATTTCCTGCCCCTTACCCGCCATATTATACATTGCAATTACAAAAGGACTAAACTCGTGTCCCCCCGGCACACCATGAAAAGCGCAACCCATGTCATTTCCCCATTCATCACATAACCTTATTACAGGCAGTGCTTCCTCCTTTCTCTGATGCACCTCAATCTTATATGAAATTTTATCTGATAATCCACTTAATTCTTTTACAAAATTTTCCGCCTCTTTAGAAATATCACTATGATCCACCAGTACCTTTAGCAAAACATTCTTGTGAAAGGTTTCTAACACAGGTAAAAGCTGCTCCTTTATTTCGCTTCCAATTTCCGACTTTTCTTTTGCGACTGCATTCCACTGACGTTTTGGCAGGTTTAACTTTTCGTATTGTTCTGCCACATACCGTTCCAAAGAAGTTGCCGCAACTGCCCCATCTGCAACTGCGGTCACCACCTGCCTTAAATTCTTCTGACACACATCACCTGCACCATACACACCATCTACACTTGTTTTCTGATTCCGGTCTGTAGCTAAGTATCCTCCATCTCCGGTCTCTAATTTTTCCAAAAACAATGCATTGTCCGGCACATATCCCGCAAATACAAAGATACCAAATCCCTCGCCAGCTTTTGGTCTATACTCCCACTCTTTATCTTTTTCCTTAAAAATTACATATTCTAAGTTTTCTCCGCCGCCTGCTTCTACAATTTCTGTTTCAAAGTGCACCTCCACTCCCGGGTGTGCCATTACCTCATCCGCAATGCTTTTTGCGCAAGTAAAATCCGGCTCTCGCACCATTAAATATACCTGCTTTGCATATTTTGAAAGAAACATCGATTCTTCTGCCGCTGCGAAACCGCCCCCAAGTACAAAGATATCCATTCCTGCAAAAAATTCTCCATCACAGGTAGCACAATATGCGATTCCTCTGCCTTGATATTTTTCTTCTCCCGGAAAACCGATTTTTCTTGGATTGGCACCTGTCGCAATCACAATTCCAAGTGTTTTATATTTTTCTGTTGAGGTTATTACTTCTTTCCACTGACCATCATAATGAATTTCTTTTACCTCTTCCATAAGAAATTCTGCGCCAAAATATTCTGCCTGTTTTCGCATTTTATCTGTCAGTTCTTTTCCATCTGATTTTATTACCCCCGGGTAATTCACTATTTCAGAAGTAATCGTAATCTGTCCACCAATTTGTTCCTTCTCTATCACCAGTACCTTGTATTGCGCTCTGGCCAGATAAATGGCGGCAGAAAGTCCTGCCGGTCCTGCTCCTATAATGATACCATCGTAGTCTTTCTCACCAAACTGCTCTTTCATTGTCATCTCCTTACAAAAGACCGACCAAATTAAGGCTTGGTTTCAGTGTTTCTGCCCCAGGCTGCCATTTCGCAGGACAAACTTCATCTCCGTGCTCTGCCACAAATTGAGATGCCTGCACTCTACGGAACAATTCTTCTGCATTTCTTCCTACATTTCCGGCTGTAACCTCATACGCCACAATTTTCCCCTCCGGATTGACAATAAAGCTCCCTCTCTCTGCCATGCCGTCTTCTTCTATCATCACCTGAAAGTCTCTTGCCAAAGCCCCCGTCGGATCCGCTAACATAGGATATTCTAATTTTTTTATGGTATCGGACGCATCATGCCATGCTTTATGCACAAAATGAGTATCACAGGATACCGCATAAATCTCACAGCCTATTTTCTTAAATTCCTCATACTTATCTGCCAAATCTGCCAACTCCGTTGGACACACAAAGGTGAAATCCGCCGGATAAAAGAAAAACACAGACCATGAGCCGAGAATATCCTGCTTCGTAACCTCCTTAAACTCATTTTTTACAAATGCCTGAACTTTAAAATCTTCTATTTCTTTTCCTATTAATGACATAATATTTCCCTCTCTTACATATTTATGGATTTCTATCCAAAAGATTTTTGGAATAATTGATGACCAAACATATTGTTCTCAAAAGAAATATATTATATTCTGAATCTGCAATTTTTTAAACTAGAAAATTTTAATAAATGATGATGACACAAGGTATTTTATCTACAGCAACGCCTGGTAAATCTCGCGCTTACTGACGCCTCTATCCTTTGCCACGAGCTTCATTGCTTCCTTTTTATCTTTTCCCTGGCATAAGTAAAGCTCCATGTGTTCTTCGATTGTTATTTCCTGCCACTTTTCCCTTTCACTTTCAAGAAGCTCCTGCCTTGATTTTCCCTCAATGACAATCACGCATTCTCCTTTTGGCGTTTCTTCTTCATAGTACGATAAGGCGGAGGCCAGAGTCGTCTGAAATGCAGTTTCATAGCGCTTGGTCAGCTCCCTGCAAATGGTACATTTTCTGTCCCCAAGCGTATCTGTAAGCTCTTTTAAGGTTTTCACCAGATGATGTGGTGCCTCATAACAGATAATAGTTCTCGTGTCCTGCTTCATTTCTTCTAACACCTGTTTTCGCTCTTTTTTATCCGCTGGAAGAAATGCTTCAAATGAAAAACGTCTGGTGGACAATCCTGATAAAGTCAAGGCAGTGATACATGCCGCCGGTCCCGGAAGAGAGGTTACTTCTACTCCTGCCTCGTAACACATTTTAACTAATTCCTCCCCCGGATCAGAAATTCCCGGTGTTCCTGCATCTGTAATTAATGCCACATTTTTTCCTGCATGCATTTCCGAAATCAATACCTTTGCCTTATCAATTTTATTGTATTCATGATAACTGGTCATTGGCGTCTTGATTTCAAAATGATTTAACAGCTTAATGCTGTTTCTAGTGTCCTCTGCCGCAATCAAATCCACCTCGTTTAAAGTACGAACCACCCGATAGGTGATATCCTCTAAATTTCCAATAGGCGTTGCACACAAAAATAATTTCCCCTGCATTCAGTTCCTCCTGTCATATCCATATATTTCGTAAATTTCATCTGTATAAACATTCACATCTTTATACACAATCAGCGGCGGTTCTATCGTTACTCTGGAATTTCCACCCTTTAATGCCTCGATCAATACCATAGATGGCTCTTTGTCTATATAAGAATGAACAAATCGTATTCTCTTGGGTTCTAACTTATATTTCACGCACTCAGACATAATCTCTGCCAGCCGGAATGGGCGGTGTACCATGTAAAATCTTCCTTTTTCTTTTAACAGCTTTGCTGACGTTTTCAAAATATCTTCTAACGTGCAACATATTTCATGTCTTGCAATTGCCTTTGGTTCCGCGGGATTTACAATGCCATGACTTCCTGTCATATAGGGCGGATTTGTTGTAATTACTTTAAAAGAAGCAGCTCCAAATATATCCACTGCTTCTTTTACATCACCACATACCATATCAATTTTTTCAGAAAGCTGATTCATGGCAACGCTCCTTTTCGCCATTTCAATACTTTCTTCCTGGATATCGAGTCCCGTAAAATGTTCCCCTTGTGTTTTTGCTTCCATAAGAATGGGAATAATACCTGTTCCTGTTCCAATATCCAATACACGCTCGCCTTGTCTTGCACTGGCAAAATCACTTAACAATACTGCATCAATGCCAAAACAAAATTTTTCTTTGTTCTGAATAATTTTGTATCCGTTTCTTCCTAAATCGTCAATTCTTTCCTGACTTTTTAACTTAATTGTCATCCAGCTTTGACACCCTTTCTTCTCTGCGTTCTTCCTTTTCTAATACCTCTAATTCTTTCAATTCTTCTGCAGAGAGTCTGACCTTTTCTCTCTTTCGTCTAGTCTTGAATTTTAATTCATCCGCTTTATATTCTCTGATTTCTTTTTCATCATTAATCGTTACAATTACCTTTACCAACTGTCTCAAAATGCTGATACCCGAAACTTCACCCTTCAAACCTTCCGGAGTAGTAACATAATCTCCCACATTCGGCAAATGGCTGTTCAATTCCTCATATGTTTCTTCTTCGTTTTTCAAACAGCACATTAATCTTCCACAGACACCGGATATTTTTGTCGGGTTCAGGGAAAGATTCTGTTCTTTTGCCATCTTAATAGACACCGGTGCAAAGTCTGCCAGATAAGTATGACAGCAAAGTGGCCGTCCACAAATACCAATGCCACCCATAATCTTCGTTTCATCTCTGACACCAATTTGTCTTAATTCGATACGTGTTTTGAATACCGCTGCCAAATCTTTTACCAGTTCTCTAAAGTCAATTCTTCCATCTGCTGTAAAATAGAATAATAGTTTATTATTATCAAACGTATACTCTGAGTCAATTAGCTTCATTTGAAGCCCATGTTTCTTGATTTTCTCTAAACATATCTGAAAAGCTTCCTTTTCCTTTTGTTTGTTCTCTGCTTCAATTGCCTCATCTTCCGCACTTGCCACACGCATTACAGGCTTTAAAGGCTGAATCACTTTATCTTCCTCAATATCTTTCGGTGCAATTACCACCGTTCCGTATTCCACTCCTCTTGCAGTTTCTACAATTACATGATCCCCTTTTTGAATTTCATAATTTAGGGGACTAAAAAAGTATATTTTTCCTGCTGTTCTGAATCTTACACCGATTACTTTTACCATGTTCTAATTCTCCTTAATAGCAAGAAGCATAAGCTCAATCGTCAAGTCAAAGTTGACGTTTGCATTAAGCCTTACTTTTGCCTTCTCTATGGCACCTATAATTTCCTCTAACCCACTGTAGGAACTATGTGCCGCTCTTTTCTTTATTTCCTGAATTTCATCTTTAAAAATTAACATATTTACATCGTTGGTCGCTTTAAATAGCAGCACGTCCCGAAACCATACGGTAAGTATATCCAAAAAATCATTGATTTCTAATTTATAATCTGAAATCTTTTTCACCCACTCTACTACCTCGTAGATTTCCATATCTTCTAAATATCGCAGCATATCTAATGCATCCTTCTTAATCATATCAAAATTTTCAGAAGAAGCAAGTGCCACTGCCTTTCCCACATTTCCTCTGGCAAATGCCACGCTTAAGTCTGCCTTATAGTCAGGCACTTTTAAGCGCTCCATCAGATAACGTTTCAACACTTTATCCTGCACCGGTTTGATATTTAATTGTACGCATCTGGATAAAATTGTAGGCAACAGTGCATCCGAGTTACACGTAAGAAGAATAACAACCGCATATGCCGGAGGCTCCTCAATGGTTTTTAATAATGCATTTTGCGCCTGGATTGTGAGCTTGTCCGCTTCATCAATAATATATATTTTTCTCGGACTACTATATGGTTTTACTTCAATATCATTATTTAGCTGGCTTCTAATCTCCTCTACACTGATTGTGTTTGGCTTCTCATGAGATACGTGAATAATATCCGGCTGATTTCCTGAAAGCGTCTGCTTGCAGGAACGACACTTTAGACAAGGAACTCTTCCCTGTTTTTCACACTGCAGCGTCATTGCAAAGGCATCTGCAATCAATATTTTCCCTGTTCCCTTTTCTCCATTAATAATATACGCATGTGATACTTTATCTAATTCAATGGCATTCTGCAGATGTTCTATAATCTGCTCATGTCCAATAATATCTTCAAACCCTGCCATATCATACCTGCCTCCTCTCTCGTTTATCTATGCCAGAATATCTAGTAACAGACCCTGGATTTCCCCGACTTTACCAAGTATATTTATATTGTCTTTTTCATCTTTCACAAGTTCTCCTGCAAGCTCGTCCAGATTCTTATCCACCAGCTTTACAATACCATAGACACGATGTCTTCCCCTACGATCCAAAAAATTTTCTCTGGAAAATTCATGAGAACGATTTACTACTTCATTCATAAATTCTTTCACCAGACTACGATATTTTTTCATGTCTTTTATATCCATGTGTTTAGAAATTTTTTCACCCTGTCTGGTGATTTCATCCATCAGACCATTTAATTTTTCCTGTAAATCCTTTTCCTCTATATGACTAATCAGCGTAAATTTAAATCCGCTGTCACCCTCTGCTATTTTTGCAACTGTTTCTGTGGAAGCCACAGGCTGTGCATTATTCACCTTGATATCCATACCTAATCCCCCTATCCTGCTTTTGCAAAAAAACTTCCGTATATAATATTATAGCATACTTTTGAAATAACTTATAGTATTTGTTTCGTTTTTATTGAAAAGAGTGTATCTATCGCCTTTTCAAATTCCCAAAACACCCACACGAAATACAAAAGCTTCCTGAGCAGACTCAAAACTGCTCAGAAAGCTTCTGTATTTATTATTTAATTCCCTTTATTTTTACTTTTGCAGGAGTTCCTTTTTTATTTAACCATTTCTTATAGGCTTTCAGTTTATCCGCAGGTACTTGAATTGTTGCTGTCTTTTTAATTCCCTTAAATGTACTGTTGCCTACTTTTGCTGCTTTTAGTTTTTTCGATTGAATTATAATTGTCGAAAGCTTTTTGCAGCCCTTAAATGCATTATTACCTATTGTGGTTATATTCGAACTTATTACAACCTTCTTAATCTTTTTATTTCCCTTAAATGCATTTGCTGCTATAGAAGTAACCTTATAAGTCACACCATCTGCCACTATTTTTTCCGGAATCTTAACCGTTGCCTTCAAGTTCTTTTGAGGTTTCATATATGCAACCTCTGCATTTTTGCCTGTCTTTGTAACCTTCCATGTAATACCACTTGCATCTGTAAACTTTGTACCTTTTTTCTTTGGTGTTGGTGTTGATGTTGGTATTACTGTCGGTGACGGTGTTACCGTTGTTGTCGGCATTACTGTCGGTAACGGTGTTACCGTTGTTGTTGGCATTACTGTCGGTGACGGTGTTACCGTTGTTGTCGGCATCACTGTTGGTGACGGTCCTTCCTCTGACTTATATATGTAAATCCAGTTGTCTGTATCCCAACAATCATCATTATTATTTTTAGCTGTAACCTTTGCCTGCGCATGAATTCCAATGGCATCATCACAATCGGATTTTACTGTAAACTTATATACGCCGTTTTCTAACAATTCGCACTTCACATAATTGTTATCCTCCAGCAAATCAACTACCATAGTTTCAGATTGTTCTGTCTTTTCATTCCAATATTCTATTGTTCCTTCTATGATGATATCAGACAATACATTGTCCTCACCCGGATAAGGAATCATATAGAAGCAGTCCTCTTTTTCTCCCTCTCCTACAGCTTCCGATGCTCTGTAGGCATATTGAGTAACATATTTGTCTGCTGTTTTTTCACAAGATGTATAAAAACCAATCTGAGGATAATCCACATGGATTGTCACTGCATCAGAACCATCCGTTTCTTTTAAGTAAATCTTATAATCCCCTATTCGTTTAAAAGCAATATCCACAAACCGGCTATCCGTTTTGTTTTCTGTTACAGCTCCAACATTTTCCGTAATCCATGCTTTTCCATCCTGTAAATATGCAAGTTGTAGAGCATCAGCTAAAACTTTTGTTTCCTTCTGCTCCTCATCCAATACAGAAATGTATAGTGTGCTGCCATCCAGACTTGTCCAGCTTTCCTTTTGCCACTGTGCTTCTTCTGCCGGTTTGATATTTTCATCATTCCAAATGATCCAATCTTTTACTACAAGTCCTGTATATGTCCTTGTTCCTCCAAACTCCAGCCATACGAATCCTTCTGTCTCCCAACTTACGCTATCTTTGGCTGTGATCAGGGCACTCACTTTGATTCCAAAGTTCTCCTGACAATCGTCTGCAATGGTAAGCTTCCATACTTCTCCTTCTCCGGCAAGCTTCTCTGCCGTGAAATAATCTCCATATTCCTCACTTTTATCCCCATTTTCATACTCTATTTGGAATTTGACATCTGATATTGTATGATCAGGCACATTGGCAAGCATATAAACAATTCTGTCACCATTTTCTACCCCATATTTATGTTCATCCGTTGCCTTCTCAACAGACATCTTATTTTCTGTATAAAAGCTGGTTTCAGGATAGTCCACATGAATTATTACTGCATCAGAACCATCCGTTTCTTTTAAGTAAATCTTATAATCCCCTACCTGGTTGAACGTAATAAACGCATAACGATTGTCTTCACTGTTTGCTCTGACATTTCCAATATCTTCTGTCAACCATTCCCCATCATTCTGTAAATATGCAAGCTGTATATCCTCTGTTTCAACCCTTGTTTCCTCCTGCTTCTCATCAAGCGTTGAAACATAAAGTGTGGTGCCTAAAGGGATTGTACTGATTTCCTTTTTCCACTCTGCCCCTTCAGCCAAATCAATTCCTTCATCATTCCAAATTAAATCCTCTTTTACTACAAGCCCGGTATAAGTTCTCGTACCTCCAAAATTCACCCACATTCCACACCATGTATCATGAGTTTCTCCTTCCTGATGTGCGAACACCGCATTCACATCAATTCTAAAATTCTCCTGACAATCATCTGCAATGGTAAGCTTCCATACATCTCCTTCTGTTGTAATTTTTTCCGCTGTAAAATAATCTTCATACTTTTCAGTGCTGCTTCCGTTCTCACGAGTCACAGAAAATGTAACATCTGATATTGTGTTATCGGACAAATTAGCAAGCAGATAAAATACTCTGTCGCCATCTTCTTTTCCATATTCACGCCAATTCACTAATGCATCAGCAGCCATTTCATTTCTTGTATAAATTCCTATTTCAGGGTAACTCACTTGTACTGTTACCACATTAGTCTCATCATCAGCACTTTCTCCTGTGTAGATACGATAAGTTCCTACCTGTGGGAAAGTCACAGAAACAAGCTCCGTATTAGCCTCTAATGGTTCCAGCATTCCTTCCAGCGGAACCCATTGTGCTTCTTGATAATACTCCATTGTCAATTCGTTATAACTAACAACCCTCTTTTCTCCATCGTCTGCAATACAGACAAATTGATATACACCGTTTTGTATTGTGCCTGTATCCTCTTTGGACAAAACCGCTGCTGAATCAAGCTGTGGTACATCAGCATCCCAGTTTATCCCTCCGGATAAATTCAATCCTTTTACAGTTTCCTTTTCGTCAGTTTCTTCATATGCTTCCTCTGATAACTTTTGCAATTCCCCACTTGCAAAAGCATTCAGCTGAGATGTCTGCAGGATTGCACATGTCATACAAACTGCCAGAAACATGCTGCCCCATCTTTTTAACCTTCTCATACCTAATTCCTCCCTTTTTAACAAATACCATTTTATAATGATAGATACTTTAATATTATATCATGTCAAACATATTTGTATAAATATGCTAAATCACCAACTTTCTTCCATTTTTTTCTACATTTTTCCTCTTATATATGCCTTTATTTCCGCTACACAGCGCTGTAGTACATCATTTTCAAAAGTATGTTCAATTTGATTTTCCTGCAACCGCTCCTCGGAAAAATCTTTTTCATCTGCCAAAAATCTTCTACAGACTTCTGCATATACCGGTACTTTTTGTTGTTGCTCCCGCTTCACTGCACGCATCAGGCGTTCTCCGTCCTCTAACGTAACAAACAGCGGAATCACTCGTTCTCCAAAATATTCTTTCATCTTAGCATAGGACTCTAACGTTCCAATCATTAAAATGGTAGCATTCCCTTCAAACTGACCGTCATCTACCGTAAAATAATACCACTTTCCTTTCACAGTATCATAGCTTCGTACCTCAATCACCTTATCTTCACTCTGCAATGTTACTAGTTTTTCCTCATCTGTAAAATGGTATGTTACTCCTTCCACTTCCCCTTCTCTAATTGGACGTGTCGTATATAGCACTGCCTTTTTTAAATTCAGTTCTTTATCTTTTAAAAGTTCTTGATAAATGGTATCCTTTCCTGAAGAACTCTTACCCATCAAATAAAATATGTTACTCATAAATACTCCTTGTAAAATAAATATGTCTATGTCTTTCATATATTATAACAGACATACCATACCTTTGAAACTATTTTTGCTTATAATATTTAGAAATTTTTCCTACCTTTCAGCTTCGAAAGGTCAGCACCTGAAAAAAGAGCTTTCTAAGCCGCTTCAATTCTGCTTAGAAAGCTCCTGTTAAGCTCTATGAGGATTTTCTCAGTGCCTGAAATTTACTGCATATCATAAATCACTCTGGTATCCGCCAACATATCGTGAATTCCCCGTTTCTCACCATCGATTCCCACCAAAATATATCCTATATACAAAATACCGGATAAATATTTTCCAATAATTTCGCGGAAACATACCTGACCAAACGTCAGTTCCTGACCGCCTGCGGAAACCACTCTTATCTTCATTAACATTTTACCAACTGTTCTGCCACAAGTGTAAGTCATAATAATAAAATATGCACTAAACAGACAGAAATTGATAATATCAAAAATATCATAACCAAAAAGAATATTTTTAAATACTATACTATCTGAAGCCAACAGTTTTACAAACCAAAGCGGCATATTAATCATGGCTATGATTCCCCCTGCCAGCAGTGAATCAATCAAATATGCTGCCAGGCGTATAAAAAAACCTGCCGGTTGACTTTTTATCGGTTTATTTTCAAATTCTACATAATTAGTTGAGGCTTGATTCATAATACATCAGTCCTCCATTTCCCTTGTTTTTCAATACATCACTAATCACTTCTGCGTCAGAGCGTCCTCTTAACTGCTGAATTGTAGAAAACAGACTAGACAGGCTCAACTGTGTATCATCTTTCTCGTAGAATAAGATGCCATCTCCCACTTCGCCTTCTACTTTCGCTTTGTAGTCCTCATAAGTAGCTGTTCCATCAATCAGCTTATTCTGTAATGCCTGATTTGCAGAATAAATTCTTCCGTCTGCCAGTTGTTTTACCTTATTTACATCCAGCTTTCTTCCGTCTGCCACAATTCCTACGAACTGATTGTATGCTTCATCTACCAAAGATTGTAAAATAGTTCTTTGTTCCTCTGTCAATTCTTCTCCGGAAGAACCCATCGCTTTGTTCGCACCACTTGTAATGTTAATTTCCTGAATTCCAAGTTTATCATAAAGCCCCTTCATATTAGAAAGACTGATAATAACGCCAATGGAACCTGTCCAGCAGTTTCTGTTAGCATAAATCTCATCCGAGGCCATGGAAATATAGTATCCTCCAGAGCATGCCTGACTTGCAAAATAGCAATAAATCTTTCTTCCAGTCTCTTCCTTATATTTCATAAGTTTCAAATATAAATCATCAGATGCAGTCACTTCACCGCCCGGTGTATCTATATATAAAAGAATTCCTTTATTCTTATCATCAGCAATCAATTTATCTATATATTTCATAGTTGCAGGGTGATCATATCCTGTACTTTCACCAAACATAGTGGTAGTTGGTTCACTGCTAATAGTACCGTCCACTTTCACCACCGCAATATAATCCTTCGACGGAAGCGTTTCTTCCTTCCCTCCAAACAATTCGTTCCATGTGCTCTCTGTCTTTTTCTCCCTTTGTGATGTTTTCATATCAGACCATGTGTTAATTGTTACGCTTGCAACACCTGTAACCACAAAAACAGCGGCGGCCACCAGTAAGCTAATAATTTGTTTCTTATTCATTCTTCTTTCTCCCTTATTTTTCGATAATCACCTTAATGTTTTCTGATTTTTCATCTTTCAATCCCTGAAAAGTAATTCCAGCCTTCTTGTATTCCCTCAGTCGCAGATAAATTTCTTCTGTAATGATTTCTCCGGGGCACAGCATTGGTATCCCCGGCGGATACATATATACAAATTCTCCACTAACACGATTACAGCATTCCGCAATGGGAATTTGCTCCTGCATAAGTTCCTCTGCCTCGGCAATTAGGTATTTTGTCTTTCCTAAACATTCCTCTTCCCACAACGTTACGGTACTTTTTTCTTCCTGCAAAGACTCTTCTAATTCCAAAAGAGCTATTGCAAGACGGTTAAATCCTTCCTTTGTGTCACCCACACTAGACATTGCCAACGCATAGGACAACGATGACATTTCCAGCTCCAGATGATATGTTCTATTTAACCTTTTTTGCAGTTCTTTTCCGGTTATATTGGTATTTTTTGTACTGATTACAAGTTTTGAAATATCAAAATCACATACACTATTATATTCTTTAATGGAATCTGTGACAACACACATTTTTCTTAATTTTTTATTTATGTCATAAAAATCATTTAAATTATAATACAGCTTTTCAAGCAGTTCCCACCCCTGCTCTTGCATGATATCCATACATTGGCTGATACCGGACATTAATATATAAGACGGACTGCTGGTTTGATAAATCCCCAGATATTTTCGAATCCTTTCTTTATTGACAATGCTTCCCTGCATGTGAAGCAACGCTGTCTGCGTAAAAGCCGGCAATGTTTTATGAACACTATTGATTACAATATCTGCTCCGCACTGCAAGGCTCCTTTCGGAAATTTATCATGAAAATAAAAATGTGCTCCATGTGCCTCATCTACAATCAACGGAATTTTCTTAGAATGTACAACTTTTGCAATTGTTTCTACATCAGATACAATTCCTTCATAAGTAGGAGATGTAATTACCACCGCCTGAATATCCGGCTCTTTTTCTAATAACTTTTCCACAGCCTCCGGCAAAATTCCTCCGTTTATCCCCACTTCTTCTAGAAATTCCGGGTATAAGTAACAGGCATCCAATTCATTTAATAAGATTCCATGATATACCGATTTGTGACAATTTCTTGCTATCGCTATCTTTCCATGACGGCTGACACTTCCTGAAATAGCACTTAAAATCCCTCCGGTACTACCATTGATTAAAAAATGGGTTTCTTCTGCCCCATAAAGCATTGCCGCTTTCTCCTGACATGATTTCAAAATTCCTTCTGCATGATGCAAGTCATCAAATCCGTCTATCTCCGTAATATCTATTTTATAAGGATTACACATTTCTCCCATATTTCGTTTGTGCCCCGGCATATGGAAGGGATAGTAATCCGTTTTTTGGTACTGTTTTAATTTTTCATACAACATACAATTTTCATGACTCCTCCCATAATTCTCTATTCATAGTATCGTATGTAGAAATGGATTTCAATATGAGAATTGCCATAATTTTCTCACACTTTATGTCGAAATATATGTTAAAATATAGATTATAATATTATAGGGAGGGAATTCATGAAGAAGAAAATTATAAGAATGTCACTTTTTCTTGTGTTAGTATGCCTGATTTGTACACCATTGTCTGCTTCGGCTTCTAATACTGCACCTACTGTTGCCATTGCGGCAGCCCAAAGTACAAATACCAACGAAAAAAATGGTTTTTTTAACCAAAACGGAAAAACCTATTACTACAAAAACAACAAAAAGTTAAAGGACTTTCAGAAAATTGACGGTCATACCTACTATTTTGATAAAAAGGGAGTTATGTTGACAGGCTTCCAGAAAATAAACAATAAGACCTACTATTTTAATAAAAATGGAAGAATGCTTACCGGTTTAAAAAAGATTAATAAAAAATACTACTACTTTAATAAAAAAGGTGTTATGCAAACCGGATTTCAGACCATTAAAAATAAAAAATACTACTTTAATAAAAAAGGCGTTATGCAAACCGGATTCCAGACCATCAAAAACAAAACTTACTATTTTAGTGAATCAGGTATTATGCTCACAGGGTTAAAGAAATTAAACTCCAAAACCTACTACTTTAATAAAAGCGGCGTTATGCAGACTGGATTTCAGACCGTTAGTAAAAAGAAATATTACTTTAATACACAAGGTATTATGGTAAAAGGATTACGAAAAATCAACAGAAAGTACTACTATTTTAATAACAGTGGTGTTATGCAGACCGGATTTATCGAACTAAAAGGCAATACTTACTATTTTGACGCCAAAACCGGTGCCAGATTTACACCTAACCAAAACGGTACTGTAAAGAAAATCGATAATACATATGCCGTATTTAACACGGATGGCTCTTTACAAATTGAGGCTTCTTATGTGATGGTAAGGGGTGCAAAAATGCATTTGCAGTACTACACCGATCCAAAGGTCAGTACGGAAAAGCTTCTTGCCTGCATTCTTTATGCAGAAGCGGGAAATCAGAAAAATGATCCTGTTCAGGGAAAACTTAACGGCAAAACCGTTACTTTATACAAGGGTCATCTTGGGGTAGGATATGTCATTGCAAACCGGATGAATTCTTCCTTAGGAATGAAAGAAGTTATTTATCAGCAATATCAATTTCAACCTGCCAGAACCGGTGTCCTGACTTACTATTTGCAAAACTATAATTTAGTTTCTGCAGATTGCAAGAATGCTGCAAAAGTTATATTATATGATTTAAACAAAAATACGGATAGTGTTCCAAGCTTCAAACGTTGCGATTTTACATGGAAAAATTTCTGGGCTGTAAACTACGCAAAGACAACAAGATTTTTCAGCGTTTACAGTGCCAATGAATATTATATTTTACAGGGACATGTATTCTTTAATTACACGAAGAAGATTTAGATTACTTAGTTTTGCGGACGCTCCTAAGAGGGATAATTCTCACTGTTTATCACAAACAACCCCTGATGGGGAGAGTAACTTCCCTATCAGGGGCGTCCGTGAAATTCATTAAGGCTGAATTATTTTCGTATATTTATTCATAGCGCAATGCTTCTATTGGGTTCATCTTTGCCGCCTTGTTGGCCGGATAATATCCAAAAAATACTCCAATGAGAATAGAAAAAGTTACGGAAAAAATAATACCTCCAATGCTTGGACTTGCATCATATCCCATAATACTTACTGCAACAGAACCTAAGACTAGCCCCAGTATAATTCCAATGAATCCACCAGCTAAACAAATAACTACTGACTCCATGATAAACTGAAAACGAATCGAGCCGTTAGTTGCACCTAACGCCTTTCTGGTACCAATCTCTCTGGTTCGTTCTGTAATAGATACCAGCATGATGTTCATTACACCAATACCACCTACCAACAAGGATATCCCTGCTATGATAGCTATGGCTATCGATATGGTGGACAGCATATCCGTCATAGACGAAATCATGGATTCCATACTATATGCACTGATTTGATAATCCTCATTTTTTGCATAATATCTGTCAAAAAAGCTTTCTACTTTTTCTAAAAAAGCAGTGGAATCTGTATCCACACTTGTAACAATGGTAAACTGCGAATAGCCGGACGTATTATGATTTTGCGCCTGTGCTGTTTTTAACGGAATATATACATCTGTGCTGATATCCTCTTCCGAATCTGAGGAAAATCCAGACGTAGACTCACTATACTCATATACACCTACAATCGTATAAACTAAATACTTATTATTTAACGTCACCTCAATTGTTTGCCCTATCGCAGCCGCACAATTACCATCAAACAAATTGTTTACCAGTTTATCAGAAACAAGTGCCACCTTCTTTGCTTTTTCTTGATCCACATCTATCAGACTTCTTCCCGCTACCAAAGTCAACTCATTCGCAGACAAATATCCCGAATTTACACCTATAATACTTATATTGGCATATGATTTTCCATCTTCTGCAGTTGTACTTCCTACAGACTCGCTTAAAGATATGGCATCAATGTTTTCTCCGTAAGCCTTTTGCAATTCTTCCAGCATTTCATCAGTAATATAATCTTCCTCAGACATACTGCGCCCTCTCGGACCACCTTCAAATTTCATTCCCGATTCTGTCACTTCATCTTCACTGCTTTTCTGTTGCAATCCGACAGTAATGTTGTTGGCTCCCATAGATTGCATAGAAGTAGTTACAGAATTTGTAATGGAATCTCCTACGGTCATAATCGCAATCACAGAGCCAATTCCGATAATAATTCCAAGCATAGTTAACAATGCCCGCATCTTATTAGAAACCAGACTGGTGAAAGCAAGCCAAATATTTTCTAATACTAACATGCTCCTCCTGCCTCCTCTCCAATAATAGCTCCATCCTTAATTGTAATAATTCTTCCAGTCTCTGCTGCCAGCTCTGGTGAATGGGTAATAAGCACAATGGTCTTCCCCTGTTCTTTGTTTAATTTGTGGAATAAGTCCATTATTTTGCGCCCTGTTTTTGAGTCCAGGGCTCCTGTCGGCTCATCTGCCAGAATAATGGTTGGATCATTTGCCATAGCTCTTGCAATTGCAACCCTCTGCTTCTGACCGCCGGACAACTCATCCGGTTTATGTGACATACGCTCTCCCATTCCCACCAAATCTAATAATTCCTTAGCTCTCTGACTACGTTCCTTTCTTGGCACTTTTGCATACAACATCGGAAGCTCCACGTTTTTTAAGGCACTGGTTCTTGCAATGAGATTATACGTTTGAAATACAAAACCAATTTTTTCATTTCGAATATTTGATAATTCTTTATCTCTTGCCTCACTTACATCTAAACCGTCTAATATATAACTACCTTCACTGGCTCTGTCTAAAATTCCTATAATATTCATTAACGTAGTTTTTCCGGAGCCAGAGGCACCTACAATAGATACAAATTCGCCCTTTTTCACTGTCAAATCAATTCCATGAAGGATTTCAAGTTCATTTGCCTGCCCCTCATAGAAACGCTTTATAATATGCTTTAAATCAATAATAACGTCCGACATGAATTCACCTCCAGACTATCTTCTGCCCGGTCCACCACCGGACATTCCACCCGGAGCACCGCCGCCATTCATATTGCCGCCACCCATACCGCCAAACATTCCATTCATGTCATTATTATCTGACTTTTCAGAATCCACAGACTGTCCTGCATTGCCTGTAATGACTGACATTCCTTCCTCTAACTCATCGCTGGAGATTTCTGTATAATAATCGCTTTCTAAGCCTACTTCCACCGCAATTGCTTTCTTATTCTGCATATTTTGGCTATTATCCACAACATAAATAACAGATTCACCATTTTCGTTGGTTTCTATCGCATCATAAGGAACCGCATATACATTTTCTCTGGACTCTGTTAAAATGCTTGCCTTTGCGCTCATACCAATTCGCAATCTATCGTTCGCCGTTTTTACACTAATCTGCACTTCATATGTGGAGCTGCCTGAACTAGAAGCTTCCATATTACTTCCGGAAGACGTCGTAGAACTACTCGGCGTAGGGGCTACATAGATTACTTCACCTTCTAATTCTTCATCGCCGGTAGCATCTGTCTTAATTACAACGCTCATTCCCTTTTCAATATCCGCTATATCATATTCATCTACATTGGCTTCCACAATAAAACTGCTGTTATCCTGGATAACTAAAATCTCACCGCCCGCAAATGTTTCATCCTTAGAAACTGACAGAGATGTTACTACCCCGGAAATCGGTGCTGTAACTGTGCAGTCATCAATCTGTTCCTGAATAGTTTCTACCTGATCTTCTTGATTTTGGGAACTTGTGCTTACATTCAATTTTGTGTTTTCTAAAGAAGAGGCCTGATTCGCCAGTGTACTTTCGTTATTTCTTGTAGTATCTTCCTGATCCTGCACGGCTTTTGTATACGAAGAATAGGAATTTTCAAGAGACGTTGCTGCCTGTTCATAACTTTGTTTTGCAGTTGTAGTTTCCTGCTGTGCGGTTTTATATTCTGTACTTTTTTCCTCATATTCTTTCTGTGCTGCAGCCAAAGAAGTCTGTTTCTTTGTAATTTTACTCTGAATACTTTCCTGTTTGCTTTCATCTGCACTTTTTAATTCTGTTTGCAGTTGCGCAATCTCTGTTTCTAATTTCTTGACCTTAGCTTCCAATGTGGCTGCTTCTTTTTGCAATGTTTCTTCCGCCTGTACGGCTTCCTGATAAGCAAGTTTAGAGCTTGCTTCTGCAGAAACTGCTTTTGTGTATGTACTATATGCATTTGACACACTTTTTGCAGCTCTGGAAGCTGATATCTGTGCTGTTTCTCCCGCCTCTGTATAAGAGCGCTGTGCAGATTCCAATTCATTGGCCGCCTGTGCCTGACTTACGGATAAACTCTTTTTTGCATCGGATAAGCTTTCTGTTAAATCAGTATCATCAAATACCACCAACACATCGCCTGCATTTACCTTATCCCCTACTGCCACATTCAGACTCTCTACATCTATATTGCTTAACGTAGATGTCAATGTACGGCTGTCTGCACTGGCAATTGTCCCGGTAACGCTGATAGAATTAGAAATATCCCGCTTCTCTAATGTCATTGTTTCAAATGCCACAGCGCCTGGCATTTGAGGTTTCTTTTTTGTATTTCCAAATACTGTAACACCCACTACACTGCCAATAATAACAATACAAATAAGAACTGTAATTCCTTTATGACGTTTAAAAAAGCGCCCTACCATCTTACTATTTCTCTTTGTTTTCATTGTCTCATCTGCAATTGTCTGTCCTTCTTTCTTCTTTCCGAACTTCAACTCAAGACCTCCTAATATTATATTTCACTTGCATATCGTATATAAAAGTAGCTATTCAAAACCTTATTTATAAATCATTAAACTTAGATTTCTTCGGTTCTGAATAGCTATAATTATACTTAGGTCTTGTGTTTAAATTATGGGAAAAGTGTGGTGAAATTATGAACTTAGAGATCATTGCTTCTAATAACCAACTGTAATATTTATCTGTTGTATGTATATATACAAATACAAGCAAGCCCAGATACCATAATCGCAATGGCAACACCTAATATGCTTTTTATTTTACTTTCCTTATAATCTTCTGTGAAATGAAGGCAGGCAACAAATGCCGCTGCTGCCCCTCCTAGTGCACCCCCTATATGACCCAATAAATCAACCCCCTGTGACCAGGTTCCCAGTGCATAAATAATTACAAACACTAACGCCCGGATAAAGGATTTACCTGCCTTTTTGTTTTGCATTAATGCTGTTGCCATCAACAAGCCAAAAATAGCTCCGGAAGCACCAATGGAATATACATTTTCTTCTGGTTTCTGTAAAAGTAAGGAGAGAAGGCTTCCACCAAATCCCGACACAAAATAAATAATCACCATTTTCAGGGAGCCAAGATAAGACTCCACCATTCTTCCTGCAACCACCAATGCTAACATATTCATGGCTATATGAGAAATGTCTGCATGAAGATAAATACTTGTTAAAAAACGATAATATTCCTTTTCCTCAAAAACCATATGATAATTAATACCGCCACTAAGGTATGCATCTTCCATAAAAAAGATACTATACACATAGATAAGAATATTGAATGTGAAAAGCAAAATAGTTACCGTATACGCATTTCTTCCCTTGTCTAATTGTTCTTCCATACTTTCTCCCTTCTATCAACATAATCCCTATTATAAAATATTCTACCTCTTCTATTCAAGCGGACTTTCTAATCTTTTTGTATATTTTCTATTAAATTTCTCAAACTAAAGACAGATGACCACTTAATTTCAGGAAAGGATTTTTATATGAAAGAGAATAAAAAAAGCTGGATTTTGGCTGGAATTGCCGCAGTACTTTTGATTTTTATTATCGTTGCCACTTTGATGTATCGTAATAACAAAGCTAAACCTCAAGATGAAGAAGCAGCTCTTGCTTCTTATTTGATAGAGCAGGATAGCATTATGACAAATATGGTGAACTCAATGGAAATCATGCCTACCACAAACGCAGATCTGGATTTTCTCTATGGTATGATTTCTCACCATAAGGGTGCCATTGAGATGTCCAAAAATTATTTAAACACAAAAGGTTCTAATCGGAAATTGAAAAAAATCGCAAAAACAATGATTAAAAAACAGACAAAAGAGATAAGCGAAATGCAAAAGACCGCTGCCAGATTAGAACAAAACGGTATATCCGATACAGCCACAGAGGAAGCATACCTCTCCGCTTACAATGAAATAATGTCCAAACCTCACTATTTAGAACATGGTACAGACACATCGCAAAATATCGATCAGGCATTTGCAGAGGGTATGATTATGCACCATGAAATGGCAGTGGAAATAGCTCTTGCTATTCTTACGAATTCTACAAATGATGATATTCACGACTATGCGGATAATATTTTAAAAATGCAAGAGGAAGAAATCTCCACACTGAAGACTGCTTTCTACTCACAGGAAACTTCCACAGCCGGTAATTGAAACCGGCTGCAAGCGTTGTCTGGCTGTGGGGGGTTATATATTTTAATTAAATAATACCATAAAAAAACTAAGGCCGGGTTATTCACCCAGCCATTACAAAATGGTATTAAAACCATTTATAAATTCCATAGAAGAATATTACTATTTTTCACACCACTTGTCAAGTACCTTTTTCACGAAACCATAGGCATTTTTAACCGTAATACAATTCTTAAAATACGCTTTCCTTTGTAGCATACGGTTAAAAAATAATTGTTCCATATCCTCTTTGGTATGGTTTATTATTCCCTCGCTTTTTATATAATATTCAAATGCAAATAACAATGTAACAAAATCATGAATACATCTTGATTTTAGATTTTGATTCTTCTGTGTCTTTGTTATTCCATCCATCTGTTCTACATATTGCCGCACTTTATTTATAGGTTTTACATCTGTCCGTATTAATCTGCTAAACAAACAGTGATTGTGGGCCGCAGCATTTCTTAATACTCTGACATTAAAGATTACATCTATTTCCCATTTTTGAAAATAACCCTTATGTTCCAGAAACTTACAAAAACGACATAGCTCACCAAAAGAAATTACTTCAAGAAATACCCAAATAGGCATTCTGTTTCTATTTTCACTTATTAACTCTTCACAATATGAATTATTTGCATGTTGTAATATTTCTTTTTTTACATTCTCGTTTTCTTCAAAATATTCCTTTATAATGCTATATCCATCTTCCTTTTTCTCAAGGCACTTATTTATAATAATTATTTTTAAAGCATGTTCTATATTAAGACACATCTTTAAAACTAAAAATCTGAATTCCATATCCAAAGTTGACAGCTCAACTAAATAAGCAAAATCTAAATCTGAATATTTTTTCATTCCAGATTCTACGTAATAATGAAAATTATTTTCATAACTTGTTATTTTTTTATAATAAGAATTATTTTCCAAAAATCTTTTGGTTTGTTCTTCTGTAAAATAATTAAATTTAACATTTTTATTTTTCATCTGAGAAATCAAATTTTCTCCTGTTTGTAAGCTTTTGATATAAAACACCTCTTTTTTGATATCGCCTTATCCTACGCCTGAATTGTTTTTTTATATTATTTTATTATTATATAACATCAAGTCTATTATGTCTATTATATATATCAAAAGAAAACAATAAAAAATTTGAATATTTTAAAAAAATTGCCAGTAACCAGATTATACTCTGGTCACCAGCATCTCCATTGCACCCTCTACTTCGAATGCCCCGGTTGCAGCCTCCACAAAAATGCTATCTCCTTTTTTCACTTCTAATATCTCTCCTGCCGCACGTATCGTCCCCATTCCGCTTAGAATCAACAGGCTTGCAAAGGAAGTGCTATCTACATTACCAGATACTTTCACTCCCTGAGCCAACTTATACTTATCTACAGTAAAATACTCACAGCTTACCATATGAGAACCAAAATCATAATCTTTTTTAGGTGTGATACACTTTGTAACCGCTTTTGCCTTGTCAATATGCAATTCTCTTTGTTTTCCGTCAGTTCCCACCCTTCCATAGTCATATACACGATAAGTCACATTAGAATTCTGTTGAATTTCTACAATTAAATTACCGCTGCCAATGGAATGTATCGTTCCCGGCTCAATAAAATACACATCACCCTTTTTTACCTGTACTTTATTAAGCACTTCTAGTAATGTATTGTTCTGTATTCTCTGTGCAAACTCTTCCTTCGAAATGCTTTGCTTAAATCCATAATAGATAAAGGCATCAGGCTCACAATCCATAATGTACCACACCTCTGTCTTGCCGTATTGTCCTTCGTATTTTAAGGCATATTCATCTGACGGATGTACCTGAATAGATAAATCCTTTTTGGCATCTATAAACTTAATAAGCAATGGAAAATATTTCATGTTCTGACACTTTGTCCCCAGAATCGTCTTTCCTTTTACTTCAATATATTCTGATAATGTCTTTCCGGCAAACTCACCTTCCGCTATAGTGGAGGGACCGTCCGGATGACATGACAATTCCCAGGTTTCAGCCAACTTATCCCATACAAATGGTTTGTTGTATTCTGTTATCAACCGAGTCCCACCCCAGAGATAATCTTTACCTGCCGGGTTTAGTTTTAACATTGCCATATTTTCTTCTCCTAAATTTCTCTATTTTTTCCTAGTAATACCCTTAACTTGCTATTTTCTAAAATTTGCATAATCACACATAAGATAAAACATACTATACACAATATAAGCGTTTCCTTTAAATAAGGAATCCCCAGACTGTCCCAGGCAGGTATTGCCACACTATTAGAAACTACCTGAATAATCCATTGATTCAGGCATACAAAGGTGAGCGAATTTGCTCCTATCTGCATTATCCCCTGAATAATAATCAGTTTTTTCCATTTATTCAAAGCATAACCAAGCCACCTCGATAAGTTCCATAATAGTATGCTTCCCAGCATCGCATTAAACCATGCCAATACTATATTTCCATATTGTCCCGTTCGAAAATTCACATCTCCGTTAAAAAAAGCCAAATATGCCTGAAGCAATGCCGTTACAATAAAAACTGCCACATTCATATGAAAACAGGCATGAATAAATTTTCTATGCATCATTTGTTTTAAAAAATACCCGGTTCCTATAAAAGCTACCCCACTAAGAGCTGCATCTAATCCCATTGGCAGATATATATTATAACGTTCTGTCGCTAACATACCCACAAATCCGGTCACAAGCGTAATTGCAAACAAAATATAATCATTCTTTCCAAACCATTTATGTAAATAATGAAAAATAACATTAATCCAAAACAGTGCCGGAAGAAACCACAGAGCACCTGCAAGCGGAACTCCTCTAATAGTTGGATTAAAAAAAGTATCATTAAGCTTACTCCAAAAATCAATGCCGTTTATCCCACCTGTCATATATGTTCCAAGAAATCCTATCACTGCAAAAACAAAATAAGGAATGAACAACTGTCGTGCTTTTCTTACCACAAACGCTTCTGTCGGCACCGGGTTATTTTTAAACAAATATCCTGATATCACATAAAACACAGGCATATGAAACGCATGAATATAAGTATCAAAAGACTTACCAAAGCCAATATGCCCCATAATCATTAAAAGGATTCCAAGCCCCCTCATAATGTCAATATATTCTATTCTGTTTGTCACTATTTGCTTTTGTTCACCCACGATACTCTATACCTCATATGAATCTTCTGTTCATACATTCTATCATTTTATAAGCATACTTTTCACAAATTCCCAGATTTTTTCGCCAAATTCAGGAGTAAGTGCCTCCACAATTAATACTATGTCAAGATCTCTTGTTCCTCTGAATTGACCTTCATTACTGAAAACAAAATATCACACCCTTCAACTCGCTCATCCAACATATCCTCTTTAGATATAGATAATAACACGCTCAATGGGTCCTGCACTTGTTTCCCCCAAAAGTCTATGAAATATCCTAATTCCAAAACTTCGCAGCCCTTTTCCTCTCCTACAGTTATTTGTCTCAAGGACTTCAGGTTTACTTCCTGTAACTCCTTTTTAGTAATCCCATAAGTTGGATAGTTATTGTCGGATAGCATTGAATATTCACAAAGAGCAGATATACCTGCTTTCTTCTTCAGTTCTATATCCTCTGCCAACTGAATTTTAGCTTTGACGGCTGGGCTAATTTTAACATTGACAACAGCTCCCCGTTTCTAAATATTATACTTTTTAAAGTTCCGGTTAATCTCTTTAAAATCAGTAATTGCTTTCTTTCCAATACCAAAAATCTTTTTCAAATTAATAGAATTCACACCGCCTTGTCTTGGACGGAAGGTGATAGGTATGTACTTAATCTTTTGCCCTTTTCTGGCATATATTACTGACAATACTGCATTTGATAAATTATAATCCTTAGGAATCAGTTTGATATTCTCTCTTAAGGTATCTGCGCTCATTAAACGGAACGGGGTATTCGCATCTGTGATTCCTACTCCAAAGCAAAGCATTAATACTAATTTCAATGTTTTTGTAACAAAGATTCTGGAGAGTCCATCTTCTCTGTGATTTCTATGGCCTATAATAAAATCATACTCTTTTCTTAAATCCCAAAACTGTTGGAATTCACTTGGTAATGTCTGACCATCGGAATCTGTTTGAAAAATGTAATCTGCTTCGTTTTTTAATGCATATTCCTGCATAATCTTATAGGTAGAATCTTTACTTCCATCATCTATTATAACAAGTCTTGATTCTCCGTTGGCATTATGTTTTTCTATTACCGGGTACCAATCATCAATTACGGATTTAATATTTTCCTTCCTCGTTATATGCCGGTATTACTATGTACAATTTATCCATTTTACTTCTCCTTACAATCTTCTTTTGCACTCTGCTCTACTGTATTTTCATTTGGATATATCAATCTTTCATCTGTATCAAATATAGCTGCTACAGTACGAAAAAATTTTACCGTAAACTTTCCTCTTTCATTAAGCACGAAGCCATCTTCCGTTTCATCCACATTTCCTGATACAATTTGCTCTTTGAATCTTTTGTCAAAAGCCTGAAACTCCTGCACATATTTTTCATTAAAAATTTCTTCCATTTCCTCTACTGTATATGCCTGTGGATTCTCTTCCATATAACTCAGAGTAAATACAGATACGGAGCGTTCTACTGTAACCGGTATTAACGTAAACAAAACCATATTCATCGAACAAAATCCTAAAAACATCAAGATAACGTCTTTTATGTCAAATAATTCTTTCCATTTCTTAGTACACAAGAACATTCCAAGCATTGCCAACAGGCCTGCCATAATAATAAAAACAATGCCTCTATACATCAACACTTCCATACCCTTTAATATAGGGGTATGAAATAAAGCTATGAATATTATAGAACATAAAACATAGATTGTGAAATATACTGCTATTATTTTTCCAATTTTCTTCAACATATTTTTTACTCCTCGTATTGTAAAAAGTGTTTTACAGTTTTATACCTAATCCGTTAATAAAAATAATCCCATTAAACCACTTTTCCCATTAAAAAGCGGCCGATATCGACTATGATATATGTGTATAAAATGTAATAGAAAATGCAGCAAAAGCCAAAACCAATCCTTGTATGAATTTACATAGCAATTTCATGCATATACCTTCCTTTTCTTCTATTTCCTGATAAAGCATACCAATGTAAATTGCACCAATAATCGTCGTAATTGGAATATATCGATAATCCATCGTGCAGGCAAACGGGTATCTTATATTAAAAGATATAAAAGATACAACTTGTAACCCCCACACCATTGCAAGTCCTAACACGAATTTTCGATTCTTTTTCCTCTTATACAAACTATACACCATTGCTCCAAGTGAAAGAATAACCATTATGACATTAATCCAATAAAATCCTACCGCTACCTCGTCTAAATTGTTAAAACTAAATTCTCCAAACAAAGAACATCTCAAAAAATAGCTTGGCAAATTATAATCAACCTTGGGATCATTATACACTGCCCGCTTTTCCGTAAAATCATATAAGATAGACATTCGTTCATTCAAAGAAACATCTCCACAATATATTGGATTATCTATCGAAATTTCATATACATAATTAAAAGGCTGTTGAAAAAGCACAAGATTACGTATCGGATACCACAGTCCTAATACACCACTGATACAACCAAATATAAGTAATCGTTTAAGCAAAGCTTTCCACTTTCTAGCCTTTATATTTTTAACAAACACAACCAACATTACAACACCAGTAAACATTGACATTACCCCACAAGAAACCTTCGTCATAATCCCTAACCCAAAGGCAACTGCCAAAATAATTGTATTTGCGTAAGTCTGATTTCGATACCACTTCATAGTATAACGAAGGATGACAACAATAAAAAAGAACACAAGAGAATCATTATTAATACGCCCAGCCATTAAATAATAATTTGGTAATACTGCTACTATTAACATTGTAACATTTCTGGCTGCACCATTAATATCCGTGTCTTCTAAGATTTTTTTTACCTGATATATGACACCAATAGATGCCACACAGGAAACTACCTTAGCACTTTCAATCAAAACAACGCCATCTTGTGTTCCTCGGAGCAAGCCAGAAATATGCATTGATATGGCAGCAAGAAAATGATACAGTGGTGGATGATAAAATTGCCCCACATTGCTCTCTGGTAAAGTCCCTTCAAATATGCGCATAATGTAACCACAATGCCCTTTTCCTTCTGGTCCAGCAGATAAAATTCCTGCATCATGCCCCCTCACTTCCCAAGGCGTATAGAGCATATAGCCAACACGCATAATAATACCAATGGCCATAATAAGCCATGTCATAAGGTGCTCTCTTTCTGCCCTCTCGTTTTTACAAATAGCCAATACTACAAACATACCCACACAAATAACAAAAGCAAAAATCATTATTTCTTGAACAAATATAATATTTCCCGTCCATTGCTTCTCATCAAATAATGTTTGTAACAGTAAAATTATAAAGTATCCCAAAAATGCCACACTCCAAGGAGATACTTTGCTTTGATTCCAAACATTATGAAAACTATATTTTTTCTCTTCCTTCATCTTACTTCTCCTTCAAATCTACATTAAATACAACACACGTGAATATACACCACAAAATTAAATTTATAATTCCCATTTCCATACAAAGCTGTCCATTGTAAAACAAATAATGTCCGTATGTAATCAAGCTTAATAGCAGCTCAACAATAGCATAACATAAATATTTTCTTCCCTTATATATACACAACATCACAAGCATAATGTCTAACATATATGAATATCTTTCATGCATGGCTGGCAAAAATAAAATCATACTCCACACAGACCAACATACAGTATTTAGGTAACTCTCAAGTGTATCTATTTTCTTTTTTTCTGATAATACTAAATATAATCCAACTCCCAAAATCACCACCGTCAGCAATATCGCTATCTGCTTTAGTAAAGCATAATCACTTCCAACTATAAGCCAAAAGCTCGGGTAGCCTATGTACATTTTTTGATGTTCTTTGGCTTGATTCATATATATATCGAAAACTGCCCATATGCTTCTTCCGTTAATATATCCACCAATTCCTGACAGCCACAAAGATAAAACAGTATATCCTAAATTTAGAATACTAAATTTCTTTTTTGTAAAATACATATACAAAACAATAGGAATGATAAATATACTCTGTAATTTAAATGCAAATGCTATTCCTAAAAAAATAAAAGCTTTTCTATATTTTTCTTTATACAAAAAATAAATAGTCCATATCACAAAAGTCACATATATTGAGTCACATTGCCCCCATACAGATGAATTTAAAATTACTGTAGGAATAAATAGTACAACGGTATACGTTATGGAAAAAGTTGTAATATCATTCTTACAGTTCTTTCCCTTCAACCCACATAATGTGTACCCACATGTAAATGCTAACAAAAAGTCAAAAATACACGATAATATTTTATACATATAAACGTTTTTTATGTTTATATACGTGAATAATGCTATCATTGTCTGGTATAATAAATTATAATCACCTACTTGCGAGCTCAATCCCTTTAAACCCGTTTTTTTGAACTCATCATACCAGGGAATTAAATAATGTGTCATATCACGCGATATGAAATCCTTCCCACTGAATCTAATCCATATACCAATCATACTTATTACAACAATAAATATAATTATATAATATTTTTCAACTATATCCCAAAGTTTTCTCTCGATTTTCATTATTTTCCTTTCACTCTGCTCAAAATATTCATTGCCGTTTGTAAAAGCATCTTACACTCTTTTGTTCTAATGTAACCACATACCACTCCTATACCTACTATAGACACTACTATAACAGCTTTTAAAATCAGCTTTCCCCAAGTATCAACTATGAAAAACTGACCTCCCCAAAATATAGCTATACTTAAAAATACAACCAACACAATGTTCTTAACAATTGAAAAGTAAAATCCTCTTACATTTTCCTCAAAATAATTTTTAAACAAAAGCTTCGGTTCATACCAAAAATATGTACTAAGTCTTGCTAACACTGAAGCAAACAAAATGCCACTCATGCCAAAGTAATTTCCCAAGGCTATAGATAATACAATATTTATTCCCGCTGCAATCAACATAATATACTTTGTCTGCATATACAACCCGGTTGCTTCCCGATAAGACCAGATTGGACGCAGTATATTTCCCAAATAAAAATTGCACATGATAGCTATGAGTATTTGATTACTAAGAACAAACTTATCTCCCAACCATACATATATTAAGTCATTTATAAGGCTGTACATAATAACCACTGTACTTGCAGCTATCATTAAACTTATCGTTTGCATGACCTTAAATACTTCATATCTTTTTTCAGATTTTTCTGTAACAATCACATTGCCAATGCTAGCTGTAACAGAACTGAAAAGTGTGTTTACAAAGTTATTTACCGCCGTAATAATCATATTATAATTAGAATAAATACCTACCCAAACGGTTCCCACAATAATAGAAATCAATGTATTATCTGTTCCATTTAATAGTACTCCTGAAACCTTGTACAAAAAAATAGATTTCATATTTTCAAAAATAGACTTTTTGCTTTCTGTATCCAATTCTTCATGACTTTTTCTAATTTCAGGATACAACTGGTCTGCTTTGCGGGAAGCGATGAGGTTATTGGCCAATGTTGCTGCTATTGCAATAAACAAATATATAAAATAATTATGAAATACCAATAATGCAACAATTTGCACCACTGTTTTAACGACGTTTACTATAGCCTGATACTGAGATATCAAGTAATTTTTCTGTGATGCATTAATAATTGATGTTTTATACACAAACAAATAAGAAATCACTGTATTGGCAAGAAAAAATAAATAATAAATTTTTAAATGTGGAATTCCCTGATCTAAATTTACCAAATATTTTAGGAAAGGAATCAACATAACACCTACAACAGCTACCACGAAAGCTATCCAATTATAAATCCTCTTATAAAAATGAATCAGTGCAGCAATTCTTTTTTCGTCATGTTCTGCTATTGGTTTATAAAAACTATAAACCATTGCAGTTCCAAATCCTAAATCCGCCATAGAAAGCATGGTTAAAACATCAGAAAACAAACCATTAATTCCCAAATAGTCCTCTCCCAATACTTTAATAAATACTGTTCTTCCTATAAAACTTAAAAGTAACGTTAATATCTGATTTCCATAGCCAAATATAATATTTCTTATAGAGTTAAGTTTTCTTGATTCTGAATTCATAATATTTCTCCATAATATTTTAATTATTATTTATTACTCATAGGCACTACACTATCTGTAAGCTCATCATTTGTTCTCGTCAATTTACTTTTCTATAATTGGTCAATGATTTCTACTTTATTATTATCAAACCATTTCTTTACTTCATTTCTATCTGCATCCATTCCTTTGGCATTTTTATATCCTTTTCCACTTTTGCCGCCATAATGATGAATAAATTCTTCATGATTTCTTACTGCAACTATTTTTTTCCCTTCTTTTAACACCATACTTTCTAGTTTTGTAACACCCCACCACCATTCGTAAGTTTCATCTAATTTATATTTTTCATATAAATTCTTGTCGATAAGAAGACAATATCCATCTGCCCTGATTGGTTCTGAATCTACAGCTCCAAATGCTGATATTCCACCTTCCTTTGGATGAATTTTCAACAGTGTTTCTAACCAATTACTTGAATTAATTCTTACATCACTATTTAATAGAAGTATATATTCACTGTCAGCCGCTTCTTTAAATGCTACGTTATTTCCTTTGGCAAACAAAAGATTCTTATCACTTAAGATAAGTTTGTCCATGAAGCCTTTTTTCTCTAATTTTTTCAATAATCTGCGAGTCATAAATTTCGAATGGTTATCCAACACAATCAATTCATAATCTACATTTTTTGTATTTTCTTTTAATGTAAGAATTGATTCTTTTACATATTTTGGTGCATTATATGTTAACATCAATATACTAACTTTCATTTTCCGGTTCCTCCTGATTATTTTTCAAATACCTCTTCTATCATATATTCAAAATATTTCTGTGCCGTCTGGTTCATATCTGCTATTTTTTCTCTATATTTCGGTGTCAACTCGTCTATATGCTCCACAAAATCCTGTAACACCTCTAAGCCTTCTTTGACATCTGAATTATAGTCTAAGGAATACTTTTCAAAACCTAACATTCGAAAACATTCCTTTCCTTTTACCTCGTATGAAATATTTATTGCTGGAATTCCTGCCAGCATAGTAAGTATACACATATGTAATCTTGTCCCTATTACAAAATCATATTTCTTAATCTTATCTCTTAACTGATACAAAGTATGATACTGGCTGTCAACAACTACATGCTTTCTATATTTTTCTTCTAGACGGTTTACAATCTCTTGTGCCATTTTTGAATCATTTACATAGTTTTTTAAACCCTGACATGTAGATATGAACTCCACATTCTTTCCGTCATCAATACATTTTTCTACCAGTGCTTTCATCAAAGTAATATATTTTTCTTTACTTCTGTCATCAAACTTCCATTCCCTTACTGAAACGGCGATACTTTGTTTTTCAACATTATTATTACAAGTTTGACGATCCAGTAGGAAAGCTGCATCATTTGTTTTGATACAATTCTTATATTGCTTTACATTTTCATAGGAAATGTCATCTCTTGCCATAAATAATTCAAACATATCTATATAATCATCCAGAATTTTTTTGTCCGTTTTATTCAATGGACCCACTGACTGAGAGTACATAACCAGTTTTGCGCCATAAAGTTCCTTTATTAATTTCATACAATATAGTTTTTCTTCAATTCCATAATATGAATTAATATAACCACCTGGCGCACCAATTACAAAATCAGCATCCCGATATATTTTTTTCTTTTTCACCCTGTGTTTTAGGATATACTTCTTTAATCCCGGAAATACCCTAAACATTTTATAATACATTGGGCTAAAATCATAATCTGCCCTTTCCCATAATACGCCCGGATACATTTTCTTTACAATATCATATTTTGTAGTAGATATCCAAACCTCATAGCCTTGCTCTATTAACTTATCTCTTAACCCAAACACCAATGCAGCATCTCCATTATTCGTCGGAACCGCATTCATAATAATTACTTTTTTCATATACATACCTTTCTTATATCTAAAGCCTTTCAAATAATCGTTTCCATTGACATACAATATTTTCTATCGAAAGCTGACTGGCTTTTTTGATTCCATTTGCCGACATTTTCTGCTGCTTTTCTTTATCTTCTGCCAACATTAACATTGCATCTGCAAATTTTCCTGTATGAAATGGTTCAACCAATATTCCTTCCTTGCCATCTGTAACCAGTGGAAGCATTGCAGTAATATCAAACGCAATAACCGGAAGTCCAAATTCCAATGCTTCTGTAATGACCATAGGAAAACCTTCCCAACGCGAGGTAAGCAAGAAAATAGAGGAGTCCAGCATATACTCTTTCACCCGGTCCGTAAAACCAGTAAGTATAACTCTTTCCTCTAAACCAGCTTTCTGAATTTTTCTTTCTAAATTCCTCCGTTCTTTTCCATCACCCAGAATAACCAAATTCCAATCTTCATTTTTTCTGCTGAATAGTTCGAAGACCTCTATCAACAAATCAAAACCTTTTGCATATGCCATGCGTCCACTTGCAATAAACTGCCTTTTACTTAAATCTGCTTTCTCTTCACTCTTAAAGCTTCGTGGATTATAAATCACTTCACAATCCACTCCGAAATTTTCTTTATACTTTTTTGCAATATATTCATTCAGGACAATACAACTATCTATGTTGGGCAATATATCTTTAAAAAGATAATCTTTATTCCAACAATACTGTCTTGGAGTTTCAAAATATGCCTCATACGAGTTATGCATCCACGTAATTGTTTTTATCTTACACTCTTTGGAGATTCTTTCAAGCAAAACACAATATCCACCAGCTAATCCAATTACGCCATCTGGCTTTTCCTCATTTATACAATCTATTATTTTGTTATAATACTCTTTATGATTCCATGCCCATTTCATTAATTTTGTGGTATATTTATTATTAAATATACCACAATAAAGATTTAGTCTTCGAATAATCCCCTTTAAAATGTTGGTAAAATTATTTCTCCTGGATGGAGGCATATGATATCTCTTAATTCTTTTATCAAGCTCATATGGCATTTTTTCAGAATATGCCTCACCTACTATTACCCCTACTTCATAGTCATCACATAGAGCATTCATTATTTCAACTCCAACCCTTTGTTCTCCACCGTATGTATACATAGAATTTATAATGAAAAAAACTTTCTTCATAACTCTACTCCTTTTGCACATTCCCTATACGCTATCTGCTCCTTATTTTTAATACAATTTTATAAATTCCAACAGCACTTAGCCAATATTTAATCAGGGTATTTTTGTTTTTTACCAATTTATATGATTTTTTGAAATTTTCTTTTCCATTGATGTTCGCTCTCTCTTCAAACTCTGCTAACAATTTATAATATTTTGCCTGCAGCTTTTTATCATTTTCATAATATAGCGGATATTTCTTATGCATTCTTTCTAATGCGACAATAGCTTTCTCCGGATTCATTGTAAGACTATTATCTTGAATATTTGAAATCGTTAATTCACTATCAATATAATATATTTTATATTTTTCAGCAATTCTAATCCCTATATCCCAATCCTGAAAACGTGGCATTTCTTCGTCAAAACAAAGAGTTTTAAACACCTCACTCTTACCAAACAAGGTAGGCGTTGTAATAGGATTATCCCATAATATTTCACGTACTTTATTTTCATATTGATTAAGATCATACTTTGGCAATTTTTCAGTACGTCCACTTAAATATTTTCTACAAAAAGCTGTAAACACAACATCTGCTTTTTTTTCCTTAAGCACCTTTAAACTAATCTCTAACTTATCTTTTACCCACAAATCATCACTGTCATGAAAAGCTATATACTCTCCCCTTGCTTCTTTTATTCCAATATTTCTCGCTACACACGCACCTTTGTTCTCTTCTAACTCTATAATTTTGACCCTGTTGTCTTGAATTTCCTTAACTATTTTAACAGAATTATCCTTAGAGGCATCATCTACTATAATTACTTCAATATCAGAAACGGTCTGATTTAAAACACTTTCAACAGATTGTTTTACCGTTTTTTCACGGTTAAAAACAGGTATCACCACGGATATCATTATAGTCCTCCCCTCCTTGTTCTATATGGAAATATACCATTCATATTTCCAAAATATACACCATAAATAAACATCAATAATCCAAATATCATATACCCAGCCGTTAAAGCTATTCTAACTTTCTTTCCATGAAATAATTTAATAAACTGCGGCAGCAATATATATTTTGCCATAGTTGTATAACTTATCATTCTAAATGCCCACTGATACTGAATTGCTAATATCATCAAAATTAATTCAAAAAGCATAAGATTCAAAAAAACTAAATTTTCTTTATTATGATTTTCTAATTTCCTGTACCATAACAAAACGACAAAGTAGGGGATTACAACTATAAAGTTCTTCCAAAAAATATAATTTGATGACATTTCATGGGTAATATACCTATTTATAATAGGAGTATTGGCGATGACTGCATTCAAAATACTAGGATTAGTAGCCAAAAGTAAGCAACCACAAAAGGTAACTAAAAATATGGAAAATTTCTTTATACTTAATATATTATGATTAAATAAAACAAATATCAGACAAATGAATGCTGAACTATGAAATAAGGTTGCACATACTACACACAGAACATATTTCCAATATTTTTTTTTAATAATAAATGTAAGTCCATACATTACAATGGAGACAGCAATTGTTTGTCTCATAATATTAAGTGATGCCGGAAACATAGTCAAAAAATAAAACCATATGACAAAAGGAATTGATTTTTTGTCTTCTCCGCAAAGTTGTATAATTGATTTTACCGCCAAGTAGTAGGTTATAAATGCAACAACAATTGTTACTGCCATAAAATTACCAGTAAATATACCTATAAGTTTATTCAGTGCAATATATGCTATTTCAAAATCTAAAGCTTGTCCTGCTCTTACCAAGAAAAACATATTCTCATACGAACCATAATCAACGCCAACATAAAATCTAATTCCAGCAATCATAACCGGCAAAATAATAATAGCAAGGATTTTCATATCCAAACCTTTCACATAATACTTTTCCGTTACCTTTACTCTGATTTTATATTTCGACAAACGACCATACATGCTAATTGCTATCACTAAAACTACAATAAACATACCAATATATAATAATAAAGATTTCATCTCATTTACCTCTTTAGAATGTTTCATTAAGAACAATAATAATGATTCTAAATTTTTCCATAGGATTCGTTGGCTTTATTTTCCTATCAAATGCTAACTTTAATCTATTTTTCAGACTCGTTTTATATCGCAATATCTTTTCCAACAATATCATTTCTTTTTCTTTTATATCTTCAAAGTATATCCGATACAATTCCTCCGCTTGTCTATAACGAATGCCATATCCATTAAATAGAGAATATTTTTTGATTTTATCTAAAATTCCTTTATCCATTCCCACTTGGTTCGCATTATGCTGTCTGTACAAAATATAGGAATTTTCATCAAACACCACTTTCCCTCCTACAGCTAATACCGCCATATATAGCCAATGATCATGAAGAGGAATATTTTCATAATTCACTTTTTTTTCTATACTTTTTTTCATCAATTTCATTGCACTATAGTTAAATACCATAGTACAGCCATTCGCATTATTCTTAATGAGAATACTGCCAAAATCAAATTTTTCATTAGGATTAATTCCTTCTTGAATTTCCTCTAAATACTCATTTACAAAAGTCAATTTTGAAAAATACACCACCGGAATATCTATATTGTTTTCTTGTTCTATTTTTTTTATAGCGACTTCTAATTTTTCGCTTTTCCAATAGTCATCTTGATCTGCAAATGCGTAATATTCATATTTTTCTGCCAGTGCTATTAATGAAAAAAAACTTTTTTTTACACCTACATTTTCTTCTTCCATAACTTTTATATTTGAATAAGTAGTACAATATTTTTCTAATATCATCCTCGTACCGTCAGAGGAACCGTCATCTCTAATTAAGATATCCATATCTTTTTCAATTGTCTGATTCAGTATTGAATCCAATTGTTCCTTTAAATACTTTTCTCCATTGTATGTAGATAATAAAACTAATACTTTTTTCATTAAAATACCCCTAATAAAATTGCTGCTTTAAACAATAAATTCTTCACCATCGAATGTGCATCGAATTCTTTGCTAAAAATCAATGTAAGCCGCTTGCCCAGACTATCCTTATAGTAAACTACTTTCTCAAGATTCTTCACATCTTCTTCATTTTTGATTCTGCCTTTATATGCCTTATATAATTCTATAGCTTCTCTCTGACGTTGATTATTTCCATGAAGCGCACTTGCTAATAAACGTTTTATATGCTCTGTTTTTGAATAGCAAATTCCTATCACATTACTTTCATGCTGTCGGTACATCATATTAGAATTTGAATCCGTATATATGCAAGCACCCAATAATTCCGCAGACATTAACAACCAAAAGTCATGCATTCTTGTATATTCTGGTTTATACTTTACAATTTCTTGTCTTAATCTATCGTTAAACACCATTGTACAGCCAGATGCACAGCGCCCCATTATGGTCTCTGGAAAGGTAAATTTTCTTTCATATTCCATTTCACGTTTTTCTATAATATTTAAGTCTTTGTCTACAATGTCATAAGTTGTCATGTAAAGTTTGTATTCACTTACATCAGATTTATTCATCATATCACATGCAGCACTTAATTTTTTGCTATACCACACATCATCCTGATCTGCTAAAGCATAGTATTCAATATTCTTATCTGCTTTTTCAAGTAAGTCAAAAAAACTTTTCCATGCTCCCAAATTTTCTCCCGAATATACTGTAATATTATCGTACTTGCTTTCATATTCATTTAATATATTTATAGTACCATCTTTCGAGCCATCATCTCTAATCAGTAATTTGACTTCTATCCCTTCTTGGTTTAAAATACTATCAATCTGTTCTGCTAAATATTTTTCTCCATTATAAGTTGACATCAAAACCTGAACTGTCTGTTTCATATTTTCACCAACGTTCCTTATATATTTGCATATATTTTTCTCATTTTTTCTCTAACCTTTTCTTCTGAAAACTCTTTTATACGCTCTCTATTGCATCTTGCCATCTGCTCTGCCAAAGTTGGGTGTTCTATTATTTCTTTTATTTTTTCTAAAACTTCCTGACAATCTCTCGGATTCACTAAAAAACCACCTTTACCATCTTCAATCAAGTCGATATTCCCCCGAATAGCAGAGCACACTATCGGAAGCTCACTTGACATTGCTTCCATTAATGCTACCGGTAAGCCCTCCTGTAATGACGGAAATACAAAAACGTCAGAAATTGCACAAAGTTCTTTAATATCTCTTCGAAACCCAGTAAAGAATACTTGATTTTCCAATTGAAATTTTTCACTCAACTTCTGATATTCCTCTTTTAATGGACCTTCTCCCACCAAAAGATATTTTATATTTTTGTTTTGCAATCTAAATATTGCTTCGATAACCACTCTCTGATTTTTTCTTGGTGACAACTCTCCTACAGACAAAAGAACAACATCTTTTTGATTGATTTCAAATTCTCGCTGCAACTGTTCCCGTTTATCCTGTGATATATCATTTTGCGAAAACTTCTCTAAATCAACGCCCACTCCTGGAACATACTCCACTTTCTTTGCATGGAATGTTTTTGCCCTTTTATAATCTTCATGATTAATTGTAATCTGTATATCTGTATATCTAGAAAGCCAACGCTCCACAGGATAATAAATAAGCCAATTTACTAATGGAGCACCTTTGAAAAAATGAAAACCATGGGCAGTATAAATTACTTTTATCCCGGTTTTTCGATACTTTTTTGCCGCCATTCTTGCAAGCACCCCACCAACCGGCGTATGGCAATGAACTAAATCAAACCTCTCCTGCTTCATTAAAGATTTTAGTTTTTTGTAGCATGCCAAATTCTGCTTTTTAAACGGACTTCTTGCAATAGGTAAATGTACAATTTTACATTCCAACTGTTCCAATTCTTCTTCTCTGCCCTCAGTATTACAAGCAATAAAAACTTCATACCCTAAATTCTTTAACAACTTAATATCATTTTTTTCAAAGGAGCAGATAAATCCACCTACTGTCGCAACTATCAATGCTTTTTTCATTCTTTTTCTCCACCCTTGTATTTTATAGGTTTCGCTGGAACCCCCACATATGTTCCTTCGTTTTCAATATCTTTTACTACCACACTTCCAGCACCTACAATAGCATTCGCGCAAATATTTTTTCCTTGAATAATCTGGGTACCTGTCCCAACCTCTACATTTTCCCCAATTACTACACAGCCAGATATATTTACACTCGGATACACCGTAACAAACGAATTTATCACTGCATCATGACCTATAGTACAACCCAAATTCAAAATTGTAAAATCCTTTACTGTAATATTTGTTGTAAGAATGTTTCCGGCACAAATTATATTTCCTTTTCCCAAATTTACATATCTCGACATTTGAACATTCGGATCTATTAAATTAGGAAACTCCAAATTATCCTCACTAGAAAGTTTGTCGATAATCCTTTTTCTGGTTTTAGCAGAACCAATAGCACAAACTACAGATATTTTTTCCTTTCTGTTCAAAAGTGTTTGAACTCCTCCTAGAACCGTATACCCATTAATTTGTGTTCCAATTTCCACTCCATCATCGATATACCCTTTGATTTCCCAAGTCATATTCTGTTCATTTATCCGCTCTATCAACCATTGTACTTCTCTTCCAAAACCACCAGCTCCAATAATTACTATTTGTTTCATTTACACACGTTCTCTCCTCTTCCCATAAATTCTTCCATGGTCGCCGATGTATCACTGCTAATTCCATCTCTTTTTATCACATGATGTATTGTAAGAAAAATAATCCTCAAATCATTCCCAAAAGTAACATGATTTACATATTTTATATCATAAGCAAATTTATCTTCCCAGCTAATGGCATTTCTTCCATTCACTTGTGCCAGCCCGGTAAGACCCGGTCTTACATCATGGCGATGCTTTTGTTCCTCATTATAACGTTCCAAATAAGAAACCAATAAGGGACGTGGTCCTACAATACTCATATCTCCCTTTAAAATATTAAAAAGTTCTGGAAGTTCGTCCAGACTGGTAGCTCTCAATTTTTCTCCAAATGTAGTAAGTCTTACTTCATCTGGAAGCAGATTTCCATTTTCATCTTTTTCATCTGTCATAGAACGAAACTTATACATATTGAAAATTTTTTCCTCTCTTCCGGGTCTTTTCTGGCAGAAGATTACCGGACTCCCCAGCTTCGTTCTTACCAAAACTGCTGTCACGATCATTACTGGACTTAACACAATGATTGCTATCAAAGAAATACTAAAGTCTAGAATTCTTTTTACATATTTTTCATAAATTCCTGCTCTATGTTTCTGCATTCTGCTCCACTTCCATCCTTTTATTCAAAACAACTCTTCACCAATTCAATAATCATATCCTGTTGTTCCTTTGTCATCTTGTTATCACTAGGCAGGCACAAACCTCTTTGGAAAATATCCATGCCCACATCCAATGGTTTTCCGTCTGTTCCCAATGCACCACCTGCAATATACGCATTTGTCTTAGCTCTTCCATTTCCCTCTCTGGTTACAAATCCATTCATTCTGTAAATCGGCTGCATATGCATAGGTTTCCATATTGGACGCCCCTCTGCATTATATTCAGCTAGTTTTTCTAAAATCTCTGTTGGACAGCTTTTTCCTGATTCGCTGACATACAACACTTCCTGCTCCCCTCTTACTTGCTTACACATTGCTTCCGGTTCTATTGTCATACAGGAAAGCCAAAAATTAGGCTCTGAATTTTTTTCATCAAATGGATTCATCTTTACCGGTAAATCCTTAAAACCTTCTTTATATTTTTCGTAAATTGCCTTTTTCTGTGCAATATGTTTTTCAAGATATGGCAACTGTCCACGCACAACTCCTGCAATCACATTACTCATTCTGTAGTTGTAACCCACTTCTTCATGCTGATACCAAGGTGCATTCTCCCTTGCCTGTGTAGACCATTTTCTCACCTTTTCTGCCACTGCCTCGCTATCTGTCAAAAGCATACCGCCAGAAGAACCTGTGATAATCTTATTTCCATTAAAACTAATCACATTATATGAACCAAAAGTACCTGTCTGTGTTCTCTTATATGTAGCACCAAGGGATTCTGCTGCATCCTCAATAATAATTGCATTATGTTTTTCACACACTGCTTTAATTTCATCAACCTTTCCAGGTGTTCCATACAAATGTGCCAAAACTACCACTTTTACCTCTGGATAAATTTCAAAGGCTTTCTCTAATGCTACCGGATCCATATTCCATGTGTCATATTCCCCATCAATAAACACCGGCTCACCGCCTTCATAGACCACTGGGTTTACCGTAGCTGCAAATGTCATGTCAGAGCAAAATACTTTTTCTCCCTGACGTATCCCCGCAAGTTTCATTGCCAGATGTAAAGCTGCCGTTCCTGCGGATAATGCAACTGCATATTTACATCCAACCTTCTCGCATATAATTCGCTCTATTTCATTAATATTCGCTCCCACAGTAGACATCCAATTGGTATCATAAGCTTCCTTCATATACTCCATACTCTCTGGATACATTGTTGGGCTACTCAGCCACACCTTTTGTTGAAATTTTTCCAGCTTCATAACATTTCCTCTTTTCACTTTAGGGTTTTCCCCTACTTCTCCTTTTTATTGATAGCCACACCTAAGATGTTACATCCACTACGCTCTAATTCTTCCTTCACATACCGAAATCTCTTTTCCTCTACAATTTCCGGTTCAAGAACCAAAAGCACACCTTCACAGAACTTTCCAAAAATAATACCATCTGCCACTTCTCCCAAAGATGGACTATCCATAATGATATATTCATATGCTTCTTTTAATTCCTTTAGAAGTTTTTCTAATAAAACTTCATCTATCAACATAGATGACTTTCCTGCCGGAAGAATACTTAGATTCTTCCAGTTGCTTTCATATATAATCTCACTGCAATTTACTGTTCCCATCATATACTCCGCAAGTCCCGTTTCTTCACCACAACCTTTACGAAGGTCACCATTGATATACAAAGTCTTTATTCCTCTGGATGCCATGACTCTTGCCATCTGCAGACTTATAAATGTCTTGCCCTCTTTTCCTGCTACAGATGATACCAGGATAGTCTTTACTTCCGGATAAGAGTTACTGATATTAATACTAAGACGACGAATAGCTTCCTCTACCTTGTAGTCTGTGATAGATTCTACATTGATTTTTTGACTCATATTCCTCTCCTCCTATTTTTCCTGACCTTTGTACTGGGCATAGCGTACTTTACGTTTTCGTTTTCCTGCTTTCACCATTTTCTTTTTGTTATCCTCAACCGGAATATTTCCAAGAACAGAAAGCTGTAATATCTGTGTCACATCTTCTTCCGTTTTAAGGGTAGTATCAACAAGAAATAGGACTACAAAAATCGCCGCCACAACAAATCCTCCAAGAAAGACCCCAATAATTGGAAGTTTCAGGCTCATTCCCTGTGTTGGCATTACAAGTGCATCAAAACTCTGCTGCTTAGTCGTTAACGTTTCTTTTAACGTATTGATTGTATCTATATTAGCTACCTGAGTATCCTTTAACACAAGATCCACAGAAGCACTTTCTGATTCATTTAATAACGTAATGGTATAATTTCCGATTTTCTTTTTAAAATTCTCTTTATTGTTGTTCATACATTCAATCACCAAATCATAGATTTCTCTTGCTGATTCAATATCCGTATAAACTACTGTTACATCCAATACTGCATCTCCGTTGTAAGACAATGTGATTAATTCATTTAAATACCGTTCTTTAATTGGCTTGTCTAAATGTTTATTCACATATTTTGCCAGTCCACCAGTAGTCGCTAATGCCTGATATGCTTTTACCACACTAGTTGTTATGTCTGCATTTTGATAAGTAAGCTCTGGCATAATCTCATAATCCGAATCAATATAGAACTGTCCTGATACACTTTGCTTATTATAAGGATTCACTTTCATGAGAATTGACTCATTATTATATGCAATCTGTTCTTCAATAGATTTTTCCAGATTAGAAATCTCCATTTCCAACTGTGCATAATCTTCCTCATATTCCTTCATTTCTTTTTCAAATGCTGTTAATTTTCCAGAATCATCACTAACTTCCTGTCCGCTCTGCCGAACAAGCTGTAGTCCTAACACCAATACAAGTCCTACAACTGCACCAATACACATAATCCATACACGTTTCCATAAGTATTTGATAAGCTGAATTAAGTCTATTTCCCGTTCATACATATTATTTTCCTGCATCTATGTTCTCCTTTATTCTACTACATTTTCGGTTGATATGTAGGTACGATTTCTTGAATTTGCTTTCTTATCGCTTCCGGTTCCAGTTTCACAATTTTCTTAAGTTCTTCTAGCTGTTTTAAGAATTTTTCCTCATCAAAGGCTAACGGTTTTCCAATATGAATCAAAGAATGTTCTGTTTCCTGTAATCCTTCCTCTGCCATGAGCAATTCTTCATATAACTTTTCTCCCGGACGTAATCCCGTAAATTCAATGTCAATATCTTCATATGGTTCCAATCCTGATAAGCGAATCATATTTTCTGCCAGATCCAAGATTTTTACGGGTTCACCCATATCCAACACAAAGATTTCTCCACCTTTGGCGTTAGCACCTGCCTGTAATACCAACGACACTGCTTCAGGAATGGTCATAAAATATCGGATAATATCCGGATGAGTAACCTTCACAGGTCCACCCTTCTCAATTTGCTTTTTAAATAATGGTACTACGCTCCCATTGCTTCCTAAAACATTACCAAATCTTACTGCTACAAATTCTGTCTGAGAACGATTATTATAGGTCTGAATAATCATTTCACACATACGTTTAGAGGCACCCATAATATTGGTTGGATTTACTGCTTTATCTGTAGAAATCAGTATGAAGCGCTTTACTCCATACTTATCTGCCGCCTGAACAGTTTTTAAAGTTCCAAACACATTGTTTTTAATTGCTTCATTTGGACTTGCTTCCATTAATGGCACATGTTTATGTGCTGCTGCATGATATACAATATCCGGCAGATACGTAGAAAAAATCTTATTCATACGTGCAGTATTTCGAACTGATGCAATTAACACTACCAGATTAAGCTCTGGATATTTTTCAATTAGTTCCTGCTGAATATCATAAGCATTGTTTTCATAAATATCGACAATAATTAACTGCTTTGGTTTATATGCTGCTATCTGACGACAGAGTTCTGAACCAATAGAACCACCTCCGCCAGTCACTAGGACTACTTTATTACTTACATATTTCATAAGACCTTCCAAGTCTATTTGTACACTTTCTCGTCCCAGTAAGTCTTCGATCTCTACTTTTCGAAGTTTTTCCACCATCACATCACCGTTCATGAACTGATACATTCCCGGTAATGTCTTCACTTCACATTTTGTTTTTCTGGATATTTCTATGATTTCTTTTACTTTTGACTTTTTCACCGCTGGCATTGCAACAATAATCTCGTCTACTTCTTCGGCAAGCACAGGAATCAATTCCCGTCCTCCCATTACTTTAATGCCATGTATATAACTTCCCCATTTATTTCTGTCATCGTCAACAATATACTTAATCTTCATTGGCAGATAATCACTGGTTACAATTTCTTTAATAATCATGTTACCGGCGTTTCCTGCACCTACAATCATTACATTGGTACGTGCTTTTCGTTGGCGCTGCAATCGCTTAGTCATACGAATAAAGCGATAAACAAATCTGCTGGCAAGAGTCAGCATTACAAAAGTTCCAGCATACATAAAACAATAGCTTCTTGGCATATGCATATTAAAGCACTGAATTCCTAATAATTGAACTCCGCTACTAAGCATACATGCAATGATTACATTCTGCATTTCAGTAATACCTGCATATGCCCAGAGGCTGTGGTATAACCTAAAAATATAGAAGATTATCAAAGTCATGACTACATTGTACGGCAAATATTTCCATGCATTATCAATAAATTGTACATCAATTGCATCATAATTAAAATCATATCGCAAAAGTAATGCAAGCGCACTGGATAATACCATCGCTAATATATCGTATACAATAAGGATTCCACGCCTTACAACTATTTTTTTACTCATTTGATTATTTTTTTTCTGTTCCATTGTCCCACTCTTTTATTTCTTTCATTATGTATTTTTTTAATAGTTCTCTTTTTTCATTACACTTTGCCGGTACATTGCTTCACAACATGCTACCATTAACCAATATATTGTTGTTGTATTTGTTTGGTCAATGTTGAACAATCCTTGAGCAAAATACGCTATAGCACAGCCACCAAACACAAGCACATATTTATTTTCACTTAACGCAATCAAATTATGTTTTATTATGCTAATCAACACTCCCAGACAGCAAGCTGCACCAAGCAATCCTAAAGTAATTAAATAATCTAATATATTACTATGTGCTGAATTAATACTTATTCCCACCATTGATAATTCATTACCAAAATAACGATTCAAAGCATTACTGACTGTAGCTTGTCCACACCCCAAAATTTTATTTGTTAACGGCAATTGTTCATAAGTCTGCAGCATTCTCTGATAAATATAGGAACGAGAACCTATATCATTCCCCATTCCGATTTGTATCATTTCCACCAGATTAAATTTGTAAGCGCCTACTATTAATAAAATAACTATTGCTATCCCTGACACTATACTCGCCACAATTTTTGTTCTTCGTGAAAAATTGATTTTTCCCTTTTCAAAAAAAACAACTGCACTATAAGCCAATGCTAGTATTATAAAAATAATCACCCACACTGTCTCGCTTACTATGATTTTTAACATAAGACCAGATTCAAACCACTCTAATAAGAGGTACTTGTTTAGTACTTTTCTTAGCACAAGCAGACCAAGAATACCTATATCTATCAATGTTAATGTAGCAATATATCTTCTCAGGTCAACTTTTTTCATTATCGTACACACACCAAGAAATATTATAGTAATTGCAATTCCCACAAATGCACTATCACTACGGGCTGTAATCAAAGCCATAGAACAATTCACAACGCTAATTGCTGCAAACACCTTAGCCTTCATGCTTTTTGCCACACAAAAGTAACACATGGCACCTGCTACTGCCATCGTAACATAAGAAGCGCAAGTATTAGCATTTCCCATTGTTGAAATAAACATCAGCCAGTCACTAGCCTGCATCTGCTTATTGATCCCCAGCACGTCCATCCCAAAATAATCAAACGTAGCCAGCAAACAAACGCCATTCCCGCCAATCAAAAACGCCACAATAAACACCTGATTTATCCAGGCATATCTTGACACTAAAAAATAAACAACACAAACAAGTATCAATACTCTGGCTCCATAATATCTTGCGTTGGCACCTACCCATGATCCCATTGGGTCATCACTTATAGCAAGTGCAATCAGGTTACTAATCAGGAAGCCAAACATAAAGATATCTGTCATCGTAATATTCTTTTTAAAGTTTTCCATACTCCAGTGTTCTCTCATGGAAAACGCCGTAATCACCGCACCAACCAAGCATACAATTACATAGACTAACGTGGATACTGTCCAAAACATCGCCTTTTTTTCTGGCAGATGAAAATACCCATCTGCATAATATAGTGGAAAAAAAACGAATATCCAAAGAAGGTATATATCTGTACACATAACCGTATATGGCCTGACTGTATTTTTGCCTGTATTCTTACTATTATTTTTACTCCTGCTCATAATTCACTCCTTAATGGCCTAATTTCCCATACTCATCTATTATATTCGTACCCTTAACCAATGTCAAACTTTTAGGGGAATTTTGTCACTAAACTTTTATAAAACATCTGCCTATTTTTTGTTAATTTTACTAAATTTTGTCAAAAAAAACGGTCAGGACTCTAATGAACTCCTAACCGAGCTTATCTCTACAAATCAAATTCTTCAAACAGTTTTTTCTGATATTCTTTATCACTTACTGCTCTTTCAATTTCATCAGCGCGGGATTGCACCAATAACATCTGTATCAAGCGGTTTACTCTTGCTTCACCTTGCACCATTCCCTGTGCTTTTCCCTGCTCTATTCCCTGTTCTATTCCCTGTTTTATTCCCTGTTCTATTCCTTGCACCATTCCCTGTGCTTTTCCATCTTCTAATCCTCGCTCTAATCCGCTCTGATATCCCAGCTCCGTTGCAGACATCATATCTCTCTGGAGTTTTTCTCTGGCTTCCAACTGCTGTCTGGTCTTTTCGTCTGCAGTCAGTTTTTTTATTGTTACAACACATTCTTTCATATCTTCATTCTTATCTGCCAACATCTTAATCTCCTCCCAGGTCGTTGCCTGAAAAAGCTCTGCCCAATGGTACAATTCCGGCATTTCTTTCTCGTCCTTCAGTTTCCCTAACTGCCTTAATTGTAACATATACATTCCAATCTTGTCACTATATACATGATTTGTCTTTTTGCAGTAAAACACATATTCACTATAAAATTCCTTTGGAAAACCATTCGGCGTAAAATCCAGAATACCTATATGTACCGTTCTCTTTACATCTTTATAATTTTCTCCTGAAACCAATTGATCAAAGGCACGGCATAGATATGTCAGCGAACGTTCTTTCCAGTTTCCAAGGTTTGCCACCTGCATTTCAATGTTAATAATCTGCTCATTATTAAGAATCAGTTTTATGTCAAGCATCATAGTCTTATCATCAACCTTATTCCCATATTCTATAGGATTTGTAATTATAATTGATTCTATATTACTTCTCTCTAGCCCCAGGAGAGCACAAAGTATTCCCTCCAGTGCCCTTCGGTTCTCCTGAAACACTGCTTTGAACATAAAATCGTTCTTCATGGTGTACTCCATCTTTCCAGTGTAAATATCATTATTTTGTTCCATTTTCGTATTTTCCATATACATTGCCCTTTCTTTTTCAAATTTTGTATCTCTCTTAGGAATTTCTTATTTCGACTGAAATAAGGTATGACTTATTTAGTATAACATGATATTTGTTGAAATACAACGAAAAAACTTTTTTGTAGAACATAAACAATAATATTTTCTTACTATTTTATAAAATAAACTTGATGAGCAAATCATAATCATCTATAAATGATTTATATTTCGCACGCTTCGCTAGTTTAACAGAATCGCACTCCATAATAAACCCGGTCAAGATTCTCACTAAATTCTGACCGGGCTTTTTTAATGGTTCCAGCAACTTTTTAGGCTGAAGTCTGTTATTTACATCGCACCATTTTAGTGCGGCATCTGCACAGTCGCTGGAAGCTTTAACGGCCTTTGCCTGTTGCTCAAAACATTGTACTCCATTGTTGATAATACATTCAAGCAATTTCCCGATTTCTTCATTTTGTATCCTTACCATTTAAATCACTACCCTTCTTAAATGATTTCCCCCATTTCTTTATTCAAATCATACCTAAATAGTGAAACAAATTTATTATAACTGGATAAAAAGGTAATTAAATAGATATAAAGACATTAAAATTAAACATTTCCATTAATCTTTTATTGAATAGCGTATATATAAATCAAAATGAGCCCTGTGAAGATTCTTACTAAATCCCCACAAGGCTTATGTTCAATTTTATCATTTATCATTTTTTACTTTGGAAAAACATTCCGAATGGAACAAACTTGAATTACTTATAAATAAACAGCAAGCGAAATAGCTTGCTGTAAAAAATGAGACACCGGGGACTCGAACCCCGGACAACTTGATTAAAAGTCAAGTGCTCTACCACCTGAGCTAGTATCCCATATATTTTGTTTTTCAGTGTTTATACTGAATGCCCAGAACCGGAATCGAACCAGTGACACGAGGATTTTCAGTCCTCTGCTCTACCAACTGAGCTATCTGGGCTCATAAGAAAATAACATTCTTACGAATTGCGGGGGCAGGATTTGAACCTACGACCTTCGGGTTATGAGCCCGACGAGCTTCCAGACTGCTCCACCCCGCGATATTTACTAAAATTTTTATTTTAGCGAATGGATGGAGGTGGATTCGAACCACCGAAGCAATTTGCAGCAGATTTACAGTCTGTCCCCTTTGGCCACTCGGGAATCCATCCATAATATAATTATTCTTTTTTAATAAAGAAAAAAAGCCGATGATCGGACTCGAACCGATAACCTGCTGATTACAAATCAGCTGCTCTGCCAATTGAGCCACATCGGCATAGTTATAAGCATTTCTTTTACATATAAAATGGGACCTACAGGGCTCGAACCTGTGACCCTCTGCTTGTAAGGCAGATGCTCTCCCAGCTGAGCTAAGATCCCATACATTCTGCACATTAAGTTTACTTTTATAAGATGTTCAATGCGAACGACCCAGAAGGGACTCGAACCCTCGACCTCCGCCGTGACAGGGCGGCGCTCTAACCAACTGAGCCACTAGGCCATATAGACAGATATCAACCAGCTTTCACTGATTGATTTATAAGGTATTATACCTTCAAAATTTCACATGGATTTCCAAGAAACTATCTGCTTACGAAAGCTGGTCACTTCGATTCCGCTTCGCTTCATCTCAGTGAGTTTGCTCCGCAAACTTTCCGGATAACTCATAAACTCTTAGGAAAGCAAGCTTTCCACATGTTTCTTAGTTATCCTACCATCTTTCTACG
>JBNMLC010000015.1:0-61328 GCA_050874665.1 Lachnospiraceae bacterium | reverse complement strand
ATTCCTTAGTCGCTTCTTGGGAGGGGTTAGGAATGGTATTATAGTTAAAAATATACAAAACTCTTATGGGGTTCTATTTGGTTTTGTTGTCTAATATTTACAAAATCAAATTTTTTTCTAAAAAATTCTTGCAATTTTCATAGTGCTGTACCGCATATGAGTGTCCCTCTTACCAACACTATTTCTTATGAAAGAACTGGTACACTGTCTCCGCTGCCGGCTGATTCATACTTTCAGTAGAAGCTAATTCTTCTAATGTTGCTGCCTTAATATTCTCAACGGATTTAAACCTGCGAAGCAGTGCTTTCCTTCGTTTATCGCCAATTCCTTCAATATCATCTAAAATAGAATGAACCTGAGTCTTGCTTCGTAAGGAGCGGTGAAATTCGATGGCAAATCTATGAGCCTCATCCTGAATTCTAGTAATCAGCTTAAAGCCTTCTGAATGAGTATCGATTGGAAGTTCCACATCATGAAAATACAATCCTCTGGTTCTATGATTATCATCTTTTACCATTCCACAAACCGGAATATTTAATTTCAATTCTTCTAACACTTTTTCTGCAATATGAACCTGTCCTTTGCCACCGTCCATCATAATCAAATCCGGAAATTTTGTAAAGCTCCCCATTTCATCTCCCAATTGTCTTTCTTCCATTTCCTTTTTTTCTTCTATTCCATGAAGAAAACGTCTGGTCAATACTTCCTCCATACTTGCATAATCATCCGGTCCTTCCACGGACTTTATCTTAAATTTTCGGTAATCACTGTTTTTAGGTTTTCCCTTTTCATATACAATCATAGAACCAACTGAATTGTAGCCACTGATATTAGAAATATCAAATGCTTCCACACGATTGATTCGCTCTAACCCTAAGATGTCAGCAATCTCTTTCATTGCTCCAATGGTTCTTCCTTCCTCCCGTTTGATTCGCTCCTTATCCTGCTCAAGCACCAGCCTTGCATTTCGTTTCGCCAGTTCCACCATTCTCTCTTTTGTTCCTTTTTTCGGAACACGAATATGAACACGTTGGGTACGTTTTGCACTCAGCCACTCTTCTAAGATTTCTCTCTCTTCTATTTCTTCCTGTATCATAAGTTCCTTAGGAATAAACGGTGTCCCCGCATAAAATTGTTTGATAAAACTAACTATCGTCTGTCCACTGGTTTCTCCCATCGGAATATTCATATGAAAGTGTTCTCTTCCAATCAGTTTTCCATCACGAACAAAAAATACCTGCATGATTCCATCTTCCCCTTCGGTTGCCAATGCAAGTATATCTCTGTTTTCTAAATTATTACTATCAGTAATTTTCTGCTTTTGGGCAATTGCCTTAACACTTCCAATTAAATCACGATAAACAATGGCTTCCTCAAAATTCATTTCATCGGAAGCCTTTTGCATTTTCTGTGTAAGATTTTTTAATGTGTCAGCGTAGTTCCCATTTAGAAATTCGATGACTTTTTTAATATTTTCCCCGTATTCTTCTTTAGAAATATAATGATTGCATGGAGCATCACATTGTTTCATATGATAATAAAGACAAGGTCTGTCATTGTTTTCCCCTTCTTTAATGCTTTTGTTACAAGTTCTAATTTTATACATTTTACGAAGCAGTTCAATCGTATCTTTGACTGCCTGTGCACTAGTGTATGGTCCAAAGTAGCGGGATTTATCCTTTTTTGCCATTCTTGTAAACAACACTCTTGGATAATTCTCTGCCACAGTCACTTTAATGTAAGGGTACGTCTTATCATCCACTAACATGGTATTATATTTTGGACGATGCTCTTTAATCAAATTGCACTCTAACACCAGTGCCTCCATCTCCGAATCCGTAATAATGTACTCGAATCTGGCAATGTGACTTACCATACTTTCTATTTTTGCTGTTTTATTACGACTACTTTGAAAATACTGACGCACCCGATTCTTTAAACTGATAGCTTTTCCTACATATATAATAGCATCTTTATCGTCATGCATAATATATACTCCTGGAGAAGCCGGAAGCTTTTTCAATTCTTCTTCAATATTAAACATCGTGCTCTTCCTTCACAAGACTTACCTTTTCTGTCACATCATCTGCAACGGTTTCTTCTGTTTCTTCTGTTTCTTCCTCAGGAATACCTTTGATTTCATGAAAAATTCTCATAAATTCTTTACCGGTAATGGTTTCTTTCTCAATCAAAAATTCTGCAATTTTGTCTAAAGCTTCTCTGTTTTCCGTTAACAGCTCTTTTGCTCTCTCATAGCTTTCCTTCAAAAGACGCATAACTTCATTATCTACCTCTGCTGCTGTAGCATCGCCACAATGCATGGAGGCTTTACCATCTAAGTATTTACTCTCCACAGTTTCCAGACCAATCAATCCAAACTTTTCCGACATACCGTACTGTGTCACCATAGCACGGGCAATTTCTGTTGCTTTTTCAATATCATTAGATGCTCCCGTTGTTACCGTATCAAATACGATTTCCTCTGCCGCACGTCCTGCCAGAAATTTCACTAACATAGTTCTCAATTCTTTTTCTGTGTTTAAGTATTTTTCTTCTTCCGGAACATTCATAACATAACCCAAAGCACCCATAGTTCTTGGTACAATAGTGATTTTCTGCACTGGCTCTGCATCCTTTTCCAATGCACTAATCAGTGCGTGACCTACCTCATGATATGATACAATTTTTCTTTCTTCCTTACTCATAATTCGGTCTTTCTTTTCTTTACCTACCAGTACCACTTCCACAGCTTCAAACAAATCGGACTGGGAAACCACGTTTCTTCCGTGCTTTACGGCATTAATAGCAGCCTCATTAATCATATTGGCAAGATCAGAACCTACTGCCCCTGAAGTTGCAAGTGCAATTGCATCTAAATCTACCGTATCGTCCATTAGCACATTTTTCGCATGAACCTTTAAAATCTCCACTCTTCCTTTTAAATCCGGTTTATCTACAATCACACGACGGTCAAAGCGTCCCGGACGAAGAAGTGCCTTATCCAATACCTCCGGACGATTGGTTGCCGCTAATATTAAAATACCTTTTGACGTATCAAAACCATCCATCTCAGCAAGCAGCTGATTCAACGTTTGTTCACGTTCGCTGTCACCGCCATATCTGGCATCTCTGCTTTTACCAATAGCATCAATTTCGTCAATAAAAATAATACATGGTGCTGCTTTCTGTGCTTCCTTAAATAAATCTCTTACCCTGGATGCTCCCACACCTACGAACATTTCCACAAAATCAGAACCTGCCATAGAAAAAAACGGTACCTTAGCTTCTCCCGCTACTGCTTTTGCAAGAAGTGTCTTACCTGTTCCCGGAGGTCCCACCAGCAGCGCTCCCTTTGGCAATTTTGCTCCAATTTTTGCATATTTCGTTGGATTGTGAAGAAAGTCAACTACCTCCTGCAAGGACTCTTTTGCTTCATCTTCACCTGCCACATCCTTAAAAGTGATTCCTGTTTCTTTTTCCACATACACCTTAGCATTGCTCTTTCCAACACCCATCATGCCGCTTCCTTTTGCCATTTTACTAAATAAAAAGCTTAATAGCATCCAAATGAGCAGAAGTGGAAGAAGTGACATTAAAAGGGATTCCAAAAAGCCAACTCTGTCAGGAATTTCTCCTTCTACGCTTACTCCTGCATCCAGAAGTCGCTGTGTCAATGTATCATCCTGCACAATTCCGGTATAATAAGTAAACAATGGTACTGCAAGTACATTGTCTTTGTTTCCGCTCTTGGTGACTGGTATGATAGTAATACTGTCGCTTCCAATTTTTACGCTTTTTACCTGACCGCTGTCCACCATCTCAAGAAATTCATTGTAAGTAATCTTTTTCTTTGAACTATCTACTAACAAATTATTTAAAAAGCTGAATATCATCAGTGTTATAACTGCTGCTACCGCCAATATGATAAACGTCTGGGGACCTTTTTGATTCTTTCCATTATTATTGGAATTGTTATTGTCCATACACTTTTCCTCCATGTCTTATAGAAACACTATATATCTAATGTTGCTAATTTATTTTTCCCAAGTAAGTTACTTTTACACGTTTCTTTTCACTTTTTCTCTTTCAATTTATTATAGATAGTTTTGTTTTACAAATCAATATAAAGATTGTGAATTTTTAAACATATTTCTAAACCTTTTCTAAAATTACATTCTTTCATACCGCCACCGTACACTCCCCGCAAAGCTTTTTTGCTGTATAATGCAGCAAAAAAGCTGCATGCTAAATGCATGCAGCCTTTCAAACACTTCTTATTTACTATATTTGCTAATCTTTGGTTTGATTTCATCTACTAATTGTCTGATGTGGGAGTATCCATAATCTACATCTCCCGGATTTCCAATCCCTTCCATTTCATCTGCCACGCTTCCAACTGCGCCAACAGTATAATCCACGGACGTACGAACCTGTGTAATCTGTCTTGCACAGGAATCCACGGCATCACTGATATTTTTATTAATACTCTTTACCGTTTTTCCCGCTTCGTTCATCACTCCGAATGCTTCTCCGGTTTCATTCACACGATCCTTTGCTACACCAAGGGCCTTCTGTGCCTGTCCCATGGAATTTTCTAACTGTTCAGAATTATTCTGCAAAGTTTCCATGCTGGAGTTTACTTCACCAACCAGCACTTTAATCTGTCCTGCCAAAGCATTTACCTGATCTGCTACGACTGCAAACCCACGACCATTTTCACCTGCTCTCGCTGCTTCAATGGACGCATTTAAAGCCAGCATGTTTGTCTGATTTGCAATTCCGATAATTGCCTGCATAGTATCTTTAATTTCATCAAAGCTTTTCTGAAATTCATGAAATACACTTTGTATCTCATCAAATTTTTCCTCCACTGCTTCAGAATTCTTCTTGATTCCTTCCACATTGCTGCAAGCATCTTCTACAACTTTAAAAACAGTTTCTATGCCTTCTCCTAACTCTGATTTCATAGAATCCAAAGACTGGAAGTCTGTATTGAGATGATCAATTGCACTATCAATATCCTCTGACTTTTTAGAAATATCATAAAAGTTATTTTTCATAGCTTCGATTTTTCCAAGTGCTAATTTATCCACCTTAGATACTTCTTCTTCCTTTTTTTTAACAAATTCCCCAATTTGTTTTACTGGTTCTGAAATTTCTGATAAATTAATTTCGTTTTTTGTTTCGTTCACTATTGCTTTTTCCTGTTTGCTAAACAATCCCATAAACCTTTTCTCCTTCCCTACGTATCTTTATTTATTATTTTACCACATTTTTTCATATAGACAAGTGCTTTTTTGTGGATTTTACACATATTTTTACCATAGCTTTTACTCTTTCCATACATTGAAAATAGTAGTATACTATATTGCAAACACAATAGTATTCACGAAAGGAGATGGCATAGTGTATCAGGCAACATCAATGAAGGCGGAAGATTTTATTAGTCATCAGGAAATTTTAGAAACACTTGCATATGCCGCAGAAAATAAAAATAATTTAGAACTTATAGAGAAGATTATAGAAAAAGCCCGTCTGCGCAAGGGGTTATCTCACAGAGAAGCAATGGTTCTTCTTGATTGTGAAATTCCTGAAAAGAATGATGAAATTTTCCATTTGGCAGAACAGATAAAAAAGGATTTCTATGGTAATCGTATTGTAATGTTTGCCCCTCTTTATCTCTCTAATTACTGCGTCAATGGCTGTGTCTACTGCCCATATCACCGTACCAACGGCCATATAGTACGAAAAAAGCTTTCACAGGACGAGATACGAAGTGAAGTCATTGCGCTTCAGGATATGGGACACAAACGGCTGGCAATAGAAGCCGGGGAAGATCCTGTAAATAACCCGATTGAATATATCTTAGAAAGCATTCAGACTATTTACGGCATTAAGCACAAAAACGGGGCTATCCGCCGCGTAAATGTAAATATTGCCGCTACTACGGTAGAAAATTATCGCAAATTAAAAGAAGCTGGTATTGGTACTTACATTCTGTTTCAGGAAACTTATCATAAGGAAAGTTATGAAAAGCTTCATCCTACGGGACCAAAGCATGACTATGCCTATCACACCGAAGCCATGGACCGGGCTATGGAAGGCGGCATTGACGATGTAGGCATTGGTGTTTTATTTGGTTTGGAAATGTACCGTTATGAATTTGTGGGTCTGTTGATGCACGCAGAACATTTAGAAGCCGTTCATGGTGTAGGACCGCATACCATTAGTGTTCCACGTATTCGGCCTGCCGATGATATTGATCCAGATACTTTTGATAACAGCATTGACGATGATACCTTTGCTAAAATTGTAGCTTGTATCCGTATCAGCGTTCCTTACACTGGAATGATTATGTCTACCAGAGAAAGTCAAAAATGTAGAGAACGAGTTCTACACCTGGGCATCTCTCAGATCAGTGGCGGTTCCCGTACTAGTGTTGGCGGATATGTAGAACCTGAACTGCCAGAAGAAAGCTCTGCACAGTTTGACGTGAACGACACCCGTACTTTGGACGAGGTGGTAAACTGGCTGATGAAATCCGGATACATTCCAAGTTTTTGCACTGCCTGCTATCGCGAAGGTCGTACCGGTGACCGTTTTATGAGTTTATGTAAAAGCGGACAAATACAAAACTGCTGCCATCCAAACGCTTTAATGACTTTACAGGAATATCTCGAGGACTATGCTTCTTCTGATACAAAAAACGTAGGTGAACAGCTAATTCGTGAAGAAATTCACAATATACCAAGTGATAAAGTGCGAGAGATTGTACTGAAAAATTTGCAACAAATTAAACAGGGACAGCGAGATTTTAGATTCTAACCCTTATCTGCGCACACTTTACTAAAGGAGGTCATTACATGTCATTAAATCACACACCATCCTCTGAACGGATACACATTGCCCTGTTTGGCAGACGAAATGTCGGAAAATCCAGCCTCATCAATGCAATTACCAACCAGCAGCTTTCCATTGTCTCTGAATTTGAAGGAACTACCACAGACCCCGTTTATAAATCTATGGAACTGTTGCCCATCGGACCTGTCGTATTAATTGACACCGCTGGTTTAGATGATGAGGGAAGTCTTGGGGCTATGCGCATTCAAAAGACGTATCAGGTATTAAATAAAACCGACATTGCTGTCTTAATTGTAGACAGCACCAAAGGAATTACGGAACTTGATTTGAAATTAATGGAACGTTTTCGCTCTAAAAATCTTCCTTTTGTAATTGTCTTTAACAAAGCTGATTTATGTAAACCTACCATTCCTTACGACATCAGTGAGCACTGCATTGGTGTCAGTGCAAAATCCGGTCTGCATATTACAGAATTAAAGGAATTAATTGCATGTCAGATAAAGGCAGAAAAGAAAGAACACGCCATCGTGGCAGATTTATTAGAACCATCTGATTTAGTTGTTCTTGTCGTTCCAATTGACAGTGCTGCACCGAAAGGACGTCTGATTCTTCCTCAACAGCAGACCATACGGGATATTTTAGAAGCAGATGCTGTCTGTGTAGTTGTAAAAGAAAATCAGTTAAAGTCTACCCTCCATAAACTCGGGCAAAAACCAAAGCTTGTAATTACAGACAGTCAGGTGTTTGAGCAGGTAGCTGCAGCTACTCCAGAAGATATTTTGATGACCTCCTTCTCTATTTTATTTGCACGATATAAGGGAAATTTAGAGGCCGCCGTACAAGGTGCAAAAGCCTTAGATTCACTACAAAACGGCAACCACGTCCTGATTTCTGAGGGCTGTACCCATCATCGTCAATGCGAAGATATCGGTACTGTAAAACTTCCAAACTGGATTAAAAAATATACCGGAAAAGAACTGCACTATGAATTTACCAGTGGTATGGATTTTCCTGAAGATGTATCAAAATATCAGCTCATCATACATTGCGGTGGCTGTATGATCAATGAAAAGGAAATGAAACAACGACTTTCCATTGCTGTAGGCCAGCAGGTGCCAATGACCAACTATGGTACCGCAATTGCTTATATGCATGGAATCTTAAGACGCTCTGTAGAAATATTCCCACAAATAGCAGCACAACTGCCAAACGATTAATGTTAGCTTATTTTTCTGATGACCAGATGGGGCTGTCGCTTTAACGAATGAAATTTCGTGAAGCGACAACTTCTTTTTTGCCAGATTTATTATTTTTCAAAAAAATATCCGACTTATTCTGCCATTTTGTAAAAAGTGCAGCAGGTTTCTTCTAAATATACTCAAAATACTTCAATAATTTCTTATATGTGTCTTGCGATGCTCTACAGGTTTCTACAAGAAATCCTTTTTCTTTTGTATATTCATTGAATCCTCTTCTATAATAATCCTTCATCGTATCTTCAATAATAAACGGTAGAATATTATATTTTAGGCACTCCTTAAACATAACTAATCTTCCTACCCGACCATTTCCATCCTGAAACGGATGTATTTTTTCAAATCTGTAATGAAAATCGATAATATCTTCAAATGTCTTATTACTAATTCCCCTATATTCCTTTAACAATTTCTTTATTTCAGCAGGAACTTTAGAAGGGTGCGTTGTTTCAACCATATTGCCTATCATATTAGGTCGCTTTTTATAATCCCCAACAGCAAACCATTCCTTTTCACTATCTGTTGTTCCACTTTTTAATAATTGATGTATGCGTTTTAAAATATCTTCTGATAATTCTTTATCTGCTACAGATAACATATAATCAAAACATCTAAAATGATTTATTGTTTCAATGATATCATCAATTTTTTCGTTTCCTTGTGTTATACCAATTGTTTTTGTTTCATAAATACTTCTTGTTTGCTCTTCTGTCAGTCTACTGCCTTCCATATGATTTGAATTATATGATAATCTAACTTGTGTTTGATGATATAAACCACCCTTGAGTTTCATTTCCTTTTCTTCTCTAAGTTTAAATAATATTGAATTTTTATCTATTTCTTTTTCGTATGACAATATATCACCAGGCTGACAATCAAAAAAATCACATATACTCTGAATTGTTGACATTGCCACTTCTTCATTTTTTGAGAGTTTAGCCATCGTGGCAGAAGATATTCCCGTTTCATTTTTCAATTTCTCTTTTGAGATTTCTTGCTCTTCCATTATCAAGAATAATTTTTTATATGAAATCATTTAAATTACCACCTCTTTCTAAATATATCATATTATATATGTTTACTTTTGTAAACATGTAATATTTAGTTTTCTAAACCTATTTCATATATGTTTCTTTCCGTTTTTTCAGATTTTTTCTGTTAATTTCTATATTTGTACCTATTGGAAACACCCCCTCATGATTCAAAAAAAGATAGAATGCAAGAGCTGTTTTTCAGCCCCCCTGATTCTATCTTTTTGTTCTTATTTTCTTGTTCCTATTCACCAATAATCCTGGCTTGTATCTATAAATATCGCTCCACTAATAATGAATGTATTATTTCAAATTCTCCGGGTTCAGGCATTCGAGTTCCGGAATCACGAATCTTCCATCTTTACGAATCAATACATCATCAAAGTAAATCTCGCCTCCACCGTATTCCGGTCTTTGTATCCATACCAAATCCCAATGGATAGCCGATGTATTTCCGTTTGGTGCCTCATCATAACAGTTTCCTGGTGTAAAATGAATGGAACCACAAATTTTCTCATCAAATAAAATATCCTTCATAGGAGATAAAATGTATGGATTTACTCCAATTGCAAACTCTCCAATATATCTTGCCCCTTCGTCTATATCAAACACCTGATTAATTCGTTTTGTATCATTTGCTGTTGCATTTACAATTTTTCCATTTTCAAACGTCAGACATACATTTTCAAAGGTGAATCCCTGATAAATAGATGGTGTGTTGTATTGAATTGTTCCGTTGACAGATTCTCTTACTGGTGCTGTGTACACTTCGCCGTCCGGAATATTCAACTCTCCTGCACACGGAATCGCCGGTATTCCCTTAATGGAAAAGCTGATATCTGTTCCCGGTCCTGTCATTCTTACTTTATCCGTTTTATTCATTAAATCAACAAGTGATTTCATTGCTTCATTCATTTTGGAATAATCCAGATTACATACTTCAAAATAAAAGTCTTCAAAGGCCTCCGTACTGGTACAAGCCAATTGTGCCATTGCATGATTTGGATAACGAAGTACCACCCATCTTGTCTTCGGCACACGGATTTCATGATGTACCGGCGTCTGATACAACTGGTTATAAAGCTTCATCTTCTCCTCTGGTACATCGGAAAGCTCTGAAACGTTGTCTGCACCACGAATGCCAATATAACAGTCCATTTTGGACATTTCTAATGCATCGATTTCTGCCATCAGTTTTAACTGTTCTTCATCACAATGAAGTAATACTTCTCTTAATACTTCATTACTAATATAATGCACAAACGGTCTTCCCTTTGCCTGATACACTTCCTTTACCACAGCTCTTGCCAAATCCTCTGTTTCCTGTCCAATATAGTTAATATAAACTTTTTCGCCTTCCTTTACTTTACAGGAATAAGTAACTAAATTTTGTGCCAGTTTTTTAATTCTTGCGTCCATGTTCTACCTCCTAATTTACAAAACTAATAAAATTATTTCCTAAGCCGTCAAAATATTCGCGGCTGTCATTCAATCCCTTTTTATAAGCTTCTGTACCATTTGCCGGATCCATAATCAGTACATTAAATTCATCATATCCAACAATCAGTACTCCCTTATTTTCACCTAATACGCATAATACCGGGTAACCTCTGCTGACATAATATAAAACATTATCAATGCTTAAACCTGTCAGATCCAACACATCGCCCTCCACATATTTGTTCAATATGGATAACGGTGGCTCACCCTGCTGTAATAATGGCTGGGCATCTACTGTATAGCCCGCTGCAGTCAACATCTGCGTCAGGCAAACGCCAAGACTGTTTCCTGAATCCGCTGCCATAGAAGAGGTCTGATTAATTTTTGTTCTTGTCTGACGCTTAATTTTTTCCCAAATGTAGTTTTGGTTTTTATTCAATACTACACCTGAGTAATTATCCGCCATTTCAATCGCTTCTGCCGGATCGGTATAAACACCCATCATTCCATAACGAGCATATACATAGTAGTAATTGTCATCATCAATATTTTTATTATCATCAATTACCACATTTCTAGATTCCTCATAGACCACCTCTCTAGGTGTCAAAAGCTTTGGTTTTGATTCCGAAATATCATATGCAAGCTGCAGTTGAACCTCTTTTTGTTTATCCTCTGTTTGCTTCTTTGTAAGCGTAACATTCGTATTCTCCACAAAATCATTGTTCATAATACTATCGCTTTCTATTTCCTTATAGGAACCATTTTCTGCCTTTTGATAGCGTTCTAACTGAATCACATTATTTTTCAGCGTTGTTCCCATAATATAAATGCCATCCTTTTGGTAGGTAATTTCTTTTTCCTTTTCATTACGAATGCAAATAGCATACATCGGAAATCTCATAACTCCGGTTACATCATATTTGATATCATCTTTTACTGCAATTCCATAAATAAAATCCTGCTGCATAAATCCTAACGGTGCAATGCATTCCTGCTGACTTGACGTTACCTGATACCTGTTGCCATCCTGTAAAGATAATACATTGATTATTTGAGAGTTATACCTGTCTAACTCATTTTGCCAGGCAATCATACTATTATCGTCTGACACTGTATAGGTTCCCTCCGTCAACCCACTCACGACTACCTCATACGTATGAAGTGCTAAATCGATTTTATACAGACTCTCCTCATGATAAATATACATCTCGTTGTTTCTGCTCACATAGATAAGATTATCGATATCCGCTTTTATCAACTGGTACGGCTTCGTACTAGGCAAAAATACTTCCTCTTCAATACAATTAATAGCACTGTCATAGTAGTACATTGCTATTCCGGTTTCACCCTCATGACGCCCCCTGTTCATATAACCGCATACCATAAACTGCATGTTTCCATTTTCGTCCATATTTACTATCTTTATCTTATACTGATCATAGGAGTCTCTCACATCAGCAACATTGCTATTGTAGAATCCAAATACTTTTATAATTCTGTCTGTATTATTATTATACTGCCATAAAGTGTTTTCCTGAATAAAACTCACAATAGTTCCATCCATGTTCTCCTCATACTCTATGTCATTTTCCGTAATACCAAGAGTAATTTTATTTTCATCAAACCTCTCATTTACCGGTGTAAATATTTCGCCTGCAAACCGTTCGTAATCTAACAGATACATTCGGTTCGAGGTATACCGGATATAATAATACTCCTCCACATTAAGGTAATCTTTTCCACCATTTTCATTTTCAATAGAAACCACATAATCATAATTAATCGTTCCTATGGCATCAGATAATTCCTTAATTTGTGGAACTGCCTGAGATTCTATCTTGACGTTTAAATTTCCCCAGGTAACCTGGTCGTAACTTGAATGAATATTTACATATTCGTAGGTAGAATTGTCTGCACTGCTGTTGGATTCTAAATATTTCACAATATCTTCCGAAACACTTTTATCTCTGCTGTATATTTTTTTCTGTAGCGTTTCCGAAAATTCAATAATTTCTTTTGCATAATCGTTGTCTGGCAATACAATTCTTGTATAATAACGAATTTCCTGCTTTCCATCACAATGGAGCACAATGGTCAGAATATATTCTGTTCCCTTATCAATTAAATCCTTGATAGGTATTTCTGCCTGTATGCCTTTATCTGAACTTGTAAAGCTCTCCACCTTATTATCTTCCACTAACCTTGTCGTATCAAGACTTCTCACCTCATAGGAAATTTCATGAATATCCACTTGGGATTCCTTTATCTGAATTGTAAGCTTGCGGTCCTCGTTCAGCGGTGTAATGGTATCTCTCATAAACTGTGCCTGCATCTCATCTGCATAACCATACAGTATATTTGCTTCGTGTCCTCCCACAACGGTAGTAATCACCGGATAGGTGGCATTTGCCATTTCTGCAGTCATATCCGTATTTCCCTGATTGATGATTTTACTAAAAATCACCATACTAAGTACAAACACCGTAAATAATACTGCAATTTTCACTAGATGTTTCTTCATTCTATCCTATAACCTCCATCCGTCACTTTACCGTTTTAGCAATGTGCTTAACATCGGCTGAACATGAAGTTCCTTCATACAATTGTCAAGCTGCTTATTTCTGAGTTTGCCTGCCTTTTTATCTTTTACAGCCCGAATCAAAATATTCTTCGGTGTGTGCTCCATATCGATAAATTCCATCACCTGCACCTGATACCCCTGTTCTTCTAAAAGTTGTGCACGAATACCGTCTGTTAATAATGCAGCCATTCTTTCTTTGAGTAATCCATACTTCAGAATCGGTGATAACATATCATTCTCTAATTGCCTGTTGACCTCATGCTGACAACATGGAACGGACAAAATGACTTCTGCCCCCCAACTTACAGCTTTCTCCAGAGCATAATCCGTTGCTGTATCACAGGCATGCAGTGTAACTACCATATCCACCGAAGTTAGTTCGTTATAACCTGCAATATCACCTACATAAAACTTTAGTTTATCCTGATATCCATACTTCTTACTAAGCTTATTACAGTGCTCAATTACATCTTCCTTTAAGTCAAGCCCGATAATAGACACCTCATACCCATTCAACTTTCGCAAAAAATAGTATAAAGCAAAGGTGAGATATGATTTCCCACAGCCAAAATCTACAATGGTGATTTCTCTGTCTTTGGGAAGCTGCTCTAAGATGTCCTCTACAAATTCTAAATAACGGTTAATCTGCTTAAATTTATCGTATTTTGCATGAACAATTTTTCCATTCTCGTTCATAACTCCTAAATCCACCAGAAACGGAACCGCAGTGCCTTCTTCCAAAATATACTTTTTCTTTCGATTATGCTCCAATACTGCAGCTTTTTTACATCCTGTCTTCTTTTGTTTCATAGTAATTTTCCCTTTTTTGCTTACCAAGACACTTGCCTGCATGTCTGCATATTCTACCTGCATCTGCTTAAAGTATTCACTAAGCCATAACGGAATATCCGTTAATAACTCTCTTTTTTCATAATTTTTGTGTATCACTTTTGTTCCCCGGTAAAAAGTCACCTGAAATCTTAACTGCTGCTTTAACAAGACCGGACGGATTTTTATTTTTTCTCCAAGTTCATTGTTCCTTACATTACTGATGGTAATGCCGGATAATTCACTGGTCAATGCGCTATTTAACAATTCTGATAGTTCCATGTTTTCTCTCCTAAATTCACTCTTATATATATCTTAATTCCTTTAGGGGAAAAGCTCAACTAAAAATTTGCTTAATTTTTTAATTTTCCATAACTTCTCCTTGTCCTCGCCCTAAGAAACTCCAGCAATATAAGTAAGATAGCTTCTGAATAATTAGACGATATTTCCATTTCATGGTACAATGTATATATCAACTTAATGGGGGGATCACGATGAAAACAGACAAATATTTTCGGACAATAGTACTATTATTTTGCTGTCTCATGGTCATATCTATACCAAAGGAGACTGTTTCGGCTGCACAGCCTTTTTTCAAATCTGACGAACGGGGGGTATCCTTACAATATGTTCCATTTGGAACTAATTGTAATGGCTGGTCTGATTCCCAGCAAATATATGGTGGCGAGAAAAAAAATGTAAAGTGGGCTATGTATAAACCGGAGGACCTTTCCGGGGATACTGCGTTTTCAAACCATTTTATCGGAATTCAAAAGATAAATGCAGATGCAGCGGATCCGGTTACCGTCATTATAGAGAATGCCCGGATTATTACAGATGACGGAACAATAATTCCATTTTCGTCTTTCGATGGAAAATATGAAATTACAAAATGTGAAAGTAATACACAGCTATGTACAGACAATACCGTATCCTTTAACGCAGAGGAGATAGAGCAAGGATATTTTTGTGCTACCATTTCAGTTCAGTACAATACAAAGCAGGAAAGTGATAGTCTTTACAATCTGACTCAAATTACCGGAGAACTGCCGGGAGATGAGTTTTATCAAGTGGAGGGCAACCAGATTAAATTAACCGATTTTTCCTTTGATGGAACTATGTGCATAACAGGAAATGATGCGCAGGATACCGTTGAGTTAGTGATAAAAGGTGATTGTTCCATAAATCATCTGATGATTCAATGCCCGGTAATAATCAAGCGTTATGCTTACGGCAGTCTGGCTTGCCAAAAGTATGAGTGCAACGAGTCAGGAAGCGTTACCTTTGATTCGGAATGTAATGCGACAAAGCTGGTAGAAAATGCCGGAACCGTATCCATTGAATTTGATGCTACAAAAGAAGACATGACTCAGGGGGAAATAGATGAGAAAAATGGTACTTATAATTTCTCATGGCGGCATAGAAACAGTGAGTGGTATCAACAGGCACTTGCAATGATTGCAAAGAACAGAACGCAAGCTCCCCAACTGCATTTTGTGGATGAAAATGGAACTGCAGTAGAGGTAGACCGGGTGGAGTTGAAATTATCAGATTATGATTATCTGTTTGGTCATGGCAACCATGGTGTTATGCTGAATGATGATGGAAAATTGAGCTATTGGGAAAATTCAAATGAGGAACTGAAAGGAAATGTATTGATCGAATACGATGCTTTCGGTTGGGAAAGCTACGATCCTTCCCATCAGGGAGAGTATAATTTTGAAACTTCGTCTTCTGGAAATACAACCTTTATAAAGGATGGTACCAAATTACTGGAAGAAAACGGGATTACAAGAGTTGCTCAACCAATTATTTATCCTGCCTTTGGAAGCATGCGCTATAATTCAGCCAGTACCACGATGTATGATTCCATTGTTAACTATATTTTTTCTGACGATTATACGCCGGAAGGCTTTCATCAGATGATTAAAGAACACATTACCGAAGAGGTGAAAGAATATGCAGGTGTGGTCAAGGTATGGGCTGTTGTAAACGAAGCTTTCTATAGTACAGATTTCTTTAAATTAATATATGGTAGTGATGGAACTGGTATTTCAAAAGAAACGATTGCAGATGTTTTAACCGAAAAAGGTGTCATAAATGGCACAAATAATGAAAAGCTGAAGGCTTTGGTCAGTTATTTGAAGGAAATGGACATTACCCCTGCCACCGAAACAGCAAAATTAATTGCCCAATGGGCTGAAACAGCACAGGCAGCATGGGATAGCACAATTACGCCGGATTGCGGATATACCTCTGATACGCTCACACTGTATTACAACGATGCGGTATTTAAGGGTTATACATTAGATGCCGAGGGACATTATGATTATAATTTGGAACTGATACAAGCTTTGGGAAAACCAGAAACTTATCCTGGTAATAAGGTTCTTATCCGACTGTTTGGCTCCCAGTTTTCAAGCTGGTTTGGTTACTCTACTTCCCCTCAAGAAGTGTGGGAGATGTTGGATGAAACAGAAGCTGTCGGAGAGAAAACCTTAGTTACAGAATTTTGTTATTGGCTGAATCATCCGTATTCTGAGCAAGGCGATAATATTTCCCAGTATGGAGAGGATAACCCGGGATATCGTACAACAGGATTTCTTTCGAAGGCAGAAGAGGAATTTGCATATGATTATGCTTATTATATTTTAACTGCTGTTTATGCGCATGAAAATTCCAAAGGATTTCATTCAACATCATATCCTCATGGACAAATTGGTTGGACTTATCTTAATAATAAGATATCTCCCTTAGGAGAAGCATATAACGATTTGGTAATGAATGAGTGGAATAGTTCTTTTACAGCAGATGTAAACGGAAAGACAACTATCACAACAGAGCCATTATCCTCCGGAACTTATACAGCCAATATCACGGTTGGAGATAAGATATATCAGCAGAATATAGAGATAGGTGCAAAAAATACGGACATAACCATTACTTTAGAGGATCCAGCAGGATACATTACTTATGCTCTGGAAGAGGACAGTTATAGTGTTTCTGTACAAAAGGGAGCATTTGTATTTCTTCCGGAATGTCCAATAAAATATATAGGGAATAAAAGCTTTCTGGGCTGGTCTGAGGAAAAAGACGGACAAGGAACCATTTATAAAACTGGTTCAAAATATGTCAAGCAGTCCTCCGGCGAGGTTATACTATATCCAATCTTTCAGGAAACAGAGTGTATAACGGCTGTATTGTATTCTGATGAACAATATTCAAATATATTAGAGGATTTGGGAACATTTAAAAACGTATCCGATTTGAACGAAGTGTTAGAAGGAAAAACTGGTTATTTACAGATTTTTCTGGAAAGAAATACAGTGCTTGATGCACTTCCAGGGAAAAGTTCACTTTCTCAAGTCAGAATATGTAACAAAGAACAGAATAATTATGCTTTATCTATTGAAGCCTCCAAACTTACCTTGCAGTCGGATATTGTTTTGGCGGTGAATACACAGTTATTAGCAAAAGATGTGAACCTTGTAGGAGACAGTTATAAGATAATACTCGAACATATGACGCTTTCTGGAGAAAATCTGACAGCAGAAGGAATAGAACTTATTTGTGGCAAAAATCTGATTCTTGATACTAATATAAACAGGGCAAAAGCTCTTTATGTGAATCAGAACAAAACTATCACGGAGGAAGATGGAAATTTATTATGGGATAATGTATATGATAATTCCTCTCTACTGGTGAAAGGAAAGCTTTCAAACATCGGTACATTATATATGTATGGCTCTTCTGTTTACCTCGAAAAAGCTGGAAGTATGGAGGTAGATAGCATTGCTGGAATCTATGGAGATATCTATCTGCAAAAAAGAGATAATGGGCAGGCGGGATTAACTGTACATAAAACAATGAAAGATATGGTTTGGCAGATACGCCTAAAGGTGTATGAGACACTCAATCAAAAAGAGTGGTACAACACAGAACTGTGTTCTTCTATTCCTTGTGGAACGCCACTTGCCAATCTTCCCAAAACAGCTGATGAATATTGTAAGTCAAAACTAGGCTTTATCATGAACGATAATTGGGAAACTTACCATAAGAAGCTTTATCAGGACGAAATTCTTTATTACGATGATGGTTCCAGTGTGATTGAACACCTTTGGGAAACAGTTTATACCGAGGATAGCAAGCCAACCTGTAATACGAAAGGTAAAAAATCAATTCATTGTAGTGTGTGTGAAGCTGTTAAGAACGAAACTTCAATTCCCCCAACAAAGGAACATCAATTTTCAGCTGAAGGGATTTGTGTAACTTGTGGTATTCACAAAGGTGTGATTCAAAATAAGGATTATCCAACACAGGTCGTATATGGAAGTAAATTCCCAGCGCCAACGGCAGTCAACTTTATCATCAATAGCAACGCAACACCAGTCTTTAAATGGTTCAAAGGTGATGTAACACAGGCGGAAACTTTACCAACGGAAGGTGATGATGTGCTCGAATCAAGTGTTCCGTCTGCAATTGGTATCTATACATTAGTGGTTACAACCGATGCTGTGAATGGAGAAACAAATTACACCTCTGCTGAATTACGAATAAAAGTGGTTATTGCAGAAGGACTTTCCCACGGTACGGCGACGATTACCTCTACAACAGCCGAGTTATCAAAGAGTTGGAATGGTTTGCCAGTGCAGACTCCAACATTTACAACATCAAACGAAACAGGAACAGGAAATACAAATGTGAGCTTTGAATATAAGAAGATTACTGATACCGAATATTCAACCGTACCACCAAGCGATGCAGGAAGCTATCTTGTTCGTGTAAGAGTAGCGGCAGATATGAAATATACGGAAGCTGTATCAGAACCAGTCGAGTTTACTATCTCAAAGGTAAATCCAACCTATACGAAGCCGGCAGAACTGAGGGCCAAATGTGGGGATAAGCTTTCTACTGTATCATTGAGCGGAACCGGATTTGAGTGGGCTGATACAGATGATATATTAGAAGCCGGCTCCAAAGAAAATGGATACAAGGTTACAAAGAAAGCGAACTATGTGCCAGAGGACACAACAAATTATAATATAGTTGAAAATATTGATTTAACTATTACAGTAACACATGTAAAAGATGAAGGTACAAAAGTAGAACCAACCTGTGAAAAGAAAGGAGCTGTTACATATAAGTGCAAGAAGTGTAATCAAATCATGGAAGTAAACGAGGTCGATGCTGCCGGACATACTTGGGATAAAGGAAAGATAACAAAAGAAGCCACAGAAACTGCAACGGGAATCATAACCTATACATGTAAGAAATGCAGCAAGGAAAAGACCGAGGTCATCCCAAAGAGTAAACCAAAAACGCCAAAGAAGGGCGAAGTGGTTAAGGATAGTAAGAGCAATGCAAAATATAAAGTGACAGATATAACAAAGAACGAGGTGGCATATAACGTACCTAATGATAAGAATGTAAAGACGGTTACAATTCCGGCAACTGTGACCATAAATGGTTTTAAATATAAGGTAACTGCCATAGCCGATAAGGCATTTTCCGGTTGCAAGAAGCTTACAAAGGTTACATTGGGAAAGAATGTAACTTCTATCGGAGCAAATGCATTTTCCGGCTGTAAAAAGTTGACAACAGTCCGCATGGGAGGTAATGTAACAACCATTGGTGACAGGGCATTTTATAAATGTACCACACTTAAAAAAGTAACGATTCCCTCAAAGGTTAACAGGATTGGTAAACAGGCATTCTATGGCTGTAAGAAATTAAAGACCATTACCATTAAGACTACCAAATTGTCCGCAGGAAAGGTAGGAAGTAAGGCATTGAAAGGTATTTACTCTAAGGCAACAATTAAGGTGCCAAAGAGTAAATTAACAAGCTATAAGAAGTGGTTAAAGACAAAGGGGGTAAGCTCTAAAACGAAAATTAAAAAATAAGATTTTATAAGTTTTAACAAAAAGGGAGAGGGAGAATTATCTTCTCGCCCCTCCCGGGAAATCGTATGTACGGATTTCATATACGGCTCTTCAGAATTTCTGAAAACTCTTTAGCGTACCTGCACTGATTTAACCGCACTGTAGCTTCCCTTAAGCTTAGTTCCAGAAGCTTTTTTGTAAGAGCAAACTCTTGCATAATATTTTTTGCCTACTGTTAATTTTGCTACTTTTGCAGAAGTTGTCTTGTTGTTGGAAATTGTTTTACTTTTTACATTCTTCTTGAAATTCTTATCTGTAGAATATTGAAGAACATAGCCGCTGGCTTTCGTATCCTTTTTCCACTTTACAGTTACTGCTCCTGCTTTGGCTGACTTTACAAAAGATATCTTCTGCTTTTGTGGCTTTACCGTTAAGGTTATCTTCTTTTCTGCCGCTTTGTACTCTTTGGTTGCTGCTGCTTTCATGGTTATAGTTGTTTTTCCGCAGCCCTTGATGGTAACCTTGCCATTCTCAGATACTGTTGCTACCTTTTTATCACCTGATATATAAGTTAACTTTCCATCACCATTTGTTTTTGCACCTATACTAAACGCTTTTGTACCATAAGTTTTTGTAATATCTTTTGCTGTAATGTTTTGTACCTTTTTCTGTGGCCGAGTCACAGTAATTGTTGGCTCTGCTTCTTCTGATGCTTCAACTACAATTACTGTTTCATCTGTAGTACTGTTTCCTGCTGCATCCACCGCTGTGTAAATCAGTTTATAAGAACCCGCCTTTTTTGCCGTAAAGGTACCTGTTTTTATAGAATTACTGTCGCCTCCGGCTGTATATACAACCTGATTATTACTGTCTATAATTTCTGCCTTCAACCTTACTATCGTGCTGTTATCTGCAGCTTTTGCTGCTGGAACTGTATACGCTTTATTCTGTTTTGCAGTTTTTGCTGCATCGCTTTCTTTCTGAATGATTGGTTTTTGCGTATCCAAAGATTTCAAGTCGCGATTTGCAAGCATGTTAATTTGTTTTCCGCTCAGCGCTTCACTGTACATTCTTGCTGTTGCAATTTCACCGGAAAGTGGTGCTTCTACACCATTATAGCTACTGTCACCACCAATCACATAATACTGCACTTCCTCTGCTGGTGTTGTTACTACGCCACTTGCAGCAACAGAAGCAACCTTTTCACCATTTACATAAAGTACCACCTTACTTCCATTATAGCTTACTGCCATATGATTCCATGTATTAAATTCAATAGCTGCCATTGCCTTTGGAACCTGATACTTTCCATTAATATGTACCCAGGCAGATACATCTGCCTTTGTGGCATCATCACTATTTGGATAAATTTCAAACCCTATACCCGCACTTTGCATATTTCCAAAAAAGTTTACATAACTCTGGTTAAATTTATCTACATACACTACACTTTCCATCGTAAAACCATCGTTTGTTTTTTCATACTGACTACTTGTCCAGTCTGTGCAGAAAGCTTCTGAAGCATTCCCTTTAAACTTTGCTGTGTACTTGCCAAGAATATCATTCATTACAATATTGCTTCCGTCACTGCCATAGAAGCTATGTTTTTGTGCAGAATGGTCGGAAATCACACCTTCTGAAAAATCCACGTCCAAAAGATCTGCTGTGGGAATTCCTGATGTCATATCATCGAATGTCAATGCTGAGTCGTCTTCTCCTAGTGTCTTAAATATCTTTGATAAATAGTTTTCAGAGGTTAAACCATAGGCATCTATTGCATAAATTCTTAATTCATATTCCGTACCTGCTTTTAAATCTGTTGCTAACTGTGTAATCTTTTCAGGCATCGGTATAAAATAATATTCCGACCACGTTTTAAAGGTTTTTACAACTTCACTTGTAGTCGTATCGATAAAATCGTATTTATAAGAATGAACAATGTCACCTACATTATTTTCAGGAACAGATGCCTGATCAAATTCAATATTTACAGAGTCTTCTGTAACATTACTCAATTCAATTTTATCTGTATCATCAAACTTCGGTGCAACAGCTCCTGCCTTACGCTCTTCTGTGTATGGAAGTTCTTTTGTCACGTCAAATGTCCATGTCTGATCAAGATATTCATCTGCAATAAAATCATAATTTTTAATCGTAACAGCACTACCATCTACTGTAACTTCAAGCCCCTGAGCAACATTGTTTGCATTTGGAGGAATGGAACCATAAATCATACCCGTTTCCAGTTCCATATAGGATAATGTTACTGTGTTAATTGCTGTATAACCGCCATCCTGCCAGATACTTGTAGGATTATTATTTGGTGAATGAATATGACCTGAAAATGATACAACCTGAGGATAATCCTTAAAGATTTCATCCAGTCCAGAACCATACCACTCATGAGATACATAAAATGTATTCTTTATTGGATGATGGAAAAATACAAAAATCGGTTTTTGCGGATCTTCTGCCACTGCTGCATCTAACTGCTTCTTTAACCAATCCAATGTATAGGTATAATTGCCACCGCCCTGCGCAGAACCACGACCTGTGCTTTCATCTAGTGAACCAGAACCCGGACTTAAGGTGATAAAATGATAACCGTTTACAACTTGATTATTGTTTGGTATATTTCCTGTAGCTTCTTCAAAACCTGCTGCACTGTTTCCTTCATGATTACCCATAGATGCAATCAACGGAATAGTAAGATTTTCATCTTTGATGGATTTCCATGTTTCATATTCTGATGTCGAACCATAATCTGTAAGGTCTCCCACCACTACCATCCTGTCTAGTCCCAGACTGCTAAATCTCTGAAAAGCCTTTGCAAGTCTTTCCTTTTCTGTAGATTTTGAAGCAGTAACATGCGTATCCGATACAACACCAAAGGTTACTTTTCCTTCCTCTGCACTGCTATCCGTTTTCGTACTTTCTTCTGCCTCTGTTTCTTCCGGCTCTTCATTTGTATTATCCGTACTATTGTCTGCTTGAGCCATATTTACTGTTATACTGCTCTCATCTTCCTGCTGTGTCTCTGTCATCTGCGATGCCTGTACTGAAATGCTACCAAAACCGGTGCATACACATGTGCAGGTCATAACCACCGCAAAAAAACGTTTCATTTTTGTTAGGTTCATACTTTTTTCTCCTTTTTGTTTTTTGTTTTCTATTCGTAGCTTCTCTACAATACGCAAAAGAAGTATACTTTTTGATATTTAAATCAAAAGCATACTTCCCGTAAAATATTAGTTAATTTTTATGACAGAAATAAGCTGCCACAAAAGATGCTACCGGCACAGTAAGAATAACCGCCATTGTTCCCGAGAGTCCCTGACTGATTTCTACTGCAATAAAATCTGAATTTATAAACTGATTATACTTAATACCATAAGATGTTAAAACAATCATTTCACCAATGCAGCTTCCTACAAAGGCCAAAATCAGAGTGTTACTCATCGTCCCGACCATATCTTTTCCGATATTCAAGCCCGATTTTACAAGCTGACTTTGTTTCATCTTAGGATTGGCTTCATAAAGTTCAAAAATTGCCGACGAAATGGACATTCCCACATCCATTACAGCCCCCAAGGCAGATATTAATATTCCTGCAAATAACACCTCGCCAACTTTCAGACTAGTGTTCTGTGCCACCAGCACCATATATTCTGTCTGATCCATATTATAACCAGACACCTTAAATATCAGTGACATAATTGCAAAAATAATTCCCGCAATTATTACACCGGCAGCCGTAGAGATTACTGCAGCCATAGTTTTCTTACTAATACCATTTAATAATAATAAAGAGGCTGTCGTAGTAATGATTACCGTCAAAACCGATGCCCAAACTGGCGAATATCCCTGATAAATCATTGGTAACATCAGCATCATTACTGTAAATAAACAAAAGCCAAGTCCAAGAAAAGCTCGCATACCTTTAGCTGCACCAATCCATATCATCAAGCCGGCAAATAGTATTATCATCACATAAATATAAGGTGACCGATAATAATTATAAATCAAACAATAAGGCTCTGCCCCTTCTGGCTGATCCACAGACACAACTACTTTCATTCCCGGCTTTACATAAACATTCACATATGACATGAGATAATTCTCTATATCCACTTCCGTTCCTTTAAGATTTCCTTCAAGAATTTGAACTTTGACATATTGAACACCATGATATCTGCTTCTGTCAATAGGATCCGGCTCTAGTTCTGTATTGTCAGTTGCTATCACTTTTGCTTTAACATAACTAACATTTTCATTATTATAGTGTTCATAATCACTTTGCACCTTTATGCTCCAAACCGATACTACGACCATAAAAATAAGAAGTATAAGAATAAGAACCGTTTCCCGCTTTCTATGTTTTAAGAAATCCAATATTTTGATATTTTTTTGTACTTGGTTATTTTCTTTTTTTCTACTGTTTTTTTGATTTTTCATTTTACACAATTCCTCTTTTACCTTTCTTCTTATCGTTCAAGTATAGCATTCCTTTTTTCTCCCAACTATCGTTTACCGGTAAAAAAATTGTAAAATATTACGCAAATTGCCATAGCGACTTTTACAAAAATTTGCATTTTTATTTTTATAGAATAGATATTCGTATTAAAATATATTTTTTTATTTTTCACATAAAAAACTCCCGGTAAACTAGTTTACCGGGAGCTTGCATATACATTTTATTTACCACCGCTGGCATCTGCCTCTACGACATCTTCTGCGAAAGATTTCATTGAAGAATAACACATCAATTAAATCTCTTCTTCCGTCATTTGGTCTACAATCTCTACATGGAGGTCTTCTGTCTCCACCTGGTCTTGCCATAGAACTGACATCTTGTGAATCCTTATTTTCCGATGCCATTTCTACCTGAGAAGCCTCCATATCTTCATATATTTTATCACAGTACCTGCTAAGCACAAATTTATCCGGATATTCGTCATATAGAATGCTTCCATCATAATCCAAAGAATCACAGACTTCTGTCACCTTTTTCTGAATTTCTTTCGCACTGGAAGGATACATTTCCATAACTAATTCCAGCTCCTTATCCAGAGCCTCCTCTGTCACGTCACTTTCATTCCATATCTCCATTCCTTGCAATGTATCACCATAATAATACGGCATAACCATATTCGGAGGATAGATCATAGGACGGCGTTGTCCTGGCATCATCATAGGACAGTTTCCACCCGGCATCATTTGTCCCTGATTCCAGGGCATCATCTGACCTTGATTCCAGGGCATCATCTGTGACTGTCCTCCCGGCATCATTTGTGGCTGTCCTCCCGGCATCATTTGCGGGTGTCCTCCCGGCATCATCTGCGGCTGTCCTCCTGGCATCATCTGACCTTGATTTCCAGACATCATTGAGCCCTGCTGATCCGTCATTCTTTGCGGCTGTCCTCCCATTGGCGATGTTACGTTGGCACTGTAAATTCCTCTTTTCCTTACTTCCCCGCTGCTTTTATATTCCATACTGCCTCCATGCTTCATTCAAAATTACAGTATTAATATATGCAGTTCATTTGGGATTTGTGATTACATTTATCCACAATAATTATTTAATGCCTGTTCAATAGACTCAACTAATCTGTCTCTGTCCGGTGGTTTCAAAATGTAACCGGCGGGCCGTGTTTTCAGTGCGGAATATATATGTTCTCTGTCTGCCATGCTTGTTAAAAATATAACAGGAATATCTTTTGTATCGTCCTCTGACTTTAGCATTTCATAGGTTTTTTTACCATCCCATCCGGGCATTTCATAATCTAACAGGATTAAATCAGGCTGTTTATTTGGAACAAATTTAAGTGCCTGCTCACCGGAGGTTGCAAGAAATACCGTATACCTTTCCTCTAAAATAGATTTCATATTTCTAAGCAATAAAGGACTATCGTCTACAATCAAAATTTTTTTTGGTTCCTGCACCCTTGCTGCATAAGAGTTTGGATGATTAAGGCTTAGCATATGATAACATTTTTCGACTAATTCCTCTTTTCCAACAGGACGGAATAATTTATCAAATTTATCACTTTCACAATAAGCTTTGTATTGATTCCATTTTTCCCAAATGGCAATAAACAATATCGGCGTGTTGGAGGTCTGTTTTTGCAACCACTCTAAAATAACCACATCAACTTCTTCTACTCCAATCTGACTTACAATTACCAAATCCGGCTTAATAATTTTATACATTCCTTTTATGCTTTCTAGTTGTTCTGAGCATAACTGGATTTGAAAATCATCCATAAGACATTCATTTAAGCTTCGGACAATTTCATTTAATTTTCCAATTAAAAGTATCTTTTTCATACCAATTCCTCCATATGTATTCTTATTTTTTGAACACAGTCTGCAACCTGCTCACTATCAATATTAGTAACTGCTACCCCAAGTTGTTTTACAATTGGCTCAACATTATCAGAGTATTGAAACCGCATTATCTGCTCCATAATTTCATCTGCTGTATCAATATCCATATCTTCTATAGCGTTTTCCAACAATGTCAGAAATTCTTCCAGCATCTCATTGTCGGGTTTTATCTTTTCCGTATCAGCACTTTCCTCTACAACACAAGGCTTCAACAGCTCCTTATAGCTTCTCCATTGTTCTAAAAACGCAGGTGTCACATTAACTATAATGTCCCTCCGCTCGTCTCTGGCAGCATACTCTAACATTTTAGCAATTCCGCTTACGCTCATTGCACCAATCATGGCGGCAGAACTTTTCATGGAATGTACCTTAATCCTATACTGTTTCATTGCTTCTCTGACCTTGTCACCTTGTACTTCTTCTACTATTTGCTTCCAAAAGTTCTCTAATTCCTCCGCTTCCACTTCTATCAAATGGTAGTAGTCATTGATGGTAGCCTGCAATACCTTTTTATCTTTTGTGTGCAACAATGCATATTCCCAGTCAATTCCATCAACATTAGGAAATTCTGTGCTTTCTTCCTGTATATTTTGCATTACTTCCATTTTCTCGTATACAACAATATCTTTTGGCAGTTCACTCACTAAAAGCTTTTCCAACTTTTCTGGATTGATTGGCTTAGACACAAAGCCATCAAAGCCCTCTGCTAAGTACATTTCTCTTGCCCCGGCTATAGCATTTGCTGTTAAAGCAATTACCGGAGTATCACAACAAAGGTGGTCTGTTTCTTCCTTCATATGATGCAATGTTTCCACACCATCCATCTCTGGCATCATGTGATCCAGAAAAATTAAATCATATCTTCTTTCACGAATCTTTTCCAAACATTCCTGTCCACCAGATGCCTCGTCAATGTTTACCTTTGTTTCTTTTAAAAGATTTACAAAAACTTTTCGGTTAATAGAATTATCATCTACCACGAGAATATGAGCCTTTGGTGCCGTAAAGGTTACATGATAAGAATACCCTACTGCCTGCTCACGAATTCGCTTTTCTAAATTTCCAATCGGTTCCGCATCCACAATTTGCTGTTCTAGTTGAAAGAAAAACTTAGTGCCCTTTCCATAGACACTTTCTACCTGAAGTTTACTTCCCATCAATTCTAATAACTGTACCGCTATACTCATACCCAAACCGGTACCTTCCACATTGCGGTTTCGTTCCTCCTCAATTCGTTCGAACTCTTTAAACAGTTTTTCAATATCCTCTTCTTTAATTCCAATTCCGCTATCTTCTACCTCAATGTTTAAAATAACACTATTTTCTCCCACTTCGCCGCTGACACTCAGTGTTACTCCACCTTTTTCTGTATATTTCACTCCATTATTCAGCAGATTGACAAGAATCTGCCGGATACGGACATCATCCCCTTTTAAGCGTGATGGAAGATTTTCATCTACATGCAAATCCAATGTCAGACCTTTCGCTTCTGCCTTCATGGAAATCATATTGACAATATCATGTATCATACTGCTAAAATCGTATTCCACCGGAATCAATTCCATTTTTCCCGACTCAATTTTAGAGAAATCCAGAATATCATTAATCAGTGACAAAAGGCTCTGTCCGGCATTTTGGATATCTAATGCATATTCCTTTATTTTTCTCTCTGTACTTTCCCTTAATATCATGGCATTCATGCCAAGTACCGCATTTATCGGAGTACGAATCTCATGGGACATATTTGCAAGGAATTTACCCTTTGATTCATTGGATAAAAGTGCCCTTTGCTTTTCTCCTTCCATTTGCAGTATTTCATGAATTGTATTTACTACCGCAAATAGCAATAAAAGAATCAGACCTAATGCCAAAATTGCTCCACTAAACGTTGTGACCTTTCGGAAGTACATAACCATCTGAATAAATGCAGCTGCTACCGATGCCAGAATTCCCAACGCAACCCACAAGTATTCTCTTACATATCCCTTCCATATATCAATTGCAATTGTAACTCCCATACTAACAATTGACAAAGAATCTACCAGTGCCATGTAATAAACAGTATCTGTATAATCTACCAATTTTGTAGCATGCAAAAAGGTGCAGATTGCAAAATCAATGATTACTATATTACATGCAATTTCATATAGTTTCTGATAACGCTGTTTCTGAATTCCATTCATGTATATAGTTAATGGCAAAGGCAGTATCATCAGTGCCAAAAATGCCATATCATTAATAACAGAAAGATTTGGCGAAATTAATTGACGAAAAATAGAATTAGAAATCAGCCAGATAGCCGCAATAAATACGCCCCAGCCAAGATATTCCAACACTATTTCTTTATGATAATACACCCTTAGTATTGTGCCTGCCGCAATACTGACAATTCCCAAGATAAGTGCAAAGAAAGCAACAATCACTTCTACTCCATACTGTCGGAAAAAGTAATTCCATACGCCTATTCTATTTCCGTAATAAACAGTATAGAACATACCGGAATAAGAAGAATCTGTCTGTACTTCTAAGGTAAGTGTTTTTCCCGCATCTTCCGGTACGAGTTCCATGAAAACATATGCAACTGCACTTATCCTGCCAAACAGTCTGGTATCCTTTGTTGAATATTGCCGCCTTAAATTTCCATCTACATATATTTTCATTTCCTGTTTGGCACTGCGAAAACATAAGTACGAATTATGAGGTATCTCCTCCGGAAGCACAGTTTCCACCGTCATTAATTCATTTCTCTTGATTTTGTATTTTCCCGGAATTTCAATGACCGTTTTAGAACCATCTTCTTTTATCCAGAACCATTCGCCTGAATATTCCTCACACCGATATTCTCCCTGTGTAATATCCGATTCCAAAAATATTTCCCCAAATATAAAATATCCCAGAATCAGCACAATTAAAATTGCAAATACCCATTTTACATATTTCATCCCATAATAATCAAGCCCCCCATGCTTTCATAATTTACCTACATTATCTCTATACTATTATGATTCACCAACTCAAAGAAATGTTTCCTATTTATTTATAAAATTTTACCTTTCCTGGTAAAACAGCTTATATTTTATTTCGACTTTTTGCCTTGATTTAGCAACCGTAAATTCTATTTTTTACTTTTTAAAATTACAGTATCAAAAGCTCCTTCTAAGCTTTTTTGGCTAGAAATCCTCATTCAACAACGGGGTCGCTAAAAAAACCTCTGTCACATCTGCCTGTTCGTTGTATACAACTGCTATGGTAAGATTAATCTTATCCTTTCCCACCTTTTTATACTCCTCAATCAGCGGGGTATAGGCATAGACCACATACTCGTTTTCCCTGTGTTCCACTACCACATCTGCCTTAAGTCTTTCTAACAATTCCATAGAAAGAGCATCTTTTTGTTCTGTAGTGAACTTTCCCTGATACTGTCCATTAATATTAATCACTGTCTGTGGTGCATTAGAATAACGATTCATAAGTGTTTTCACCGCATCCTCGTAATAAAAAGCACTTTCGATAGAATTTTCAATTTGAAGCTCCACTTTTAAAAACTGCTTTACTTCCATAGCAGAACCCTCTTCTGCCTCTTTTTCCTCGGTAATAAATTGCAGTAAGGTATCTGCCTTAGCCCCATCCAGAAAAAGAGTCACTTTTCTTCCATACTGGTCATTGCTCTCTTCTAAAGTGTAATTATCCACAATTCCGAGAGCTTCTGCCATAGTTTTCAACAAAAACTTCTGTTCTTCCACGGTCAGATAATCGCCATAATATCTTCCATACGACTGCACCTTGCTATTTTCCTGCATCATACTCATGCTATGAAATGCCTGTATCACCTCTGCTTCTTTTTTACCTCCCAGTATACCAATACCCTGAACAATAGCTCCAATCCATAAAACAACAGCCAATGCTGTTATTAATTTTTTCATCAAAAAAGACCTCCTATCTTTTTACTTGTTCCAAGTATTACCAGATAAAAGGTCTTTTATACATATAATGGTAATTATTCTACATAGTCGATTTTAATGTTTTATTACATTAATTCGGGCAATGGCTCTATGCAAAGCTGTTTCTGCCCTAGCTATATCTGTTTTTGCATCTTTTGCCTTGATTCTTTCCTCAGCTCTTTCTTTCGCTGCTTCTGCTCTGTCTAAATCAATTTCATCAGGCCATTCTGCCGCTTCGGCCATGACAGTAACTTTTTCTGGAAGAATCTGCACAAACCCAGAATGTAAAGCAGCATTTTTCAACTCGCCTTCTTCTGTTATGGTCAAAATCCCCGGTGATAAAATACTCGTAAGTGGAATATGTCTTGGATATATACCCATTTCTCCCTCTGTCGTATTTAACTCTACCATGGACACTTCACCTTCATAAAATATTCTGTCAGGACAAATCACCTGCAATTTCATCAATTCTGCCATTTTATCACCCCTTACTTCACACGGGCGAGTACATCATCAATGTTTCCTGCATTTAAGAAATAGCTTTCCGGAATTTCATCATATTTACCTTCCAGAATTTCTTTAAATCCCTGAATTGTTTCAGATACCGGTACATATTTACCTTCTGTTCCCGTAAACTGCTCTGCAACGTGGAATGGCTGAGATAAAAATCTCTGAACCTTTCTTGCTCTGGATACTACCAGCTTATCATCTTCTGAAAGTTCGTCCATACCAAGAATTGCAATGATATCCTGCAATTCTTTATACTTCTGAAGAATTTCCTGTACCCCACGCGCCACCTTATAATGTTCTTCACCCACAATTCTAGGATCCAAAATACGTGAAGTAGACTCCAAGGGATCTACTGCCGGATAAATACCAAGTTCTACAATAGAACGGGAAAGAACTGTTGTTGCATCCAAATGGGCAAACGTTGTTGCAGGTGCAGGGTCTGTCAAGTCATCTGCCGGCACATACACCGCCTGAACAGAAGTAATAGAACCATTCTTTGTAGAAGTAATACGTTCCTGTAGTGCACCCATTTCTGTCTGTAGTGTTGGCTGATAACCTACCGCTGATGGCATACGTCCAAGCAACGCAGAAACTTCTGAACCTGCCTGTGTGAAACGGAAAATATTATCAATAAACAATAATACATCCTTTCCGCCCTTATCACGAAAATATTCTGCCATCGTAAGACCTGTAAGTCCAACTCTCATACGTGCTCCCGGTGGTTCATTCATCTGTCCGAACACCATAGTAGTCTTATTCAAAACTCCAGATTCCTTCATTTCATAATAAAGGTCATTTCCTTCTCTGGTACGTTCGCCTACACCGGTAAATACAGAATATCCACCATGCTCTGTTGCAATGTTACGAATCAATTCCTGAATCAAAACGGTTTTACCAACGCCGGCTCCACCAAACAAACCGATTTTACCACCTTTTTGGTAAGGACAAAGCAAATCCACTACTTTGATACCTGTTTCAAGAATTTCTGTTGTTGTTGACTGCTCCTCAAATGTCGGAGCTTTTCTATGAATTGGAGAATATTCTACCTCCTTCGGTGCTTCCCCATTATCAATCGGTTTTCCTAATACATTAAAAATACGTCCAAGGGTATTCTCACCAACAGGTACGGTAATTGGAGCACCGGTTGCAACTGCATCCATCCCTCTTACCAAACCGTCTGTAGGTCCCATGGCAATACATCTTACTGTATCATCTCCCAGATGCTGTGATACTTCTACCACCAGCACATCAGAATCCTGTTTTGTAATCTCAATTGCTTCATTGATTTCAGGCAATTTCCCCGTGCTGAATTTTATGTCAAGTACCGCACCAATAATCTGAGTGATCTTACCTATATTTTTATCTGCCATTTACTCACTCACTCCTTTAGCTTATTGCTTCGGCACCGGCTATAATCTCAGTTAATTCCTGAGTAATCGAGCCTTGTCGTGCCCTGTTATATAATAATGATAACGAATCTATCATTTCTTCTGCATTGCTTGTTGCGGAATCCATCGCCTGCATTCTGGCCCCGTTTTCACTGGCTACCGCCTGCATTAATGCACCATAAACAATACTTGTAATATACTTCGGAATAATCATATTCAAAGCTTCTTCTTCCTCAGGTTCATAGTTCATCGGAATGCTCTTTGTATCTGTTTCCTCTGTACTGATTTCCACCGGTAAAAGTTTGATTCTTCTTGGTTCATGACTCACCGTATTTTTAAAGAAGGTGTACGCAAGGTAAATCTCTTTGATTTCTCCCTGTTCAAATGCTGTCAGCAAATCTCTGCTGATTACATTTGCATCACTGTACTGCGGCTCTTCGATAATGTCTGAATAATCCTGTTTGATCTCATATCCTCTTCGAGTCAACGCATCCCTTCCTTTAGAACCTACCGTGTAAATCACCATATCTTCCTTCGGAATTTCAAACCCTGTTACAAGCTTTATTATATTGTTGTTATATCCACCTGCCAGTCCTCTGTTGGATGTAATCACAACAATGGCTGTCTTTCCGGTATCTTTTACCTTTAGATAAGGGTGATTAATGTTTCCGGATTTTGCCAGCATAGAATTCACTGTTTCATACATAAAATCAAAATACGGCTTAGATTGTTCCGCTTTCGCCTTTGCTTTCTGCAATTTTACGGTTGAAGTAAGCTTCATGGCCTTTGTAATCTGCTGTGTACTTTGAATACTGACTTTACGCCGTTTAATATCTCTCATTGATGCCATGATATCACCCTCCCTTCTCTCATTTTATTCATACACATTTGCTTTCTGTTTAAAATTCTTTTTTGAATTCTTCGATCGCTTTTATTAATGCTGCTTCGTTTTCTTCTGAAAGCACCTGTGTTTCACGAATCTGAGTCGGGATTTCAGGATATTTTGTATCAACAAATTCAAAAAATTCTGTTTCAAAACGGCCAATATCTTCTACTGGAATATCCAATAGATATTTCTTTGTAGCAGCATAAATAATCATTACCTGATATTCTACAGGCATTGGCTTATACTGTGGCTGTTTTAACATTTCTTTAATTCGTTCACCCTGTGCAAGACGTTCTTTGGTGTCTGCATCAAGCTCGGAACCAAACTGTGAGAATGCTGCAAGTTCTCTATACTGTGCAAGCTCAACTCGAATTGGGCCTGCAATTTTCTTCATTGCCTTAATCTGTGCGGTTCCTCCTACACGCGATACAGAAAGACCTGCATTTACTGCCGGGCGGAAACCGGAATTAAACATTTCTGTTTCCAGATATATTTGTCCGTCTGTAATAGAAATTACATTCGTAGGAATGTATGCTGATACATCGCCCGCCTGGGTCTCAATAATTGGAAGTGCTGTTAAAGAACCTCCACCTAATTCATCAGAAAGTCTTGCTGCACGCTCTAACAATCTAGAATGTAAGTAGAATACATCTCCAGGATAAGCTTCACGGCCTGGTGGTCTTCTCAGAAGCAAGGACAGTGTACGATATGCCGTAGCGTGCTTGGACAAATCATCATACACAATCAATACATCTTCTCCGTTTTCCATCCATTCTTCTCCAATGGCGCAGCCGGAATATGGAGCAATATACTGCAATGGTGCAAGCTCACTGGCCGTAGAGGCAACTACAGTGGTGTAACTCATAGCACCGTATTCTTCTAAGGTCTTTACAATTGTTGCAACCGTAGATGCTTTCTGTCCAATTGCAACGTAAATACATTTTACATTCTGACCTTTCTGATTAATAATAGTATCAATTGCAATCGCCGTTTTACCTGTTTGGCGGTCACCAATAATTAATTCACGCTGTCCACGTCCAATTGGAACCATGGAATCAATTGCTTTGATACCTGTCTGTAATGGTGTATCTACAGATTTTCTAGAAATAACACCGGAAGCCACACGCTCAATCTGACGAAATTTATCTGTTTCAATCGGTCCCTTGCCATCTATCGGCTGTCCTAATGCGTTGACTACACGTCCTAGCATTGCATCACCACAAGGAACCTCAACTACCCTGCCGGTAGTCTTTACAATATCACCTTCATTAATATTCTTAGAATCTCCAAGTAATACGGCACCTACATTGTCTTCTTCTAAATTAAGAATCATTCCATATACTTCCCCGGGAAATTCCAAAAGCTCTCCCTGCATTGCTTTTTCAAGTCCATGCACTCTGGCGATACCATCCGCTACCTGAATAACGGTACCCACGTCAGATACTTCAAGCTGTGAAGAATAACGTTTAATCTGTTCTTTAATTACTGAACTAATTTCTTCTGGTTTTAAATTCATAGAATTTAGCACCTTCTTTCTTCATTTCTTATGCTAACTGAATCTTCAACAAATCTCTTGTCAAATCATTCAACTTATGTTTTATGCTACTGTCTACAACTCTGTCACCAATTCGTACGGTCATACCACCAATCAGCGAAGGGTCTACAGAGTAATTCATTTCCATTGTTTCATATTCTGTGGTCTCAAGCAAACGCTTTACAAGTGCTTCTTTTTGTTCCTGACGCAATTCTACCGCCGTAGCCACAAACGCAACACCAATCTTCTTGTATTCCTTCACTCTTGCAATAAAGTAGGAAAGAATGGCTTTCATCTCTTTAAATCTTCCCTTTTTAATTACAATCACAAGAAATCCTGTCATTTCATCACTGATGTTTGACTTAAATATGTTTTCAACCACTTTTTCTTTTTCTTCTTTGCTAATTTTTGGGTGTGTCATCAGCTTGACTAAATCTTCATTTTCGGTGAGAACCTGTAATACAAATCCAGCCTCCTCCAGGAAAAGTTCTACTTTTCCCTCCTCCAATGCCAGTTCAAACAATGAGTCCCCATATGTTTTCGCTGCTAACTTAGCCATGTTTCATCACCCATTTCTTTTATGGTTTCTTCAACGAGAGAATCCTGCACTGTTGTATCAATGGATGCTGTCACAACCTTGCCTGCTAAACAAGAGGCGATGGCAACCATTTCCTTCTTCATGTCATCAGCCACACGTTTCTTTTCTAACTCAGCTTCTTTTCTGGCATGTTCAATAATTCTTGCTGCTTCTGCCTTTGCTTCTTCTACAATTTTAGCTTCGTTCTGTGTTGCTTTCTTTCGTGCACTACTTAAGATTTCCTCTGCTTCTTTGTTGACATCCTTTAATTTAGCTTCATATTCTGCCTTCATCTCCAAAGCAGATTTCTTTTCACTCTCTGCAGTATCCAAATCATTTCGGATTCTGTCCTGCCTTGCTTTCAAGAAAGCTCTCACAGGATTAAAGAACAAATAGGATGCCACAATAAAAAGAATAAAAATATTGACAGCAGTAAATACACTGTCTGCAATTAATTGTAAATCCAAATCAAATAATCGTTCCAAGGTCCAGCCTCCTTTCGGCTTATTTTTTTAACCTGCATTTGTAATCGCACTTTAGATAAGTGGTTTCACGAATAACAGTAAGAATGCAATAAGTAAGCCGTAAAGACCTGTTGTTTCTGCTACCGCCTGACCTAACAACATGGTAGATGTAATATCTGATTTTGCTCCTGGGTTTCTACCAACTGCTGCTGCCGCATGACCTGCTGCAATACCCTGTCCAATACCAGGACCAATACCGGCGATAACCGCCAAACCTGCGCCAATTGCTGAACATGCTAAAATTAAATCTTCTCCTGTAATCATATAAATTTCCTCCTATTTTCTTATCATAGTTTTTGTTTTGCATCTTATGAATTATGCATCTGAAATTTTGTCATTAACATATGTCATCGTAAGCATACAGAATACATATGTCTGAATTGCACCGGCAAATAAATCAAAATAAACATGAAGCACTGCCGGAAAGCCAAATCTTAAAAAGATTGGTAAGAGTCCATACACCAGTGCCATCATAACGGTACCGGATAATACGTTACCAAATAAACGTAGCGAAAGTGAAATAGGTACTGCAATTTCACCAATTAAGTTAACCGGCAAAAACAATGGTATTGGATCTAATAAAGCTTTCGCCGCCCCGAGTTTATTATGTTTTACATTATTAAACTGTATAATGCAAAATGATAATACACCTAACGGAAAAGTTACACCGTAATCTGCGGTAGGCGGTCTTAACCCAAAAACACCTGAGATATTACTGATTAATATAAAGATGAAAATACTTCCAATGTAGTTTGCAAATTTATGGGCATTGTCCCCAAGACTGCCTTTTATCATATTGTCAAGCATTTCTACAATCAGCTCAATCACATTTTGGAATCCTTTTGGAACTTCATCCGGATTCTTCATTTTCTTTTTGGCTGCAATAAACAATACCAAAAGAACAATATCCACAATCAGAATACTGACGTGTGTGGTCGTAATCCACAATTCTTGTCCAAAAAGCTTATACGGAATCAGACCTTTAATCATAAATCCCATATCACTACTTGCTGCTATTGCACCTGCTGTACTCACCAACTCCATCTGCTCACCCTCCTTTTCCTTAATTGTCAGATAAAATTTTATCTTTCATCTGCGTTATATGTTAATTTATTCATATATTTATGAATATGCGGTTGCAACATGGCTCCCGCTTTTAACCCAAACAAACCGACAAAATACATAAGAATGGTAGTTGTCCCCAATTCCATAACCACCATCAACGCCAGTATAATAATAATGGCAAGCATCCTTACAGCATATGCGATTGCCATTTTTGACTGCGCTGCTTTGCCTTCAAAATCAAGAATCTTTTCTAACGTGGACTGCATATGAATGGCCCGCCAAATCGAAACGGCTGTTCCCATAAATAATCCTATCAGAAACATCCTTTTGTTTCCTACCCACCATACACCAAGCAATGCAACTGCCACTCCAAACAATAGCGTCCCCAGTATTAATTCTTTTAATACACTGCTATTTTCGTCTGTCATGACCTGACTCCTCCTTGTTATCATAAATTGCTTTTACCGAGATATAGACATTTCGAAATCCCGCCAAAGCTCCTAAAATAAAAAGTGGAATTACAAAATATGTCCCAAACTTTTTATCAATAAATATACCCAAAAAAGAGCATAAAAAAATAGGAACCAGCATGTGTATGGAGAGCTGTGTAATCATTGCTAATGATTTGTAGACACTTTTCTTATACTTCATGCCTGCTCCTTTCAATGGTAGCAGAAATGCTTTAAATCTTTAAAACTTTTCTTACCCCTCATGATATATAGCTTCCCCAAATATTCTTTTTCTATTATAACATTTATTTTAAAAAAGTCCATAGAGTTTATGCAATTTTTACAAAAAAAAAGCTACCATAACGATTCCTTTGTTCATTATGGTAGCAAATTGTTATTCCTATTATATATATGTTGCTCTAGAACTTCACAATAGCCAGCTTCTTCTTATTCATATCTTTTCCCTTTACAAAACCACTATACCATTCCGGCTTTGTGGAAAATGTAATATTTTGAAGACATTTGGAGCCTTGCATTACCTTCATATTATCCAAATAGAATTTTCCCTTATCCTTCGTATTTTCTCCACCAATACCTGCACATACATTAAATGCATATTTTGTACTGGCTTTTACTTTCTCTGTTCCCTTGCCTTCTAACAGGTCGATTTGATCTGCCAATGGAAGATTCTTAATCTTAATCACATAAAAAGATTTATATTTTCCTGTACCGGCCTTACACGTAGCATATTTTGATGCCTGTACATTCTTTTCCGATACATTATCCCAGGCATATAGTTTTACTTTGCCCTGCTCTTTGACCGCTGTGAGTACTATTCTGCTTGATACATATCCTACGTACGTTCCCTTTTTATCCAAAATGTCCAGTCCCATGTTCATATTCACAGAAGCATTATTCTTTTTCAGAGCCGTTTTAGGGATATATGCATCCATACAAAGCTTTACCTTCTTTAGTGTCGCTTTCTTGTTATTCCCTGCAATCGTGATACTATGCCAGTTATTATAATCGCTCTTTTCTCCATCTTTTTCATAAGACTGTCCATTAAAAGAGTAACTGACACTTAATGCCTTATTAGCCGAAGCTGCCTGTACAGGAATGCCTCCAACTGTAGTCACTGCCATTGTTAGTGCGAGCAGCAATGCACCTGTTCTTTTTAAAAATTGTTTTACTTCTCCCATAACCTCTTCTCCTTCCTTCTTACCCTCAATTCATTATGTCCTGTTCCACCTAAAACGGTGATACATACCTTTCTATAATTTTATCATCGCAGAATTTTTCTGTCAATATTGGGAATTTTGTCATTTTTTCTGCCTATTTATTTTACTCGTAAGTTACATCGGATACTCCGCAGCCACTAAACATAAGAAAGCTGTTTCCTTGTGTTGGATTCCACTTACTTCCAACCGTAATCTTTTCCATCTTAGAACAGTCTAAAAACATATTTCCCATATTAGGTGCACTACTACAATCAAAATTGGTCAGCTTTACACTCTTTAAGCTACTGTCTTCCGCAAACATTGCAGAACAATCTTTTAAGTTTGGTGTTGAAAAATTGCCGGCATCCAATTGTTCTAAGCTCTGACACCAGTAAAACATATACGTCATTGTAGTAACATTTTCCGTATTAAAACTGCTGACATCCACTGTTTGTAATGCTTCACACTTTTCAAACATACCACTCATATCCGTAACTTTTTCTGTATTAAATCCGGCAAGATTCACGGTCTTAAGTACTCCACAATTCTTAAATACACCTTTCATATTTGTCACATTACTTGTATCAAATGCCACAAGATTCAGCTCGGGGATTTTAGAGCAATTTAAAAACATGCATTCCATATTCGTTACCTTGCCCGTATCAAAATGTTTCAAATCCACTTCCTTTAAGGCTGTACAATATTCAAACATGTAGTCCATTGTTGTTGCACTCTGGGTATCAAAATCAGCCAGATTGATTGTTGTAAGTGCAGAACAATATCCAAACATTTTTGACATATTTTGTACATTTTCTGTATTTACACCAGTTAAATTCAGATTTGTAAGACCAGTACACTGAAAGAAGATTGATTCCATTGTAATTACACTGCCAAAATCCATTCCGCTGAGATTTAGTGACTGTAAGCCACTACAGAACGCAAATGCTCCTTCCATATCCGTCACCTTGCTAAAATCCATACCACTCAAATCTATCCCGGTCATACTAGTACATTTTTCAAACATTAATTTCGCCGTGGTCACATTTCCAGTATCTGCCCCCTTCCATGAAAAAGATGTCAGTGCCGTACAATAACCAAACATAGATTCCAGCGTAGTTGCTTCACTTGTAACAAAATTATCCAAATTAACCGTTTGTAAAGAAGAACAGCGATAAAAAGCAGCTGCCATATTCTTTACCTTGCTCTTTCCCCACGCACTTAAGTCAAGTGTTGTCAGCGAAGTACACTCGGTGAACATCGCTTCCATAGTTTCTAAATTTCCCACATCAAAGCCACTGACATCCAGTGCTTTTAAGGCAAAACATTTTCGAAATGTAAAAAACATATTTGTTACATTTTCTGTATTCAGATTAGTAAAATCAATACTTTTCAGATAAGTGGCACTATCGAAAGCAGAGCGCATAGTTACCACTGTCCCTTTATTCATATTCAATCCAAAAGAAACGTGTTCGAGTCCATAATAATCATAAAACATATTTCTCAAGCTTGGCAGATTCTCCACATCTACATAAGCATTATAAATCTTTCTTACATAATCTCTCCACTGTGCATTTTCAAAATCCACTTCCTGTCCATCGCCAGTTCCGTTGTAGCTTCCAGTCAGTATCAAATCTCCGTCTGTAGTTAACTTCCAGATAATCCCGTCCTGACTTCCACTCTCTGCAATGGTAATATCCACCGGAATCATTACAATAGAAACCTTATTTCTTTCCTGTGGATTTACCATATAAGTTCCTGTTACCTGTTCATATCCATCTAATGTAACAGTACACTGATACTCACCTGCCTGATAGTTTCCTCGGATAATTCCACTTTCATCTGCATTTTCCACATATTCTCTTGCATTTACACTGCTCGTTCGAATTTCTGCAAAAGAAAGGCTGTTTCCTTTTAAATCTACTACGGATACCGTAAGATACCCTGCCTGCTCCTGTGAAATTACACTAAAAGCTTCCGACACTTCTGTTACTTTTTCTACTGTAATCACTGCACGATACATTCCTGCTTCTACATACTCACCTGAATTGTCTTTACCACCCCAGATAACTATTTTATCTGTGTTCTTTGACAAGTCACATTGATTTGTATAAACTTTCTCATTATTCTCATTTATAATTGCAAGTTCTGCTTTATTGATATCTGTATCTGCTCTTACAACAATCTGTTGGGTAGATGCTCCAATAACAAATTCTCCGCCCTCTCTGGTTTTTGTGGAAATAGAAATTTTCCCCATGACAGGCTCACTTGGAGTAATAATTACCGGTGTAGGACTTACCGGACTACTACCCGTTGGCACCGCTGTTGGATTCTTTGTCGGTGCTTTTGTCACTGTTGGTTGTGGTTTCTTTGTTGGCTCCCCGGTAACGACTGCTGTTGGTGTAATTGCCGTAGTCACCTCTGGAACGTCTGGCATCTCCGTTGGTGTTTCAGGGCTCACTACGGATGGTATTTTCGTCGGTATCTGTGTTGGCTTCACTGTTGGTTGTGGTTTCTCTGTCACCTTTTTCTGTTCTTCTGATACAGACACTTGACATTTGAAAGTTTTCTTTGACACCGTGGCTGAAATAGTCGTTTTCCCCTTACCTACTGCTTTCACTACTCCCTTTTTGGTAACTGTAGCAACCTTCGTATTACTGCTACGCCATTTTATGGCTCCTACAGCATTTTTTACTTTTAAGGTAGTAGTATCTCCAACCTTTAAAGATACCTTCTTCATATTCATTGACATTGCCGGTTTTACCTTAACATTGCAGGTTAGTTTTCTCCCCGCTGTCTTCGCATAAATCTTGGCTGTTCCTGACCTTTTCGCCTTCACTACTCCCTTTTGGCTGACAGTCACAATTTGTTTCTTACTAGAAGACCATTTTACTTTTTTAGTAGTGTTTTTAACCTTCAATGTGATGCTCTCCCCCACACTGAGAGTCACATTACTCTTATTTAATTTCACTTTAGCCGCTGCACTACTGTTAATTGGTGTACCTATGACCGACGTCACTATGACAGCCAGTGCCGTAAGTACTGATAAGACCTTTTTCTTCTTTCGTTTCCTTTCCATCTTCTTCACCTCTCACTATATGATACAAAAGGACAGTGCCTCCCTTAAACGAAAACACTATCCTTCTATATTATACTATAGGATTAGCTAAAAAATCCACTGTCACCTTAAACAAATCTCCATCTATTTCTACTGTGAATTTTCCATTTTGAAGTTCCGTAAAACTTCTGGCAATGGCAAGTCCTAAACCGCTGCCTTCCGTATTTCTTGACACATCTCCTCTCACAAAACGCTCCGTCAGCTTTTCTGCCTCAAAGTTTAATTCTGCAGCAGATATATTCTTTATCGTAAACATAATTTTTTCTTTCTCTGCAATCACATCTACATAAACTCTAGAGCCACTCATAGAATACTTCAAAGCATTGATCAAAAGATTTTCAATGATGCGATAAGTTCGCTGAGGATCCAGACGAAGCACACACTTCTCCTCCGGCAGATTCCAACGGAATATCAAATCGGAATCCATGATTCTTTCTTCATTTTCCAAACGCACCTGCTTTACCAAATTTACCAGATCTACGTCTGCATAATGCATAACAATATTATTGCTGCTGGCTTTCGACACTTCAAACAAATCTTCAATCAACACCCTTAATCGCTGCGATTTTTTTTCCAGTGTTATAATATATTCTCTTCTTGTTTTCTCATCTAAGCTCTCGTTTTTTAGTAAATCTACATATGTTATTATAGCAGTAAGAGGCGTTTTTAAATCATGAGAAACATTCGTAATCAGCTCCGTTTTCATATTCTGGCTTTTCACTTCCTCCTCGACTGCATGCCTAAAACCATTTCTTACTTTAGTCAATTCTTTTTTCATCGGTTCAAAAATCCCAAGATTGTCCGGCACTTCCACATTTAATTCCCCTTGTGCCATATCTGACACCATAGATAACAACCCCTCATATTGCTTCTGGATTGCACTTGCTTTTTTAGCCAGAACAAAATAAAGTACTATGGTGTAAAATACTACACCCAGAATTCCAAAAAACCATCCACAGCAAAACAGACTCACAATAATAAAATTAACCGCCAGCACCTTCATAATATTGGACTGAATTCCTTTTTCTACCTGTATTGTGGTCACATAATCCCAACATCTTCTACATTGTTTTAACAGCCATCTGCATACTTTCACTGTAATACTTTTTTCCTTGATATTATGGATTGGATGAAGTAAATACGGAAGCACATTGGCAATCCCCCAATATATTATTCCATAGTAAATAATCCATATGCCAAGATATATTGCTGAAGGTATATGATTTACAAGTGCTGCATTGGTCAGTATCTTACCGCCCGTAACCCACTGCTGCAGCTCCCCTTTGGTTTGTAGCAACATGTGTGCCGGAAGATTTCCGTCAAATGTTTCTAACAGAACACAAATTCCTACAAATGCCACAAATTCTGTCGGCATGCAAAATATTGCCTGTTTTTTCAAATTCAAATATGGTACATTTTGCAATATGAATGCCCCTACAAATAATGCTATAATAATACACAGCACAGTAAGATAGGCCAAATTATCTTCTGTTTCATAATCTTCTCCATAATATGCAGAATCAGAACAACGAAATCCAATAATCACCTGAGCGTTCTTAATCTTCGGAAAATTTATCAGAATCCTCTCATTTCCTGACTGCTCAATTGTATCATCTTGCCTTGTTACTTCTGTATCTGTAACTTCATCTTCTGCACATTCTACTGTATATTCATTTTCTGTATCTTCGTATTTGTAAATATACATATCCTGGCTTTTAAAATAGTCTGTAACAGCCTGCAGCTTAATATTGCTTAAGTAATTTAAAAATTTTCCTTCATCTATATTATACTTATCTGTAATAGAAGCTTCTCCCTTTTCGTTAAAATCAATAACCAGATAGCTTTTATATTTCTTCTGAACTTCTTGTATTTCTTTGCCCTGCAATATATCTGCCAAATCTGTCTGTCCGTTAGAAATACCGCGTTTCTTGTCATACATATAAGTATATGTACTGTCCGCCTGACCAACACCATAATCCATGCGATATACTGTATACAATATATCTATGAGCTGTTTTGCTTCTTGCTCATATCTTTTTCTTTCTTCCTCGCTGGTCAGATTTTTATATGTTTTATTGTTTCTTAGCAAGTATTCCGACGAGGTCAATCCTGCATACATATTTTCTATTTTGTAATTCAAATAATAAATATTAGAAATGAGAATCATTTTATCCCTGTCAGAATAATATTCTAAGTTCACCGTTGACGTCTTACCTTGTTCTTCTGCCAACTGCTGTTCCTTCTGACTTTTCTCTTTGAGTTTTTGTATTTCCGGCTCGATACGATATGTAATTAATGATACTGCCACCACCAAAACACATATCAGCAGATACCCAAGCCATGTTTTCTCTTTTTTTGTTTTCTTTTCTATTGTAATTTCCTCTGTCATTGTTGTTCCTTTACTGTTTTTCCATTTTATAGCCAACGCCCCACACCACCTTTAAATATTTTGGTTCCTTTGGATTAATTTCAATTTTTTCACGGATATTACGTATATGAACCATAATGGTATCCGAATTGATTGCCCTTTCGTTCCATATTCGCTCGTAAATTTCATCCGCCGAAAATACCCGTCCGGGATTCTTCATTAACAGTAATAAAATCTTGTATTCCATCGGTGTAATCTTAACCGGAACACCGTCAACCTTTAACTCTACCGTGTCCTCGTTTAATTCCAGCCCTCCAATGATATATACTTTTTCATCATTTTCTTTCTCGCCGCTCTTTAACATATCCAGATATTTCCCATATCTCCTTAAATGAGAATTTACCCTGGCCAACAATTCTAACGGTGTAAATGGTTTCGTAACATAGTCATCAGCACCCATGTTTAACCCCATAATCTTATCCACTTCTTCTGATTTTGCAGATAGCATAATGACGGGAAAATCGTGATGTTTCCTAAGCTCCATCACCATATGAATTCCGTCCATTCGAGGCATCATGACATCTACGATTGCAAGGTGTATATCTTCCTTTTCAATCACCTCTAAACCTTGTATGCCATCCTCAGCCTTGCTCACTTCGTATCCCTGGTTTTTCAGATAAATCTCTATACCATCTCTTATCTCCTTATCATCTTCCACTACCAGCACATGATATTTTTCCATCGTTTCCATTTCCTCCATGTTTCACTTCTCTCTCTTGCTACTATAAATCCTATCACATCCTTCTTTTTTCTACAATTTGATTGCCGCAAACACTGCCTTGTTTTTCAGCTTATAATTACTTTAACTTAGTTTTCTAAATTACTTGTGGAGAAAAATCTAAAGAAATTCTAAAAATTGGCTTAGATATTACTGTTTTTTATATGACCCATTCTAATATAAAACAATTACTAACAATTTGTTTTTTCACATTACCGATTTCTCAATTATTTTAACGGGTTCACAAATGTTTTACTAATTGCTCATCATATATATCATCTGATTCTATTGAAACGCAAATACCCGCTTACCGCAAGCTCAATGCTTGTTACAATATAACAATCTAATATTTCTCACTTTGCTTTATAAATTTATATTGACAAATTTCATATGTCGTTGTATCGTTTATCATGTTTATTTTTTTATTTTAAAAGGAGGATAATATATGAGAAAAACAGGATTATTAAAAAAAATTTTTTTACTTATTTCAACTGCTATATTATTATTTTCAAACACCTCGGAGGCATTTGCATATGACTCCAATCAATTAATAATAAAAAACTCTAGCACATTAGAAAAAATGAGTGTGCCCGAGTTAAATCAGTACATAAACCACATTGCAACGTATTATTCCCGCTCAACTATAAGCTTAACCAAAACCAGCTCAAAATCTTACTCTGCTGTTCAAAGTGCTTGGTTAGCGGCAGCCCAAATTGCAAGAAAGAAGGGCTATCCATGTGCAGCCTCTATGATAGAATGCTCTGTTAAAAATGTCCCTTATAAAGAAAACTCTATTAATGCAACCGCACAATGTTCCAAAAAAATAATTAAAACTTCAGCGTATAAAAGTTTTTATAAAAAAGCAAAAGGTAAAAAAAGCCATTCAGGAAAAATTGCTTTTACCAAAACCATGAATTCTGATTTGTTTTATGCATTACATAACGTCGACATCAAATCAACCAGATGGGGAACTGGCAATTATGCATCCTATGCCATTACAGTGACTGATACATTTGATTTTGCACGGGATAATAACTATAATGACCTTTTTACCACTATAATTAATAACTGGGCTTGGCTATGTCAACAAACTGGGTGTTTGCACAAAATACGGGTTGAAATTACCTTTGTACGGTCATAATGAATTTGGGAGGTAACAAAAGACATGAAAACTTATTTTGTACTTGCATTGGTGGTATGCTGTCTGGGTATAGGAAGTTTTATTTTCGGTATACTTAAATATAAAAGACTTTCACAAACAACTGCCTGTCTCTTAATAGCTTTTGGAGCTCTTTTTGCACTTGTTGGAATCAGTTTTTTGCTTTGTCTGGGATTCTTTATGATTTAAGCACGAATCGAGTAGGAGGAAATTTCTCTAATCGAGAAATTTCCGACATCTCACACTACCGTGCATACTGTTCGATACACAGCGGTTCAATCAACTTAATAAGTAACACACATTTCGGTGTAGTAATCTAACATTGAGACTAATCCAAATAAGGTCAGTCTTTTGTTGCTTATGCTTCGGCTTATATCTGTTCTGCGACATACTTTTGCATACCCCTTTGTATACGAGGTGCGTTTTGCCGCCCGCCTACAAACTTCCAGTTTTATTAAGATTCTTTTGTCTGTTCTATGAAGTTTTCCAATGCTTCCAGATACATATGCACAATCTATATCTGATAGTTCTGTCAAGTTGCCTGCACAGTTTCTTCATACTACCTAGTTTAAAATAGTTTGTCCAACCTCTAATAAGCTAATTAAGTTTCTCTACCTTTAGCTGTTGCCGACAACCCAACTACGACAAGTGAGTTCTCTCAGCCTTTTCTTAAACTTCGCAACTGATTTAGCATGCGGTTTTTAAACGAAAGCCAAGATACTTTAATCCACTGTTCGTCGGATCAAGAGTTCACCTTCAAATTCCACCTCTCAATGGACATGCTGTTCAACTATACGCTTCCTCTTTACCTAGACATGTTCTAGATCCTTTCACCCATTAGAGCAGGCCCATGGCACGCAAACAACAAAAGGAGCTGGGCACTAATTATTTAATGCTCAGCTCTATAACTTACGCTCCCTTATACCTTAAATCGATAGCCAACTCCCCAGATCGTTTCGATATATTGAGGTTTTGCCGTATTCACTTCAATTTTTTCACGGATTTTCTTAATATGCACTGTAACCGTTGCAATATCTCCAACGCTCTCCATATCCCAAATTTTCTGGAACAGTTCTTCCTTTGTAAATACATGGTTTGGATTCTGAGCTAAAAATGTTAACAAGTCAAATTCTTTCGTTGTAAATGCCTTTTCTTCTCCATTAATATATACACGTCTTGCAGTTTTATCAATCTTTAAGCCCCTGATTTCAATAATTTCATTTTCCTGCACACTACTTCCAATCAAACGTTCATAACGGGCAAGATGTGCTTTTACCCTTGCTACCAGTTCACTTGGACTGAAAGGTTTGGTCATATAATCATCTGCCCCCAGACCCAGACCTCTGATTTTATCAATATCATCTTTTTTAGCTGATACCATGATAATTGGGGTGTTCTTTACCTCTCGGACTTTTTTACAGATTTCAAAGCCATCCACTCCCGGAAGCATTAAGTCGAGAATCAACAAATCAAATTCTTCCTGTAGTGCTCTTTGTAATCCAACATCACCTGCATTTTCAATTTCAACCTGAAAACCGCTTAATTCCAAATAATCTCGTTCTAAGTCAGCTATACTTTCTTCATCTTCTACAATTAAAATTTTACTCATTAACCGGTACCTCCTGATATTTTCTTAATACAAAATACATTACTGTTCCTGTGTTTTCCTTACTATTTGCCCAAATCTTACCGCCGTGGTCTTCAATAATCTTCTTTACAATAGATAAACCGATGCCACTGCCGCCCTGTTTGGAATTTCTGGATGCGTCTGTTCGATAGAAGCGATCAAAAATGTATGGAAGTTCCTTAACTCCAATGCCTTTCCCATTATCCTCAATCTCCACTTGGATAAAATCTCCTACATCTTTAATACGGATATTTATTACTCCATTATCTTTGTCCATATATTTTATTGAATTACTGATAATGTTATTTATTACTCGCTTAATCTGCTCCGCATCAGCAATGACCTTCACATCACTGTCTACATAGTTAAAATATTGCAGCTTAATATTTTTTGCTTCCAATTCCAACGATACTTCTTCAATGCAATCACTAAAATAGCTTGCCACATTGATGCGGTGAAATGTGTACGGAATCCTGTTTGTGTCAATTTTAGAATAGAATGTTAATTCATTAATTAACTTGTCCATATCATTTGTTTTATTATAAATCGTACGAATATATTTATCCATCTTCTCCGGAGTATCTGCAACCCCATCCATAATGCCTTCCACATAACCTTTAATTGCTGTAATCGGCGTTTTTAAATCGTGAGAAATGTTACTGATTAGCTCCTTGCTTTCCTTGTCATACTCAAGCTTCTCTTCCGCAGAATCTTTCAGCCGTTTTCTCATCTCTTCAAAGTCCGCACAAAGTTCTCCAATCGTATCATCTCTGTGCACTTCTAATGTAAAATCAAGATTCCCATCTTTAATATTCCGTGTCGCCTCTCTCAATTTCTTCAACGGATTGCTGACACAACGATAAATCCACAAGCTCAACATTCCACTGGTAAAAATTAAAATCAACACTACTGCCACAATAATATCTACAAGAAAAGACTTAAAGATAGACATCAGAATTTCTGATTTTGTAATAATATAGGCACTTCCGGATATACCATCAGAGTCTGTAAAATCAATCTGTTTGACTAGCGCCTGCACTGCTCCGCCCACATAAAATCCACCATCAAAACTTCTTTCATTTTCTGCCGCTTCATATTCAGGCAGGTATTCATACCAGTTACCTTCCTCGATATTCCCACCAACATATACAATTTCTCCCTCTTTACGAACAACCAATGAGGAGGATTCTTTTTCCAGTCTTTGATCTATCTGTGAGAGAAAAGCTGCATCATTAAACTTGTCCGGTTCTTCTTGTGCAGTTTGTTCTAATTCTTCATGGATACTTTGCGTCAACTCACTTAACAGTTGAATGGAACTTTTCATATTTTGGTAATCCAACTTTTCAATTCCATAAGAATTCTGTATCAAATTAAGCCGGTACAATCCAGACAAACAAACGGTAACCGTAAATAGTAAAATGGGAAGCAATATCATAGTGAAAAAAGCTACCACTAAAACTTTTTTTAACTTCATACGCCACACTCTCCTAAGCTTCGTTCTTCTAAGTATATCATATTTCTGAAATTGTTGTTACTAAACATCCCTAAACAATTATTAACTTTTTATAAAACACATGTCATCTTCAAAAAAAATTAAGAAAAATTCCATACATTTCTATAGTCCATTTCAAGTCCTATGTGGTATACTGTGAAAGTATAAAGCAAAGGAGGAGTTTGCATGAGCGAAATAAAATCTGAGCCTATAATTCAGGTAAAAGATTTGTATAAATTTTACTCAATAGGAAACAACAAGGTCAAAGCATTAAATGGTGTGGATTTTACCATTAACAAAGGAGAATTCTGCTCTATTGTAGGTACATCCGGTTCCGGTAAATCTACGCTTTTAAATATGCTGGCGGGTCTTGAAAAGCCGTCGAAGGGTCAAATTATCATTGGTGGTCAACACATTGAAAAATTAAACGAAAACCAACTGGTAAAATTCCGGCGCGAACGGGTTGGATTTATTTTCCAGTCCTTTAATCTGCTGCCTACTATGAATGCCATGGAGAATGTGGCATTACCTCTGACATTTCGTGGGGAGGCTAAAAAGATACGTCTTGCCAAAGCCTCTAAAATGTTAGACTTAGTAGGACTTAAAAAGCAAAAACTACACAAGCCTACTCAGATGTCCGGTGGACAACAACAACGTGTGGGTGTTGCCAGAGCCCTCGTGGTAAAACCAGAAATTATTTTTGCCGATGAACCTACCGGTAATCTGGATTCAAATACCTCTGCCGAGGTAATGGCATTAATGAAACAAATTGTCCGGGAACAAAATTTAACTTTAATCATGGTTACCCATGACAATTATTTAGCCAGTTTCGCAGACAGAATTTTTCATATCCGCGATGGCAAAATTTTAAAAATTGAAGACAATACAAATAGGGAGGTCACTATCAATGAAGAAATTTAAGCAACTTATTTTTGTGGGTGCCTGTGCTTTGACACTTTGCAGCCAGTCAGTATTTCCGCTGAACACAGCCGCCGCAGTCACGGCTGCACCTACAGCAACACCGGAACCGGAGGACGTCGAACCAACGGAAGCACCTGCTGACAATCCAGGCAATAACAATGGTACATCTACTCCAAGAGAAGTAGGAACTGACGTAAATATTTCCCTTTTAGATAACTGGACAACTCCGGTTGCCACACATGGTCAGACAGTAAATATCGTACTTCCTTTAGTAAACCTCGGAAATGATAATCTTACTAACATTATTGTTTCCCCTCAACTGGGTACAAGCGCAGATGATTTCCCATTTGAAATTGAAAAAACAAGTTACAACACATATATTAATGATTTGCCGGGAGCCTCTTCCGGGCTGGGCATTATGGATCGACGTCGTGAAGTTACATATACTTTAAAAACAAGAGACGAGGTCTCCACCGGATATCAGAAGCTGACCTTTGATATCACCTACAATTTATCCAGCGGTGAAACAGCAACTACTACTGTTGACGCTTTTATTGAAACCGTTGGAAAAACAGGTGCCTCTTCCGGAGATGGAAGCAAAGTTTCTACCCCACGACTAATTGTATCCGGATTCACTACTTCACCTGAAACAGTAAAAGCGGGAGATACTTTTACCTTAACCTTACACATCACGAATACTTCCAAGTCTACTGCCGTAAGTAACTTAACTTTTGATTTACAGGCACCAGTTACAGGAAAAGACGAAACTTCAGAAGGTGCGGCTTTCCTTCCTGTTTCCGGTTCCAGTATTATTTTCGTAGACAGTATTGCTGCCGGTGCCACTAAGGATATTTCTATTGACTTAAAATCACGCGCCGACCTCTCTCAGAAGCCGTATGTACTAACTGTAAATATGGACTATGAAGACAGTGCATGTAATCCTTACACCGCAGATGCCAGCGTATCTATTCCTGTTAAACAGGAATCTAAATTTGATATTGGCTCTATTGATGTTATGCCAAACAGCATTGCCGTAGGAAGCGAATCTAATATTATGTTTAACATTAATAACACAGGTAAGACTACTCTTTACAATGTAAATGTATCTTTTAAATCAGATTCTGTTACTGATGGCGAAACCTTCTTAGGAAATATCGAGATTGGTGCCACTGGCACTGTAGATGCCATGGTAACTGGTAAAGCCGTTACCGCAGATGATGGAAAAGTAAAGGCTATTGTATCCTATGAAGATGAGTCCGGTAATGTAAGTACGCAGGAGAAAGAATTCGAACTCTTTGTAACTGAAGAATCCACCGATGACTTTAACATGGGAGATGACTCGATGAACGATGAATTTGTGGACGGTGCTTCTACCGGTTCTAGCCATGTGGGTCTGATTATCGGTATTATTGTAGTTATTCTTGCACTTGCCGGTGTAGGTGTATTTATATTTATTAAGAAAAAGAAAAACAAAGACTCTGACAACTTTTTTGATTTAGATGAAGGAGAGAGTGACGATAATGAACTTTCTTGATTTGCTGGCAATGAGCGCAAATAATCTCTGGCGTCGTAAGTTAAGAACTGCCTTAACCATACTTGGAGTTGTAATTGGTACTGCTTCCATCGTAGTTATGGTTTCACTTGGAATTGCTTTAAATAAATCCTATATGGACGATGTGGAACAATCCGGTGGACTGACTACTATTAATGTTTATTCGGGAAATGATTATGTCTTTTATGATAGTGAATCAAACTCCAGTGATAAAGAAAAAATTGAACTTACTGATGAAGTAATTGAAGAACTTGCCCAACTAGAACATGTGGAATTTGTGTCCCCTGTTTTAACTTCCAATATTATTATTAAACAAGGAATTTATCAGGCAGACCTTTATATACGGGCTATGACCAGTGAAGCACTCAACAAACTAGACATTCCATTAGAATATGGAAGCGTTCCTCAGGATGGAGAAGAACTACGATATGTTCTTGGAAACCAGGTGATTACAAACTTTTATAATGCAAAGACCTATGCCACTCCTTATTGGGATACCGGAGAGGTTGCTGATGTAAATTTACAGGGAGATTTTTTTGTAATCTATGATATAGATGCCTACTATCAAACTTCTGATGGATATTCTTCCGATTCAGAAAATGGTGGTACCCCTGTAAAGCCACCAAAAAAATATGTTATGAGTGACTTTTCCCTTGTATCCGGTGGCTTAGAAGAATATAATCAGTTTTCCAGTAATGCTTATGCCAATATTGATGCCTTTAAAGCACAGCTAAAAAAGGTATTTAAAAATAAGCCAATTCCCGGACAGCCTACTACAAAAAGTGGTAAGCCATATAAGTACTGGGTTTATAATGAAGCTTATGTAAAAGTAGACAGTATGGACAATGTAACAGATGTGCAAAAAATTATCTCAGAAATGGGATTGCAACCTACTTCCAATGCCGAATGGGTAGAAAGCGCTCAAAAGCAGTCCCGTTCCATTCAGGCAGTACTTGGTGGTATTGGTGCTGTATCTTTATTTGTAGCCTCCATCGGAATTGCAAATACCATGATGATGTCTATTTATGAAAGAACCAAAGAAATTGGTATTATTAAAGTACTTGGCTGCAGCCTTGGAAATATTCGTACACTTTTCTTATTAGAAGCTGCATTTATCGGTTTTATCGGAGGAATTTTAGGACTTCTATTAAGTTATGGAATTTCGGCACTTATGAATAAATTTAGGATGTCTACAATGACAGACATGACAGATATGGGTGGGACTTCGGCTGCTGTTTCTGTAATTCCACCTTGGCTTTCCTTATTTGCCTTGGGGATTGCTGTTTTAGTCGGTGTTATTTCCGGTTTTCTTCCGGCATTGAAAGCTATGAAACTAAGCCCATTATCAGCTATCAAAACGGAATAGCACTATGATTAAAATACTTATTGTGCATGATATAATGATTTAAATAACTACAAAAATACCTTCCAGCTTTTTTTAAAGATTTGGAAGGTATTTTTATACACTTTATAATTCCACTACTCTGGTACAGTACTCCAACATTTTTTCATCATGAGTGACCATAATAATTGTCTTATCTTCTTTGTGGAATTCTTCTAACAGTTTCATTATCGTTTCACTATTTTTTCTATCCAGACTTCCAGTCGGTTCATCTGCCAGTATGATATCACTTTTCTTTAAAATCAGACGTGCCACTGCCACTCTTTGCTGTTCTCCCCCAGATAACTTATAAACCTTCTTATCCAAATATTCTCCTTTCAGCCCCACTTTAAGTAACGCCTGTATCATTTGGTTTCGCATCTCCTCTTTTGTTTTCTTCTCCATAACAATTTTCAAATTATCATACACTGTAAAATCATCTATTAATGCAAAGTTCTGAAACAAATATCCTATTTTGTTCTTTAACAACTGCTTCACTTTCTTTCTGTCTCTGCTGCTTACCTGCTCACCTTCAATGAAAATGCTTCCCTGACAATTTTCCATCAGTCCTATGATATTTAACAAGGTTGTTTTTCCTTTTCCGCTTTCTCCTTTAATACCTATAAATTCTCCCTTTTCTATGGTTAAATTAAAATCTTTAAAGACGGTCTTTTTTTCATAAGATTTTTCAATATTTTTTAATTCCATCTGAACCATTGATATTCTTCCTTTCTTGTATTTTATACTCCGTATTTACTCACCTTTTATTGCGAAAATTGCCTTTTTTCTTAGATATACATTTACATTTATTAGGTAAAATATTAATTCAAATATTATAAGTAGCAAAAATTTTGTATTAATTATTACCGCCAGCATGACTAAAATTACCGTGTTTATAATGGCCAGAGTTAAAATCTCTTTTACCGGCACTCTTCCAACTAAAGTGTATACACCAAATTGCTTTTTCTTAAATTCAAAATAAATGACAATAATAGAGATTGAGGAAAGTATATAAGAAATTATATTAATAACGAAAAAGAAGCCTCTTTCCCATAATATAATTCTTTCATTAGACATAACCACCTGAATATCTGTATTTTTGGAAACCACCTGAACACTTCCCGAATCTATATTTTTTTGGATTAGCTTTTCTTCTATCTTCTTTCCGGCTTCTTCTGTCAGTAATAATTCTCCTGCTGCCCAGTGAATACTCTTTTGTGTTTCTGTAACTAGAAAAATGGTATCAAACGCATATTGTCCGGGCTGTAGCATATCCGGATATATCTGACCATCTTTAATATAATATATATCAGATGTTTTTGGGATTCCTATATCCTCTAACATCTGTGGAATCTCTTCTTTATAATGTTCCGGAACCAGTAATTTCTCCTCTCCTGGCAGCAATTCCAAACTTTCTATTGGTTGTCCCTGTATATCCATGATTTTCATTTTAGAAAGCATATTTTCTGAGATTATCTGATAATTATATACTCCGTTCTGGATTCTTTTTCCTTTCAATGCCAATTTATTATATGATTGATCTGAATAGCCATAATTAAAAATTTCATTTTCTGAAAGTTCCTGTAGTTCCTTATCCACCAGTTGATCTATCCCCTCCTCCAGACTAACAGAAGTAATCATTGTATAAAAATTACAATTTTCCAATTCTCTTGCCGCGCTTAGACAATCATCTGCCAGTATAATTTCTTGGTATAGCTGATTCATTCCCAGCAACAAAAGAAATGTGGTAATTGTTTTAGCTACTATAAGACTATAAAATATAGTTCTTGTATTTTTTCCATTTTTAATTGCATTTACCTGATTCATATTTTTTATGAATAATGTTGCAATTACAGAAGCGATGCCATATACCCCACAAATAAATAGCATTAATAATGCACATATTTTAGCATACAGACCTAAAACACTGCTGTCCGTAGACAAAATATATATATCTGCCGCTAGCATAAGAATACCCGCTGAAATAATTGTATACTTCATCATGTCCTGAGCAATCTTCCATGATATCCTAAAATTACTCCAGCCATTTAATTTCAGGACACCTATTTCCTTTAAGCGGTATACATAATATGTTACAATACATAATGTAGCTAAAATCATGATTAGTATGTAAAACTCCAAGTTTAATACACTAAATAAGTGTAAAAGAGTAAATTTAGCAGGCTCTTCTTCTCTTATCTCAAACTCATATTTGTTATCTGCTAACCACCTCTCTACCGCTTCTATTTTTTCTCTATTATCTTCTTGTATAATAAAACGTTGTATTTTTATATCTTGCAGGTAGTTTTTCGTTTCATATATTATTTGTGTATTTGGAAATACACTTTTTTGTACTCCCTCTACAATATTTTTCTCAGGATTCACTAATTGAACTCTCAATTTAACATTACCAAAATCTACTTCTTCATAATTTCTCAACTGTACCATGATGTCTGCTGCTTTTGCCATCTCTTCTAGTTGTTGATACTCAATACTATTAGCAAGCTCAAACTCAAAAATAGTAGAATCATTAACATACACTATTTTATCTGCAAACAGCAGAAAAAAATAAATTGAAAATATTCCCAATAATATTCCAATTCCGCAAAAAAGTTTTTTCATTATGTTTCTCCTCACAATAATTGTTAAATAGCTGAAGGAAGCATAATGCTTCCTTACAAGTATTTTAATCGTACATATTTAGTTGCACTGTTTTATTCCTTTATACCATGAGCGATTTACTTCAAGCGGTTTAACATATGTTGCAGTAATCTGAACTCTTACGCGTCCGGCTCTACCAATTCCTGTTGTTTTGCCCTTTTTACTTCTTTGCTGACCTCTGTCATTTCTTACATAAACAGTTCCGCTATAATAGTACTGATCATTGCGATTATCCTGAAATTGGGAATATACAATACCATTTTCAATGCCACCACTCCATATACACTTTCCACCATATAATCCTTCTCTTGATCCTGCTAATGCAGTGGTTGCTACTAATAAGCTCATTCCCACACTAACCGCACTAACTTTAATAATTTTTTTCATTCTCTTCATATTTTTCTCCTTTGATCATTTCCTTATATTTTTTTCATCTTTGTTTGCAACCAAAGATAACTATATGTAAAACAATTGTTTAACATCCCTCATCTACAAATCATGTGTCTGATTTATACAATATATTAATATTTTCTTATTTCAAATATATATATTCATTGTTCTATTTGTTACATTATTAATCTTATATGTTCTAACATTAAATGTCAACTTTACAAATTCTTAATTTTACTTTAAGATATTTTTACGATACTTTTTAACCTTTTTCTGGCACATACATTACCAATCAATGTTATTTTATTACACCACGAACTAATTTCCTATAAGCCAGTACACCTATTATATGTTATATTTATAATTTGTAGGAAAGATAAAGGATGATAAGAGTATTAATTGTAGATGACATTTTGATTCTATGTCAGGGACTAAAAGCTATTTTTAACTGTGCTGACGGATATATTTTAAAAGAAATGAAGGAGTTCCTCCTCGTCCATCACTGCATAACTACTTGGCATTACTAACGCCCCATTTTCCGATTCGTAATATTTCAAAAGTAATATTCTTCTGTTGAATATCCCCTTGTATCTTTTCCCTCTCCTAATAGCACTGTTCACTCTCACTTTAATCATCTATATTGCACAATATATTCATACGAACTGAAATATTGTCATAATTCCTTTTGTAATTTTCGAAGTTACTAAAAAACTTATTTGGACGCAAAACCCTGTTTTTAAAGAATTTTTGTTTTAACATTTTATAATTTTTTGCCATATAGTAATACCAGTAGAATGTATCAAAATTAATTAACGAATTTCCTCTTTCGTTTTGACTTAATTGTTCCAATATGTTTACAGCTACATGATAAGAACTTATATCATTGTAAAGCATGGCATAGCACAAATAAACTTTTAATAAATCAAATCCTTCTGCTCCATATTCGAGATTTTGAAAATCTTCCATATTATGAATCAAAAACTTTTTTTCTACTATTTCCACTATATCTTTTTGAAGAAATTTAAAATTGGGATTTTCACACTTTATCATGTACATATGTCTTGTAGTTTCCATACAGGCTTTTAAAAGATTTGGCGGAATCTCTTTTGATATTTTTTCTTCAAATTTCTCATATACAGGATGTTCTCCATTTTCATAAAGTATTACTTGTCTTGCTAAATAGATAGACAGATATCCTTGTTCCATATATTTTTTCATGGAAAGTATACCTTGATAAGTTTTTGTATCATCAAAAGCCAAAACAAAAAAAGCCACACCTAAAATCAAAAAAGCTGTAGTAATAAAATATTTTTTTAAAACTATAAAAATACAAGCTGTTATAATACAAGTACAAATTTGTGCTATCAAACCAGTCATTTGAGCCTTTTTACAAATTACTAGTATTTTTGACTCATCATATTCCTGAGCTGTTTTTATAACTAATTTTTTAGGATATAAGCACTCTGCCACATAAAAAAAGTTCCAAAAAATCTGGATTGGTTTCTTTCTGTTTGCTCCCAAGATAAAAGGATAACATAATACAGGAGAACCTCCAACTCCCAGAATTTTATAACTTATGCTTTGTATCAAATGAAATACAAAAAATATAAAGTTACATACTAACAAAAACATAATTCCAATGACCATATAATGTCTAAATATCATAAATAAACTGAACTCCTGAATATCTGCATCAAAAAAAGGGATTTCAATGCATACAAAAATATATGCAATAAAAAATATAATATCTGACTTTAATTTCACTCATTTACCCCCTATTTTTAGGTGTTTGGTAATGGGCTACTCTATTTTCATCCATTACCAAACCATTTTTTAATTTTTTCTTTGTATTTTAATAGAAAACTCGCTTATTCCACAAATATGTAACAGCTGCAACTGTACCTACTGCTAAAACGGCTGCTAAGGCTCTACTAAGAAATACAGCTACTTTTACAATTCCCAGTCCAAATTTTGAAACTGCACTCCAGAATGTATAAGTCGCTGCTGCCTGAATTGTAGACACCTTAACTCCGGCATCTCTCCATGCCCAACGAAATGTCCGTGTTGCATCCCATAACCCTTTGATGTTTTTTGCAAAAGTTGTTGCACTTCCACCTTCCACATAAGTCATTTCTTCTTCAGTCATCATCGCATAACTACTTGGCATTACTAATGCCCCATCATAACACATTTCCATTTTACTGTGTCCTCCTTTTTCTTCCTAAAATATTTTTGTAGTTTTTTGTCACCGCTGTACACTCGGTAATAAAATATGTATGTAAATCTTAAGATTAACACCAAATTAATTTCTAAATTTATTATAAATCATATCAAAGATAATATTCTCCGTAGCAAAGTCCAGATTACTGGTACTTTCATCTAAAATGTAAAACTCATTTTTCTTAAGAATTGCCCTTGCCAGTGCAATTCTCTGTTTCTCCCCACCACTTAAGCCATTTCCTGCTTCCTCTAAGAACGTGTAATACTGCATCGGAAGCTTCTTGATAAAGTCATGGGCATCTGCCGCCTTTGTAGCTTCTTTTACCTCATCCAGAGTAGCATTCATACGGCTGACCCTGATATTGTCATAAATGCTTTTGGAAAATAGTTCAATATTCTGTGGCACATAGGAAACTGCACGTCTTAAGGAATCATTGGTGAATTCATTAATATCCACACTATCAATGGTAATCTTGCCATTTTCCGGTTCGTAGTATTTTAAAAGCAGCTTGGCAATGGTGGATTTTCCACTTCCGCTGGCTCCTACCAGCGCTACCTTTTTTCCCTTTGGTATAGAAAAACTAATATTATTTAATACGGGTTTTCTGTTTCCATAACGGAAGGTAACGTTCTTCAGTTGAATGTCTCCCTCTACCTTTTCTAATTCCTGATAGCTCTGTTCGTCTTTATCATCCTGCTCTCTTTCATAATCCATAATTTCCGAAATACGCTTCATGGAAATATTGGCTTCCTGAATGGATAACTGCAGGCTCACCAAACGACCTACCGGATCCATAAAGTAACCGGACAGCGTCATAAATGCCATCATACTTCCCAGGGTAATATTCCCATCAATTACCTGCATGATTCCGGCATAAGTCAGTATAAGATTTCCCACTCCGGAAATCAGGCTGGAAATGGTTCCCTGTACATTGGATAACATACCTTCTTTATAACCAATACGCAGTGTTTTTATGTATTCCCGCTCAATATTTTTCAGTTCCGTGTCCTCATTGGCATTCCCTTTTATGGTTTCCACTGCCCGAAGTCCTTCAATTATCTGGGAATTCAGTACCGCAGACTGCTGCATCTGTTCTTCATTGATTTTCTTATAGGGCTGCTTGAAAATAAACACGAGAAGAATACTTATAATTGTCATAAACACAATTTTTCCTGGTGGCAAAAAACTTTATTGACAACTTATCAATATGTTCAAAATACCCCAGCATCAATGGAATATCTATACGTATGGACAAATGCATCATCATCCACTGCCGCACAAAATCTATGGTAATCTGCACTATGGAAACACCCAAGAATACCAGCAGTACCATCTTCAGAACATTTTCCTGTTTGTATGGCAATATTTCATCATATATTACATTGTTAAATATGGAGGATATAATTCCCAACAGAGTCATTAGAAAAGATGCTAAAATACCATAGAAAAACAGTTTCTTTTGTGGCATAAGAAGTCTTACATATCTATGTAAGATTTTTTCTCCCTTGACTTTCCCCTTCGCAAACTCATTGTTTGGCTTTAATATAAGCATTGCCCCGGTAAAACTTTTATAGAATTCGTCTATCTCCATTCGCACCAAATCTTTTGCCGGATCCCCCCCACCACATATTTGTCTGTTATTTTAAAGATAACCACAAAATGGCTTAAGCCTTCCTTTGTCAAAATGTTTGCTATGGCGGGCAAAGTATATTCACTTAAGAAGCCCTCTTTATCTACTCTTACAGCCTGAGATGTAAATCCAAGTCAGTCTGCACATTTACTTAACCCAAGAAGATTTGTACCCTTCAAATCCGTTCCCATCATATCCCTAAGTTTGGTAATGGTAGTTTCCTTCTTGTAATGCAGACAAACCATAGCCAGACATGCTGCGGCACAATCTGTCATATCGTGCTGTTTTACAAACGTATATCTCATTTTTTCTCAGTTCCTTTTTCGTTTTATAGTTTAGTTTTTATTAAATCAGACTACCCAACCTTAATAAACACCTCTATATATTATTCATTTTCGTTTAATAACACAAGGTGCCATTAGTCACTATAAAAAGTGACTTTCGTCACTTTTTATGATTATAGACTAAATTGCTCCAAATTCTAATAAAATCCCACAATTCAACATAATTATTATATAAGGGTTCAATAAACCTTCAACAATTCTTCCAATGTTCATCGCTCAATTCACTCATAGACTCCTCTACTTTCTACTGTAATATATCCATCATATGATAAATCCCATTTTTTTTCATCCATGGTTTTTGAAAGAATGAAATCAAGCTCGTCCTGTCCACTGTTCACCTGTTCAAAATCATAATCATAAAGTAAACGTCTTGTCGTGACTTCCATTCGAATATTAGTTGTCTTAAATAATGGTATTAACTGTTGACTCTGTCGATAAAATTCATCTTCGGATAATTCTTTTTTTGTGTATCCATGAATATCTACATCCACATTATTTTCCTTACATACTTCTGAGAATTCTTTTCCCTGCTCTTCCACATAACCTGTATATCCATGCAACCACACAATAATTTTTATATCCAGACCTGCATCATCTGCCATCTTTTGCAGTTCTTCCTGAAATTCCATAGTATGTGTAAGTAAATAATATCCGTCTGCATAATACTTCTTTCCCTTGGGATTAACTCCATACTTTGTTTCAAACTTCTGATATGCATATTCACCTTCCAAAGCATACATAAAATTTTCATAGCCGCCGCTTCCAAGCAATCCAGGACCTCCGTCTCCTCCATATGCCATAAATGGTACCCCATACTTTTCTTCCAGATGATCCATCATTATCTGGGCTGTTTCTACATATGCCTGTGTCACACTGTCCATTCCGTTCTCTTTCATATCCTTTATGTCACTTACCCAGGAACCACTGTTATATAATATTTCTAATTGTTCCTCTGTCGGTATCTTTTTATGGGATTTCACTTCCAACTCCCCATTTTCGCTTATTTGAATACCAGTAAACAAGGAATGCATCATATAGTATATATTTGTTACGGCGACAACTCCCACCATTACTCCAATAGCAATCAATATTTTTTCCCACACCTTAGTCTTTTTTTTCATGCCCTATTGTCTCCTAATATTTTTTTGCCTGCTCTTTATCTATCTGTTCAAAATTTTTTCGTCCTTTTGTAACTTGTTTTTTAGTTTTTCGTATTGCATATTCCAATTTTCCTATAACCAAATTTATCTCTTTTACTTGTTCATGTAATGCCTCTGCCATTGCTCCCTTACTTTCTTCCGGTTTCCATACAATAGACATAGCTCCTAT
>JBNMLC010000014.1:0-66880 GCA_050874665.1 Lachnospiraceae bacterium | reverse complement strand
TATACACTTGGAATAAACACCTAAATCAGATCGAATTGATTTTATAAATTTTCTTACCATTTTTTTTCTTGTCATAATACACACCTTTTAGACCTTTCTACTTGCTATTAACTTGTCTAAAATAATATTACAACTTACGATGCGGTACAGCACTACGAAAAATTCATTGCCTGTACTCAACACTTGTGTTAAAATATAACCTATATGAAGAAACTATATAGAGCGGAAAGGGGATTTATATATGCAGTGCGTTAAGTTAGCAACATTAGTTGAAAAGATGAATTTGCAAAATCTTACACCAGAGATTTCACTGGAGGAAGGCAGAATTACGCTTCCGGATATCAATAGACCGGCATTGCAGTTGACAGGATATTTTGAGCATTTTGAAAATGAACGTGTACAGATTATTGGATATGTAGAATATACCTATCTGTTAGGTTTGACGAGAGAGAGAAAATTAGAGGTTTATGAGCAGTTTTTGGAATATAAGATGCCATGTGTGATATATTGTAGCAAGGCTGAGCCAGATGAAGACATGATTCAAATTGCAAAAGAACATGGAATTCCGATTTTTGCAACGACGAAATCTACCTCTTCCTTTATGGCTGAAATAATCCGTTGGCTGAAAGTCGAACTTGCTCCATGTATCAGTATTCATGGGGTACTGGTGGATGTTTATGGCGAGGGCTTACTGATTATGGGCGAAAGCGGCATTGGTAAAAGCGAAGCGGCTCTGGAATTAATCAAACGTGGTCATCGTCTTGTAACAGATGATGTGGTGGAAATACGAAAAGTCAGTGATGAAACTTTGATTGGTACAGCACCGGATATTACCAGACATTTTATTGAATTGCGAGGCATAGGAATTGTCGATGTAAAGAACCTGTTTGGTGTAGAAAGTGTAAAAGAAACCCAGTCTATTGATTTAGTAATTAAGTTAGAAGACTGGAATAAAGATAAAGAGTATGATCGTCTGGGACTGGAGGAAGAGTACACAGAGTTTTTGGGTAACAAAGTGGTATGTCATTCTATTCCGATTCGTCCGGGTCGTAATCTGGCCATTATATGTGAAACAGCGGCTGTAAATCACCGTCAAAAGCAGATGGGTTACAATGCGGCAAAAGAATTATATAACAGAGTACAGAACAGTCTGACACAGAAGTCAGAGGACTAAGAAAAGCAGGAGGACAGCATGAAGTATTGTTTTGGCATTGATGTGGGAGGAACCACAGTAAAATTAGGTTTGTTTGACACAGAAGGAAATGTGATTGATAAATGGGAAATAAAGACACGTTCCGAAAATGGTGGGGTGAATGTGCTTCCTGATATTGCAGCAGCAGTGAAAGGAAAAATGGAAGAGAAGGGAATATCTGCGGCAGATGTGAAAGGGGCAGGAATTGGTGTTCCTGGTCCTGTAACCAGTGACGGATACATTAATAAAGCAGTAAATCTTGGCTGGACAGAAAAATTTAACGTGGAAGAAAAACTGTCTTCTCTTTTAGGACTTCCGGTAAAGGCGGGCAATGATGCCAATGTGGCAGCCCTTGGAGAAATGTGGAAGGGCGGTGGCGCAGGTGCACAAAATGTTGTATTTGTAACACTTGGCACCGGAGTCGGCGGCGGCATTATTATTGAAGGCAAGATTGTTACCGGTTCTCACGGAGCAGGCGGCGAAATCGGACATATTCATGTGGAGGACAACGAAACAGACAGTTGCGGTTGTGGAAATCATGGGTGCTTAGAACAGTATGCTTCTGCCACGGGTGTGGTTCGTATTGCGAATAAATTATTAAAAGAAACACAGGAAGATACCGTGCTTCGCAGTGGTGAAGTATCTGCGAAAACAATATTTGATGCGGTAAAAGCAGGAGATGCTTTTGCAATTAAAGTTGCGGAACAGTTTGGTAAATATTTAGGAACAGCACTTGCAAATATTTCTGCCATAGTGGATCCTGAAGTGTTTGTTATTGGCGGTGGAGTATCCAAAGCAGGTGACATACTTCTTGATTATATTAAGAAATATTATATGCCAACCGTATTTCATGGCTGCCGTGAAACCCGATTTGAACTGGCAAAGCTTGGAAACGATGCAGGAATCTACGGAACAGCACGTTTGATTTTAGATAAGTAATGATTAGGCACAGGTTTTCCTGTGCCTTTATGAATATATGCAAGCAGGAAAGAGAGGAAAAAAGTATGAAATTAGGATTTATTGGTTGTGGTAATATGGCAAGTGCCATGATAGGTGGAATTATAGCAAAAGGTTTGTATCAGTCAGAGGATATTATTGTATCAGATGCATTAGAGAGCAGTCTTGAGAAGGCAAAGAAACAACTCAGAGTAAATACAACCAGCGATAATAAAGAAGTAGTTGCAAAGGCAGAAATCATTGTATTATCTGTAAAACCACAATTTTACGAAGAAGTGATTGAAGAAATCAGTAGAGAAGTAAGAGAAGAGCAGCTAGTTATTACAATCGCACCGGGCAAAACTTTAAAATGGCTGGATGAGACCTTTGGAAAGCCAATGAAGCTGATTCGCTGTATGCCAAATACACCAGCATTGGTGGGGGAAGGAATCACAGGAGTATGTCCTAATGAAAATGTTACAACAGAAGAGTTAAATAAGGCAGGAGAAATTTTGAATTGTTTTGGCAGTTTTGAAGTGGTACCGGAACATTTGATGGATGTGGTGGTTTCTGTCAGTGGCAGTTCACCGGCGTATGTATTTATGTTTATTGAAGCTATGGCAGATGCCGCAGTGTCAGACGGTATGCCAAGAGCCCAGGCATATAAGTTTGCAGCCCAGGCTGTTTTGGGAAGTGCTAAAATGGTTCTGGAAACAGGAAAGCATCCGGGAGAATTAAAGGATATGGTATGTTCACCGGCGGGAACTACAATTGAGGCAGTGCGGGTATTGGAAGAAAAGGGATTTCGAAGCGGCGTAATTGAAGCTATGAAGGCTTGTACAGAGAAGTCCAGAAGCTTGTAACCTTAAAAATAGATACAAAGTACTAGATATTAAAAAAATATTACAAAAAATTTAAAAAAGTACTAGACAATTGTAAAAAAGTGTGATATATTATAATCACAGTAAGGCAAGGAGCTTAAGGACGCAAAAGAAGTTCCAAACCTTATGCACATTATACCTTTTTTAGTAAGTTTATAACCTCCCCAAATTATAAATTTACTACTCCCCCTCATTATTATTATATAGTTTTTACGAAAAGAGCGTAGTCGCAAAGCGACTACGCTCTTTTTGGTTTGGTTATTGTAACACCGTTAAGGAAATTTAAAGATATTGTGAATTTTCAATTAATGTATAAAAGTTATTTTGATTATACAACCAGAAGAAAAATGACGAAAAAATAAGAAAAAAATTAAAGAAAAATAAGAGAATTGACAAAAATATGAATAAAATATAAAATCAACGTTTACAGAATAATTAACATGAGGTATTATAAGAAAAGAATGTGCAGAAATTTATAAAATCATTATAGAGATATAGAAACAAATAGTTGTCAGAAGAAGTTATATATCAAATTCTGACAAATGATGAAAAGAGAGGGAGAGGCGTAAGATGACAAGGCCAGTTGTAGTGCTTGCAGATTTTGATGAAGATTATATAGCGGTGTTGGAACAAAAATTAGTAGAAGAATTAGGAGAAAAAGTAGAACTGGAAATAATTACAAATCAACAATATTTTCAAGAATATTTTGCACAACAAAGAGAAGTAGAGGTTTTGATTGTAAGTGAAGAATTATACTTTTCTGAATTAAGACAGAATAATATTAAAAATATATTTGTGTTACATGAAAATCCTGTAGACATAATAGAAAAAGATTCCACAGTCAAAAAAATTTTAAAATATTCAAGTACTAACAATATTTATCAGCAAGTGATTAACTCTAACAACTGTCTGGCTCAGGTGTGTACAGATAAGCAGTTAAGTAAAACGAGGGTTGTAGTAGTGTATTCACCAATGGGAGGAGTAGGGAAAACTACGTTGGCATTGGGAATTGGGGCATATATGGCAAAAGAGCACAAGGTGTTATATATTAATGCTGAAAGAATGAATACATTTCAATATTATTTTAAAACAACAACAACTATTTCGAATAACGTAGCAATGGATTTGAATAATTCTGAAGGAGAATTGTATACGAAAATAAAAGGTATCATTGATACAGAAATAATGGATTATTTTCAACCATTTGGTGTTGCGTTGTCAGCACTTAATCTGGATTATTTCATTTATAACAAAATAATAAAAGCAGTGAAAGAAGCGGATGAGTATGACTATATTGTAGTAGATACAGATACAGTTTTTGATAAGGCGAAAGCAGTAATGATTGCTGAAGCAGATAATGTGATTTTGGTCGGAAACAGAAATCAGAAAACAAAATATTCAATGAATGTCTTGAAGAAAAATATGGTTTACGATAATTTTGAAAAATATTTTTATGTTTGTAACCGTTATAAAGCAAATGAAAAAGTTTTGGACATATTTGATGATTATATAGTAAGTGACTGTGTGAAAGAGATAGAAAATATAGAATCGATTGATGTGCAACAGCTTGCGGAGGAAAGAGATATACAAAAAATTTCTTTGATGGTAATGTAATATGTAAAAGAGAGGTGTTTATGGAAAAGGATACGGCAGTAATTATTTTTAATATAAAAAAAAGAAACTTTACAGTTGATTTGGAAATTCCGCTTTTTATTTCTGCCAATGAATTGGTTTTTGCGTTAAATTCAGCGTATGAGTTGCAAATAGATGTTACGAATATAAAAAATTGCTATCTTAAATCAGAGAATCCCATAGCACTATTGCGTGGTAATAAAACCCTTGCAGAGTTTGGCGTGAGAAATGGCAGCGTCATTAATTATACTGAATAGGAGAGAGGAATGAAAAGCAGGTATAAGATTATTATTTCTAATAGAAATTTATATAAAGAAATTAACTTAACGCCAGATATGGAAAGGGTCACCGTAGGAACAGCCATTGGTATGGATGTGAGGCTAAGAAAAGAATTGTTTGGTGAAACGATATTTTTGGCTTTTACGAAGATAGGAGAAGAGTGGAATGTTGTCTGTTCAGATAACTTGTATTTTAATTTGGGGGATGTTCGTAAATTAGTAAATTTGCAGTTGGAGCATGGAACTGAGATGAAAGTGTGTTGTCAAAGTTCAGATAATGAAATGTTTTTTATTTCTTTTATGATTGATTTTGATTATGAAAAGAAAGATTATAATCGCAAGATAAATATTTCCAAGAAAAATGAAATTAAAATAGGAGGGAGACAAGACGTTGACATTTTATTGAAAGACAGATATGTAGGTGATGATGTAATTGTTTTAAAAAGACAAGATGATAAGCTGTATCTGATAGATTTTGGGAGTAAGTATGGAGTTTATGTTAATGGTATAAGAATGTCTAAACAAAAAGAAATTCGAGAAACCGATTTTTTTTCGATTGGTTGTTTTAGCTTTTACTATCGTAATGACAGCCTTTTCGCTTCTACACAGCAAAATATATGTCTAAATGGGTTGGATGAAATGATTTTGGAGCAGCAAACAACGGTGTTTGAATATCCTAGATTTAATCGTAATACAAGAATTCAATACAATATACCAGATGAGTCAATTGAGATTCAACAACCTACATCAAAACCAATGTTGAATAAGAAAAGCATATTGCTGATATTGTTGCCAGCAATTGTTATGCTTATTATGACAATTGTGTTAAGAGGTATTATTGGTGGGGGTGGGACGTTTGTAATATATAGTGCAGTTTCTATGACGATGGGGATAATTGTATCTATTGTTACATATGTACAGGATAAAAAGAATTTTAGAGAAGCTATAAAGAAACGTGAAGAAGCATATACAAAATATATAGAGGAAAAGGAAATATTAATACAAGAGTCCAGAGAACATGAATTAAGGATACGTAGAATTATTTATGAGTCTTTGGAAAATAGTTTGCATGAGGCAAAGAAATTTGGAAAAAGATTATTTGAAAAGACTATTGAGGATAAAGATTATCTTCAAGTTTATCTTGGGACAGGGCGAATAGAATCACAAAATCGGGTTGTTTTTACGAAACAGGAATTAATTGATGCGGAAGATCCATTGGTACTACTTCCGGAGCAGATCGCTCAAAAATATCGTTATATTGAAGATGCACCTATTATATCAGATTTTAATGTGGCATGTGGCATAGGAATTGTTGGAAATAAGAAAGAACTTAAACAAATGTTAAAGAATATGACATTAGATTTGGCAATACGACATTTTTTTAAGGAAGTTCGCTTGGCTTATATATTAGATAGTGAATATGTAGAAGAATTTAACTGGATTCGTTGGCTGCATAATGTGGAGAATGAACAATTAGACGTAAGAAATATTGTATGCGACGAAGAAAGTAAAAATTTATTACTTGAAACGTTTTATAGTATTTTGTCTGGCAGAGAAAGTTGTTTGGAAGAAAACAAAGAATGTATTTTTGAAGAACAATATGTTGTGTTTGTGACAAATACATCATCAATTAATCGGCATCCCGTATCCAAATATATAAAAAATTGTGCGGACTATGGTTTTACTTTTGTGTTTTTGGAAGAATATGAAGAAAATCTTCCGATGGGTTGCACAGAGATTATACATCTAAATTCGAAAGAAACAGGTCATGCGTTAAAGGCAGTGAACGGAGAAATTGTATCAGAGTTTTCTTATCCGGCTATATCGAATGAAACAGCAGAGGAGATTGCACTTAAGCTGGGAGCTGTTTGTGTAGATGAAGTTTCACTGGAGGGACAACTGACAAAAAATATATCTATGTTTGAATTGTTAGACATTATGTCTGTTGAAGATTTAGATTTGAAAAAACGTTGGGCTGCTTCAGAAGTATATAAGACAATTGCTGCACCGATAGGCGTAAAAAGTAATAATGAAATAGTTGCTTTAGATATTTGCGATAAGTCTGGTGCTCATGGACCTCATGGCTTGGTTGCCGGAACTACGGGTTCAGGAAAGAGTGAGATACTTCAGACCTATATTCTTTCTGTTGCAGTGCTTTTTCATCCGTATGATGTTAGCTTTGTTGTGATTGACTTTAAAGGTGGAGGAATGGCAAATCAATTTACGAATCTGCCACATTTAATTGGAACTATTACTAATATTGATGGAAGAGAAATTGACAGGTCACTTCTGTCTATAAAGGCAGAATTGGTAAAGCGTCAGGAAATGTTTATGGAGGCAGGGGTTAATCATATTAATGATTATATTAAGCTTTATAAAGCAGGAAAGGTTATTGCACCTATGCCTCATTTGATAATGATAGTGGACGAATTTGCAGAATTAAAAGCTGAATACCCTGATTTTATGAAGGAATTAATATCCGCAGCACGTATTGGTAGAACATTAGGTGTGCACCTTATTTTAGCAACACAGAAACCGGCAGGCGTAATAGATGCTCAGATATGGTCAAATTCAAAGTTTAAACTTTGTTTAAAGGTTCAGACGAAAGAAGACAGTAATGAAGTTATAAAAACACCTGTGGCTGCGGAAATTGTTGAACCGGGACGTGCATATTTTCAGGTAGGCAATAATGAAATTTTCGAATTGATACAATCAGCATATAGTGGTGCTAGTATACCTGTTGGAAATGATGTTAATGAAAATATTTATTCTATATACGAATGTAATTTGTGGGGGAAAAAGAAGCTAAAATATACTAATAAGAAAAAGAATGAAGTCACTACTGAAGTTACACAGTTACAGGCAATTGTAGATTATGTTAATACATACTGTAAATCAAGTAATATAAAAAAACTACCTGGAATTTGTTTACCACCGCTGGAAACAGTTATTCATACAGAAGAACTGAATTATAGTATTGAATCTGCATATGTAATAAGTGTACCGATTGGAAGGTATGATGATCCGGAACAACAGAAGCAGGGAATTGTCAGTGTTGAATTGTCGAAAGATAATGTTTATATTGTGGGCTCAGCACAAATGGGAAAAACAGTTTTGTTACAGACTATTCTATATGGAGTTATAAAAAAATATACTCCAAAGCAAGTAAATTTATATTTGGTCGATTGCGGAAGCATGGTACTTAAACTTTTTGAAAATTCAAAACATGTTGGTGGCGTTGTGTTATCCGGTGAAGAGGAAAAATGCAAAAATCTTTTCAAACTCTTAAACGATTTTGTAGTTAAACGAAAAACTATTTTGGCCGGAAAGGGAGTGGGGAATTTTGCTGCATATTTGGAAGCAGGATACACAGATATACCACTCGTTGTGGTTGTGATTGATAACATGGCGGCGTTTAAAGAGTATTTTCCAAATCAGTCAGATGAACTACATAGCTTAAGCCGTGAAGCACAGGGAGTGGGAATTTCCTTTATTATTACAGCAGCAAATTCCAATGCACTTAACTATAGAATTCAAACAAATTTTGGAAAAAAAATTGTCTTGAATTGTAATGATTCTACGGAGTACAGTAATGCATTTGGACACTGTAGAAAAACACCAAGAGAAAATCCAGGTAGCGGTCTGTTTTCTCTGGATAAGCGGATTTTAGAATGGCAAGCAGCAATATTTGGTCAAGGCAATAAAGAGGCTGAAAGAAGTCAGGAAATGAAAGAATATATTGAAAACAGAAATCATATGTTCAACGAAAGGGCAACACAGATACCGGTAGTTCCGGAAAAATTAGTATTGAAAGATGTGATGCAGCAAGATATTACAAAATTTCGTGCAAGTGGCATAATACCAATTGGAATGGATTTTGCTACCGTAGACTATTCTATGATTGACATGAATCAGACGGGTTCCCTTGCATTGGTGGGAGATACGGATGCACGCATACAGTTTGCAAGATTGTTTATGCATATGATAGCAAAAAACATTGTATTTCATAATGTGGAAGCTATAGTAATTGATGATAAGCAGAGAAATCTTGAATCCGTTAACACTTATGGATTTGTGAAGAATTATACATCGGATGTTTCAGAAGGAATGGCAATGCTTAGTGACTTTTATGGACAATTAACTATTAGGGAGGAGGGAGAGAATGGAACAGATGAATCAACAATATTGCTAGTATTAAACAATCAGGAAGTCTTCCGACAGATTTGTGCGGATAAAAATGCTGGAAAAGAATTGGCAAGTGCTATAAAAAGAGCTAATGATATTAAGGCGTTTCTGCTTTTGATGCAGGTTGAAAATCAAACGGTTGGTTTTAATTCTTCAGATGTATTAAAAATTATCAGAGAAGAAAGGAAAGGTTTATTATTTGCACCGATTACAGAAAATAAATTCTTTGAGATTTCCGGAAGGGTTAGATCAGACTCTTTATTTGACAAAACTATGGGATATCGTTTTAAAAATGGAACATATTCTAAAATTAAAATTTTTGAGTAGAAGGAGAAACTAAGGATGGGAAAAAAAGGTGCTGCAGTAATATGTGACGGTAATATTAATACGAAACAAATATATGACGTCCATAGAGAAATAAAAAATATTGTTGATTCTTACAAAGAGATTAATAAAAAAGTATCTGATATTACTTCAGAAGTTGATGAAAACTGGGTAGGCAAGGGACATAATGAGTTTGAGTCCCAGTATAATCTGTTAATTAGAAAGATTGAAGACTTTGGAGATACATTGCAAGATATTTATGATGCACTGGTGGAGGCAGAAGCAGCGTATGAAGAGGCGGATGATGATATCAGGCAGGAATTCAGGATGGCAATGGACAAATAAGAAAAGAAGGTGAGTTATTTGGCGAATAGTAATTATTATTATCAATTATATTTGAAGTATAAGAAGGAAGCAGAGGATTATGCAGAAAACATAAAAGAATTGAAGGCTATAAACAATAGCTTAACCGGAGATTTTTATGATGAACAAAGAAACGTGAACGTAGAATTGGAAGATTTGAAGGAAGATTTAAAAAAATCGGTACGCCATGATTCTAAATTTACCAGCACAGCAAGTGAGTGTCTTAATCAAAAAGAAAAGACAGCAACGGCGGATAGAAATTTAAATCAGGTCATAGTGGCACTAGAAAATGAAATATCCGCATTAGAAACAAAGAAGATTATGGCGGAGGCGAGCAGAGATACAAATTACAGACAATATGAAAGGGAAAAAAGGGCAGAGCTTGAGGAAGCAACGAAAGCTTTATCAATTTAAAGATAGGAGAAAAAAATGAGTATAGCAACAATATCATATGGCAGCTTAGAAGATTCAGCCGGCGAAGCAAAGGCGGTGGCGAAGAAGCTTGATACCTATGCAGAACATTTAAACAACAGTATTTATAAAAAGTTAACAGGTTATAGTGGTACTCATACAGTAAATATAAACACTGCAAAAACAAATACTAAGGCTAAAATATCAGAATTAGAGAAGAAATCTTCGGCATATACCATATATTCTCAAGATTTAATGGATTTAAAAAATCAATGTGTAGAAACTGATAAAACGGTAAAAAGTAAGGTTTCGCAATTAACCGCTACATTTAAGAAGGCTTATGACATCAAAAATAATCCAGTGGTAAATTCAATTAATTATTGCCTGACATCTATAAAAAATTCCTCATTTATAGGAAGATGGATGAATAATACTACAGACAAAATCAATTCACTGAAAGAGTACATTGGACAGAAAGTTAAAGTATGGTGGAATTATGAAGGAGGAAAACAATTTACTATTAGTATTATATCGGGAGTGTTAGCGATAGCTATTAGTATATGTGCTATAGTTGTGGCGTGGCCGGCTGTTTTGGCAATATTAGCGGGTGGTGCGCTAACTTGGGCGGGAGTTGTAGCCGTTGCCGCCGTTGTTGGCGGAGTTATTTCTGTTATGAATGGAGTAGTAGATATAGTGAATGAGGGCATCGCGCTGTATGAAACGAATAAAAGCGAGAATCAAGATCCCGCGTTGGCAAAGCGAATAAGTGGTGAAAATACTATTCAAGATACAATACGAAGAAGAACAGATTCTAAGTTGTTGCATAATCTTGCAGTGGGTATTGATATAGTTAGTTTTGTTTGTGATGTGATTGATATAGCAGATGGTGCTAAAGATTTATTGAAAAATGGTTATAAATGGACAAAAGAAATTGTGAGTGATTTGGATGAAATAAAGATGAAGGATGTTTTTACTAAAGATACAGGTGTAGCGTTTTCGAGTAAGATAAAAATAAATATGAGTGAGGGGGTTACAAATGTGAAAGAAGCTGTGAGGGCAAAAAATTGGGACTTCTTTAAAGATAAGGCTCAAAATTTTGGCACAGATTTCATGAATAATCTTAAGAAAAACTTAAAAAATGATTATGCAAATTTTGACACAGTCGAAGATGGGCTTAAAAGTATAAAAAATAGTTTTGATATGCTCACAGAGGGGAGGGAAGAGTTTTTAAGCATAAATGATACTATGGATAAGTTTATTTTACCAAATATAACAATAGCTAGTGTCATAAATTTGCAACAGGATGTAGATGGGCAAATGCGTTTTGAATTTTCGGAGGGAATCACAGCACAAGATATTGTATCTACTTTTAAAACGATGAAAGAGTCGTTTGAGAAATATTCTATTTTTTCTAGTGATGTGGTTATTAGTAAGGATATAATAAGTAAGCTAAGCGAGGTGTCCAGTGTTAATATAGGTATCCCGAAAATTAAAATGCCTAAAGTAGGAATAGTTACAGTATAAAAATGAATTGGAGGTATAAGAATGTCAGAACCAAAGTACATATTGAAAGCAAATGAAAGAGTATTAATTCCTAAGAATAATAGTTTTGCATTATACATTGTAAAGAAAGCTTTATGGATTATAATAGCAGTTCTTGTGATTGCTTCCTTGGCATTAAGAGTAAATCTATTTTCAGAAATGTCATTAGGAATAAAATGTTTATTTGTAGGACTTGTAATTCTGGTTATTTATAAAGGAGGAAATAAACCTCAGCCCTCTCCGTTTGAAATGAGATTTTACGAAGATTATCTTGTGATATACAGAGAGAAACATTACTATGATAGAAAAACGTCAAAAATGGAATACAATAAAATGTATTATACGGATATAAGAGATTGCGATTTTAATAAAAAAATTGAACGTGTAACGTTACATGGCGTTGTTGAGGGGACTTGGTATAATTATAAAAAAGACGGTACCCTTCCGCAAGAGCCTAATTATCATAAAACGACAGATAGTCAATGTTATTTTTATACTACTTTTGCTCAAAATATTGATATTGTGGCGGAGATTGAGCAGCACTCACCTATAAAAGTGAGGGTAATAGAATAGGTATTGTAAGAAAAGAAAAAAATGAGTGTAGTAACAATATCATATAGCATTTAAGGGATATAACAAAATGCGTTTATAGGGCAAAATATGAACGTATTGATATGTATGGAATGGAAGAAGTTACTTGGTATGATTATAACAAGGATGGAACAGTTTCAGAACGACCAACGTATCACAAAAGTGTGGATTCGCTGTGCTTCTTTCATACTATGTTTGATAAAGATATAGATTGTGTGGCGGAGATTGAATAGCATTCACCTATAAAAGTTGCTATAGACAACTAGGAGGAGAAATATGGAAAATAACGAAACGATGTTAGAAGCAAAAGATTTAAATCAACAAGGAATTATGTTAATTAAAACAGGTAATATTGAAGCTGCAAAAGAAAAATTTGAAAAAGCAATTAATATTGAGCCTATGCTTATGGATAGTTATAAAAATTATGGGGATTTGTATTTGGAAGAGGGAGAATATCAACAAGCCAAAAATTATTATAAAAAAGCACTTTTGATTGAAAAATCAGGAGTTGTATATTTTCAATATGGTAATGCATGCTTTATGAACGATGAGCCGCATGAAGGGCTTGAATATTATAATTTAGCACTTTCAGCAGGTTATGATAATGACGAAATGCTTTTCTTTATGGGAATGGCATATGAACATATGAATGACGATAAAATGGCATTGAGATATATACAAAAAGCCATTAATAAAAATCCGTCACGACCAGACTATAAAGTAAAGAAAGTTAGCGTATTATTACGTCTCCAATTGATGGATGAGGCAGAAGCAACAGTAGATCAATTATTGTTAAATGATCCAGAGTTATATGACGGATACCATATGAAGATAGTGTTATTGCTTGAAAAAAAGAATTATGAAGAAGCCGTTAGATTTGCTAAGGCGGCGACAGAAAGATTCCCGGAAGATGCTGATTTGCTATTTGATTATGCGAAGGCGGTCGCTTTGGCAGGAAAGAATGATAGTGCAATACAGATTTTGGAACGGGCAAAAAGGCTTAAGTACTATGAAAATTCCAAAGAGCAGTTTCTTCTTCTTGAAGCTGAAATTCAAGCTGAAAGGGGGAATATGGATAAGGCAATTGAAAGCTGTATTCAGTGCATTGGTCTTGAAGCAGAGGGGGAATTTAACTCAGAAGCAAGGTTTATGTTGATAAATCTGTATTTAACAAAACCAGATTTTGAACATGCATTAGAACAGGCAACATCTATTGTAGAACATAATTTACAGGATTCGTTTTACTTTGCAGCACTATATTTTAGACCATTTTGCCTAAAAAAACTTGGAAAAGAAGAAGCTGTGCGTTATTATTCGGAGGCGATTTCATTATATCGTTTAGCATCAGTAAAAAATTTTGAGGCAATTGATACATATTTATACAGAGTTATGTGTCTGAGGGATCTGGAACGGTACGAAGAAGCCTTAGAATTATTGGATTTCTTGGAAAATATAAGTAATGAGATAGCTGAAGTATACACGGTTCGTGCGGATATATATAAATTGACAGGAAAAATGTCATTAGTAGAGCCGGAATTAGAAAAGGCATATAAATTGAAACCCGAGTTGCGAACAGTTTATAAGAAAGAGGAGAAATAGTTATGGCGATTGCATATGAGAGCAATACAAGTCTTGCTTTTGATACCGGTGTTATGAGAAAAGCAGCAAAAGAATATAGTGGTGTTGCGACAGAACTGCGTACAATGGCTGCAAAACTGGATACATTATTGAAACAGCTTAAAGGAGATGGCTGGACAACTCCGGCAGGAAAAGCTTTTTATGAGATGACGGAAACTAATTGGAAAGAGAACATAGAAAAATACGCCTCATTGTTAGATACATTGCAAAAGATTCTTAATGAATCGGCAACGGAATATGATAATTTGATGGTGGATTATGTTAGGACTACTAAAGTGAAACTATAGTTAAAATGGAATATGGAGGCAAGTATGATTCGTGGTATTAATGTATTTTTTGCTGGAGTAATAGTATGTCAAAAAAAGAATAGAAATGAGCAGGAAGAATTGGCTGCAAAAGCATTCAAACGGTTGATGATAGCGGCAGTAATCCCTATTTTGGTTTATATAGTTCTAGCGGCCGTGTGGCTTGTACCAGAATTGGAGCGAAGCATTAATGGTGGACAAAGTATTTATTCGTCTTATGTTAAGAGGGCAGGACATGTGAAAGATGGGCAGGTAAGGTATGTGCAGGGCGAAAATAAATACGTGTCTCTTGAAAGGATAAATCTATCGGAAGAAGATGTAAAAGATGGTGATGAGCTTACCTTGTTTTTTGATAGTTCAACAGATGAGCTTCTTTTTGGAAAGCCTACAAAAGATTTGGATACCCTGATGGGTATTTCGTTTGCAAAGCTGGTAGGTTTTGGAATATTTATTGTGATTTGTTATATATTCATAGCGACGGCAGGAAAGCAACGATATTTTAATGATTTTTATTTGTGGTACGAAAAAATAAAACAAAAGAATAGTAAAATATGACAAAATAATTAAGATAAAAACAAAAAAAGATAAAAAAGCAACAAAATATTTCACAAAAATAAAAAAATATTTACATTAAAAGACATATAAGATATTATATAAATATAAGCATTTTAACGTATTCTATAATGCTTATAGATAACATTTAATTACAGAAAGGAGATGCAATACATGGCAAGTATTAAAGTCACACCAGAAACCCTGGATTCGCAAGGCAAAGATCTTATTAAATATGCGGCAGATTTAACAGAAATTTTAGGTGGAATTCACAGCAAAATTAGTGAAATTATTGAAGGATGGGATGGCTTGGCTCAGGATGCATATTTTGATATGTATACTACAATGAAGGAAAGTCTTGATAAATTTCCGGAATTAGTTGATTCATTAGGACAGGCAACTGTTTCATCAGCAGAAGCATTTAGTCAGGTAGATGAAACCTTACAGAGTAGTTTTAAGTCAGCAATATAGTTTCAAAGACAGTTCAGCACAAGAGCTGAGCTGTCGCATTCAAAGTGATAAAAGGATACGAATTCATGATGTATGTAATGGAGTAAGCAAGTGAACGAAATTATACAAGAAAGATATGGAAGTTTTTTGAAAAATGTAAAAAAACTGTCCTATACATTAAATGATAATCAGTTATTTTCTTTGAATCAATATAAAATATGTAATAATCAGACACAAGATTTATTTACAAAATGTCAAAAGATTCAACATAATGGAAAAGTCAGAATTCTATATTTTATAGAAGAATATGAAAACGTTTTGGATACAGTAAAAGAAATTAATGAGAGCGACTATTATAAGATTTGTGAAAATCTTATTTATGCAATGATGCAGATAAAGGATAATGGTTTTTTAGATGTACATAATGTGGTTTTAGAGCCTGATTTAATATATGTAGAAAAGGAAACTTTGAAAGTGAAATTGGTATATGTACCAGTTTCCATTGTACCAGAAAGTGTCATTGAGATAGATAATGATATAAAAAACGTATTAATAGAAATTACTAATGTAGATTTATATCCGGAATTGTGGGCTGTGATAAAAAGTAGTGATTTAGAACAGATACAGAGATGGTTACAGAAAGAAAGAAAAATAAGGGAAACAGGAAAGGCTAAAAATCAATTAGTGGATGTTGAAGGTTCAGAAATAGATTGCAAATCGCAATTAGAAAAATCAGAAATACAAAACGAGAAGCAGCACGGTAAACAGCGAAAAAGTTGGAAAATTATAGCAGGCGTTATTACAGTTATGGTGTTTGGAATAGGAATAACATGCTATGTGTTAGGTTTGAGTAATAGGAAGGCACAAAAAATGTTTAGTAATCCGGAATCGACGGCAGCGTCAACTCCGGAACCAACAGCAACGTCAACTCCGAAACCAACGCCAACTCCGGAACCAACAGCAACACCAACTCCGGAACCAACAGCAACGCCAATTCCGGAACCAACAACAACGCCAAAACGAAAGCAGAAGGAACAGCCACCAACCGAAGTGCCAATACAAAACAATCCAGTACAAAATAACCCGGCATCACCGCAGACGCAGCAAAGTGCTGAACCTTCATCGGAACAAAACAATGGACAAGAAGAGGGAATCGAGGAATCATATGGAGATATAGATGAATTTATTATAGTTGAATGATGAATAAGGATACTTGGATAGAGTCAGGAAGGGAAGCTTATGAAACGTAGAGAAGTAATTATCGTATTAGTGGCATGTGCTTTAATGATGGGTTATATGATGATTTCAGGTAATCCCAAAAAAATAGTTTGTGCTTCAGCAGGTGCGACAGCATATTCCATGGATGCACCAACCCCCACCATTCGGGAATTGATTCGACCAACATTCACGCCTGATACAAGTGATTCTACCCACAATAATTGTGTAACTGCATCACCTGCGGCAACAAAATCACCACCTACGGTAAAATATAAAAGCATTGCTATAAAAACAAATAACAGTAATATTAAGTTGTACAGTTCTAAAACAACTATTACTTATAAAATTATAAGTAGGAAAAATATTATAATTAAACCCTCTGCTGGAAAACAGCCTGTGTTTTATCAAATTGTAAATCAGGGTAGTAAGGTTTCAAACAAAAGTTGGAAGAAGGCAGGGAAAGAAATCGTTCTGAAAGAAGAAGGAAGGTATAGCTTGTATTTACGAACCAGACGGGGAGCAAAATATCAAGTGAAAAAAACAAGTGGTATTTGTATGGATAAAACTGCACCAAAGGTTTATGTGAATACCAAAACATATATATTAAGAGTAACGGATAAACTATCTGGAGTCAAATACATAAAGGTAAATGATAAAAAAGTAAAAGGTGGTATCAAGTTGAAGCCAGGGGTCAGTATTGTCGAGGTATCTGATAAGGCTGGAAATAGAAAAAGAGTGCTTGTCCGGATTTCATGAGAATAGTTATGAGCAGGCTGAAATTGTGTAGCATAAAGAAAGAAAGGAAGATGTAAATGAATTTATTTAGAAATGACAAACGAAAAAAGATGTTGTTTATGTTAGTGACCGCAATAGTAGTGCTTACTTCTTGTTTTACAGGAATGACACAGATTGTAAAAGCAGCGGAACAATACACGGTAAAACTGATATACCCATTTGACAATTGGGAATGTAAGGATGCAACTGTATATTATACTTATATGAAAGACGGAAATATATGTACGGAATCCTGTAAATATTCGGATGATTTATATACAGACAGATATACTAAGTATTTATATGTAGATACAAATAGTGCTATTACCATAAAGTGGGAAAATAAAAACGGAAAAAATTATGAAGTGACTACGCCGGTAATAACTTCAGATGTGCAGTATTGTATTGGAAATGATGGAATTAGGATAACTACAGAAGATGTATGTGAAATGCTTTTTTTGTGTTGTTTTGACGACCTAACAGGAATAAATTTGAGAGATTTTTTTGATCTTACCGATTATGGTAGTACATCTACATCTAGTAAAACTTACGGGAATTATACAGTAACAATAACAAAAGGACTGAAAGATAGTTCTTCCGAAGAAACAAATGGAGTGTCCTATACATTTACCGGTTTATCCATAAAAAATCAATTAAGCACAGTTAATATTGCCGTAGATCTTAATGCAACCTATGCATCAAATCTTTCGAATACATTGACAATTCCTAACGTATTAAATAATAAAGGTACAGAATATCAGGTGTGCGACATAGGAAAGATTAGTGCTGGGGAAAATTTAGAAAATGTTATTATACCAGAGAATATTATAAATATTGCAAGTCGAGCTTTTTCGGCGGCTAAATCATTAAATAAAGTGACATTTAAGGCTCCGGAAAATATTAGTTATATAGGAGATTATGCATTTTCTGAAACAAAATTGAAAGAGATAGACCTGACAGGGCTTTTAAGACAGTCGCATGGCTATAATGTGTTGTCGGATAATGTATTTTATGCATGTAAAGAACTTGGGAAGGTCAGCTATAAAATAAACGAAAATAAATCACAGGATAGTATTTATGTGCCTATGGCTACCTTTCGTAGTTGTACTTCTTTAAGCGAGTTTGATTATGGCCAATTAGCGAACTTGTATTTTGGAAATTATTCATTTCAAGAAGCAAACTTTAAAAGTTTAGATTTTAATGCAGATACATATATAGGAAAGCATGCATTTGAAAAAAATTATAATTTGGAAAATTTAGTATTTAAGAAAAATGTTACGATTGAAAATAATGGATTTTCACAAGCAATGGTAAATGAGCCAGCCACAGTGGTGTTTAATGCTTCAGGTTCTCTCGGAAATTCAGCGTTTGCAGGATGTAATGCTTTGAATGTGATTAATTTTAATTCTAAAAAGCAATCATTATATACAACAGTGATAACACCGACAGCAGTTCCAAGTTTAGAAGAAGATACACAAACTTCAAGTGCTACAAATGCGCCTACATCTGTTCCTACAGTCGAGCCGACTTTAATCCCCGAACAGTATAAAGGTGATGTGATAACAATTTATGGGAAGGCTCTTAACGGCACAAAAATAGAGAGCATAAATATTGATACAGATTCCATGTATTTACACACGGGATGTTTTGATGGTATGAAAGCGTTATCAGAGGTATGTCTGGGTGGAACGAACTTAACTATGTTAGGGGGGGCATTTGACGGAAATGATAACCTTTCGGATAAAGATATTGTGATAAATAGTACAAATGTAATTTTTGCAGACGATCTCTCCGATCATTGCTATCAGACAGCGGATAAAGCACAAGACGATGTTCCTAACTCCAGTAAAATATATGCGGGTGCATTTTCATCAACAAACGCCAAAAATATTATATTTACCAAAAATGTGGAAGTTGTGGGAGGTGAATATGCATCACAGTGTTATTATACAGATAATTATCAAAGTATGAGATTTTATAATCCTACAGTACGTTTTATTGTGGGAAATACATCAAAAGGTACTTTACAGAATGCATATGTGTTAGGACAGGAAGAAACTTCGATTTATTGTGGATTTAACAGCTTTTTCAAAATAAAGAGACCAAATGGTAAAGACCCGCTAAGTGTCTATGCGTATGAATATGGAGAGGGGTATAAATATCCGCAAAATCTAGCAAAATTATCTATAGGACTTGGGTCTGTTTATACGAGTGTAGATGGAAAAAATTATACAGATGAAAATTTAGACTCTCAGGAAAATTTATATTACACGAATAATTTTGGACTTTTATCTTTTAAATTATATGCTAAAAATAATAAAGAAAATATACAATATAAACCTATTGAATTGGAAATGACAGCCAGTTATCAGGGTGTGGGTAACAATAAGGTAATTGCAGGAACAAAGTTGGATGAAGATAAAATTATAGTCAATATGCAGTATGCAAATAGTACCAGCATCACAAATGGTAATTCCTATAATGTAAAGAATATGATATGTCAAGGATTTGTAGAAGAAGGTAATTTATCGTATGCAGGTGATAAAGGATTTACATACACAACTACTTTTCCAAATGGACAATTTCCAACAGAAGAAGATGAAGCGCAAATTATTGTTATGAGTGGAAATAAAAAAGTAACAATCAATTTAGAGATAGTGGGAAAAGATGTAGAAAGTTGTGACATTACCTTATCAAAAGATTTATTAGAAGGAATGACACTGAAAAAATCAGATTTTATTGTAAAAAACCTAAAATACAATGATAAGGACACATGCGATGCGGATACGGTAGGCGATAAGTATAAGACATTAGATGATTTTGATAATGTTGAGGTGTATTTGTGTGATACAGATGGAAATGAACAAAAACCATTAATATTTGAAGGTGAAACAGAAAATCCTACTAGAATTGAAAGTGAAAAAGCATACCTTTTCAAGGTAAGGCTAAACGGAGAGGGAATGCATTCCGAATTTGTAAAAAATAGTGAAGGAAAGAAAACTTTTTTTGCAACAGAAAAGAAGTTAGCAAAGCTTGTTGTTGAAGATGTGAAACAGGAAAACAGTTCAAGAGTTGAAGGAGCTGATATCAATCTCAATGATTTTAAAATTATACCTTATTATAATAATGGATTAGTGGCTGAAGATATTGTGATAGATATGAATAAGGTAACATTAAATCAGGATACATATAAGATAGGGAATAATGAAATTACATTTACTTATGAAGGTGTAAATGGAACAATAAAAATTAATAATGTGCCTGAAAAACAGATTCAGTCACTTACATATGCGTTAAATCCCGAGGTTCAGACATTACCAGAAGGTTCTGCGATTCCGTTAGAAAAGTGTGGTCTAAAGGCAACGTATAATAATGGGAAAACGGAAGCATTAAGTGCAGAGGAGCTTGCATTATGTAAAGTGAGTGGAGATATCGTAGCGGGTGCTAACAACGCAATTGAGATTCTTTATACATATAAAGGTAAAGAGGTAAAAACAACGATTAATGTACTGGGTACTGAGAAGAAGATTATAAAAATTTCAGCAATCTTAGCTAAGGATGCAGAAAAAGAGGTATCGCAGTCGACACCGCTAACGGTAGATTTCTATTATGGAGATATTATAATACCTTCTGATTTATGTGTAACTGCATACTATAATAATGGATTAGAACAGATTGACGGGCTTTCAACGGATAAATATACATTTATTGGAGATACTGTGCTGAATGGAAGGGTAACGACTATTAAGCTTGCATTAGTAGAAGATCCTTCTGTAACTTGTGAAATAGATATAACCGCGAAAGAACCGACGCTGACAAGTTTACGGTTGTTATATGATGGAATTGATACTCCAATTACAATGAAAGTAGATGAAAAAATAGATACTAAAAAAATTACAGTCATCGCTATTTACAACGAAAAAACGAGAGATGAACAGCTAAGACAAAGACGACTTGATGTGGATGAGTATGAAATTCTATACAATGGAACGACAGATGATACGGATTGGTTCTCAATCAATAGAAGTGGCAAATTAAGTGTAGTAAAAAATAATATTTTTTCCAATGAGATTATTGTAAATGGTGTGGAAGTCAAACAGACAGTGACACCAGCACCGACAGCAGAGGCAGAAGTTACAGCAACACCAGTACCGACAGAAGAAGCAGGAGTTACAGCAACACCAATGCCGAAGACCTTTGAATACAAAAGCAATAACAAGAAAATCAAGTTGGTAAAGAGTAGTGCAAAGACTACCTATAAGGTTTACACAAACAAGAAGATTACTTTTACTGCGAAATTAGCTAATGATGAAGTATATTACCAAATTGTAAAAAAAGGAAGTAAGTATAATTCGAAAAAGTGGAAACAGTTAAAGAGTTCAGTTGTAATCAAAAGTGATATGAGTGCCTGTGTATATTTTAAATATACAGATGGCAAAAAAAGTGTAATTAAGAAAACTAATGGTTTTGTTTTCGACAAAACAGCACCAAAGATTAGCGTGAGTAAAACAGCAAAACTATCCGTAAAGGATAACGGTAGCGGAATTAGTAAAATTACAGATAATGGTAAGAAGATTAAAAATGGAAAGAAATTAAGAAAAGGAAAGCATAAGATTATTGCCCAGGATAAAGCGGGTAATAAGAAGGTGGCAAATGTTACAGTAAAATAAGTAACCGTTAACTTATATAAGTAATGGTTATATGGGACCAAGACAAACAGTAGTCTTTGGTCCCATTAAGCAAAGAAAGGAAAAACATATATGCATAAAAAAGTCCGATGTTTGCTCTTAAGTATGGGGATATCGGTATTTTTCATAATGTCTAAAGTGACTTGCACAGTGTATGCAACTTCTAACGAAAGTTCTGGTGCTTTAAAGTACATTGAAGAAAATGGTGTAGAGGATTTTACATGGGATAACGCAATAGTATATTTTGCAATAACAGACCGTTTTTGCAACGGAAATAAAGCTAACGATCATTCTTATGGTCGCTCTATAGGAGAAGTTGATGCAGATTTTTATGAAACAAGACAGGGAACTTTTCATGGAGGGGATATCAGTGGCTTGACACAAAAAATTGAAGAAGGATATTTTGATATTTTGGGGATAAATGTGTTATGGATTACAGCGCCCTATGAGCAAATGCATGGGGCGATTTGCGGAGATGGATTTAAGTATTACGCATATCATGGATATTATCCATTGGATTTTACACAGATAGATAAAAATATGGGAACAGAAGAAGAATTTAAAACATTTGTAGATTTAGCTCACCGCCATGGAATTCGTGTTGTAATAGATGTTGTAATGAATCATGTAGGATATGCAGATCCTATTACTGTACAAGAATATGACTTCGGAGAAGTAACAGAGAATTTTGAAGAAATCTATTATAATACTTCAGAAAAAGAGTATAATTGGACAATGGATTATTCTTCTGTAAATGAAAAAGGATATGCTACACTAAATTCGGAGGCAGACTGGGAGAATTGGTGGGGAACGAAATGGGTACGAGCTGTTACTGGGAGATATAAGGGTTATACTGGAAGCCAATCAGATACAAACTATCGTTTGTGTCTTGGGGGGCTTCCGGATATAAAAACTGAAAGCACTATAGATAATGGTATTCCTAAAATTCTCCAGACAAAATGGAAAAAAGAAGGAAGGTTGGAGAACGAGTCAGAAGAATTGGATAATTTTTTTAAAGAAACAGGATTAGAACGAAGGAATGCAAATTATATAGTAAAATGGCTTACTGACTGGGTTCGAAAATATGGAATTGATGGTTTTCGATGTGATTCCGTAAAGCATGTAGAATTGGAACATTGGGATACGTTAAAGAAGCAGGCTGATAAAGCATTGAAGGAATGGCGAATAAACAATCCAGAAAATGTAGCTGCTAATTGGGATGAAGATTTTTGGATGGTAGGGGAAAATTTTGATTTTGGAAATAAAAAAGACAATCATTTTTACTATGGTTTTGACAGTATGGTAAATCTACAGTTTCAGGGAAAAGAAAATAGTAGTGGATGCAGTATAGACAATACCTATAAAACATATGCCCAATTGATAAATACAGATGAGGATTTCAGTATGTTGACTTATATATCTTCACATGATATGGGACTTGGAACGCGAAGTAAGAATGCGTGCAATATGCTTTTAATGTGTCCCGGAGGTGTTCAGATATATTATGGAGATGAAAGTGGAAGAACTACAGGTGGTATCTCAGGCGAGCAGGGTTGGCGTAGCCATATGAATTGGGATACTATAGACGAAGATTTGCTAAAGCATTTTCAAAAGGTAAGTTCTTTTCGAAAAAAACATCCAGCAATTGCAGCAGGAGAGCATAAAAAATTACAGAACACTCCTTATAGTTTTTCGAGAACACTGAAAAACAATGGGGAGACAGATAAAGTGGTTATAAGTATGCCAGTGAAGGAAGGAAAAACAGAGGTTAATGTAGAAGGTGTGTTTGATGAAGGTGAAATAATACGGGATTTCTACACAGAAAAAAAATATCAAGTAGTTGCAGGTACAATAACTGCAGAGTGTGATGATGGAAAGATTATTCTTTTAGAAAGAACTGGGGAGCGAAAGGAATCTATAGGAGCCAGAGCAGCTTATGCATCATTACCATTTCAAGGTGAAAATGTAGAGCTTATTCTTTATTCATATGGTGTAAAGAATGCCATGTATCAGGTTAATAATCAAAGCTGGAAGTTGTATGAAAATGTAGAGCATGTGACTGTTGGCGGCGGTATGGCATATGGAGAAAGTGTAAGTGTTAAGTTATCAGCAGAGAAACAAAACGGAGAAAAAATAGTAAAAGAGTACATTTATGAAAAAGCTGAGCCGGAGAAACCGGAAGATGAGTTTATTATAAGTGTATTGAAAACGGATTTTGAAGAGGCGCCGTATTGTTATGTATATGATATTTATAATATTTATTCAGACTCATATCCTGGGACGACTATGAAAGATGATGGAGAGTATTACAGTTTTCGATATAGGAATCTTAATAATGCTTATTTTATCATTAGCACAAAAAAACAAGACTACAGAAGTACCTCTGACGGGGAGCCGGGAATATTATGTAATGGACAAAAAATATATAGTAAAGATACAAAAGAGGTTAAAGAACGACCATTGGATAAACAAGGGAGGGTTTTTGTACATTACGTGACACAAGATGGAGCCAATATAAAGAGTGTTTATCGTACAGGGCGTGTGGGAGAAACGTACAAGACGAGTAAAGCAGCTTTAAAAGGATATACATATATATATGCATCTACAAATACAACCGGTATTTATACAGAAAAAGACATAGATGTATACTATTATTATAAAGAAAATAGTATCGAAACTAATATAGAATATTCAGAGAATATGGTAGTGATTTCGGTGGATAGTAGTAAACTTGCAGATGGAGTACGATATATGTTTTCTTATATGGATGATTCGGGAAAAGAATATTTGATACGCAATTTCTCAAAAGAGAGTACAATAGAATGGCCTTTAACAAAATTGGCAGGGAAGTCTGTAACTATATATGTAATTTTAAATGGAGAGATACGAAAAAGTAAGATCATCATATAAGTTCTCCAAGAATAAATGAAAAAAAATAGAATACATATAAAAATAAGGAATATTTAGTAAAGGAAGGAAAAAATGAAAAAACAAAGTAACAGATTAAAAGTAATTTTAGTGGCAATCTTGGCAGTTATAGGAGTGCAGGCAACAGTAAAGGCACAGGAACCGAAAATGTATACTTACTTTATTAAAGAGAATGGCATAAGTAGGGATGACCCAATGGATGCATTTGCTGCGGTAAAAACAACAGACTCCACATTAACCGGAATCACTTATGACAGTAGTACAGGTGTATTGACTTTAAATGGTCTGCAAGCAGACACGTTAAGAGTATATGTAAATAAAATGCATTTAAAAGGAAATAATAAGATTGATAATTTTATTGTAAATGAAAAAATTCAATCAGTAACAGTCGACAATGAAACTAAGTTTTCTTATAACGAAGCAAGGGGAAAAAAAGTAACTACTTTTTTTGATAGTATTCCTTCTGACATCAGCGTTTCAGGAACAGATATTTCAAAAGGCAACATCAGTTTGGATAAAACATCAGCAACTATTTATGCATTGGGAAGTGGAAGTTCTGTGCAGTTAAAGGCAACAACGCAGGGAGAGGGCATTGTAAACTGGAGTAGCAGTAACAGTGATGTAGCAACAGTGAATAATGGTACAGTAACCGGAAAAAAAGCAGGAACTGTAACAATTACAGCTACACTTATGAATAGTGGAAATGTACCAGTAGCAAAAGCAACCTGTACAGTTTACATAAAGAGTTCTACAATAGCATTAAATTCTAGTTCAGCGTCTGTTTATGCAAAAGGACAGGGCAATTCTGTTACATTAACAGCAACAGTCAATGGAGTAACAAGCGGTAACACAGTAACATGGAGTTCTTCCAACACTGGAGTAGCAACAGTAACAAATGGAGTTGTGAAAGCAGTGAAAGCAGGAACTGCAACGATAACAGCGACATCTAATGGTGTTAATGCAACATGTAAAATTACCGTAAAAGAACCAACTTTATCTCTTAGTAAAACCAGTACTACACTCTATACAAAAGATGAAAAAACAGCAACCCTTGTGGCAAAAGTAAATGGAACAGAAGTATCTGGCTCGCAGGTAACCTGGAGTACATCAGATAAAACCATTGTAAAAGTGGAAAATGGAAAAATAACTGCAATAGCAGAAGGAACTGCAACAATAACAGCAAAGGCAAATGGAATAAGTAAAACTTGTAAGGTGACGGTGAAGAAGCCATCTATTTCTGTATCTCCTACAGAATTTACTATTAAAAAAGGACAGACCCAGACATTAACAACAACAGTGAAACCAACAACAGGAACACCATCTTATAGTTCTAGCAAGAAATCTGTAGCCAAGGTAAGCAGTAAAGGTGTTGTGACAGCAGTGAGTCAAGGAGATGCCACGATAACCGTAACATGTAATGGTGCAACTGCCAAGGTAAAGGTAAAGGTAAAGTAAAGAGGGAAAAGGAGAAAAATTATGATAAAAAAAATAGTAGCAGTAATGTTAGCGGCTCTGGTTGTAAGTGAAGGAATTGTACCATATGCCGCAGAAGGACAAACGGTATTTGCAAAACAGGAACAGGAAATTTCAGCCTCAGAACCACAAGAGATGACAGTGGAAGAACAAAAGATAAATGAAGTGGAGAAAAGTGGGACTTTGGATGGCGCAATCTATTGGTCTGTGGAGAATGATATATTGACAATAACAAATCATGGTTCTTCAAGGGCTATTCCCGACTATAAGAATGAATATAAGGCACCGTGGAATGGTGAGAGTGCAAATTCTATAAAGGAGGTTGTAATTTCTTCCGGAATTACAGGCATTGGTGAATATGCTTTTTATGGTATGCAAGGGTTAAGAAAGGTAACCATTCATTCCAATGAACTTACTTCGGTGGGGGCTCATGCTTTTGAGGGTTGTAAAAAATTAAGAGAAATTAATTTGCCTGATACACTAAATGAAATGGGTATTTATGCATTTGCCCAATGTACAATGTTGAACAAAATTTCAGAAGAAGGTTTTGTAACCCCGGAATCCCTTACAGAGATACCGGAGTATGCATTTGCAAAGTGTGGCAGCATCACTAATGTTACATTTTCTAAAAATGTTCAAGTAATTGAGGCGTGTGCCTTTTATAATTGTGGTGGTCTGAAAACTATGAATTTCCAAGATGCTTCTTTGAAGACAATAAGTGATTATGCGTTTGCAAGCTCAGGCTTGGAAAGTGTTATTATACCGGATGGTATTCAGAAGATAGATGCGTATGCTTTTTACGACTGTAATTCTTTAAAAAGCTTTGGAATCAGAGCAGAAAACAGTCTGACATATATTGGAACAGGGGCTTTTGAAAGATGTTCTAATTTGACGGGATTTTATGTAATGGCGGGAAGTTATGCGGAAAATTATGCAAAGGAAGAAATAAATTTATCGCAAATTTATCAAACATATAAATATATGGCAAATGATAGAAAGGATAATTATAAAATCCAAACTAGTGGAGATACCACATATACAGGAAAGGAAATTAGACCAAAGGTCACAATTACGATGAATGATGTAACTTTACAGGAGGGAGTAGATTATACACTTTCTTATAATAATAATATAAATGCCGGAAATAGAGCTAAAATAACAATTACCGGAATCAATAGGTATTACGGGACTATGGAACAGTATTTTACGATTAATCCTCTTGATATATCTCTAGGAGGTATAGTAAGCGATATCAAAAGTCAGATATATACAGGAAAAGCAATAAAGCCAAATGTGGTAATAACTGTGAATGGTGTTACGTTAATAAAGGAAAAAGATTATACAATAAGCTATCAAAATAATGTAAAGGTAGGAAAAAAAGCAGAAGTAATTGTAACGGGAAAAGGTTCGTATACTGGAAAAATAGAAAAGTATTTTACGATTGCAGCTAGTTTGAGTAAGGCAAAAGTTACTGTAAAAAAACAAGCATATACAGGTAAAAATCTAAAGCCAGGAGTAACTGTAGTGCTAAATGGAACAAAGCTGGTAGAAGGAACTGATTATAAAGTAACTTATTCAAATAATAAAAAGGTTGGAAAAAATGCAAAGGTTACGATTAAAGGAATGGGCACTTATAGTGGAAAGGTTACGAAGAAGTTTACCATAGCACCACCAAAGCCTAAGGTGAAAGTAAACGGTAAAAAATTAAAGATAACAAACTATCAGAACGGCGCAGATATTTATCTTACTTATAGTACTAACGTAAATGGGACAAAGAAGAGTGGAAAACTGTTATGGCAGGCAAAAACCTATAAAAAGAGAAAATGCGTTGACTTAACAAAGTTTGCAAAAAAGTATCAGAATGGAAAATTAACTCTTACAATCACTATGAAAATTAATTCAATAGAAAGTGCACCATCTAAGAAAGTAACAGTAGAGTAGATGCGAAATAAATGACGGTGTGACAAATAGAGATATCACATATCAAGGTGAACGTGGGTCAAGCAATAAAAAACTATCACAACAAAACTGGTACTTTTTCCCTAACGATTGGCAATTTATAACAAAACTTTAATTCGCGTAACGAGTGTTTTTTGGGGGAAAACACTCAAAATGCACAAAAAATATTTTGGACTTCAAAACAATATGTGAGAAGTTACTATAACTTAAAAAATTAAAAAAAATTAATTAAAAATATTGTAAAAACAGTGATTCTTATATTGTAAATATACACCAGATTGTGGTAAAATCAGATTGCTTTGTAAAAAAGCAGAAATATATAATTCATAAATATCCGATGAGGAGGAAAGGAAAAAAATGAAAACTATTAAAAGTAAAGTGCTTGTTTCTCTTTTAGCATTTGCTTTAGCAGTAACTTCTGTAGCAACTCCTTCTGTATCAGCAGAAGCAGCAAGCTCAAAAAAGGCTGTAAAGTCAGTTACTCTGAAAGTAAATAATAAGAAAGTAAACAGCAAAACAACAACTTTAACAGTTGGAAAAACTTTAACAGTAAAGACTACAGTTAATCCAACTTCAGCTAAGAAATCAATTTCTTACAAAACAAGTAACAAGAAAATTGCGACTGTAACCAGCAAGGGTAAGGTAAAAGCCTTAAAAGCCGGAACAGCTAAAATTACAGTTACCGTAAAGGGTAAAAATAATAAGAAAAAAAGTGCCTGGTTTAAGGTTAAGGTTACTAAGAAAGCAACCCCAACAAAGGCACCGACAGCAACACCTGCACCTCAGGAAGTTGCAGTAACAAAAATTACATTAACAGCATCTGCGACAACAATTGCAGCTGGACAGACAGCTCAGGTTTATGCAGAAATTCAGCCAACCAATGCTACAGATAAGTCTTTGACTTATGCATCAAGCGATGAAACTGTTGCTACAATCACTAATACAGGTATTGTAACAGCGTTAAAGGATGGAGAAACAACAATTACAGCAACAGCAGCAAATGGTGTGAAAGGAACACTTGTAATTTCTGTAAAAACAGTTGCTCCAACAAGTATGAGTTTGAATGCAAGTACTCTTGACTTAGCAGTAGGAGCTACCAGCGTATTAAGTACAGTATTTATACCAGCAAACACTACAGAAAGAAATGTAACATGGACTTCTGATAAAGAAAGTGTTGCAAAAGTAGATGGTAATGGTACCGTTACAGCAACAGGTGAAGGTGCTGCGGTAATCACAGCTACTTCAGAAAATGGTTTAACAGCAACATGTACTGTCACTGTCAAAGCGAAAACAAATGATAACACAAATGGTATAACAATTAGCGTTGCAAACAGCTTAAAAGATTATGAAAACACTGTATTTACAGGAAATAATGCAGATGTTAAGGTACGTGTATATAAGGACGGAAAACCGGCTGGTAATACAGATGTTATGTTAAAGATGGAACATAAATCAGCAAATGATTATTGGTATATCAGTAATAATCAGAGTACTACATCTACTGTGAAAACAGACAGTCAGGGTATTGCAAGCTTTACGATTTCATTAATGCCAGGTTGCGATTATGATGCAACAGATGGTGTTATGGGTGGATACCTTTTAACAGCAACAGCAACAGGTGCAAGTACAACAGCACAGGCACCTTTGACATTTGCAAGATTTACCGTAGGTAGTGCTTATTCGCGTATTGCAAGCAACGAGTATTCATTCTCAAATATTACTGTAAATAGTGCATTAACTAATTTGGTTCAGGGACAGAATGCAGCAGCTGTAGCGGATCCGGAAACAAAGACAGTAGAAAGAAGAATTATTAATGTTTCTAAAAACGAGAATGAATTAATTGGTACTTCAGAGTATGTGGTAAGCCAGCAGACAAGTACTAAGGGAACAAATGATCGTTCTGTAACATTTAATGCAGCACCATTGATTGAGTATCCGGAAGTTATCACAGGAACGAATGATGATGATTATAAGAAGACTTTAGATTATACAAGTGGCGAATATGATGTATATGATACAAGTAAATCTACCTTTATTCAGGAAGTTCCAACAAATTTGAACTGGGCAAAATTACAGTTTAAATCAGCTTCTATTTCACAGCATGCGGCATTAAAGATTGATGTTTTCGCTGATTATGATTCTGAAGGCAAGCCGGTTGGTGCTCCAATCAGAACATATGCAATTATTGGTGAATATGTGGAAGAAAACTTCGGATTCTCTATTCCAATTCAGGAGTTAGCATCAGAGGCAAGTGTTGGAGATTATGTATTAATTAAAGTTTATATTCAGACAGAAGGTCAGGTAGACTTAGAAAAAGCAAAACTTGGTTTCTCTTTAGATTATATTGGCGGTAACTATGTAGGTACTTCTAAGTATAAGAATATTTCTGAGATTTATGAGCCTGCAAGTATCGAATGGAAAAAGGTAAATAAACCTGGAACAGATGATAATTCCATTCTTACAGCCAGCTACCAGAACAAAGTGAAAATGACAGATGATGAAGCGGTTGCGTATGGAATTGATACAAAGAGTGCAAGTAGTAACTATTACAAAGCAACCGTAGAGTATAAAATTCCGAACTATCCACATATTGGAGATGCTTATGTGACTGTCACAAAGCAGAATAAGGATATTGAATACTTTATGATTCCTACTTATACAAAAGACAATATCAATAAGTTAATGCCATCTAGTGAGGTTCAGGCATTCCGTGCTTCTGTGGAAGAAGCGTTGAATTATGTTGGTATTATGACAAGTGATAGAGCTACTGTAACTGTAAATTCAGAAGAAAGTGGTGTTACAGAAGTATACGGATACTTGACTGTACCAGAATTAGATTATTTGACAACAGAAGAAAGAAGATTGTTTGCATATGTTAACTGGGCACCAAATCCGGAAGAAGAAGAAAGACCGGTGACAGACTTCTATGCATTAGTGGGTCAAACAATTACAATTGATGCATTAGTTACAGATAATAATGGAAATCTTAAATCAGATGAAGAAGTATCTTTCTATCTTAACCGTGATTTAGATGATGAAGTAAAACTTACAAAAGATACCTTAGTATCTGGTGTAACAATTACAAATGATTCTTCAAAATTTGATGATACAAAGTATACTGTAAAAACAGATGCAAATGGTGTGGCTCATATTTCTTTCAGAAGTGATTCCTATGCAAATGGAATTTTTGAGAAAGATTTATCAGCAAAATGTGCAGGATACAATGTTGCTATTTCTGTTAACGGAGTACCTGCTACTTACGCAAAATTGTACTGGATCGCACCAGGACTCTCCTTCACAGACCAGACACAGGTGAAGGCTGGAGAAGCTAAGGATGAAGACGGAACAGCAACACAGGTAAAAACAACAACAGTTTCTTATCAGCAGGCAAGCAAAGAAGCTGGACAGACAGCAACACAGGATAAATTTGTAGGAACTAAGTGGAAGATTGGTTATGAATTTGTAGGCTATGTAAACGGTTCTACAACAAATCCTACATTGGAATCTGCAGCAGCAGATAATTTCTCAAATGTAGTAATCTCAGGTTTAGGTGCAGATGTAGGCCTTTGGAAATATGCTACAGAGAAGACTGCACCAAACGGAACAGAAATTGATGCAGAAAATAAGAAGAAGGAAGATGCTTCCATTAAGATTACTTCTGAAAAAGTAGGAACTGACTTAGTAGAAGCAACACTTGATAACACAACAATTAGTAAGGATGCAAATATTACGTTTACATTGTTAGATGATGCAGGTGTTCCGATTAAGACGGTAAAGAACTCTGGTAAGGGTGAAACTAGTGCACATGTTGGTTTAAATGTACCAATCAAGTGGAAACCAACAGATATGTTATATGATATCGTAGCAACTTCAGGAAATAACTTTGCAGTAGTAAGTGAAGATAGAGAAGATACTGTATATGTAAGAGTATATGACAGCAGAGATAATATGCTGGACGGATATGAAGTTAAGTGGACTGTGAAGAAAACAGATGCAGCAGGTAATGCAGAAGATATTACAGCAGAAGTTATGGCATATATGGGCAAGACAGAAGCAGTAGCTAAGTCTAAGAATGGTTTGGTTGCAATTAAGTATAAAGCACCAAAAGAAAAATGTACGTATGAGTTTACTGCAACTGTAGAAGGAAATGATACAAAGCCAACATATGTTAATTATGTTGAAAAAGTAGCATCAACCAGCGATTTAGGTATGCAGACAGCAGTAGTTGATGAAACTACACAGACCATCACATTAACTTTAAGTAATAAGGTAAACAAAGACACCGTATTATCAGATATGTTTACAGTAACAGATGATACAGGTAAAGGTTATGAAGTAACTATTGAATCTGTAACTGATAATGTAGTTAAATTGAAGTTAGGTAATGCAATCAACAATTCTGCTAAGTATATTAATGTAACTTATAATGAAGTTGTTGAAAATCTTGATAAGGGAGTAACAGCTTGCCGTATGGTAAGTTCAGGAAATTCTCCTGTAGTTATGGAAGACGGATTTACTGTAACAGCATACACAAGTGCACTTCCAACAATTAAATATGAAAACGGTACAGTTACAGCAACAAAGAATACACTGTATGATGGTGCATATGTAATCTTTATATATGGCACAACAGTGAAGTCTGTAGAAGTAACAGGAAATACTGCTAAGGATGCAGCAGCAGCGACAGCAGAAGGGGTAACTGCATACACAGGAAATGTTTCAACATCTATCAATGCAGCACCAGAAGCAGAAGTTGTAGAAGCATCAGTGGAAGAAACTGTGGAAGCAGAAGTACCTGAAACAACAACAGAAGAAGTTGAAGAAGTATCTGTAGAGGAAGCAGCAGAAGAAGCTGTGGAAGAATAATTCTTCAAAATCTTACAAATAAAAATGATACCCTTACAAGGGTTCAGAGAGCATCCGCTCCAGTCGAAAGGTTGGAGTGGGTGTTCTTTTTTTGCTTATATTAGAGTTAAAATATAGTGCTTATGGGGAAAAGTACATTATATATAGAACATAAATACATATTTTGAAATAGGAAAATAATAAAAAGAATTGACGGTAAACAAATAAATATATATAATGACATTGACACATATTCTAAAACAATACACATAAAAAAAGGAAAATATAAAGGAGAGTATTATGGAATGGAGTAAGTTATTGTCATTAGAAACACAGGTAGAAAGGGAAAGTGAACCCAAAGAATTTGAGAAATATCCTATTAGCGATTTGGAAAAGGATTATAAGGCAATTATTTCCAGCGCCGCATTTCGAAGACTGCAGGATAAGACGCAGGTTTTTCCACTGGATAAAAGTGATTTTGTGCGGACACGTTTGACACATTCTATTGAAGTAGCTACAATAGCGAGGCAGCTTGGGATTATGGTGACGCAAAATACTTCTTCTTATTTACCGGAAGATTTTCAAAAAAATCTATATAATGAAAGTGAAAAAATTCCGGCAGTTTTATCATGCGCAGGCTTATTGCATGACATAGGAAACCCACCATTTGGTCATTTTGGAGAAGTGATTATTGGAGAATGGTTTCAAAATGAATTTGAAGATAAAAACTTTAGGTATAAGGGAAAAAGTATGAAATCTATTCTCAAGTCACAGATGATAAATGATTTAGAACATTTTGAAGGAAATGCACAGGCATTGAGGATACTTTCAAAGATTTCCAACAAAGATATCAGTCATGATGTTAATCTGACCAAGGGAGTGATGAGTTCTCTAATAAAATATCCTACAAATTCGTTAGAGTATACAGGAAAAGGCGACTCAGATATTAGAAAACACAAATTAGGCTATTATTATTCAGAAAGAGAAAGTTTTCTCAGCATTGCTCAAGAAACAGGGACACTTTTGTCTTCCGATGATGTGGCACGCCACCCGTTGGCATATCTAATGGAAGCTGCTGATGACATTGCATATGCTACGGCAGATCTTGAAGATGCCTATAAAAAGGGTTTATTCTCACTAAAAGAGTTTATTTTGTTTTTTGAAAGAGAAATGCAGAATTATGAGGACTTTTCCAAACCAAAATTGCTTATCGAAGATTTAAAAGAAAGAGAAGAAAATGCGGTAACTTCGGAGGAGAGGATGGTAGCTTTCCAAAATTGGATGGATTACTCGAAACAATGGTTTATGTATTGTGTTGCATTTAGTTTTTCAAAGAACTATAGTCAAATAATGAATGGTACATATAATAAGGAACTAATTGAAGAAACTTTTCACGGTCCATCGATTAGGATATTTAAAAAGGCTATGGCAGAGTTTGCTTATGAAGAGAGTGGTATAGTTAAATTGGAACTGGCGGCACGAAAGATATTGTCCTCATTATTAGATGATTTTATTCATGCTGTCATATATTATGATGAAAAAGATGAAGCGTATCAGCAGTCAAAGATAGATGTAAAATTATGTAATTTGATTCCAGAAAATTTAAAAGATGATTATTTACGGGTAAAAACTGAGGATGAATACGAGAATTTATATTTGCGTTTTCTTATGGTTACAGATTTTATAAGTGGAATGACAGATTCATATGCAAAGAACCTGTATCAGAAATTGAATGGAATTGATTAAACGATTATAATAAAGGATATAAATAAAAGAACCGGAGTGACGACGAAGAAGCGTGCACTCCGGTTTTACTTTGCAATGCCAGAAGGTTTTTTAACTTGTTACTGCTGTTTTACCATTAAACCTATTAATATGGTCTGTGATAAGAAGTGTCATAGTTTGCACCAAAATTGTTATCCCAGTAAGTCTGGTTGTTCACTTGGTAGCATAAGCAGTATTCAAAAGAATCTGTTTTATCAGCATCCAGGTTCAATGTGGTACTCCATATTTCAGCATTAGTACCGGAAATAGAGGAGTCATAGCTTAAAGGTACTTCTTGATAAGTAGCCCAGTTGTCCTGTGTATATCTTACTTTTACGTTTTTCGTATAAGCAAGGTTTTTAACGGCTGCCTGTATTGTATAGTTTGAAGCAGTTTGATAAGTAAGGCGTAAGGACTTTATGTTTGCTTCGCCTAAGTAGTCAGAATATGTATAATTGCTACCATTGTTATTATCCCAGTAAGTCTGACTGTCGCCTACATATTTAATAGCATATTCACCGCCTAATCCCCAGCCGGAAACAGTGGCTTTCCAGATTTCGGTGTTATCATCAATTTTTGTAAAATAAGTTGCGGCAGCATCTTGCCATTCATCAGAATCATTCATGCTGTAATGCACATATGCTGCTTTGGTTGCCGCACTTCCGGCTGTAATCCGAATATAGATATCATAGCTTGAGTAACCATATCTGCTCATTGTGTGTTCCATAGCATATAATTTGACAGGGTTGTCCGAAGCTTTTGCAGTAATACCGCAGCCTAGTGCAGGAAGTACTCCACAAAGCATTGCAAATATCATAATAATTGTTGATAGTTTTTTGAAAATTTTACTCATCCTCATTAATATACGCTCCTTTTATTTTGATTATTATTTCGTAAGTACTTACTTACTCTAAAATACAACAAATAAAGAATATAGTCAATAGCGAAAAATGTAGAATGCATATTAGAATAAAACAATATATAAAAATAATGTCATATTGTGAAATAAAAAGTCGATTGAAATAGATTTAGGTTTCGAACTATAGAAGAAAAAGGAAGTAATATGAATAGATGCTATGAAAATTACTTCCTTTTTAATATTTAATAAAAGTTACAAATGAGTGTTACTTATTTTTAAAAATAGTATTACGATGCTTGTACAGTGCGGTCAATAAGATACAGCCGAGAATGCCGCAGGAAATTACTTCTCCGGCACCAACAGTCAACATCATAAATGGGATAGAATCATCTGTCATACCATAACCAAACCGTAGAATCCATGGAATAAATAATGTATTAGCAACAATAGGCGGAACACATACTGCATATTTATACTTTCTTATTTTATAAGAAATATAAGCAGCTAACAGCGTGGTTAGGCTTCCAAATACAATATCGATCAGACAGGCACCAGTTAATAAATTACTGATTAAACATCCGAGGAATAAGCCGGGAATAGCGGCGGGGGTGAATAGAGGCAAGATAGTCAAGGCTTCGGAAAATCGAACCTGAATAACGCCGCTACTGATTCCGAGAGCGGCTGCCAGAAACGTTAAGATAACGTAAAGAGCTGCGATAATAGCAGCCTGAGTGATAAATAGTACATTTTTGTTGTTCATGATATTTCTCCTTTAGTTTTGTTTTAGGTGAGGAAGGTTACGAACTCACCGGTTGATATGTTAAAATGCCTGGATTTATATGAAATCAGGCAATAGTAGTATACCATGACAATGGGAAAAGTCAAGACTGAACTGTTACAATATAAACTTGAGCCGCATGGGGGGATATGTTATGATGTTTAATAGGAATTTAACTACATTTTATCAATAAAAAAGGGGAGCAAAACCGAAAATATGAGGAGAAGGTTAATAAAAGGAATGCTATCTGCAGCTCTAGTACTGCCTATTGTTATCACGCCGATACAACCTAAAAGTATTATTTATGCAGCAGATAATGAAATTCATTACGAATTTAGCGGAGAGGCTGCATTAACTTCGGGATACGCCCAGGGAAAGGTGACATTTACAGCACAGTCAGCAGGAACCTATTACTTATACTGGGCAGATGACATTAAGGCATTAGACGGTTATTATGAAATTGCAGTCATGGAGGTAAAGGCTGGGGAAAGCAAATCTTTTACCTTTGGGTATCACACAGCAATTCCTGCTGATGCCACGAAGATGATTGCCACTACTGACAAAGTAAACTTGAATGTGAAGGATGCCGTAGCAGTTTACGATATTCCGGGCAACAAACAGCTTAACAAAGGAGCAGGGAATCTGCTTTATACGTTTAATTCTTATTCGGATGTTCATATCGATACAGAAGTATATTATACGAATTGTCAGAAAAACTGGAAAAATGCCTTAAAGTATGCAGTAGATAAAGACACAGACTTTATTGTTTCTGCCGGTGATGCAGTAACCAACGCAAAAGGATTTTCAGAGGAATGGGATGTATACGAGAAAATTTTATCAGAATCAGATTATACCAATCCGGTATGGGAAACCAATGGAAACCATGATATGCGTGATGAAACCGATTTAGACGGAACTGCTATAAAAGATGGTAAAAAGAATTATGATTACAAGGGAAATCTGGCATTCAACAAGGCAACAGGAACAGATAGCACGGTTGCAAATTTAAATGCAAATAAACCATATTATTATGTAGTGGAACAAAATACCGGAGATGTATTTATTTTTATGGCGTTGGAAAATGGTTATAAACCAGCACAACATGATAATTTTTCAAAGGAACAAATAGAATGGTTAAAAGATTTATTAGATACATTTTATGGAACAGGTGTAAATGTATATATTATTGAACATGCAACATTTCGGGGGTATGGCCCGGGAGATGTCTGGAAAGCAAATAGCAACGGTTTTTTTGACGCCTATTATGGTGGACATATGTATGCCAACGGCATGAAGGATTCTGATGGAATAACTGTTTCCGGTATGGATCAGAATACTGCATTCAAAGAAATTCTGGACACGTATAAAGATTTAATCTGGATGTCAGGGCACACACATCAGGATTTTACGCTGGGAAATAATTATTCTAACGAAAATGGAACCGCCTGCAATATGATTCATAATCCTGCGGTTGTTGGAACTACTTATCTTAACGAACAAAACAAAATTGAGTATGATAGCAGTTCATCTGCAAATGATGGAACGGGACTGAATTCTCAGGGATATTATGTAGAAACGTATGAGAATGCAGTCGTATATTATGGTGCAAATCTGACAGAGGGAAAGATTTATCCGCAATATTGTTATATCATGGAAGGTTCCCGTGCTTCTGAACCGATTATTCTTTCAGAGACAAGGAAAGCAATGACTCCTGCTTACGAAACCTTAGTTCCGCAAAAAGAAATGATTTCAACAGATGCCACTTTAGAGCAGGCACTTACACTCACAAAAAATATGCTGGAACAGTATTATACATATGCCTCATATGACCAGTACCAAAATTTGAAAAAATGTTATTATCAATATAAGAATGCACTGGCCGCTGATACGTCAAAAGCAGTGGAAGAATTGAAATATGCCAGTGGTCAGCTTTACGCAATTATTCATGGAAATGTTGTCGCAGATGAAAATACGCACTATGCATTAGGTTATTATAACAAAGGTGTGCATGCTTGGACTGATGTGGATGCATATTTTACGAAAAGGGCAGATGGACTTTATGCTTATAAGTATACGGCGCAAAATACCAACGAAATCAGTGTAAATGTTTATGATACTACTTTGGCATCTTACCATTGTGTAGGAAACAGTGTCAGTGTGACATTTGCAGATGGTCTGTCTCAAGAGTATGCTCTTACAGCTCCGACAAGTACCAGAGGAAAAAGTATCACAATAAAGGGGTTAGAAGTTGGAAGTAGTGTGACGTTTTTATATAATTCTCATTTGAATCACCTGACAATAACGTGCTCTACAGTCCCTCCCACGCCGACCTTAACAGGGGAGAGTGTTTATTTTGGAAGTTACCCCCAAACAGAGATTACACAAACTGTGGATACGGATCTTTACAGACAGTTACAGAGTGCCATCGGCTGGGACGATAACGGGAACATTGTTCTTGGAACAGAGAAATATCACAGAATACAGAAAAAAGATGCAACAAGCACTGCAAATTCTTATGTATGGGAAAATGATAGTGTATATCACTATTTTAGGTATGAGCCGATTCAATGGCACGTATTCCGGCAGAATGATGCCGAAGTTTCACTTGTTTCAGAATTGGTTTTAGATACACAGAAATTTAATCAAAAGGCAAGAACAGTAACATGGGAAAAGAGCACGTTGCGAAGTTGGCTGAATGGTCTTGGTGCAACGGAAAATACAGCAGGAATTGATTATAGTAAAAAAGGATTTCTTGATACGGCGTTCACATATGAGGAACAAGAGAAGCTGCTTTCTAAGGAAGAAAAAATAGAATTACTTGCGGAAAACGAAGCTATAGGAAGCAGCAGGAGTAGTGATTATGCAAAGGCAATGGGGGCAGGTTCAGAGATACCGGGATTTCATAATTGGTGGCTTGCCACAAATGGAAATACACAGCTTACTGCAAGATATGTAGGGGCAGATGGAACAGTGTACACAAAAGGATATTCTATTACATATGCTAAAAATGGTGTGCGGATAAAGATACATCTGGCTTCCGTTCCCGTAAGTCCGAGTCCTTTGGTAAGCTTAACCGCGGCACCGACCATAACAGAAATACCAACAGTACCAGAACTGCCAACTACAACCGCAGCGCCAACGGTAATGCCGGAATCCACTCAAATATTAAAGCCGACGAAGACATTGCTGCCATCCACAGTACCCACAAAAGTTCCTACAGTAAAGAAAGGAACGATCTATAAGGATAAAAAGACGAAGGCTGTATACAGAGTTACAAAGGCAGGAACAAAAAACAATAGAACAGTTCAGTATGTAAAAGCAGCCAACAGTAAAGTGACCACAGTAACTATTCCTGCAAGTATTAAAATCAATGGAACTACCTATAAAGTTACGTCTATTGCAGGCAAGGCGCTGCAGAAAAAAACAAAACTTAAAAAGGTAATAATCGGAAAAAATGTGTCTGCAATTGGAAAAAACGCATTTTATGGCTGCAAGAACTTAAAGACCATTCAGATTAAGACAAGCAAACTTGCAGCAAAGAAAGTGGGAAAAAATGCATTCAAAGGAATTCATAAAAATGCAAAAATTAAAGTTCCGATTAAGAAACAAAAGGCATATAAGAAAATTCTAAAGAAAGCGGGAATTGGAAAGGGAGTTAAGGTTATAAAATAAATATCCAAAGTACTGCATGAAGTCAATGCCATTCGAATATATTGATAACAGAGTGAAAAATGAGGTGGCATTTTGGAAATTTATATAGTAAAAATGGGTGATACGATTGATACCATAGCACAAACATTTGGCATCTTGCCAGAAAAACTAGCGGAGGATAATCAGATTCCATATCCTTACGCATTGGCAGTCGGCCAGGCTCTTTTGATTTTGTATGATGTGGAAGTGGCAGGTACTTACCCTCTTGTGGCAAATGGATATGCTTATCCATTTATAGATGAACTGATATTGGAAGAAACACTTCCCTTTCTAACAAAAATATCTGTATTTTCTTATGGTTTTACAGTAGAAGGAGATTTGGTATTTCCTCAAATCGAAGATACACGAATTTTAAATGGCGCGGCTCAGTTTGGAGTGGCGCCCATTTTGACACTTACACCATTGGATGAAACCGGAAGATTTAATAATAATTATATTAGCATTCTGGTTAATAACGGTGAAATAAGTGACAGACTTTTAAGCCAGTTGCTTGTTGTTATGGAAAGTAAAGGGTATGCAGGTCTGGATATTGATTTTGAGTATATTCTTCCACAAGACAGAGTTCCATTTGCTGAATTTGTGGAAAAGACAAGAATATTTATGAATGATTATGGATATTCGGTGTCTGTTGCACTGGCACCAAAGGTTTCTGCGGATCAACCGGGTTTATTATATGAAGGAAAAGACTATGCTTTACTTGGGGAAGCAGCGAACAGTGTATTGCTAATGACTTATGAGTGGGGTTACACCTATGGCCCGCCAATGGCGGTGGCACCATTGCCAAACGTTAGACGCGTGGTGGAATATGCCATAACGGAAATTCCGGTAGAGAAAATTGATTTAGGAATTCCAAACTATGGTTATGACTGGCCTTTGCCTTTTGAGAAGGGGGTCACTGCAGCAAGAAGTATAGGAAATAGGGAGGCGGTGGATATAGCTGTTGCTTATGGGGCCGAGATTCAGTATGACGAAGTAGCACAATCTCCGTATTTCTACTATACAGATGAGTATGGAATAGAGCATGAGGTTTGGTTTGAAGATGTACGTAGTATGTTGGCAAAGTTTAATTTAATTAAGGAATACAATTTAAGAGGTTGTGGTTATTGGCAGTTAATGAGATTGTTTCGGGCAAACTGGCTATTGCTAAATTATGAGTTTGAAATTCTGTGAATACGGAAAATCTTTATGGAAAATATTAGAAAAATGTTGTAAAATAAAATTACTATATCAATATTAACTTAAGGAGAAAGTTTATGAAAGATGAATATTATGATTTTATAAAAGTGTTCGTTGAAAAGTTAATAGATAGTACTTATGAGAAGGATAATAATATAGTTGTTGTCAAACATTATAACACGTTTGAAATAACAGAAAATGATATAGGAAAACTGGCAAAAGAGTATGGCAAAGACAAGTACATGGTATTTTACCGGAAATTTCAGGGGGAAGAAATGCCAGATGCCTGTGATCCTTTTTTATATCTGATACAACAATTGTATCAGACATATTATAGTGAACAAAGTATAGAACAATTTTTGGATTCCTTTGGTGTATACAGCCTGCAGAAATCTGTGTTCAAAACATATATAGAAACGTCTTTGTGTGTGAGAAATGAAGATTTAATTTTAAGTGAAGTGGAGCAGGAAAGAGAAATTCTTTTACAGACGATAGTGAGAATGCTGCTTAAAATTTCTTGGGAACATCCGGTTTTATTGTGCATTAATGGATTAGACCGGGCACCAAAAGCGACGATAGAAATACTGAATCGTCTTTTGGACAGTCAGGGAAATGGAAGGTTTCTTGTGGTGGCAGCCTACAATGATTTACGCAATGTGCTCCCACCGGTGACTGGAGTCTGGGAACAGTATATGAAACGTTTAGAAAGCAAAAATAGTATTATTGATGCTTCTTTATTTCGAATCCCTTTAGTACATGAAAATAGTGGAATATTTCGCCTTCATGTAGATGAAATTGATGACTATATTATCAGATTGAAAAATATGTTTCAGACGTTTGATTATGAACAGGCCGCATATTATCTGGGGATTATATATAAGAAATTGGAACTGGAACGGTTAAGTATTAATGATATGGATCGTTTTGAAATCATAGAAATTTACGCAAAAATATCTATTTATTCGGAGGATATTGTCAATGCGTTGTTGCTTTGTAATTCTTTAAATGAGATATGCAAGAGACATACTTCTTTCCGTATGCATTATGATTATAACTATTTGTTAGGACTGACGCAGGTTTACAATACCAAACTTCATATGGCAAGAAAGTGTGCAGATAGTTGTTATCTCCTTGCAAAGGAAAACGGCCAGGAATTTCTTATGTTTAAAGCTAATATGCTAAAACACATGGCAAGTATGTCGGGGTGGCATAATATTTTGTTTTGTGCAAATGATATTGCGGTTGATTGGGAAATTTTACAAAATGCTAAAAAGTATGAATATTATAATCATTTAGCACACACTTATATTTATGCATTTGATAATGAGGTTGACTGGTTTGCACCAATACAGGAAATTGAGCAAAAAGTTTCCCGTTTCCAACAGGGTATGGAAATTGCAAGACAGATTGGAAATGAAGATCTGATGATTGTAGGATATCGAAAGAACATCATGCTTTCTTCAATCAGCGGAGCATTTGAAACAACCACATATTATTATGAAAAACTTTATGAACTTGTAGGAGATTCTGATCCGGTAAAGGCTGCAGAAATTTATAAAGGCATTGGTTACAATCTGTGTGCCATAGAAAAATACAAAGAAGCAAATGCTTATTATAATAAGGCACTTGGTATTTACTATAAACTTGGAATGATGGAATTTGTCGGGGAAACCTTATATAATATGTCATTAAACTGTATTCTGGGCAGAAATTTTCAAACAGCGTATGAATACTTGCAGATGTGTATAAGAATAGTAAACAATCTTCATTTGAATAATTTAAGAGTATGTAATATCTCAAAATTATTCGGACTTTTGGCATTGTGCAGCTATCGTTTGGGATTGTATTATAACTGTCAGATGTATTGTGATAATACAATATTGTTTTTAAGCCATAAATTAAATTCTTCTGAGAATGAGCCGGAAAATATTGATCCATCTTATACCGTGTGTGATGATGATTTATTTTTATGCTATTATGCAACAGCACTGTTAGAGATGCAGAAAGGAAATTTAGAGCAGGCTGCAGAGGCGTTGGACAGTGCAGAAATATATGTACAGCGTTCCTGCGGTTACCAGTTTTTCAGCTATGTGCAGTATTATATGACTAGGGCAGAATTGTATCGCAAACTTGGAGAGGGGACAAAGGCGCTGGAGGAACTGGATATTGCATATGAATATGCACAAAGAGCAAATGCTCATGAAAAGATGGAAATGATTCAGGCAGCAAGGGAAGAACGGGAATGGAACTTGCGTCAGTATGATTTGACACTTTCTAAGGTGAGTATGGAAGAAATCGGTCGTGCCGCAGAGCAGGCAGGCATTAATAAAGACTATAGAGAAATAAAGAAACAGATAAATTTTTTCGGTGTATGGCAGAAGATTGTAGATATTACGGGGAAGGAAAAGGAAGAGTTGGTTTCTAATGCATTAAATTCCTTTGCCTTGAATTTTGGTATGGATATTATGGTCTATGTAAGTTATACAGATGAAATGCCTAATATATGTTTTAGTAATACAAAAAGCACATTGACAGAGGAGAAATTAGACAGGTTGACGCAATATTTCACCAAACACCGTACGGGATTTGTAGCATCAAAAATGCGCAAAGATTATCGGGAGTATGAAAAAGTGCTTTCTGTGTTTGGACTAAATGAAGTGTGCTCCATGATAGCGGTTCCTTTTTATGTGGATGAGCAGTTAAATCATTTGTTTATCTGTTATATCACAATGAAGGATAACTGGAATTCGCCGATTAATAAATATATGTTGGATGAAAATGATTTTACTGTATATTCGTTGGTATTAGGGCAGTTAGTCAATGCGATTAGCATGTTAGACAAACAGCAGAAAATCAATGAGATTAATGTTCAGTTAGAAAATGCTGCCGTTACAGATTATCTGACATCACTTTGGAATAGAGATGGTTTCTTTGCCAATATTCATAAACGTGTCACAGAAGCACGCAAAAAAAATAAAAAGCTGGATTTAACAGTACTTTACATCGATTTGGACAACTTTAAGTATTATAATGACACCTTTGGCCATGATGTGGGGGACTTTATTTTGAAAGAGGTATCTAAAATTTTAATGGAGCAGGCAGAAAAAGAAGGGTTCGCAAGCCGATTTGGAGGAGATGAATTTTTAATTATTTTAGAACATGCGGATAGAGAAAGAGCCATGAAAAAAGCCAGAGAAGTGTTAGAAACTATTTTGAATAAAAATGCTTTTGAAAAAGAAATAAAAGCATTTTTAGGAAGAGATGACATTGTAATTCCGGAAGAGAAGAAGGTATCCTGTTCCATTGGTGTGGCGCCTGTATCGGAGGTAAGAGATGAGGAAGATATTTCAAAAGCCATCAAGCGGGCGGATGAAGCGCTGTATGGAATCAAACATTCTACGAAATGTGATTGTAAGCTGGCAGAAGAACCGAAAGAGTAACTGTTACAGAAGCTTATGTTTTGTGTATAAATTCTTTTAAATAGGGCAAGAATAACAATGTGAAGTGAAAATGCCATAGAACCATAGAAGAAAAAGCACATGATGATTTGCAGAGAAGCAAATTATCATGTGTTTTTCTTTATAAGACAGGGTGTCAAAACACCTTAATCGGTGATTATACGGAGGAAATTACATGGAACATAGACGAGGTAGATTTGAATTAAGAAGACAGCTAAGAAATTTTGGAAGAATGAGTCTTGGTACTGTCATGTATGCAGCGGGAATCAGTCTTTTTTTAGACCCGAACAGTCTGGCACCGGGGGGCGTAGTGGGAATTGCTATTATTTTAAACCGATTTTTAAATATTAGTACAGGAACGTTGTATCTGGTGATTAATATTCCTATTCTTTTACTGGGATTCAAAAAACTGGGAAAAAATTTTATAGGGAAAACATTGTATGTGGTAGTGTTAAATACTATTGTTACAAATATCCTGGCACATATGGAACCGATTACTAGAGAACCGTTGCTTGCAGCCATAGCAGGCAGTATTTTGTTAGGTGCGGGAATAGGCAGTGTGTTTAAAAGCGGAGCCACGACCGGGGGCATGGATATTATAGTAAAAATTTTACGCAGAAAATATAAGCATATAAAGACGGGAAGTCTGTTTCTCATGGTCGATGTGACAGTGGTAACAATATCGGGTCTGGTATTTCAGAATTTTAATACAGCAATGTATGCACTGATTACTGTGGTGCTTACCGGAAAATTTATTGATTTGATTTTATATGGTGGGGACGAGGCGAAGCTTATTTTTGTAGTTAGTGATCTGTCGGAGAGAATTTCAGAGCAGATAATCAAAGATATAAAGACGGGGGCTACTTTATTAAGGGGAAGAGGGGCATACAGTAATAAAGAAAAAGACATTCTTATGTGTGTGGTAAGGAAGCAGTCGGCACCGAAAGTATTAGAGATTGTTAAGCGGGAAGATGAAACAGCATTTATTATTGTGAGCAGTGCAACGGAAACTTTTGGAGAAGGGTATAAGGATTTTTTTCAGGAGGAGTTGTGAAAATTCAAGAAAATTTCCTTGACAAAACAGTATCAAATGTTATGATAAAAGGAGCAAACAGTGATGAAGAGGATTAGTACGTGTTGAAAGTGTTCAGAGAGGGAATGGTTGGTGAGAATTTCCGACAGAAGACATGGAACCTGCCTTGGAGCTCTGTATGAAAATGCAGCGTAACTTTGGCGTTAACAAAGAATGAGAGAACGTTGATGCGTTAATTAGGGTGGTACCGCCGAGTCTTTCGGTCCCTTTCGGGGGATTGGAGGACTTTTTTTATAGGATTGTGGGAGTGTGTAATACGGAACAACCCGTTTCATCCGGATTAAGATGTTTTGATACCTTAATCTTTATAGAAAAATCCATTGAAATTACCCCAAAAAGAACTTATAGAAACAATAGAAGTAAAGGAGCAGACAAAATGGCAAAGGAAAAGAAATTAGTAGAAGCAATTACATCTATGGAGGAAGATTTTGCACAATGGTATACAGATGTGGTAAAAAAGGCAGAATTAATTGCTTACTCCAGTGTAAAAGGATGTATGATTATTAAACCGGCAGGTTATGCAATTTGGGAAAATATTCAAAAATCTTTAGATCAGAAGTTTAAAGAAACAGGTGTAGAAAACTTATATATGCCTATGTTTATCCCGGAAAGTCTTCTGGAAAAAGAAAAGGACCATGTAGAAGGGTTTGCACCGGAAGTGGCATGGGTAACTTATGGCGGTTTGAACCCATTGCAGGAAAGACTTTGCGTCAGACCAACTTCAGAAACATTATTCTGTGATTTTTATGCAAATGAAATCCAGTCATACCGTGATCTTCCAAAAGTGTATAATCAGTGGTGTTCTGTAGTACGTTGGGAAAAAGAAACACGTCCATTCCTTCGCTCGAGAGAGTTCTTATGGCAGGAAGGACATACGGCGCATGCTACGGCAGAGGAGGCAATTGCCAGAACAGAGCAGATGTTAAATTTATATGCAGATTTTCTGGAAAATGAACTGGCAATTCCAGTCATTCGTGGAAGAAAGACAGATAAGGAAAAATTTGCAGGGGCAGAGGCAACGTATACCATTGAGTCTTTGATGCATGACGGTAAGGCACTACAGTCGGGAACCAGTCACAACTTTGGCGATGGATTTGCGAAAGCATTTGGAATCCAGTATACAGATAAAGAAAATAAATTGCAGCATGTATACCAGACATCATGGGGAATGACTACTAGAGTAATCGGTGCGATTATCATGGTTCATGGTGATAATAGCGGGCTTGTACTGCCACCTAGAATTGCTCCAACACAGGTTGCAATTATTCCAATTCAGCAAAATAAAGAAGGCGTATTAGATAAAGCGTATGAGCTTAAAAGTGTTCTGGAAAAAGGATTTAAAGTAAAGGTGGATGATACGGATAAGAGTCCTGGCTGGAAGTTCTCAGAGCAGGAAATGAGAGGGATTCCGGTGCGTATCGAGTTAGGACCAAAGGATATCGAAGCAAATCAGTGCGTAGTTGTCCGTCGTGACACCAGAGAAAAGATAGTAGTATCCTTAGATGAAGTTGCAGAAAAACTTACGCAGATTCTGGATACGATGCAAAAAGAGATGTTTGAACGCGCCAAAGCACATAGAGATTCTCATACCTATGAAGCAAAAACGTATGAAGAATTCAAGGATACAATTGCGAATAAACCGGGATTTGTAAAAGCAATGTGGTGTGGTGATGTAGAATGTGAAAATAAAATTAAAGAGGAAACGACAGCAACTTCCCGTTGTATTCCGTGGAAACAGGAACAGATTGCAGACACCTGTGTGTGCTGCGGAAAACCTGCGAAACATATGGTATACTGGGGTAAAGCTTATTAATAAGGAGGTAATATATGAATATTCTTGTAATTAATTGTGGTAGTTCTTCCTTAAAATATCAGTTGATTGATAGTAACAGTGAGGAAGTGCTTGCAAAAGGTTTATGTGAACGAATTGGTGCAGCAGGAAGCGTGCTGACGCACAAGACAAATGATGGAAGAAAAGAAGTAGTAGAAGAACCAATGCCAAACCACACTGTTGCAGTGAAACTGGTGATTAACGCATTGACAGACAAAGAATATGGATGCATAAAATCTTTAGATGAAATTGGCGCAGTGGGACATCGTATTGTACATGGAGGAGAGAATTTCTCACAGTCAGTTATTATTACAGAGGACACAATCAAAGCAATTGAAGAGTGCAGTGATTTAGCACCATTACATAATCCTGCAAATTTAGTTGGGGTAAATTCCTGCAGAGAGATTATGGGAAACATTCCGATGGTTGCGGTATTTGATACAGCATTCCATCAGACAATGCCACAAAAGGCATATATATATGGACTCCCATATGAATACTATGAAAAATATAAAATCAGACGTTATGGCTTTCACGGAACCTCCCATCAGTTTGTGTCATACCATGCGGCAGAAATGCTGAAAAAAGACATCAGGGATTTGAAGATTATCGTATGTCATTTAGGAAATGGTGCCAGTGTGACGGCTGTACAGGGTGGAAAATCCGTAGATACAAGTATGGGACTTACACCATTAGAAGGACTTTTGATGGGAACGAGAAGTGGCGATATTGATCCTGCAGTTGTGGAATTTATCTGCAAGAAGGAAAATTTAACAGTAGAAGAGGCATTAAATATATTAAACAAAAAGTCTGGTATGCTAGGTTTAACCGGTATTTCTAGTGATGCAAGAGATGTTGAGGCAGCGGTGAAAGAAGGGAATGAACGGGCTATTCTTACGGTGCAGTCTTATGCCTATCGTGTGGCTAAATACATTGGTGCATATACTGCAGCCATGAATGGTGTGGATGCCATCTGTTTCACAGCCGGCTTGGGAGAAAACCACAGACTTCTAAGAGAACGTGTAGCTTCTTACTTAGGATATCTGGGTGCAGAATTAGATGAAGTAAGAAATGATGTGGCAGGTGAAGATGCAGTCATTTCTACCGATACTTCTAAGGTTGCATTATTAGTAGTACCAACCAATGAAGAACTTGCTATTGCAAGAGAAACAAAACGATTAGTAGAAAAGTAATTGGAGGAAATCTATGAAGATCAAGCTGCCACAACAGGTAAGTTATATTATAGGAGAACTTGAGAAACATGGATTTGAAGCTTATGCAGTAGGTGGATGCGTCCGGGACAGTATTCTGGGAAGAACTCCGGATGACTGGGATATCACCACATCAGCAAAACCGGAGCAGGTAAAAGAAATTTTTGCAAAAACCATTGATACGGGAATTGAGCACGGAACAGTAACGGTTATGATGGAAAAGGAAGGCTACGAAGTGACAACCTACCGTATTGATGGAGAATATGAAGACAGCAGACATCCTAAGGAAGTAGTATTTACCTCTAATCTCGTGGAAGACTTAAAGCGTCGGGACTTTACGATTAATGCGATGGCATATAATGAAAAGTCAGGACTTGTAGATGTATTTGACGGAATTGGAGACATCAATAGAAAAATGATTCGGTGTGTGGGAAAGGCGAAAGAACGCTTTTTAGAAGATGCACTGAGAATATTACGGGCTGTGCGGTTTGCCGCACAGCTTAAGTTTCAAATTGAGGAAGAAACCAAAGAAGCAGTAAAAGAATTGGCAATCAATTTACAAAATATCAGTGCAGAACGAATCCAGACAGAATTAGTAAAACTGCTGATCTCTGCAGAGCCAGAACGAATTAAAGAGGCATATGAATTGGGAATTACAAAAATAATTTTGCCCGAATTTGATGCCATGATGACATGTACTCAGGAAAATATTCATCATATGTATACGGTAGGGGAGCATACGGTACGGGCGTTAACTAACGTGGAAGGCCACAAGGTGTTACGTCTTGCAATTCTATTTCATGATGTTGGAAAAACAGAAACGAAAACGGTAGATGAAAACGGAATTGCACATTTTTATGGTCATGCGGAAAAAAGTGCGCAAATGGCAGCAAAGATTTTAAGAAGGCTGAAATTTGATAATGATACCATTGCAAAGGTAAAAAAATTAATTGAGCTTCATGATCATAGACCGCCTCTGACAAAGGCAGGTGTACGAAGGCTGGCAGTGCAATCCGGTACAGAATTATTTGAGGATTTGATTAAAATAAAAAGGGCGGATACACTGGCACAGAGCGAGTTTCAAAGAGAAGAAAAACTTTCATATCTGGATCGTATTTTGCAGTTATATCAGGAAATCATCCGGGAACATGAGTGTATTAGATTAAAGGATATGGAAATTAATGGTAAAGATTTGTTATCATTGGGAATTCCACAGGGAAAAAATATCGGAAAGATACTGAGTGAACTTTTCGAACTGGTATTAGAAGAGCCGGAAAAAAATCGGAGAGGGTTTCTGATTGAATATGTGGAGGAACATTATATTTAAAAATTCATAAGGGAGGATATGATATGAAAAGAAGGAAAATGGTTGCATTAAGTATCATTAGTTGTTTTGTTTTAAGTGGTTGCGGGCAGATTGATACAATCACACAAGATAATATTTCTGAAACTACGCAAATGCAGGAAGGCAATGCGGAAAACGAAGCAGCAAAAAATGAAACAGTTGCAACAGAGCAAGCCGATGAACAAAAGCAGCACGTTACAGTTGCTTATCAGACAGAAGGTAATCGTATTACTGCTGAGGATGGCAGAGAAATTTACATATATGAATGTTCGTATCCTGTAGTTACTATCGTGGGGAATGAGCAGGCAGCGCAGGAGATTGCAAAGGATCAGGAAAAACGTAAGAATGAATTTATGGAAAGCGCACGGGAAAGCGAAAATTCTGCGAAGGAAGTATATGAACACATTACGGAAGAGGAACAAAAGGAAAATTTTCAAAACTATGAAGATTATGTATCTTATAATGTTGAAAGAAATGATTCTAGTGTAATTTCCTTTCAGGAATGTATTTCGACATATTCGGGCGGTGCTCATGGCGATTCTTATATTACTGGCGTTAATTACGACTGTAATACAGGAAAACTGCTTACTTTAGACGATATTTTTGAGGATAAGGCGGTGGCCGTGGAGAACATGAAATCCTATATTTTGAAACAATGTGAATCTCCTTATTACCAGGAGCGCTTATACGATAATTATCAGAATGATATTGATTCAATTCTTACAGAAGAATTCTGGTATTTGGGAAAGGATGGAATTCATGTGATTTCCAATGAATATATGTTAGGACCTTATGTGGCCGGAAACTTCGAATTTATTGTACCTTATACAGAGTTAGAGGGATTAAAGGAAGCATACAAACAGGAAGGTGCTTACATTTATCCTGTGCTTAAGGGAAGCAGCATTGAAACAGATTTAGATTCAGACGGAATTCCAGAGAATATTTGTTTTAATCTGGAACAGACAAGCAGTTGGGCTACAGATGAAAATGGAGAAGAAAGTGAGGTATACGATACGCCAAAGTGTACATTAATCATTAATGGTCAGGATATTACGGAACAGTTTATGGAATTGACACAATATTATCCGGATTTGGGCTGTGAATATTACTATGTGGTGGATTTGGATCGTAACGATGCATATAAAGAGCTTGCAATTTGCGATTATGGTTGCGATGCTTATAATACAACTTACTTTTTAAGATATATGAATGGAAAACTAAGTTATGTAGGTTCACTTCAGGAAGTGATAGATTCTGAAACATGTAATCTTTGGGGAGACGGCACCTTGCAGGCGAAGGTTCATTCGGAATTGTTAGAAACATTTACATTAGAATACAACTACATATTAGAAAATGAAACATTAAAAGTTCAGGAACAGGAATGGTATCCGATAGATACCGAGAACTATCCGGAAGAATATAAAACGCATGCTATATTGAAAGAAGTTACTGTATACACAGAAAAAAATACGGAAAGTGAAAAAAGGGTACTCTCTCCAAATGACGGAAATGTTACCTTCCCGGCAACAGATAATAAGGAATGGATTCAGGTAAAGTCAGAAGATGGAACGTGGAACGATATATTATATGCATATGAAAGGATTTTCGGAAATTGATAGTGCAGGAAATATAGAAGAGGCCACAGATGTATATGAAAACCTTTTATTGGCAGGATAATGTAAGGGTATCTGCAAATAAAAACTGAATATGGTGTTCTAAATCTTCCCCCCATAGTATAGAGTGAAGTAAAAAATAAAACTATGGGGGGAATCTTATTCAAGAAGAAGTATACCAGCATTCGCCTATAGAATTATTCAGCGTTTAGATATACGCTGTCAGAGTATGCAATCTCGCCAGTGTCTAAATTCATGCTAAAAGTTTGATAAGTATGGGATGTAGGTGTACTGGTTTCATATGATATAGGTTGTGATATAAATTTGCCTTCTGGAATTTCTGCGTAAATGCAATAATCACCGTTTGGATTCATTGTGATCTGTTCGTAGTCACACAATCCCCAAAGAACTGTTCTCGCGGTATTTTCTGAGTTGTTATTTCCAGCTGTCAGATAAATTCTATTGTCATTGAAGTTTGGCTGAATTATTCCATGCCAAACACTGTCTTCCTGATCGGTCTCTTGTATACTGATTGTATTATTACATTCTTCAAAAAAATCTCCCTGATAGGTAGGATACGGAACGTTATTTTCGTTTTCGCCTACAATTACGTCAGTCCATAAAGCACTTGAAAGGACAAGATAATCAAGTTCAGACACTTTTTTTTCAGGCAACTTTTTATTTACGTTAAAGAGCCAGATAAATACCAGACGGTGACAGCCATTATTTAAATTATCAATGGTCACAGGCACATAAAGCTCATCATCGTAAGTTAAATGAATTGTACAATAATTCATTTCCGTTCCATCCACTTTAAAAGGGATTTGTTTAAAATTATCAAAAACAACTAAAGAGTAATCCCCTTCTTTTTCTACGTTTTGTTTCAAGTAGATAAATCTATTGTATGGTTCACCACTTTTTATATTGACACTATAATTCTGCTCACATATTGCTTCGTCGTTTACTATCCCTGATTCTATTGTATTTTCTACCGGAAGTCCGGGAATACTTTTTGTGTGACCATTTAATTTGGTATGAAAATCTGTAAATACGTTTTTATCGCGATACAAATAAATGGAATTGTCCTTACATAACCAAAAAACAACTCCAAAACATAGGATAAGTAGCAATATTATGGAACTACCTAAAATGTAGATGCCCTTTTTTCGGTTATTCATGTTCGCACCATTTTTAAATTAGTTATATGTCTTTTTGGTAGTTAGTGTTTTGGTAGGAAATCCTTTATTTTCAAATTTATGAGTTCCAGTACACTGTTTTAATGTTCCTTGTCCATAATCAGATGTATACAATTCGTATGATAGGCTTGACGTATTTTTTTTACTTTTTGATCCTGTTTTACATTGTTTATCTTTTCCGGTGATTTTTCCGTTGATTGTCATTTTATCAATACTAACAGCAGATCCTGTTTTTTTGTTTGTAGAACTGGAACTCAAGTATAATGTTGTTCCATAAACAAGTGCCGCTTTAACAGATAAGTTTGCTTTATATTTTAATGTTGTTTTACTGCTTGCATAAGTGCTTGCTTGTAGGCTTGCAGCAGTTTCTTGGCTTGAATCTTGATATGTTGCGATTTTTCCGACGTATAATCCTTCTGTTGCGGCATTTACACTCATTGCATGAGATGTAAAGACGATTCCAATCATTAATGTTGCTACTAACTTTTTCATAGCTATTCACTCCTTATTTTATACTATTTATATTTATAGGGTTAAAACTTTGTGCAACCCTCGAACACAAAGCTAAAACAATATAACATTAAAATATAAAAATGTCAACTGGAATTATATATTCAAAGTATTAAAAAATAATCTTGAGTTATACTATTGATAAAAAGTAGTAATTTTAAATTATTAAATCTCATGAATACATAATGATTTTTCAAAGATAAAGTGGAATAATAATTTATAAGATATGTTTTTGCCGTGATTCTTTATTGTTGCTACATACTTTCCATGTCAAACTTATCGCCCACCTCTATCCTCTAACTTCTGTTTTGGGTGTTCTAAATTCCACTTCCTCCCCATAGTATAGAGTGAAGTAAAAAATAAAACTATGGGGGGAATCTTTGTGAATGAAAAAGGCATTAACGTATTAGAGGAATATAATTTAAATATAGAAAGCGTAAGACGGGGCAGAGGAATACTATTAGTTGAAACGAATCAAGGGGTTAAGAAACTAGTAGAGTTAAAAGGGACACAAGCACATGTGGATTTTCAGAATATGGTACAAGAAATAATTTTTGAAAAGGCAGAAATAGTAACAGACAGTCTTGTAAAAAATAAAAATGGAGAATTGGTAACAACGGATAAGGACGGTAAAAAGTATGTATTAAAAAATCACATAGAAGGTGCAGAATGTGACATAAAAAATTCGCAGGAAATTGCCGGAATGGCAAGGAATCTTGCAAAATTACATAAATATATGCAGTTAAAGGAAAGCAGGGAATTGACAGCAGAGACTCAGAGTATAGAATCACTGCGTATGGAATTTGAAAAACATAATAAGGAATTACGAAAAATCCGTCGTTATATTAGAACCCGCAGCCATATCTCTATGTTTGAAACAAAATTTTTAAAAGAGTTTGAAGAGTTTTATAAAGAAGGAGAGGAGGCACTAGAAAGATTAGGTAATTCATCCTATCTTAAACTAAGTAGAGAAAGCCTGGAGCAAGGCTTTATATGTCACGGAGATTATAATTATCATAATGTAATTTTTACAAAAAATAAGACAGCTACCATAAATTTTGAGAAATGTCATGTGGGAATTCAAATGGAAGACTTGTATGATTTTATGAGAAAAATTTTAGAGAAGAACAATTGGGATAAAAGATTAGGAAAGAAAATTCTTGCAGAATACAGAAATGTAAGAGAAATCAGTTCCGAAGAACAGGAAAATTTATATATAAGATTACTCTATCCGGAAAAATTCTGGAAATTGGCAAATCAGTACTTTAACAGCAATAAGGCATGGATTTCAGGGAAAACAGTAGAAAAATTAGAAGCGGTATCCGCACAGAATAGTAAGAAGCAGGAGTTTCTCAAAGAATTTATGGAAATGTAAATGAATTTGATTTCGGTGCGCGCTTTCGGCTTTTTTGTTTCGGAGAGCAACTTATCAATGAAAAACGATTCTTTGAACATATCGGCTTGAAAGTATAGCTCATAGGCGGCACTAAATCCTTAAAAGAAGGACTTGGTGCCGCCTATGAGCGTCCTTCCAATCCACCGATTCAAATTCAACTCAAATTAAAAAAAATTTTCATTCCCTTTTTCCAAGAAGTATTATATAATGAGAAAGCAGAAAATAATGCATAGGTGAAGAGAATGGGAAAAAAGATAATTCAAACAATAAGTATCTGTGTGCTTGCATGCATGCTTATTGGGTGTAACGCTAATAATAAAAACGCACTTCCAGAAGAAACAATCGATGATACAGTGACAGCAGATGTTCCGGCAACGGAAGATGTGGGTGTGGTACTTTCCGTAGATACGGAAAATAAAATCATCAGCCTTCAAAGTGTGACGAACGGAGAAAAGTTATTTCTTAATTATACGGGTGGCTGTGACGTGCGTGATAAATATCAGGAAATCATGTCTATTACGCAGGTAGAACCGGGAGAAATTGTGGATTTTTCGTATGTGGCATCCAAAAAGAAAATGTATTCTCTGACTATTTCAGAACAAGCATGGGAATATAAGGAAGTAAGAAATTTGAAAATAAATGAGCCCCAGAATATGATGTCAATTGCGGAAGTAAAATATAAATATTCCGATATGCTAATTATTCTTTCCGAGGGACAAGTTGCAACATTAATGGATATTAATTCAGAGGATACATTGATCCTTCGGGGTATTGGAAAACAGGTCTGTTCTATTGTGGTTGACAAAGGGCATGGCTATGTAAAGCTTCTGAATTCAGATTATTTTGTCGGTGGCTGGGTAGAAGTAGGACAAGAAGCAGTCAAACCGGTAACAAAAGATATGATGTTGGTAGTTCCTGAGGGAAATTATATACTGTCGATATCAAAAGATGGTGTGGGTGGCTCTAAAAGCATTACAGTGACAAGAAATGAGGAAATTACAGTAGATGTGGGCAATCTAAAGGGAGAAGAACTTCCTTTAGGAAGTGTAAAATTCAATATTACACCGAAAGAAGCAATTCTGACTATAGATGGAAAAGAAGTGGCACATAACGAGATTATTACACTAAAGTATGGCAGCCATAAAATTAAGATTACCGCAGACGGGTATGAAACCTACAGTGGAACATTAAAGGTAAAAGAAACGCTGAAAGAACTTAAAATTGCACTCACATCGGCAGAAGAAAGTTTGGAGATAACTCCGACACAAGGGGCAACAATAACAGTATCTCCACAAATAACAGGCGAAGCAGTGCTGACTCCGACAAAAGGAGCGTCTGTTTCTGTTACACCGGAGGTAGATATCATTTCCGGTGGTGAAGATGGTGCAGATAAAACTCACAGTGATGAGGCAAGTAGTGATACGGAGGGAACCTCCTCTGATTCTTCGCAGTCAACTTCCACAGGAAGTTCTAAAATATATGTTACAGCGCCAACAGGTGCAGAAGTGTATCTGGATGGCACATACATGGGATTGGTTCCGGTTGATTTTGCAAAAACATCAGGGACACACACGATTACTCTTCGCAAAGAGGGGTATAAAACCAAAAGTTATACTGTCTATATTTCAGAGGGCGATACGGATGCTACGTATTCTTTCTCAGATATGGTAGAGAGTGATGATTAAACACATGGAGGTAAGAAAATGAGTTACAAAGAAATCTACAAACAGTGGCTGGAGAATCCATACTTTGATGAAAAAACAAAGAATGAATTAAAAGCAATTGCAGACGATGAAAAGGAAATCGAGGAACGTTTTTACACAGAACTTGATTTTGGTACTGCCGGTTTAAGAGGAATTATCGGGGCTGGTACTAACAGAATGAACATTTACACTGTCCGCAAAACAACACAGGGACTTGCAAATTACATTTCAGGTGTAAAAGGACAAGCAAAAGGTGTGGCAATTGCTTATGATTCCAGACGTATGTCACCGGAATTTGCAACAGAGGCGGCACTCTGCCTTGCAGCAAATGGCATTAAGGCATATATTTTTGAATCACTCCGTCCGACACCGGAATTGTCTTATGCAGTAAGAAAGCTTGGCTGTATTGCAGGAATTAATATTACAGCTTCTCATAATCCGCCAGAATACAATGGATATAAAGTATATTGGGAAGATGGCGCACAGATTACGCCTCCGCATGATAAAGGCATTATGGATGAAGTGAAAAAGGTGACAGATTACAATAATGTAAAAACAATGGATAAGGCAGAAGCAGAAAAGGCAGGATTATATGTTGTAATCGGCAAAGAAGTAGATGATGCGTACATTGCAGAATTAAAGAGCCAGGTAAAGAATTTAGATGCAATCAAGGCTGCACAGAAGGATTTAAAGATTGTATATTCTCCACTTCATGGAACAGGAAATATTCCTGCAAGACGTGTATTGAAAGAATTAGGATTTGAAAATGTATATGTAGTAAAAGAGCAGGAATTACCAGATGGAGAGTTCCCAACAGTAAGTTATCCAAATCCGGAAGCAGCAGAAGCTTTTGCATTGGGCTTAAAGCTTGCCAAAGAAGTGGATGCAGATTTAGTATTGGCAACAGACCCGGACGCAGACCGTCTTGGCGTTTATGTAAAAGATGCTAAGAGTGGTGAATATATCACATTAACAGGAAATATGTCAGGCTGCCTGCTTGCAGAATATGAATTAAGTCAGATAGAAAAACAGTCAGGAATCCCTGCAGATGGCGCATTAATTAAGACGATTGTTACAACTAACATGGCAGATGCTATTGCAAAACACTACAATGTAAAATTAATTGAAGTATTAACAGGATTTAAATATATCGGTCAGCAGATTCTCGGATTTGAACAGTCCGGTAAGGGAACTTATCTGTTTGGATTTGAAGAAAGTTATGGCTGTTTAATTGGGACACACGCAAGAGATAAAGATGCAATTGTTGCAACTATGGCATTGTGTGAAGCAGCAGCTTATTACAAAACACAGGGAAAGACCTTATGGGATGCCATGATTGATATGTATGAAAAATACGGTTATTACAAAGATGGAATTCAGTCCATTACTTTAAGCGGTAAAGAAGGATTAGAAAAGATTCAGTCCATCTTAGAAACACTGCGTAATAACACACCTTCTGAAATTGCAGGATACAAGGTAGTTTCCGCAAGAGATTACAAATTAGATACAGTAAAGGATATGCAAACAGGTGCAGTGACAACAACAGGACTTCCAAGTTCTAATGTACTCTACTATGATTTGACAGACGATGCATGGCTTTGTGTCAGACCATCTGGTACAGAACCAAAAGTTAAATTCTACTATGGAGTCAAAGGAACTTCCTTAGAAGATGCAGATAAAAAGTCCGAAAGTTTAGGACAGGAAGTCATTGCAATGATTAATAAAATGCTGTAAATGGCTTATGAAGGATAAAAAATATACGTTAGAAGATTTTGTTGATATTATAGCTACGCTTCGCGGAGAAAATGGCTGTCCCTGGGATAAAGAACAGACACATGAGAGTCTGGAAAAGTGTCTTAGGGAGGAATGTGAGGAAGTAATTGAAGCCATTGAGAAAAAAGATGACGCTAATCTTTGTGAGGAATTAGGAGATGTACTTTTACAGGTTGTAATGCATAGTCAGATTGCCGCGGAAGAGGGAAGATTTACTTTGGAAGATGTGATTGACGGGGTGGCGAAAAAAATGGTCAGACGCCATCCGCATGTATTCGCTGGTGTGAAACTAGAAACCGAGGAAGAGCGGTTAGCCATGTGGAATGCAATCAAGAGGCAGGAAAAAGAGGGCAAAACCCAATAGTTCCAAAAAAATCAATAAAATCAACGAAAAATCTTGACAAACCATACAGAAACAGTTATAAATAGATTTAGGGTTAAGCAATGAGAAGTTTAATCTATGAAAAAAGATAAAAACCAATTAGAGGAGGAGTTCATACATGAACAAAACAGAATTAGTAGCAGCTATCGCTGAAAAGACAGAATTATCTAAAAAAGACGCAGAAAAAGCAGTAAAAGCTTTTACTGATGTAGTTGTAGAAGAATTAAAGAAGGGCGAAAAAATTCAGTTAGTTGGATTTGGAACATTTGAAGTTTCTGAAAGAGCTGCTAGAACAGGTAGAAATCCACAGACAGGAGCAGAAATGAATATTCCGGCTTCTAAGTCTCCTAAGTTCAAAGCTGGTAAAGCATTCAAAGACGTTCTTAACGCATAAGAAAGTATCTTACAGGGAACCGCAAGGTTCCCTTATTTTTTTACCCTGTAGGAATATGACAAGCAAACATATAGAAAGGAAGAAGATATGAGATTAGATAAATTTTTAAAAGTATCCAGATTAATTAAACGACGTACTGTTGCAAATGAGGCATGTGATGCAGGAAGAGTTATGATTAATGATAAGCCGGCCAAAGCTTCTGCTAATGTAAAAGAAGGTGATATAATAGAAATTGCTTTTGGAAACAAATCTGTGAAAGTGGAAGTATTAAATGTGCAGGAAACAGTGAAAAAAGAAGAAGCGAAGGAACTTTATAAATATTTATAGTCTAAAAACGGCTAGTCTTTCATACACTCTTAAAGAGGCAGGAAAAATGAATCTAGGAGGGATTTGAGTGGAAGAAAGACAAACAATGGCAAAAACCCACAAGCTTACGTTAAACAACAGGCATTCAGCCACCATTACAGGGGTATCAGATGTATTGTCCTTTGATTTAAATGAGGTATTACTGGAAACAGAGCAGGGCATGTTAATGATTAAAGGAAATGATCTTCATGTCAGCAGGCTTACACTGGAAAAAGGTGAGATTGATGTGGAAGGCAGAATGGACAGTTTTAGCTATTCTGAAGTCACAAACTATTCCAAAAGTAATGAACCGTTCTTAACAAGGCTGTTCAAATGATGAACGGGGATATTGCCGCGGAACTATATTTTCTGCTTCACTCTTTTTTGTTAGGAGTCGCTATTACGATTTTGTATGATGTAGTGAGAATTTTTAGAAAGCTGGTAAATCACTCCGTTGTTGCACTTGCAATCGAAGACTTCATCTATTGGATTACGTGTGGAATTTGTATTTTCATGATGCTGTATAAGGAAAATAATGGAAGTATTCGCTGGTTTGCAGTGGCAGGAGTAGCCTTAGGTATGTTGCTGTATAATGGGACAATCAGCACCTTTCTTACAGAGTGGATTGCCAGAGTGTTGAAGTTTATTTTACAGATATTAGGAAAAGTGTTTCGGATCTTGCTGCTACCTTTTTGCAAAGCATTTGGATATGTGAGAAAAATCACAAATTTTGCTGAAAATAAAGGGAAAAAAGTTATGGGATTTCATAAAAAACAATTGAAAAAAATCCTCAAAACAGTTAAAATAGTAGTTAGAAGACATTAGGGGGTGAGTTCAATGGGCAGAAGCTTAAGAGAGCGCAGAAGACGAAGTCAGAACAGATTCGCCATGATGTCAATTTCAACGGTAGTCCTTGTGTTACTGGTGGTTATTTCAGTCAAAAGTATTGAACTCCAGGCCAAGAATAATTATTATGCATCCAAAGAAGCTGTTTTGAATAAACAGATAGCCGAGGAACAAAAACGTACCGAAGAGATTGCCGAGTACAAAAAATATATTAAGACTAAAAAGTACGTGGAAGAAGTAGCAAAAGACAAATTAGGATTGGTGTATGATGATGAAGTCATCTTCAAGCCGGAAGAATAGAACCGCTGTGTGAAGTGCATACAGACGGTTCTTTTTCAATCTATAGAGAAAAAAGAGTGAAAGGAATGATTCTTATGTCGAACTTCCTAAAAAGCATGAGGTACTTCGAAATCCCATAGAAAGGCAAAAGGAAAAATTTCTGTCAAAAACTTTTTTGAAATTTAGTTAAAAGTTTGACAAACATTGCACAAAGACAAACTTATAATGCTCTCCATGACCAATATCACATACCGGTCAAAAAAAGGAGGGTATACTAAGATGAAAAAAGAACTAGGAAAGAAGATATTGTTGCAACTGGCGGGATTTTTTATGACGGGAATCAGCTATTTTGGCTATTATCCATTGGGATTGAGTTTTTTTGTAGCAGCTTACCGTGAGAAGGTAATGAGGCTGTTACTCTTTCCCGTTATGTTTCTTGGAATGTCATTATTTATGCAGCCCTTGCAGCTCGCAAGATATGGACTATGTATGATTGTAACTGCCACTGTTACCTCTATATTGGAGTTGGACAAAGAAAATAAATTTATCAGGCTTGGAAGTGTATCTGCCGGAATCAGCGCATCTGCAATGGCATATGTAGATTACATATTGAATGGCGGGCAGGTTTATCAGCTATACATGGGAATTGGTGAGGGAGTACTGGTGTTTGCACTGTCAGAAATAATGGCATGGACAATCCGCTATTTCTTAAAAGAGCGAAAAGAAGATGTAGGGGTGGAGATGCCGGAATTGTTTGATTACCGGTACAAAGAGCGGGAAAAGATGGAAGGCATTGCAAAGGCATTCAAATCGTTAGCGTCCACCTTTACAAATTTATCGGAAAATACTGTTGTAAGCATAAATCCGGGTTTTTCTGATGGAGGGGGTGGAGGAATGTTGATGTCTTCACCGTCAGATTTTGCTGTTATGCAGAAAATGAATACCATGTGGCATAATAAATTGTGTGAAAACAGGCTTGCTATTGCGGGACAACTGAATGAGATGGCACATATTTTATACGGGGTTGCAAAGGATACCTATGAAATTCAAGAGGGTTCTGTAAGTCTGGAAGAAAAGATTGCAAAGGAATTAAAAACCATGCATATAAAGGTGCAGGGAATAGATATTATTGAACGTTCAGACAAGGGAATGGAGATTTATGCAAGTATCTGTTCGAAAAGAAATCGTTGTGTTATGACAAAGGATGTGGCGGCGGTAATCAGTAAAGTTTGCGGGAAGAAAATGATTGCCTCCAAAGACAGTAAAGTAGTGGTGTATAAAGACTTCAGTCCCGTAATGTTTGTAGAAGACGTGAATTTTAAAGTGCTCTACGGAGTTTCTAGACGTGTCAAAACAGGCGAACGGATTTCCGGTGATAATTTTGCCTTTATTGAGGGAAATGACAATAAAGCGGTAATTGCACTTTCTGATGGAATGGGGTCGGGGTTATTGGCATGTCAGGAAAGTGAAATGGTAATTGAATTAATAGAGCAATTTGTAGAGGCCGGGTTTTGCAAGGAAACAGCAGCCAGAATGATTAATTCCAGCATGGTGACAACTTCTGGTTCCCAGCTTTATTCTACCATTGATATCAGCGAAATTGACCTGCGCAGTGGCATCTGTGAATTTTTAAAGGTCGGGGCGGCTGCAACGTTTATAAAAAGGGGGAGCTGGGTGGAAACAATTCAGTCAACCAGCCTTCCGGCAGGAATGTTTGAACAGGCAGATTTTGACACCACTGCAAAAAAGTTGTACGATGGTGACTATATCATTATGATTAGTGATGGAACTATGGACTGTATTGGAACAGAGAATAGAGAGGCAGAGTTAAAAAATATTATTTTAAATACGAAGGTGGAAAATCCGAGAGAAATGTCCGAATATATAATGGAGGAAATTATAAAGAAAAGTGATGGTTACATACCGGATGATATGACTATTTTAGTGACTGGAATGTGGAAGAAATAGTACAAAATAAAACAGGGAGAACACGCATGAAAAAACAGGTTTTTGACTATATAAAAAAACATCATATGATTAATAAAGGTGACACAGTAATACTTGGGGTATCCGGTGGTGCCGATTCCATATGTCTTTTGCGGATTTTGGATGAATACTCCAAGATAGTGCCGTTTGAAATTATTGTGGCTCATGTGGAGCATGGAATTCGTGGAAGGGAATCGCTCGAAGATATGATGTTTGTGCATCAGGTATGTAGGGAGCTCGGAATTATCTGCACTACACACTTTAGAGATATACCAAAGATTGCAAAAGAACAAAAGCTTTCGTTAGAAGAGGCAGGTAGGATAGAACGTTATAAAGCATTTGAACTAGAAAAGAATAAATCGATTAAGGAGGGACGAAAACCTAAAAAAATAAAAATAGCTGTAGCACACAATCGTAACGACAGGGCAGAGACTATGATTTGGAATCTGCTTCGTGGCAGCGGTATGGCGGGAATGAGCGGAATTGCACCAGTGCGTGGGAATGTAATACGTCCATTACTCGAACAGGACCGTCCGGCGATAGAAAAATATCTTGCAGAAATTCATCAGGAGTATTGTACGGACAGCACAAACATGTCAGATGATTATACCAGAAATAAAATAAGGCATATGGTAATTCCTGCAATGGAGGAAATTAATGATCAGGCAGTGAAAAATATATATTATGCAAGTGAACGGATTTCACAGGCACAGGATTATTTAAGCAAAGTGGTGGAACGAAAGTTTCGCCATATCGTGCAGGAAAAAGAAGAGGGATTTTGTATTGATATTAAAAAACTAAAGAGGGCAGAAACTTATATAAAAAATGAAATTATTTTAAAAGTACTTTACCAGTGTGCAGGCAGTCGGAAAGACATTGGTAAGGTGCATGTAGAGGCTGTATTAAGTCTGGCAGACAAGGAGTCTGGAAAACAGATTTCTCTTCCTTATCGCATGCGGGCATATAAAAGCTATGATGTTATTGTAGTGAACAAGGAGTGTCCAAAGAAAAGGGCATCGGAGGCATTTGAGGTACTAATTTCCGGTGCAGGGAAATATAATATTCCAGGAAGAGAGGAAGTTTTTCATGTTTTATTCGAAGAGATAGATGAAAAGAATAAAAATTTTGTAAATACCGAACAAAAAACATATACGAAAACGTTTGATTATGATAAAATAGAGAACAGTTTGGTAATTCGAACCAGAAAAAGCGGGGACTACTTTATCATGAATGACAAAGGGCAGAGGCAAAGTCTGAAATCCTTTTTTATTAATGAAAAAATACCCAGACAGAAGAGAGATGAAATCCTCTTGCTGGCAGACGGTTCGCATATTATGTGGATTATAGGCTATCGAATGAGTTTTTATTATAAAGTTGGAAGCGTCACGAAAAAGGTGTTAAAAATGCAAATGAATGGAGGAAATAGAAGTGAGTGAGAGAGTTAGAATTCTTCTTTCGGAAGAAGAGGTAGACAAAAGAATCTGTGAAATTGCGCAACAGATATCAAAGGACTATGAAGGAAAAGAAGTTCATCTGATTTGTGTGTTAAAGGGTGGAGTGTTTTTTATGTGTGAATTGGCAAAACGCATCAGCATACCAGTAAGCATGGATTTTATGGCGTTGTCTAGTTATGGTAATGGAACTCAATCAAGTGGAGCTATTAAAGTGAAAAAAGAACTTGATGAAGATATAGAGGGAAAAGATGTTTTAGTTGTGGAAGATATTGTGGATTCCGGAAGAACTTTAAAATTTCTCGTGGAAGAGTTAAAGAAAAGAAATCCGGCAAGCGTTCATTTATGTACCTTGTTAGATAAACCGGAACGAAGAGTAGTAGATATTAAGGCAGATTATACCTGCTTTGAGATACCAGATGAATTTGTGGTAGGATATGGATTGGATTATGCACAAAGATACCGTAATCTGCCATATATTGGTGTAGTGGAGATAGAAGAGGAGGAGTGAATAAGTGAAAAAATTTAGAGGATTAAGCTTTTACTTACTATTAATAGCGGCCGCAGTGCTTGTATGGAATCTGGCAAGTTTTAGCTTTAATAGTGAAAGCTCATACACATACGGAGAATTTTTAGATGCCCTACAGAAAGGAAATGTTGTAAAGGTACAGATTAATCAGAATGCAGAAACACCAACTGGCTCGGTACAGGTAAAACTCTCCAGTGGAGAAATAGAGATGTTTTATGTGTCTGATGTAAATAAGATTGAAGAAACTTTGTTAGAAAATGACATGGGTAATTATGTTTTGACAGATACAAAGCGTGAAGGAATTTTCAGCAAGGTAATTCTGCCATGTGTGATTACCGGAGTTGTGGTAGTTTTAATGTTTATTTTGATTAATAATCAGGCAAAGGGAAGCAGCGGCGGTGGCGAAATGATGAATTTTGGAAAAAGCCGTGCCAAAATGACGACAGATGCCGCAAAGCTTGTGACATTTAAAGAAGTTGCAGGTCTGGATGAAGAAAAGGAAGAATTAGAAGAGATTGTAGATTTCCTAAAAGAACCCGGCACGTATATTAAATTAGGTGCAAGAATACCGAAAGGAGTCCTTTTAGAAGGACCTCCCGGAACTGGTAAGACAATGCTTGCAAAAGCGGTAGCGGGAGAAGCAGGAGTACCGTTTTTTAGCATTTCAGGTTCTGACTTTGTAGAAATGTTTGTTGGTGTAGGTGCATCCAGAGTAAGGGATTTATTTGCGGAAGCTAAGAAAAACGCACCATGTATCGTATTTATTGATGAAATTGATGCCGTCGCAAGGCGGCGTGGAACCGGTATGGGTGGCGGTCATGATGAGCGAGAACAGACGTTGAACCAGTTGCTAGTAGAGATGGATGGATTCGGCGCAAACGAGGGAATTATCGTTATGGCAGCGACCAACCGTGTAGATATTCTGGATCCGGCTATTTTAAGACCTGGGCGTTTTGACCGTAAGGTTGCTGTAGGCAGACCGGATATTAAGGGACGAGAAGAGATTCTAAGAGTTCATGCAAAGAATAAGCCATTGGCAGATGATGTGGATTTAGAAGAAATTGCAAGAACCACCTTTGGATTTACAGGGGCTGATTTGGAAAATCTTTTAAACGAGGCAGCAATTCAGGCAGCGCGTGAAAAACGTGCCTATGTAAAACAGTCGGATATTAAAGAAGCTTTCTTAAAAACAGGTATCGGCAAGGAGAAGAAAAGCCGCATAGTATCAGAAAAAGATAAGAAGATTACTGCATATCATGAAGCCGGTCATGCGATTTTATTCCATGTGCTTCCTGATGTGGGACCGGTATATACGGTATCTATCATTCCTACCGGAAAAGGAGCAGCGGGATACACAATGCCATTACCGGAAAAAGATGAAATGTTTCATACCAAGAGCCGTATGGTGCAGGATATTATGGTTTCTCTGGGCGGACGTATTGCAGAAGAGATTATCTTTGGTGATGTAACGACAGGTGCTATCAGCGATATTCAGAAAGCGACAGATACTGCAAAGGCAATGGTAACAAAATTCGGTATGTCAGATGCGGTTGGTTTAATTAATTATGCCAGAGATGATGACGAGGTATTTATCGGAAGAGATTTTGCCCAGACCAAAGGATATAGTGAAGAAATTGCCGGAATTATTGACAAAGAAGTAAAGAAGATTATTGACGAATGTTATGAAAATGCCAAAAATATTTTAAAGGATAAAGAAAATGTATTAGAATCCTGTGCAAAACTCTTATTAGAAAAAGAGAAAATCGGAAGAGAAGAGTTTGAAGCTTTATTTAAAGAGGATGCGATAGTGTAATTGGGAAGAAAAAGTGCCATTTCAAAAAGAATGGCACTTTTTTAACTCTTTCTGTGCAAAAAATATATTACAGAATTGTTAAGATAGATATGCGACACAAAGTTGCATAAAAAAGATTTGAAAAAAATTTAATATTTGTGCACACTTATCTGTAGACCGATGCTATAATAAATATCGTAAAAACCCCCCAATACATTATATAGTTTTTGCTACACCCCATAAGAAAGAAATACCTTCTCCAAAAAGGCAGCCCCCCCGGCTGCCTTTTTACTT
>JBNMLC010000013.1:0-70824 GCA_050874665.1 Lachnospiraceae bacterium | reverse complement strand
TTATTACAGCTACTTTTGAAAATTTCTGTAGTATAGAGGAGGTTAATCAGAAGCCTCCTATGATACAATGAAAAAGGTGTTGCAAACCAACTTTAAAGAATAGGAGGCGGTTCAAATAGACAGTAAAAGTATATCATGTACTAAATGAAAATGCCAATATCATATTGGTTTTATTTCGTAAGATCGAAAGAAACAATCATATGGAATGTGATGAGAAGATGTAAGAAATATCATAAAAACATTGTGCTGATATAAGAAAGTGAAAATAGTAGAAGGTGCGGTGTGCATTGTCTATGTAATTAATAAGTTTTTTAGCGGATAGCCAGCAATAGCGCTTGCAATACTCACCTGATGGGAGTGAAGTAATAATTTTGATAACCTATTGATAAAAATTTAAGAGAAAAAGCAGTGTTTTGTTGGCTGCATATATACAAAAACCATTTGGTTATAGTATCGGAGTATTCTGAAACAAAGAATAATGATTAAAAAGAAAAGGAGTAATGGTAGTGTGATAATTTTGTTTCCAAAGTTATCATATAGGTATGAAAAATGAAAAAAAATAAATTATCAGAAGCGCAAAAAAGAATTTTTTATACACAGTTGATCCATGAGGAATCGTGTATGTTTAACATTGGTGGTACTGCATACATCAAGGGTAAAGTTAATAGTAATGCGTTAAAAGATGCAGTATGTTCATACATTTCAAGCAAGTTGGTCTTCCATAGTAAATTTACTATAGACGGAGGAGAAATGTTTCAATATTACAATGAGGGCATAGAGGAGATAGAAATCATTGATTTTAGTTTGGAACAAAATCCTAAGGAGGCCTATGAAATATGGCTGAATGAGAGCAAAAAGGCTTTGTTTAGATTTGAAAATACGTTTTTATACAAACTTGTTATTGCAAAATTATCGGAGGAAGAAACAGCATTATCAGTTAAAATTCATCATATAATTGCTGATGGATGGTCGTTAAGTATATTTGTAAAAGAAATTTCTAGAATTTATAGCAATTCTCAGTCAATAGAAAATAATGAAAAAGTTAGTGATGAAGCTGATTATGATGAATACATAATTAGTGAAGATAAGTATTTTGGTTCAAAAAGATATATAAGAGATAAGCAATATTGGAATGAAAAGTTTAAATTAATACCGGATAATAATTATTATTCAGCAGTAAATACAAAAGGCAATAGATTGTCGTTTTATATCGATACTGAAAAAAGTAAAGCAATAGAAGATTACTGTGAAGAAAATAATTTCACTTATAATGCATTTTTTATAGGTGTTTATAATATTTATGAGTTTTTAGCGAATTCAAGATCTGAAAATATAATTGGTGTTCCTGTATTGGGACGCAGAAATCGAAGAGAAAGAGATATCTTTGGTATGTGTGTTAATATACTTCCAATTATGTCAAAAATAAACGAACATGACTCGTTGAATGATGTTATGAAATATCTCTCAATGGAATTAAATAATGCATTCAGGCATCAGTTATATCCATATAATCGTTTATTAAAAGATTTAGGAATCAACATAAGCGATAATCCATTATACAATGTATCAATTAATTATTATGGAACAGAATTGGACGCAACAATTAATGACCAAAAAGTTATATATGAAGAGTTTTATAATGGAGAACAAGAGTATTTATTACAGATAATTGTAAAAAGATGGAATGAGTGTAAAGAGTTCTATTTGGATTTTGATTATTTATGTGAAGCTTATGATGCTGTACAGATTAAATCACTTTTTGACTCAATGATGCAAATTGTTGATTGTATTATTCGCAACGATGATTGCTCTGTGTCGGAAATAAAAATCATTAGTGGGGAAGAAGAAGAAAAGTTAACAAAGAGATATAATGATACATTTGTAAATGTACCTAATGAAAATATATTGGATTTGTATGCCCGTCAAGTTCAATTTAATCCTGATAAAATTGCAGTGAAATGCGATGGTAAAGAGATTTCGTATTTAGAATTAGATAGAAAATCAAACGGATTAGCAAAAGAAATTCAAAAATATAATTTGTCTCCAAGAGTAATAGGCCTTGAAGTAACACATTCTATAGAAGCAATTATTGCAATCTTAGCTATTCTTAAGAGTGGTTGCGCATTCGTGCCTATTGACCCATTAACAGCAGATGAACGCAGAAAATATATTATTGAAAATGCTAAAGTTTCTTTGGTAATCACTAATTGTAGAAAATATCAGGATTTTAATAAAATAAAAGTAATTAAGAACATAGACTGCTTTGATGAGAAAGAATTTAGTAATGATATTTCACGGAATTCTTTAGCTTATATTATCTATACATCTGGAACAACTGGTACACCAAAGGGTGTAATGATTGAACATAAACAATTGATGAATTATATTGTGTGGGCTCAAAAAGCATACAGTGTAAGTGATAATGATGTATTTCCACTTTATTCATCGTTGGCATTTGACTTGACAATAACATCGATATTTGTACCGTTGATTTCAGGTGCATCAATAATAGCATACGAGGATAATCAGGATGAATATGTATTTAACCGTATAATCAAAGATAACTTGTGTACAATCATGAAAGTAACGCCTGCACATCTAAGATTGTTGGATGGACATGATATGCATAGATTGAAAATTACACGTTTTATTGTTGGTGGAGAAAATTTGCCATGTGATTTGGCTAGAAAAATAACTGAGAGTTTCAAAAAAAAGATAAGTATTTTTAACGAATATGGACCAACAGAATCGACAGTAGGCTGCATGATATATGAATACGATTCAGAAAAAGATATTGTAGGGAATGTACCTATAGGTAAACCATCGGATAATGTCCAGATTTATATTTTCGATAAAGCAATGAAACCATGTCCAATAGGAGTAATTGGCGAAATGTATATAGGTGGAGAAAGTCTTTCAAGGGGATATTTGTATAACGATGAGCTAACTAATAAGAGTTTTGCAATCAACCCATACACTAAAACAAGATTATATAAAACTGGAGATTTAGCAAAGTTTGTTAATGAAAATTGTATGATTTGTGTTGGTAGAACAGATTCTCAAGTGAAGATTCGGGGGCATAGGGTAGAACTTGGGGAAATAGAAAACGTTGCTATACAGCATGATAAGGTAAATGCAGCAGTTGCATTAATTGCAGAACATAATGGAAGCAATATGATTGTTTTATATTATTGTAGTTCTGAAGAATTAAGCGAAGAAGAACTGTATGTATATTTGTATAAACATTTAAATAATTATATGTTACCAAGTAAATGTATAAGTATGAAAGAGTTTCCACTTACAATTAACGGAAAAATAGATAAAGGAAGATTACCAGAAGTTTTTTGGGGACAGGAAAGTGTTGTTGAAGATGTTAATTTAACAGATAATGAGCAAGTTTTATACGATGTTATAACAAGTGTATTGGAAATTGAGAATATTAGTATGTCGGAAAGTATTATTAACTATGGGTCAGATTCAATCAAAGCAATTCAGATTTCTTCGAAACTTAGAAATCTAGGATATCAACTTAAGGTAGCCGACATTATGTCTAATCCAATTCCTAGGGATATGATTATGTTTATGAAACAGGTAAGAGTTCAGGAAGATAAGAGTTCGATTAAAGGAAAGATTGAGAGAACACCGATTATAGAATGGTTTGATAATCAGCAATTTAGCAATCCAGATCATTATTTGCAGAGTGTATCATTAAAAATGAAAACAAATGAAAAATCATTAGAATTTTATCAGGCTGCCATGAAAAAAATAGTAGAAAAGCATGATATTTTGCGTGCAAGATGGGATAAAGGGATTGGAATGCTTGAATACAGGGATTTTAATGAGGCTCAATTTGCTAATTTGGTGAGTCTGGTTGATTTAAGAGGAATTGAACAATCTCTAAAAAGAGAAAAATATATTCAAGAATGTGTTAATGTACGTAAAAAGATTTCATTAAATGATGGTGGATTAATCACGAGTTGCCTGTTTATCAATGATGAAGATGACATTACATGGTTTATTACAGCACATCATTTGGTGATAGATGGAATATCATGGCAGATTATTTTAGAAGATCTATCTGATATATTAAATGATTCATTTGATGAAAATATGCATTCATCATCTTTTGGTTTATGGGCTAAAATTGTAAAAAATTTGCAAGATGAACGATCCAATATTTGGGATGGATATAAGGCTAATACAATTAGTATTCAACCGAAATATCAAAATGATGAGAGATATGTTGGAAGAAGTAATGTAGAACTTGGTGTAGATGATGTTGAATTTTTGTTGGGTGAAGCAAACAATATGTTTAACACAACGACAAATGAATTGCTAATAGCGGCAACCTCGTTAGCCATATACAACTATTTTGGTTGTGCATCGACAATATATACTGAAAGTCACGGAAGAAATCTTCCTATAGATGATGTGGATATAACACGGACAGTAGGATGGTTTACATATTTTTATCCATTAGATATTAGTGCATCAGAGGGAATAAAAGAGGCTATTATCAGCGCAAAAGAAGCTAATAGATTGGAAAACAATAAAGAGGCTTTTATGTTTGGAAAAGAAGCTAAGCAAAGATTAGAAGAAATGGGTAAATGTGTTTGTTTTAATTATTTGGGAAAACAAAAGCACAAGTTTGATTTCTTTGACGTTGAATATGAGCAATATATGTTAGATGTATCTAAGGAAAATGTATGTCCAGCGCTATTAGAATTAAATCTCATGGTCTTGAATAATAAATTGTGTGTTAGTTTGAAAGGAAAATCGGAGTATATTAATGATAATGCTATTGATGGATTTGTAGAAGAGTTGACTAAGTGTATAAACTTGGTAAATGAATATTGTGTGGATAATGAGAGAGAATGGACTGAATCAGATATAGCGTCAGTAGATATTTCTTTAGATGAGTTAAATAATCTGTTTGAGTAGTAAAAGAGATAATGTTTAGGCGCTTTGTAAATAAAGAAGTAGAGGAGGATGTGTTCGTATATTTAGCCGGGCATAAGAAGAAAAATGAGAAACAATTTAGAAGTAATTACAGAGGGTAATTTTGATGGAGCACAGTATAATAGAGCAATTTCGAAGATTATGAAGGATATTCACTCTGAGATTAAGGAAAACAAGTTTGAATTAAATAAGGCTGCAAGTATAGATTATAGAGAAGAAGTATTTGAAAATAAGAACCAAAAGAGAGTTGTTATTTATTTAATGTCCAACGGCTGCGAATGGGCACTTAAGAATGGTCATGGTTGTACTGTTTGTGGACATTTAGCTAAACAAACAAGAACCGACGAGGTTTTGACAGCACAGCAGCATATTGAGCAGTTTAATGAATCATTTGAAAAAATAGATTTTGCTGAGTATCCACTATTAAATTTATACAATAATGGCTCATTTTTTAATGAAAATGAAATATGTAGAGAAGCAAGAAGAACTATTTTAAAGCGAATTTCCGAGGAAAAAAATTTGAAAATGGTTGTATTAGAGACTAGACCAGAGTTTGTTAATCAAGATGTTATTGATGAGATAAAAGAACTTATTCCAAATAAAGTTGTGGAGATTGCTATTGGATTGGAACTTAAGGATGATTATTTAAGGACGATATGCTTAAATAAAGGATTTTCACGTAATGTATTTGAAAATGCAGCAAAACTTATTACAAAAGAATGCAATCTTAGAACATATGTAATGCTGAAACCTGTGTTCTTGAATGAATGCGAGGCAATTGAGAATGCTGTAGAAACAATAAATTATGCATTTGATATTGGGGCTTCAACAGTTTCATTAGAGGCATGTACTATTCAAAAATATACATTAGCTGATTATTTAAGTAAACATGGGGAATATAAGACTCCGTGGTTGTGGAGTATTGTTGAAGTTGTAAAGAGAACTGCACATAGAGGAAAAGTTTTGATTGGAATGTTCCAGTTTTATCCATCCCCAAGTATGGTTCCTTATAATTGCCCTAAATGTAGTGATAGAGTGCTAAATGCGATTAGAAAATATAATAAAACATTAGATATATCTGTTTTTGATGGATTGGATTGTACTTGTAAGAGTGAGTGGGAACTTGAAGTTGCTCAAAAGAGCGAAAAATTTGATACAAGAGTACAGAATATTTTGGATAGAGTAATTGAAGGATAAAGTCATTATATGGCAATGTAGGAAACTAACATAAAAAGAAGGAGAGAGATAATTATTAGTTAATTATCGTAAAGAATATGAAGCTAGATAAGAAAAATGTTGAGGATTTGATGAACTTAACTCCTGTTCAAAAAGGAATGTTATTTCATTATTTGAATGAACAAAATAGTAATGAATATATTGAACAGTTAATTGTTGAATTAGAAGGAGAAATCCAGTGTGAAAAATTTATTCAATGCTGGAAAGATATAATCCGTGAAAATGAAGTTTTACGAACTATATTTGTTTGGGAAAATGTTAGTAATCCAATTCAAGTGGTTTTAAAAAACGATAACAATGAGATTACTATAGAAGATATTTCAAACGAAATTGAAGCGGACGAAATCGTACAAGATTATATTAAACGGGATTTATGTAATCAGTTTGATTTGTCAGTTTCGGCTTTTAGATTAAAATTATTTAAATATAGAAACAATAAATATACAATGATTGTTACTAATCATCATATTATCTATGACGGCTGGAGTAATGGAATCATTCTAAATGAGTTTTGGAAAAAACTTAATAGTAATAATAATACAAATGAAAAGAAATGTAAATTTAAGGAGTTTGTTAATGTTTTAGGTAAACAAGATCATAATGAACAAGATAATTTTTGGAAAGAGTACCTACATAATTTAAGCGAGGAGGCAGAACTATCAATAAAAAAGACAGCCAAAAAGGCATTGACTAACAATGTGTTGAAAAAAACTGTTGAAAAAAAATCATTGATAGAGTTTTGTGAAACTCATAATATCACTATGGCAAATTTGATGTATGCTGCATATGGTTTGTTAGTTGCTGAATACAATGGTATTAATGATATTGTATTTGGAACAACCGTGTCTGGAAGAAATGTAGACATAAATAATATAGAAAATGCTGTTGGTTTGTTCATTAATACAATTCCGCTGAGAGTGTCTGTTGATAACAACGAAAGTATTATTGATTACGTAAGAAAAGTTCAAGAGAGTAGTAATGCAAGAATTAAATATGAAAACACTCCGTTGAACAGAATTAAGAAGCAAACAAGAAAGACAGAAGAGTTATTTGATTCTATTATTGTAGTTGAAAATTATCCACTTAGTTTTCCGGAGAGTCATGGTGTGAAATTACAGTCCTTTGTCATGAATGAGAAAAGTAATTATGATCTGACAATAGGTATTGGAATATATGACAATATTGAAATGGAATTCAATTTCAATAGCGGATTGTATGATGAGAATGCCATAGAGAGACTTGCAAATCATTATTGTAATGTGCTTGGTCAAATTGTATCAAAGTATAATGAACCATTAAAATGCATTAAGGTGATCACAGAAGAGGAAGAGAATAACATTCTTAACGTGTACAATAATACGGAGCGAGAATATACTCAAATTCATTTTATAGAACGATTTAAACAAATTGTGGAAAAATATCCGAATTTGATTGCAGTGAGTCATTATGATCAAAAGTTGGATTATCAAGGTCTTGATAAATCATCTGATATTATTGCCAGAAATCTATTAAAATTGGGTGTGAAAAAGGGCAATCATATTGGAATAATGATGGAGAAATCGTTAACGTTTATAGAGGCATTAGTTGGGATAATTAAAGCTGGAGCAGCTTATGTTCCCATAGATGCCGCATATCCATTAGAAAGAAAAAATTATATAGCGAAAAACAGTGAAATTAAGTTAGTAATTGTAGATTCGCTGGAAAATGATATTTGCTGTCCTCAATATGTAGCCAAAGAACTTTTTGATGATACTGCTGAAGTTACATTGACGGATATAGAGTTTAATTTACTTGATGAGTTTGCAATAATTTATACATCAGGAACAACAGGGAGACCAAAGGGAGTTCAACTGTTACATAAGAATCTAAGTAATTTATTAGCCTGGTTCTCAAGTAACTATAATATTTCGCAGGAGGACAATATTTTGCAGTTAACGCAAAATATTTTTGATGTGTCCATAGAAGATATTTTTGGGGCACTGTATTGTGGTGCAACAATTGTAGTCCCGAACGAGGATGTGTTATCAAGTGAGGAAAAATTCTCTGATACAATCAAAAAAAATGAAATTACAATTATCAATTTCATTCCAACTATATTAAAAGAAGTATTAATTAATGGTAATCATTATGAAACTTTAAGAGTAGTTATTTGTGGAGGCGAAAGATTAGATAACGAAATTAAAGGAAAACTGCTTAATCATGGATATAAGTTATACAATAACTATGGGCCAGCTGAAGCAATGGTTGATACATTATCAGAGGAATGCTCTGAAAAAAATGTATCATTGGGGTCACCAATTTCTAATGTAAAATGTTTGATTATTAATAAAAATGGAAAGCTATGTCCAGTAGGAGTAAAGGGTGAACTTATCATTTCTGGAGAGAACGTGGCAAAAGGTTATGTGAATAATGATAAGCTTACTGCAGAGAAATTTGTTACTTTGGAATGGTTTGATAATGCCAGATTCTATAAGACTGGTGATATCGTCATGTGGAATGAAGAAGGAAAAATAGAATTTATCGGACGAGAAGATTATCAAGTAAAAATTAATGGAAAAAGAATTGAGTTAGACGAAATAAGCAATGCTATTAGAATGCAAGGTGATGCTGTAGATAATGTTGTTGTAGTTAGAGAAAACAAAATAGTGGCATATATTGTGAAGCCAGATGGGGATTTAGATGAAATAAAAAGATATTTAAGTGATACATTACCTAAGTACATGCAACCTTCATATTATGTTTTAATAGACAGCATTCCGTTAACGCCAATTGGAAAAATTGATTATCGTGCTTTACCTAAAGTGGAAATGCAAAGAAACTTGAATTTTAAGAAACCTCAGAATAAAACAGAGAAATTACTTCGCGAAATTTGGGCTGACGTATTGAAGATTGAAGAGACAAAAATTAGTGTTAATGATAATTTTTATGATTTAGGTGGAGATTCAATTATTAGTTTACAAATAGTTGGCAAGTTATCACAGAATGGCATAAGCATTGTCATTAAAGATATTCTTGAAACTGAAACTATAGAACGATTGGCAAGCAGAATTATAAACAATAAGCAAAAAGAAGTGTTATCAGAGAAAAATTGTAAATTGGAAGGCGAGGTTGGACTACTTCCTATCCAGTCGTGGTTTTTTGATTCGAAATTTACTGATTATAATTACTGGAATCAATCAGTATTGTTGAAATGTGCGGATGACTTGAAGTTAGATGTAGTTGTAAAAACACTAAAATGTATTGAGGATGAATTTGATATTTTTAACATTTATTTTGAAAAAAATAATGAAAATTGGATACAAAAATACAAAGAAGAATCCTCAAAGATAGATTTTGTAGTGGTGGAGAATGAAAAATTTCAGAATGAAGAGCTGTCTGCCGTATTGGGTCAAGAGGCTGGTAAATTAGACATTACAAAAGGAAAAATGATGAGAGTAGTTTATTTTGAAAAGAATAAGCTGTTGTTTGTGTGCATTCATCATTTGGTTGTAGATGGTGTTTCTTGGCGAATATTGCTTGACAGATTTGCAAACATCTATTCTGAATTAATAGCCGGCAATGAAATAAAAAGTACACATAAATCAGCGACATTACAAAGTTGTTCGGAGCTATTGAAGGAAAAGTCAAATGAAAAAGATATTTTAAGCGATGCAACGTTTTGGTTGAACAAAGAAAACACATGTTCGGAGTCTATAAAAGTTGATTTTAATGGTGAAAATTTAGAACATAGTGCGGATACCGTTGTTATGTCATTGGATGAGAAAAATACAAGCTATTTACTGCACAATATTCATAAGATAAAACATACTACAGTAAATGATATATTATTAGCTGCTTTGGGCAAGTCAATTACGGCTTATAATGATACGGATGTGCTAGTTGATGTTGAAGGTCATGGTAGAGAGATAATCAGCGCAGAAATAGATATGTCCAATACAATGGGCTGGTTTACCTCTATATATCCTATTAAATTAAGTCACGAATTCTCAAAAATGGATTCAGTAACATTACTTGAAACTACAAAAGGTGTGATAAGAAAACTTCCAAAACAGGGTGCAAGCTATGCACTGTTGAAGTATTTATCTGATGATAAAGAAATCAGGAAACAGTTCAAACGGCTTTCTCGTGCAGAAATATGTTTTAACTATTTCGGACAGGTAGATAATACCTTTGAAAAGGATAGTAATTTTGCGCCAGTAGACGATGTTCCATTGCCAAATTATGGCGGCAATAATCTTAGAACATATAAAATTGAAGTTGATTGTGTTGTAATGAAGCATTCATTAGTGGCTAAATGGAAGTACTCAACAAATAATTTCAAGAAAGAAACAATCGAAAGGCTAGCAAGAGCATTTATTAAGAATATTGAAGATTTATTGAAATCATGTGAAAAGATATCATGGATTGTAGAAGACTTTGAAAATATCAACATTAGTGACGATAGATTCAAGGAATTAACAACTAATTATGGAGATATAGCAGATATCTATGGAGTATCACCTGTTCAGGAAAGTATGATTTTCCATACAGCGTATTCACCTGATTCATCTGTTGCGGTTGAGCAGACAGTATTTAGAGTACAGGGCAATCTTAATATTGAAGCGTTTGAAAAGGCTTGGAATACAATACTTAACCGGCATGAAAGCTTGAAGGCAACCTATCATTGGAGAAATCTTGAGCATCCGATACAGGTAATCCACAATAATCTGACCCTTCCATTTGAAGTAATTAATATGGAAGAAAAGGATGACTATAAGAAAATTCGTGAAGAATTATTAGCTGAAGATAGAGAAAAAGGATTTGATCTTGAAGTACCTCCATTGATGAGAGTAATTGTATTGAAGGTTTCAAATGATGTATATGATATAATATGGACATATCATCATCTCCAAATGGATGGTTGGTGCATAAGGATTATTATGCAGGAATTAGATGAATACTACTCAAAATATGCAAATAATGAAAAAGTAGTCATAAGTTCGGAAGTTCCTTTTAAGGATTATATTACTTGGTTAAATAAAAAAGATCAGAAAGAAACAGAGAAATTTTGGAAGGAAACACTTAAAGGAATGAATAAACCAACATTATTAAGTAGTGTGGTTGAAGTAAAGGGTGAGAAGAAAAATGAAAAACCTTATGATGTTGTAGAATTTGCGGTAAATAGCGAATTAAATGAGGAAATCAGCCGTTTTACAAAAGAAAAGAGAATTACCCTGAGTACGTTAATGCAAGGGGCTTGGGCATTAGTAATGCAGCGTTACATAAATGAGAATGATTTAATTTTTGGGGTTACATCATCAGGAAGACCTACGGATTTACCGGGTAGTGATGACATTATTGGCTGTTTTATGAATACAATCCCTCTAAGAGTATCTGCAAATTATGATATGAATATAGATGAATACTTGAAAAATATTCAAGAAAAATATTTAAGACAATTACAATATGACTATTCATCATTATCAACAATCAGAAAAATGAGTGAGATTCCCAGAGAATCAGCCCTGTATGATTTGTATGATTGTATGGTTATTGTTGAGAACTACCCATTTGAAGAGGCAGTAAACAAGGGATTTGGAGGAATGCAAGGAAAGTGCTTGAATGTGGAAGAGCAGCTTGATTATCCTTGTACTTTATACTGTAACGTACATGGGGAATTTAATTTTAAACTATTATTTGATACTAATTTCTTTGAAAGAAAATTATGTGAAAATATTCTTGAACATTTTGTTTTCATTTTAGAAGAAATTATTTTCAAGAAAAGAGAAAGAATCAAAGATATTGCTGTTTTACCGGAAAATCAGTATAAACTAATTGAAGAATGGAACGACACTCAAATGGAGTTTCCAAATGACAGTAGTTATATTGATTTGTTTGAAGACACTGTAAGAAAATTTGGAGAAAGAATAGCTGTTGCATGTGAAGAACAGAAGATATCATATAATGAATTGAATGAAAGAGCAGAAAGAATAGCTTGTATTCTTGAAAAAAGCGGAATAGTTAAAGATAGCTTGGTTGCAATTTACTTAGATAGAGAGATTGATTTGGTATGTTCAATATGTGCCATTTTAAAATTAGGAGCAGCATTTGTTCCAATTGACATTTCATACCCTGAGAGTCGAATAAATTACATGATTGAGTCAGAAAAAATGAAAGTAATTTTGACCAAGGAGAAATATAGGCAGAAGGTAGCTGAACTAGGAAAAACGTATATTTGTATTGATTCTGAAGTGGATACAGAGGCCAAATTTGAGAAAAAGAAAGTTACTCCTGAGAATTTAGCATATGTTATTTTTACATCAGGAACCACTGGAAAGCCAAAGGGAATAGTAGTTAATAATAGAAGCATTGTAAGCCATTCAATCGATATAAAAAATAGATATGAATTGGTAGAAACCGATAATGTATTACAGTTTTCATCAATAGCATTTGATATTTCATTGGAGCAGGTATTATCAACATTAGTAAGTGGAGCAACACTTGTATTGAGAGGAAATGATGTTTGGTCTCCAACTGAACTGTCTAAAAATTGTGAGAAGTATAAGTTATCAGTCATTAACTTGCCTACGGCATACTGGAATGAGGTTACATATGAGTGGAGTAGAAATGAACAAATTATTCCATTGGATACCTTGAGACTAATGATAGTTGGTGGTGAGCAAATGAAGGCTGAAAGAGTGAAATTGTGGAAAAATTCAAGATTGAAAACAATTAAACTTTTAAATGCCTATGGACCAGCTGAAACGTGTATGACAAGTACATTATGTGACTTGAGTGAAGTAGATTTAAATAGTGTTATACCTGTAGGTAAGCCTTTAGCCAATCGGAGAATATACATCCTTGACGAAAATCAAAGAATGGTACCAATTGGGGTGGCAGGTGAACTATATATTAGTGGAAATGTCGCACAGGGATACTTAGATAATTTAGAATTAACAGAAAAGTCATTCTTAACTGATATATTTGATGACAGTAAAGTGATGTATAAAACGGGAGATATAGGACGATACTCTAATTCAGGCAATATTGAATTATTTGGAAGAAAGGATAATCAGGTAAAGATTAGAAGTCATAGAATTGAAATATCTGAAATAGAAAAAGTATTATATAAAATTGCAGACCTTAAAGATGTATATATTGATACAAAAGAAGATCAGAATAGTGACAAATTTTTGGTTGCCTATATAGTATATAAGGATGGATGCAGTTATGAAAGTAATGAGATAAAGAAGATATTGGAAAAAGAATTGCCTAAATACATGGTTCCTAAATTTATAGTTAAAATGGAACAATTACCTGTGACAATCAATGGTAAGATAGATAGAACGAAGTTGCCAAATGAATTTGAGCAAATTTGTGGTGAGGATAATAGTCTTGTTTGTACAGAGCCAGTTGAGCAGAAATTAAAGGATATATGGGAGAATATTTTATCAATTAAAGTTACTAAGAAGAACGACGATTTCTTTGAACTTGGTGGAGATTCTATTAAGGCAATGCAATTAATCTCAGAAATTGGATTAGAATTAAAGGTTGATGTTTCTCTTGAAAATATATTTATGCACTCAACCTTTGAAGAAGTGTTTGAATGCATTCAAAAGCAGAGTTCAGTATCGCATTATCTTGTGATTCCTAAATGTGAAAAGAAGGAATACTATAGGACATCAGAAACACAGAAAAATATGTACTTAATGCAGAAGATAGATGAGAACGACTTAAATTACAATATGCCATATCTAATTGAGATGAAGGGCGCAATAGATAGAGAAAAATTGCAAGAGGCATTGGGAAAAGTAATCCAAAAACATGAATCGTTAAGAACAAATTATACTGTTAAAAATGGTGAATTAGTGCAGTTTATTAACGAGGATTATAACTTTGACCTAAAAGAAATTGAGGCTACTGATGTAGATAAAGTAGTTAAGGAAAATTCAAAGCCATTTGATCTTGAAAAGGATTTATTAGTCCGAGCTTTGCTGATAAAAATAGCAAAAGACAATGCTGTTTTATTTATTGATTTTAATCATATAGCTTGTGATGGAATTTCAATTGGTATTATAATCAAAGATTTTATTGCCTTTTATCAGGGAAATGCAGTTGAAGGAAATGAAATTGACTACAAGGATTTTGCAGAATACGAGTATAAGTATGTAGAAAGTGATGAATACAAGAACGAGGAAAATTATTGGAGTAGTAAATTTAAAAATGAAACTCCAGTATTGCGTCTTCCTTATGACAAAGAGAGTAAAACGAAATTCAATGGTGAACTTTTGAATATGGTTATTGACGAAACAATAACAAGAGAAATTAAGCAATATGTAAAAGTTAATAAAACAACAATGTTTAATTTCTTGATAGGGGCATATTCTATATTGTTATCAAAATATTCTAATATGGAAGACTTCGTTATAGGAACACCTGTGTCGAGAAGAGAGAAGTTTAATGTTGATAAAATGGTAGGGGTGTTTATCAATACTGTTCCGATTAGGGTAATGCCACAAAAAAGACTAATCGTATCAAAATATATTAAAAATTTGACAACACAAGTAAGTAAGGATTTATGCAATTCAACGTATCCATATAGTAAGCTAGTAGAGAAATTAACAGAAAAGGGTATGACTGATGCAAAAAATCTGGTAAATACTATGTTTGCTTATTACAATATTGATATTCCGAAAATTAGAATTGGCAATCTGGATATTTCAGAAAGAAAATACTTTAGTGGAGCTTGCAAATTTGATTTAGAATTAAAGGCCTACGAAGAAAACGACACAATTTTCTGTGATTTTGAATATTGTTCAGATGTTTTTGAAAAAGAAACTATAATGAGATTTATGAAAGATTATCAGAGAATAATTGAAATGATTATTTGTGATGAGAATATTAAGATTGAGAATATAAAACTTCAAAATCAAAAAACGGTTATAAATTTATCAAACAATAATAATTTAGGAAGAAATTTCAGTGATGAATTTAAACAGGTAGCCAAAAAGTACCCAACAAATATAGCATTTGTTCAAAATGATACTAAAATTACATATCAGGAAATTGACAAAAAATCAGATATAATAGCAAATGCAATAAGACAAAAAGTTGGAAAAACTAATCAAATTATTGCGGTTATTAGTGAACCAACAATTGAATTTATGGTTGGCATTTTAGCAATTATGAAGGCTAAATGTGTATATCTTCCAATTGATTTAGAGTTGCCAAGAAAACAAATAGAGGATATGTTATTGTGTGCTGATTGCAAATACGTTTTATCTAACGATTTAGATATGGACTTTATTAGCACAATTATATCAAATGATGATGAAATTAATAATGTAAACTTACCAGAGAATGAATTAATAGACAATGAAATTGTATATGTAATGTATACTTCTGGAACAACAGGAAATGCAAAGGGAGTCATGGTAAAGCATGAATCATTGATTAATTATTCCGAATATATTCTAAAACAACTTGGATTATCAGAAGATGATAGAAGTATATTGGTTTCGGGTGTAAATTTTGACCTGGGATATACAAATATATTCCCTATGTTGTTAGCAGGTGGTCAAATACACTTATTACAGAAGGAAGAATATTGCAATATGGAATATTTACTTCGGTATATGCATGAAAATAAGATTACAATATCTAAAATGACGCCTACATTGCTTACAGTAATGGTTGATGATCCATATTTCAGCAAGTGCAAGGAACTTTACTTAAAGTATTTGATTTTAGGTGGAGAAAAACTAGATAGAAATACAATAGTAAGATTTGCTGAAAAATCAGAAAAGACAAAGATTATTAATCATTATGGTCCAACAGAAACAACAATAGGATGTTGTACACATGAATTAACCATAAAGGAGATAGAAGACGGAGAGGTAAATATAATAGGTCAGAGTATTGACAATGTTTATGTTCGAATACTTGATGAAAACCTAAATGATGTATTAATAGGTGTTGAAGGCGAAATCTACATTGGAGGAAAAGGGGTTTCAAGAGGGTATATAAACAATGATATTCTTAATAACAGTTGTTTTGTTCGAAAAGTATCAATAAACGAGGAACTACTGATGTATAAGACCGGAGATATTGGTAAGTACAATAATAATGGAGATATTATGTTTATTGGTAGACAAGATAATCAAATTAAGATTAATGGTTATAGAATAGAATTAGATGAAATTAAGAATAAATTGCTTGAAATTCATAATGTTAACAATGCAATTGTGTTAGCAAGAAAAACAGAGACAGATGAAATTGTAATCTGCGCATATTATACATGTTTAGAAAGATTAGACAATCAAGAGGTAATAGATTATTTAAATCGTGAATTACCAACTTATAAAAAGCCTCAGATTGTTGCATGTATTGAAACGATACCAATGACAAATAATGGAAAGATTGATGTGAAAAAATTGCCGAAGGTTTATGTTGACTATAATCAGAAGAAGGTTCAATATTCTAAGCCTAGAAATGAAATTGAAACTCAATTAGTCGGCTTGTATGAGGAAGTTCTGGGTGTTGATAATATAGGTATTGATGATGATTTTTTTGAACTAGGAGGCACATCTATTAAAATTATTAAACTAGCTTCTTTGGCGCGAAATAAAAAGATAACCATAAATATAAAAGATTTGATGGAACGGCATACAATCAGAGAACTATCGAGCCTTGTGAAAAACACGGAAATTGATGACACACTAAGAAACTATAATAAAAATTATGTAATACATGATAAATATCCATATTATTATGCTTGCTTAACAGGAAATATTTGCGAAGTTTTAAAGTATAACCACGGTATCAACATGGAAAAGAGTATTTTTGAACTTGGAGAGCTTGGAAAAACAGTTTATAGTATTCAAAAGAAAACTTTAAATGAAGAAGACTACAAATTTGCTGAAGTAAGTATTGATGATAGCATCAGTTTTGCATATGAATTACGAAAATGTGGAATGGGATTGAATGTGGAGTCGTTTGATTGCTATGCTGAAATGGAAAAAAGGATTGAATGTGAGCTGAGTCAAAATAGAATAGTAATTGTTACAGGTACAACCTATTATCTGCCATATTCAAAGGAATATCAGATTGATATTGACGAGTGGAAGGAAAGTTTTGAAGGTAGGCAGAATAATCTAAGACTAAAGGAAGAGAACGAAAAAACGGCTGATCATTCTTTTGTCGTAATTGACAAGGTTGAAGGAGCTTATTTGGTTTATGATACAACATTCCAATATTATGGACTTGTTGAGGCTACAGATTTCAAGAAGTCGCTTGAAGGTATTGCAAATATGGAGGCATTTAAGGATAGTTATCTGGTAGATGTCATAAATCCGTTAACAATGCTTACTATTAATATGCCTGAAGAAATAGATTTTGACTTGCAGAGTGTCATTAAGAATATTTTGCGCAATACTGCAGAGATAAATCTCAACAAATGCACTCAAAGTGAAAATGAGAGATTTATTGTTGGAATAAGAAGCATAAAGTATGTTGCAGATGTTTTGCAAAATGAGTTGAATAATGATAAGCTAAATGCAAATGTAATTCGAGTTGTAAGCGAATCTTTAATAGCATGGAAGTATAAACTGATTTTTATGAGAGATTTTATTTTAGAAACCAAAAAATACCATGTTATAAAGGACGTAGATAGTATTGCAGACTATGTGCAGAAAACCGAGTCATATTGTAGGGCAATAAGAGAAACAATAGAAACTGCTTCCAATATAGTTGAAGATGTAAAATTGATTAATAGAATTATCAAAGAATTGAATGAACTTTATGAAATGCATAAAGAAATCTATACTATACTTTACGAAGAAAGTTTAAACGATGATTTAGAGAGTGGTATTGTTAATAAGTTCATTGTAGATTAGGAGAAGTAGTGTGAAAGAAAATAGAGGACAGTTATAAATTGAAGCCAGCATCAGGTAGATTGCAGTAAGAATCATATGGGTAATAGCGATAATGCCTCTTTTCGTGCCACGACGTTTTACAAGAGGTTTATATTTCTTTTTGTAGTAGGGAGAGTTGTTCTTACCAAACGAGAGTATTCTCTGAGAATATGAATCTTTCTGCAGGGAATATAACTGCCTTTCACAAGTTACTGCACAACGAAGAGAGTTGGAACACTTTCATTACTATTTGTGCCGCCAGACAAGGGCGGCGGAATGGAGATTAATATGAAAATTGAGTTTTTGAATTATGATTTGGTAGTATGTAAGGTCAGTTCAATGGCTGATATAAAGGCTCAAGGGGAATTTTTTTCAGTAACAAATACAGGAGAAGAAATTTCGGTAATCTGTGAGAAAAAATACCTTGATTTTGACTATATTGAGGCAAACATGGATTGGAGTATGTTTAGAGTAGTTGGAAATTTGGATTTTTCGCTTGTTGGGATTATTTCAAAAATATCGGCTATTCTAGCAGAAAATAAAATAAGTATTTTTGTGCTCTCAACATATAATACGGATTATGTGTTGATAAAAAAAGAATGCATTAAAGATGCAAAAAGATTGCTAAGCAACAATGGATATTTGGTAGAATAACATTGTAGCAAAATAGGATTTGATGTTTCATTGGAACTCAAGTCATAGTGGGAATATCATATTTTATATTATGATGTTTCGTAGACTTGAGTTCTATGGCAATAATCGTTTAAGGATTGCTTATACAAAAAATAAATATGCTTGAAAATATTGCGAGAGGAAAAAATATGAACAGGATAAAGCAAGTTATGCGAAGTATGGTAATGGTTGTCTGCTTTATAGCGTTAATTACCTGTAGGTGTTATATATACGCAGCTGATATAGATAGTAATGTTGATACAGATAAAATAACGGAAATAGAAACATATGTGAATAAATGCATAAAAAAGGGAAAGATCCCTGGAATGGCACTTACCATCGTAACAGAAGATAGAACCTATACAAAATGTTATGGGTATAGCAATAAGAAGACTAATGAAACAGTCGATGAACATACCAAATTCGAGTTGGCTTCTAATAGTAAGGCTTATACAGCAACAGCAATTATGCAACTTGTGAAGGAAAATAAGGTACTTTTAGAGGACCCAGTGAGTAAGTATATCCCAGAATTGACATTTTATTACGGTGCTCAGAAGGTGGATGTTACAATTGAGCAATTGCTACATCATACTTCAGGAATACCATATTCAACTATTCAAAATTTGTTTAGTGATAATTCGAATGATGCATTGAAAAATACAGTGATGACATTGGATAAAGTCGAATTAAGTCATGAGCCAGGAGAAAAATTTCAGTATGCAACAATAAATTATGATGTTCTTGGATATGTAATAGAAGTTGTGACTGGAGAATCCTTTGAAGAATATATGACTAAGAATGTTTTTCAGGCATATGGATTAGATAATACATTTTGTTTAAATGACGCCCCAAATTATGATCAAATATCTCAGGGATATATGTTTTATTTAGGTAGTCAGAAAGCATATGAAACGCCCCAATATAGAGGAGATACGCCTGCTGGATATATTTATTCAGATATAACTGATTTAAGTGAATGGTTAAAAATTCAATTAGGGATAAGTGGTATCTCAGAGGATAAACAAGAAGTGATTGACTCTACTCATGAGGTTAACCGTTTGGTAGCTCCGGATAGCGAAGGAAATTCCTACGCTGCTGGCTGGGAAAATTGCCAAAATGGAATGGGGGAATATAAGCATAGTGGTACCAATCAATATTTCTCATCATATATCATGTTTCAAACTGAGAAAAAGCTGGGAATTGCTGTTGTTTGCAATACAAATACGGAATATGCAGAATTGCTTGTTGAAAAAATAGCAGACATACTTCAGGATACCAAAACTTCTTCATTAAGTATGAAATCTGATACTAACAAGTCGATAGATAAAATGTCAATAGTCGTTATGGTATTTGATGTTTTGGTCATAGCGAGTGTATTGTACGTTAGTATAAAGAGCGTAATGAAAAAAGAAATAGATGTATACTATAAAAAAGAAAATAAAATTAGTAATTATTTGTTGTTAATTTCTATTTTTGTTAGTTTGTTTTTAGCAATTTATAAAGTGCCTTATATTTTTGGAGACGGAGTAAATTGGAATTTTATATATTTGTGGATGCCAATAACATTGAAATATGCTGTAGTTACTACAGTTATAGCGTTGCTGATATTATTAGTGGTTATTTGTATGCTTTTTGTGAAAGGAAAGACTGTATCTGGTAATTTAGTTCCTGTACTGTTCTTCAGTGCAATCAGTGGTGCAGGCAATGCTTTGGTAATTTTTGCAATTAATATGTCTCTTGATAAGGTAGGAGCAGATAAATTTAAATTATTCCTGTACCTGGCTATTGGTTTAATATTGTATGTTGGTGGTCAGGTGATAGTAAGAAGTGATTTGATTTCAATTGCAAATAACATGATTTACCAGAAAAGGAAAGAATTGATACATAAATTCTTAAGTGCACCATATGAAGAAATTGAAAGAAATATATCAGAAGAGTTTTGTGTAACACTTAATAATGATACCGAGGTTGTAAGTGATTTGGTTAATGTTTTAATCTCGGCCATAACTAATATTGTAACAATTTTATTTTGTGGCATATATTTATATTGCTTAAATAAAATAGCATTGCTCTTTGCAAGTATCATTATTCTTCTGATTGCATCTTTATATTTTATTTTTGGAGAGTATGCTAACAAAATAAATGAAGGGGCAAGAGATACACAAAATATATTTTTCGCATATATTGAGGATATTCGATATGGAATTAAAGAATTGCTTATCAACAATAGGAAAAAGAAAGACTTTGAAACGGATACGCTAAAAGTATGTCAGGGATACAAAGAACAACGCATTAAGGGCGCAAGGGTATATGCATATTTGTTCATTTTGGGAGAATTACTATTTACGATTGCAGTTGCCTTAGTAGCTTTTGTTTTTCCGATAGTTTTAGAAGAAATAAATAATAATGAATTGGAAAGTTATGTATTTGTCTTATTATATATGACGGGACCAATTAATTCATTGCTAGATGCTATACCACGAATCCTTAATATTAACATTAGTTGGAAGAGAATAGAAAACATATCAAAGCAGATTGGTGATACTGATGATAACGTTAGTGAAGTAACACAAAAAAATATAACTCTTGAATTAAAAAATGTTAAATACTGTTATCAAAATGATGATGGTTCAGCCTTTGAATTAGGACCATTAAATTTAAAGTTTAAGTCAGGACAGATTACTTTTGTTACAGGAGGAAATGGCAGTGGAAAATCAACATTTGCCAAGATAATTTCAGGGCTATACCGTAATACAAGTGGAAAGATTACTATTAATGGATTAGAATTAAATAATTTGGAATTAGGCGAATATTATACAACAGTATTCAGTGATTTTCATCTGTTTGAAAAATTGTATGGTATTGATGTGGATGAAAAGAAGAAAGAAATTGATGAATATCTTCGAATGCTACAGTTGGATAAAAAAGTAAAGGTAGAGGATGGAAAATTCTCAACAACTGACTTATCGACAGGTCAGAAAAAACGATTGGCATTGCTTGTTTCTCTTCTGGAGGATAAAGATATTTATTTGTTTGATGAATGGGCTGCTGATCAGGATCCATTATTCAGAAAATTTTTCTATACAGAAATTCTTCTAAAATTAAAAGAAAAGGGAAAGTGTATTATTGCTATTACTCATGATGACAAGTATTTTGATTTAGCTGATCAAAGAATAAAGTTTGAATATGGGAAAATTGCAGATTAATCTAATCAAAAAAATTGAAAAGTAAGAAAGGAGAAGTGCGATTAGTATTGTAATCGTGTAACCAAAGAAATGATAATGTTTTGCTTGCCTCATGCTGGAGGTTCTAGTATGTTATATCTAAATTATAGAAAATGTTTTGGAGATGTTTGTGATGTTCAGTTGCTGGATTATCCAGGACATGGTATAAAAAGCAATTTAAACTTGAAAAAAAATATATTGGATATTGCAAACGACCTATATGAAGAAATAAAAGAAAAGGTGAATGAAAAGCAGGAGAATTTTGTTATTTATGGTCATAGCATGGGCGGAATAGTGGCATATGAGGTGACAAATAAAGTTCTTCAAGATAATACATTGATGGATAAATTAAAGTGTTTATTCATTTCGGGAACAAGCCTTGACAATAAGGAAGAAAGTATTGGTGATAAGACCTCAGACGAATTTTGGGATATAGTATATTCATTTGGATTTGTATCTACCAAAGATGTAATGCTGAATGATGATATTAAAGAATATTTTGAACCTATTTTAAGGGCCGATTTCAATGCATTGCAAGAGTATGAAGTAAATTACAAAAATACAATAAATATAGAAATGTGTGTTATGTTTGGTTCAAAGGATAGAAGAAATGACTATACGAAGATGAAGAACTGGGAAAAATTGTGTAAGAAACCGGTTGAATTTGTTGAATTTAATGGAAATCATTTTTTTAATCTTGAATCAAACGAAGAATTTATAAGCTTTATGCGTGGTAAAATGAAAAACTATATTAAAATGGAAGATAAATAAAAAGGCATAAACAAAAATGTTATGTGTAGGAAAAAATGTGATGCATTTGTTTAAAAAGGAGTGTAAAAATGGGAGAATTGTTTATTCCTGATGATTATTGTTCTGAGTTAAATCTTCATGATACTCAACTTGGAATTAAAATGATAAAAGACTATTTTCAGACATTGCTGGCTAAATGTCTCAATCTAACACGTGTGTCTGCACCATTATTTGTAGATCCGGCAACTGGATTAAATGATAATTTAAATGGTCATGAAAGACCAGTTTCTTTTGGTATTAAGGAGCAAGATGAACGTCCGGTGGAAATTGTTCATTCACTTGCAAAATGGAAACGTTATGCACTTGCTAAATACGGTTTTTCTCATGGTGAAGGAATATATACAGATATGAATGCCATTCGTCGAGATGAAGAGACAGATAATATTCACTCAATTTTAGTTGATCAATGGGATTGGGAGAAGATTATGAATAAAGAAGAACGTAATATTGAGTATTTAAAAGAAACGGTTCGCAATGTATACAAGTGTTTATATAAAACTGAACAATATGTTGCAGATCAATATCATTTCATAGACTTGATTTTGCCAGAAGAAATATTTTTTATTACGACTCAAGAATTGGAAGATATGTTTCCAGAGAAGAATCCAAAAGAACGGGAGTATATTATTACAAAAGAAAAAGGTGCTGTATGTTTATTACAAATAGGATTTCCACTTGAAACAGGCATTCCTCATGATGGACGTGCACCAGATTATGATGATTGGTTATTAAATGCTGATATAATTGTATATTATCCTATTCTTGATATTGCTTTGGAATTATCTTCTATTGGAATTCGTGTTGACAAAAGATCTTTAGCAATGCAACTTGAAATGGCTGGATGTCCAGAACGTGCAAAATTACCATTTCAGAAGGATGTTCTAGAGGAAAAACTTCCGTATACTATAGGCGGTGGAATAGGTCAATCACGAATATGTATGTTTTTTCTAAGAAAAATACATATTGGAGAAGTACAAAGTTCAATTTGGACTGATGAAACCTTACGATTATGTTCAGAAGCTGGTATCCAGTTGTTATAAGCGTTTGAGAGAATACTTTTATGTGAAACACATTAACAAATTAATAAAAAGATAGGGGTAAGAATATGAAAAAAACAATTAAGAGCGAGAGAATAACGGCAGAGGAATATATTGAATTTTTAACCAGAACCGATTTAGGGGCTCAGTACCCTAAGGAAAGATTTAGGGAACGTATCAAAAAACTTGTGAATAATACTTCGATTAGCTTGGTGGCAAGAAATGAATCAGACCAAATTATTGGGGTTTTATTTGGTATTACCGACTTTTCATATTGGTTATTCATAACGGACTTGGGAGTTGATGTTATGTATGAGCGACAGGGAATAGCTAGTGAATTAGTTAAAACAGCACACGATTTAGCTGGTGGAGAGAAAGATATTGCGGTATACTTATGTGCAAATGATGATGCAATTCCTTTTTATGAAAAATTAGGAATGAAAAAATCAAAAGACATAATGGAATATAATCACATTGAATGGACTGGTTTTAATGTAAAAGATGTATTTTAGTGCTTATAATACACTGCCGATTAAAAATAAAAAAGTAAGTGCGGTTTAGAAAGGAATCACTATATCGCGAGGTCACTTGATTTGGGAGTATCCCAAAGTTTGTGTAAACCTCCAAACTGATGTAAGATAAAATTACTCAGTTTGGAGGTTATTTTTATGACCGTTGACAGGGTTTGCTATATAAAAACGCATTATTGATATACCAATTTGCTTGTTCTCTTGAGTGTTACGGCGATAATCAGTGTGATAATTTCCGCGGCAAAGGGTGCAATCCAAATTTCTTTCGTTCCGCCAATCATCGGAATGAAGAAAATTGCCAAAGATTTCAACACAATGCCACGACTAACAGCAATAACATTGGACACCCCTGTTCTCTTAGTGGAGAAGAAAAATGCCGTATAAATTAAGTTGTAAGCCATTGGCACAAAGGACAAAGCGAACAGTGGTAAGGCTTGCGTAGCCGCCTGTACCAGCTCCGGTTCTTTATTGAAAATGCGGATAACCGGCACATCAAAGAAAAATAAAACACCATAAATTATAATGGACAGAATGGTATTGATAATCATTCCACTTCGGAAGTACCAGTTCATTTCTTCGGTATTTTTCCTGCCGTAGCACATTCCCCAAAGGGGTTGCAAGCCCTGTGCAACACCGGACAGTATCGCATTGGCAAGGGAGAAAATAAAACTCAGTATGCTAAATGTGGATACGCCGATATCCCCAATCAAGCTTGCTAACATCAAATTATAGCAAAGTGCCGTAATGGGCGTTGTGAGCTGTGTAACCGCCTCCGGTACACCACGCTTGCAGATTTTTTTGATAAGTGAAAAATCAATCTGAAACGCCTTGATTCGTAAATCGCCCTTTTTACGCAGAAAATGGCTCAACAGAACGAGAACGGAACAAACCTGACCCAATCCGGATGCAATTGCCGCACCGATGACACCCATCTGCAAGGGGAAAATGAAAAGCCAATCTAAAAAAATATTTGCTACCGCACCGATACACATACCCACAAAAGCCAATGCAGGGGAACCATCATTTCGTATAAATACTGAAAGGCAGGTAGTAAGCAGCATAGGAACAGAAAAAGCAGAATAGTAAAACAAATATAATCTGGACATTTCTCTCATTTCTGCACTTAACCTACTTGCTCCGCTGAAATCAACAATCTGCCCTGAAAGTATCATACCGACAATCATTAGAAGTATAGATATAGCAAGAGTCAATGAAAACGCTGTCATAAAAGCGTGATTTGCCCCTTCTTTATCTCCACGCCCCATACGGATAGCTACAACTGTCGCACCGCCCATTGGGAACATTGCTGCAATAGCGACGACAAAGGTGATGAACGGCACACCAATGTTGACTGCGCCTAAAGCAGCCGAACCAATACCCTGACCAACAAAAATGCCGTCAACGACATTATACAGGTAGGTTACAAATAAGCCGCCTAATGCCGGGAAAATATACCCGAACAAAGATTTCGTTCTTGTGTTCATACAATTTCCTCCATAACGGAAATGGGGTAAAGCCATTTACGCTTTACCCCATTTCTTTTCTAACACAAAAGTGGGATAAAGCCCATACGGTCTTATCCCACTTCAACAATCTCTTATGATTGCAAGTCCTCTGACAAGCAACTAATATTATACTGATTAACTTAAGCAAAGTCAATGGGTTTTACGAAAATCACAAAGAAAGCGGTATCCCTCTTGCTCAAAATAGCGGTGGGGTGTCTATTTATGTCTTGTTGTTGCTTCTCTGCCGTACATGAGTATTTGCAACGGCATTATCGTTACCGTAACCCTCCGGAAGACTGATAACACCCCATACACCTACACCTCGGAGTTTTGTTATCTTTTTCATGAAAAGAATGGGAATTATCAGCCTGCTGTTTGAATTTGAAGGTTATCTTTTCTTAAGATACACTATACTCCTCGCAATCAAATATACCGAAAGAAGTAATGTTGCTCCAACAAAAAATATCAGGCTGACTGGAAACCAAACAATGCAATATCTATAACTGATAGGCGAGACAAACGGAAAAATTATAAATCCACTTACCCCCACACTGCCTGCCACAAGTCGTATTACAGCCTTGACATTCGTATTAATAGGCAGCCAAAGAACAAAATATATAAGCAATAGAGGCATAAGAACAAAGATGATATCCGGCACTTCAAATAAATCAATTTGTAATCCAATCCTGCGACGAGTAATTGGGGTTATTCCCTGAATGCGAAACATAATCATTATAAATATTCCAGCCTGCGAAATAAGAATTCTCTGAGTCGATTGGAAAATGTTCAAAATCAAACAGAACATTCACGTTTATCATCCATTTCATTAAGTCACTTGTATCTGATATCAAATAGCCTGCTGCTGTGTTTCCGTAGTATACTGGTGCGTTGTAAGGGCAGGAAAAAAATAGAAAGGATTGTTTATAGCCTTGTGTTACATTCGCCTGAACCTTATCAGTTCTGAAAAAAGAATCTGTCATTCCAACTTCCTCAAGAACGTAAGTTTTAACATAATCCTCATATCCCATTCTGATAATTCTTTCTAATATGAATGCCAGCAAGTCATAATTTACTGTAGAATAACTATGTTTAACCCCTGGTTCGTATGCTAACTCAAGCCAATCCCGTAAACGCTTTTGTCGTTGAGGCCAATTCATACAAAGTGTTTTCATCTATAGTTTCATCGCCATCCATATAGTTTAGAAACACTTCGTTCTCGTCATTCCACACTGCTACTGACAGAGCCGAAACATCTGACATTTTACACACCCTGTTAATAAATTCCTGCATTCTTCTTATCATTACTTTCATCACCGAAAGTCCTCCGCACGCAAATTCAAATTCTCTACCGATATTTTATTTCTTCCTCTGTGGAAATTTTATCTTGAATTTGTACTGCGTACCCTTGATTTCTTTTCTATCCCTTAAACGCCTGATTACAACACAACAAATCCGCTTGGGAATGTCAAGGAAGCCTAAAATTATGGTTTAAACTAGATATTCTCAGGTGGATTTTGTTCTGCATACATATTTCTTGAAATTATTCGGATAAAGGAATACAATAATAATGACATGTTGTTGATTTTATGAAGGTTAATGTATAGAATATTTAACAACAGCAGAATTTGCAAAAAATGAAGGATAACCGCAAGGCAAAACAAAAGAAAGAAGAATTGTAATAGATAATCAAGGGGGAAGGTGAGATATTGGCTGATTTAGTAATTGATAAAAAATACTATAATACGCTCGATATAGAGGGATTTTCTAACATGATGAAATCTCCTTCTTATTGTTATAAATTTTATTGGCTTGAGGCGATTGTTCAGTTGATATCTGCAAACAAAACAGAAGCATCCTATGATGAAATAATAAACAAAATGATTTCTAATGCATGGTATTCGGTTCTTGAGTATCACATTCACTTAAGTGGAATCTATGGAGAGAGAATCATTAAAGATAATCTTGAGAAGGCAGTACTAAGATTACAGACGTTAAGTAATCTTCCTAATAATGCAGATGAGATTGAGATAATAAATAAGCTAATTGAGTTTTCAGGAGATAAAGAGCTTAGCGATTACAAAAAGGAGCTTACAAAGAATGTTCCATATAAATCTTTGTCAGGATTTGCAAATCGCGGAACTGAGAAGATTAATTTGGAGAGCAGCGCAGGAAAAATGATGGCGTATTATAACAGGCTAAGCCAGTCTGAAATTCTATTGCCATATACATTTAATGATGATAAAGGACTAAAAAGAGTTATTACATTTAATGATAGCTGGATTCAAATGATTAGAGACAATACGGTCAATATACTTGGCTGGATTCAGTTAGAAAAAGTTAAGTGGCTGCAAAATAATAATCCAGAAGTTCCTGGATTGGTATATAAATTGGAGCCTCCAAATGAAAAAATGCGCAAGCTGACGAATGCAAGAAAATTGTGGGATGCAGTACTTGAAGTTGCGCCAATTGTAGATGTATTTAAGGACGAACCAATAGATCCGGAGAAATACGACTTGGATCATTTCATTCCGTGGTCTTTTGTTATGAATAATGAACTTTGGAATCTTATGCCAATGGATTCCTACTTGAATTCAACAAAGGGTAATAAGCTTCCAAAATGGGATTTATTTTTTGAAAAATTCGCTGATAATCAGCTTGTTTTATATAAATTACTTTATGAAAAACCCGGAATTCACAAGTTGTATGAAGCTTGCTACAGAGACAACTTGCATTCCATTTGGGCAAATCGGGAACTTTATCGGGAAGGAAACTCAAGAGAAGAGTTTCATACCATTCTGGATAAAAACATGCGTCCGGTGTATGATTCGGCGAGAAGACAAGGATATGAAATTTGGAATCTTGCATAGGGGGAGCAGATAAAAATATATAACAAATTAGTACAAAATAAATTCCAGAAATTATGGAGATGGAAGAGTATCAGTTGAATAGGAACTTAGAAGAAAAATGTCAAATATTATTGTGGAATTAATAACATATATAATGGACAATATCAAAAATTTGCAACAGAGGCTAGAAAACTTTTAAGCCATGTTTTAGAATAGCAATTGGAATGGTAAAAGAAAATTATTGTACAGGAGGATTATGTCATGGAACGAGTAGAAAAGTTTTTAAAAGAAGCAGAGATATACTATTTAGCAACAGTAGAAGGCGACCAGCCAAGAGTAAGACCTTTTGGAACAGCTAACATTTTTGAAGGAAAGCTTTATATTCAGACGGGTAAGGTAAAGGATGTTTCAAAGCAAATTCATGCAAATCCAAAGGTAGAAATCTGTGCATTTAAGAATGGTGAGTGGCTTCGTGTAGCAGGTGAACTTGTAGAAGATGACCGTATAGAGGCAAGACAGTCTATGCTTGATGCATATCCATCTTTACAGAAAATGTATTCTGCAGATGATGGTAACACAGAGGTATTTTACTTTAAGAATGCCACTGCTACATTTTCAGCATTTACGCATGAACCGGAAGTAGTGAAGTTTTAATGACGAAAGAGGAATGGTATAAGCAGCTATATCGAATGATGGAAAGCAGACTTGAACGAAAGGACATTCAGTATTCATTGTTTCACATGCGACGGCAACATGCTGTAGGGAATGCATACGGAAATGAGATAAAATGCAGCCGGGTAAGGCATTCAGTCTGGTGCAGCAGGATTATCTAGTGAATGTAGTTATGACATGGATTCAAAGAGAACTAGAGAGGCAAAAGGACAAATCATGAAATTAAAAAATGTTTTGATAGTAGTGGATGACATTGAGGAATCTATTCGTTTTTATCAGGAAATATTCGGATTACAGGTTATTTTGAAGCAGGCTGGTAATGTAATATTGTCTGAGGGACTTGTGCTGCAGGAAGCACGAGTGTGGAATGAAACAATTAATGAGCATACGATACCATATAATAATATGACGGAGTTGTACTTTGAAGACAAGGATCTTGAAGGGCTTGTTGATAAGGTGGCTTCCGGGGATTTCTTTGTAAGGTTTGTCACGGAGTTAACAGAGCTTGAAGGCGGACAAAAGCTCGTAAGGTTTTATGATCCAACCGGAAATCTTATAGAAGTACGAACACCAGTAAATTACAATTAAAGTTAGATAGATTTGAGGGTAATAATGCAGATATTTGTAGATGCGGATGCTTGTCCGGTTGTGGACATTGTTGAGTCACTTGCTGAAAAATACAATATTCCAGTTACATTGCTTTGTGACACGAATCATGTGCTGTATTCAGATTACAGTGATGTAACAGTAGTCGGTGCAGGAGCCGATGCAGTAGATTATAAGTTGATTAGCATTTGTCAAAAGAGAGATATTGTGGTATCTCAGGATTATGGAGTTGCAGCAATGGCTCTTGGCAAAGGAGCATATGCGATTCATCAATCCGGCAGATGGTATACGAACGATAATATTGATCAGATGCTAATGGAAAGGCACCTTAACAAGAAAGCAAGACGGGGCTCTTCCAGGAATCATATCAAAGGACCGAAAAAGCGGACAAAAGAAGATGATGAGCGGTTTGCCAAGTCATTTGAAAAACTCATACTGATAGCAAAATCAAAGAAAGAAATAACAAAGGAAGGATGAATATGAATATACAGATATTTGGAACTAGAAAATGCAATGATACAAAGAAAGCAGAGCGTTTTTTTAAGGAGCGAGGCATCAAGTATCAGTTTATTGATATGAAAGAAAAAGGCATGAGCAAGGGAGAATTTAATTCTGTGGCTCAGGCAAATGGTGGATTGGAAAATATGATTCACTGGGACGGTAAGGACAAGGATTTACTTGCCCTTATTCAGTATATTGCAGATGAAGACAAGCTTGAAAAGGTGCTTGAGAATCCGCAGGTAATTAAAACTCCGGTGGTAAGGAATGGAAAGCAGTCCACTCTCGGTTATCAGCCAGATATTTGGAAGGGGTGGAATTGACATACAGAATCAAGACAGTAAAGAGGACTTATTGTGAAGTTAGTATAGACAAACAAAATTTTAAGCAAACCTATTGACAAAGAAAAATAACACCGTTATAATAACGGTGTTATTTTTTGGGAGGTGCATTATGCGTCAGGAAACAGAGGGCGTTACAGAAGCACTTATAGAGAGTGCAAAAAAGGAATTTTTAGAACATGGGTTTCATAGTGCAAGCCTTCGAAGAATATCTGCTGACAGTGGTGTCAGTACCAACTCCATTTACACAAGATTTGGAGATAAGTCTGGTTTATTCTCTGCAGTTGTGAAAGAGGCAGCAGATGGACTTATGGATATTTATTTGAAAAGTATTGATGAAGCTACACATTGCGATGGCATATCTTCGGCTATAGGTGCAGGAGATAAAGGTACGAATCTGGTATTGGAGTATATCTATCAGAATTTGGAACAGTTTACATTGATTTTCTGCCATTCGCAAGGAACAGAGTACGAGTCATACTTCGATAAACTGGCAGAAATTGAAGAAACCTATTACAAGAGATTTGTAAAACAACTGGTTCAAAGAGAAAATCAGGTAGATGATTTTTTTATTCACGTATACTGCAGGATTGGCTGGCAGTATATTTATGAGCTGGTAACGCATGGAAAAAATTATGAGGAAGCAAAGCATTTCATGGAAAATGTCAGGGTGTTTCATAATGCCGGTTGGCTGGCAATCTCAACGGATAAGGAAAATGGATATCAGGGGCAGTAATTAGTTACTGCCTAAAAAAACGAATACGGGTTAGTAAAAGCTAATTTAAAATTGCTTGAACTAACTTGAAAATAATAAAGGAGGTTTTATTGTGAAAACAAAAAAACAAAGTACATTGTCAAAACTAATGGAAATTGCGGGAAGCCACAAATATCTTTCTTACCTTTCCTGTGTTTTGGCGGTAGTGAGTGCATGGATTGCACTGATTCCCTTTTATGATGTCTGGCGTATCATAAAAGAAGTTTTAGAGGTCAGGCCTGATTTTGGAAAAGCAGTACATATTACGACTTATGGCTGGCAGGCAGTAGGGTTTGCGTTGTTGTCTATGGTGTTTTATATTGCAGCGCTGATGTGTTCTCATAAGGCAGCATTTCGGGTGCAGGCAAACTTAAGAATAGCAGTAATGGAACATATTATGAAACTTCCGCTAGGATATGTGGAGACAGAGGGAACCGGTAAAATCCGTAAGATTGTTACAGATTCCACCGCAGCAACGGAAACCTATCTTGCACATAATCTTCCGGATAAGGCAGTTTCGTATGCAACTCCGGTGGGGTTGCTGGCAATGATGCTGATGTTTGACTGGAGATTGGGACTTATCAGTCTGATTCCGGCGGTTCTTGCTTTTATCCTGATGGGAACGTTGATGATGGGACCCAAAATGGCAGAAGATATGAAACAATATCAAAATTCACTTGAAACTATGTCTTCCGAGGCTGTGGAATATGTCAGAGGAATTCCCGTTGTAAAAACCTTTGGACAGACAGTATTTTCTTTTAAACGTTTCAAGGCAGCCCTTGACGATTATGAAAAATGGACGGTCGATTATACAAAGGGTATGCGTTTGCCAATGACGCTTTTTACAACGTCAGCCAATGGTATTTTTGCGGCACTCATTATTGCAGCTTACCTGCTTGCAGGAAAGAGCGTAACGGATACTTTTTTACTGAATCTGATTTTTTATATTTTGATTACTTCCATTTTAACAGTAACATTGATGAAGCTTGCTTATGCGGGGGAATCACAGATGCTTGTAGAAGATGCATTAAAAAGAGTGGAGGACATTTTAGAAGTATCCTTGCTTTCTGATACAAAGAAAAAAGAAGTACCCAAAGATGCCTCCATTGATCTTAACCATGTGACGTTTGCTTATGATGAATCGAAAGCAAATGCTATTGATGACATTACCTTACATATCAAGGCAGGAGAGCATATTGCATTTGTTGGTCCGTCAGGCGGTGGAAAAACAACGCTTGCTTCATTAATTGCACGTTTTTGGGATGTGAAAAGCGGAAGCATAAAAATTGGTGGTGCAGACGTAAGAAACATAGAAAGCAGGGAATTGATGAATCAGGTTTCCTATGTATTTCAAGACAGCAAATTATTAAAGGTAAGCATTTTGGAAAATATCAGAATGGGAAAACCAGACGCATCTGAGAAAGAGGTTATGCAGGCATTAAAAGCTGCACAGTGTATGGATATCATTGAGAAATTTCCAGATGGCGTTCATACGGTGATTGGTTCAAAGGGAATTTATGTTTCCGGAGGGGAAGCACAGAGATTGTCCATTGCAAGGGCATTCCTAAAAAATGCTCCTATTCTGATTTTAGATGAGGCAACTGCTTTTGCTGATCCTGATAATGAAAATCTGGTACAGAAAGCATTTGAAAATCTTGCAAAGGATAAAACTGTGATTATGATTGCACACCGTCTGTCTACTGTTACAAATGCAGATGAAATTTATGTTCTAAAAGACGGAAAGATTGCAGAAAATGGTACACATCATGAATTGCTAGAGCAAAAAGGAATTTATACACATATGTGGAAGGAATATAATAAAACAGTGAACTGGAAAGTAGGAAAGGTTGGTGAAGGGGCATGATTGAAATGCTAAAGCACAAGTATGCATTGTCAGAAAAAGGTGCAAAAGATATGATTCGGGCTTTTATAGCGGTTACAATAGCAAATTTGGTATTAATGCTGCCAATGGGACTTTTGTATCTACTGTCCTCTTATTTGCTGGAAGGAAAAGTGCCGAAAGAAAAGCTTCCCTTTTTCGCCATTGGTATTGTAGTAGTATTGCTATTAATTGCTGCGACCACGTTTTGTCAATATAATGCAACATTTCTGTCCACATACGTGGAAAGCGGAGTAAGAAGGAGAACCCTGGCAGAAAAGTTAAGAAAGCTTCCACTTTCCTTTTTTGGAAAAAAGGATTTATCTGATTTAACGAATGCGATTATGTCAGATTGTGCATTGTTGGAAACAGCAAGTTCCCATTGGATTCCAGAGTTGGCGGGTGCATTTATTTCCACTACCATTATTGTGCTTAGTTTATTTTTGTTTGATTGGAGAATGGCACTGGCTGCCGTCTGGGTAATGCCGGTTGCATTTCTGATTGTCTGGTATTCTAGAAGGGTAATGAATAAAGTATATGAAAAAACAATGAGTTACAAATTAAGCTGTCTTGATGGGATACAGGAGGGCTTAGAAACACTGCGGGATTTAAGGTCAAATAATATGACAGATGCTTATAGAAAGGGATTGAATGAAAAAATCAAGGCTGTAGAGCAGCATGCCATTGTTTCAGAATTTAGTAATGCTGTATTTGTATGTTCTGCACAGATGATTCTAAAGCTGGGTATTGGAACGGTTGCCGTAGTAGGAAGTGCTCTTCTTATCAAAGGAGAAATCAGTGTGCTTACGTTCTTTATGTTTCTTCTTGTTGTAACAAGAATGTATGAACCATTACAGATTTCCCTTCAAAATTTATCCGCCATTATCAGTATTGACACCAGTTGTAAGCGTATGGACGAAATACTTTCTCATGAGGAACAGACCGGACGAGAGGTATTTAATAATCAAGGTTATGATATATGTTTTCAGGACGTAGCATTCTCATATAAGGACGGAGAACAGGTACTAAAGAATGTTACATTCACCGCAAAACAGGGAGAGGTTACAGCCTTAATTGGACCTTCAGGTGGTGGAAAAACAACAGTTTCCAGACTTGCTGCAAGATTCTGGGATAGCCAGACAGGGACAATTACAGTTGGTGGTATGAATGTGGCAGAAATAGATCCGGAAAAACTTTTATCGCTCTATTCCATTGTATTTCAAGATGTAACGCTATTCAATAATACAGTATTGGAAAATATCCGTATTGGCAGGAAGGATGCGACAGATGAGGAAGTTATAGAGGCTGCAAGGCTTGCACATTGTGAGGAATTTGTGGAAAGACTGCCTGAAAAATGGAATACTATGATTGGAGAAAATGGTTCCGAGTTATCTGGCGGTGAACGACAAAGAATCTCCATTGCAAGAGCTTTCTTAAAAGATGCACCGATTATTCTTATGGACGAGGCTACGGCATCACTGGATGTAGATAATGAATCCATCATTCAGGAATCCATTTCAAATCTGATAAAGAATAAGACAGTTTTAATTATTGCACATAGAATGAGAACCGTAGATGGTGCAGATAAAATTGTTGTGCTAAAAGACGGAGTTGTAGCAGAGCAGGGAAGACCGGAGGAATTAAAAAAGCAAAATGGTATTTACAAACATATGATGGAAATGCAGCTTCAGTCAGAACAATGGAAATTATGCTAAGTACGATTGCTGATAAAGTTTATATTTGACGTAGTCTGAGTATCACTGTTTACAGATAGAGAAAAAACTGTATAATGAAATTATCAGTGAAAGAGGGGACGTTGAATGGAAATCAGAGTGTTAAGATATTTTTTAACGGTGGCTAAGGAGCAGAGCTTTACGAAAGCGGCAGAACAATTACACATAACACAGCCTACACTTTCAAGACAATTAGCAGCTTTGGAAGAAGAACTGGGAGTGTCTCTTTTTATTCGTGGAAGTAGAAATATTACACTGACGGATGAGGGAATTTTATTAAAGCGCCGTGCCTTAGAAATTCTTGAGCTGGAAGAAAAAACGCTGCAGGAAATTAAAGGAAAAGAAGAATTGGTTGAGGGGACGGTAACGATAGGTTGTGGCGAATTTGCAGCAGTGGAAATTTTGGCGGAGATATGCAAAAAGTATAAGGAAAAGTATCCAAAGGTTCAAATTTATTTACATACAGCAACTGCAGATTCCGTAGAGGAGATGATGAATCACGGCCTGGCAGATATTGGTTTGTTTTTAGAACCTGTGAACACAGAAGGATTGGATTATATCAGGATTTCTAAGAGCGATCATTGGATTGTAGGTATGAGACCGGATGACCCATTAGCCAAGAAAGAGTATATTGAAAAAACAGATCTTTTAGATAAGCCTCTTATTTTGCCGGAGCGAATCAATGTGCAAAGTGAATTTGCAAATTGGTTTGGTAAAGATTTTGCAAAGCTTCAAGTTGGTTTTTTTAGCAATCTTGGAACAAATGCGGGAATTATGGTAACACACGGATTGGGCTATGTAATATCTATTGAAGGTGCCACTAAATATTGGAGAGAGAATCTGATTGTTCAAAGAAGACTTTATCCGGAAATAACGGCAAGTACTGTGATTGCGTGGAGAAGAAACATTCCGTATTCTCAGGCCGTATACAAATTCATTGAAGAAATCAATGCCTTTCAGGCATAAAGAAGCGGTACCAGTAAGTATTAGACATAATAAAAATACGGGATTATAATCAATGTGTAAAGTATGATATATAAAATACTTTACACATTTTTGTTATATATAAGGAGGATTCTATGAGTAATATATTAGTAGCCTATTTTAGTGCAAGTGGAACAACAAAGAAAACAGCAGAGTTGGTAGCAAAGGAAGCCAAAGCAGATTTATACGAAATTAAGCCAAAGGAACTTTATACAAAGGCAGATTTGAACTGGATGGACAAAAAATCCAGAAGCAGTGTGGAAATGAATGATAAGAAATTCAGACCCAGACTTGCTGACACAGATGCAGCAATCGATAAATATGAGAAAATTATTATCGGTTTCCCAATCTGGTGGTATGTAGCACCAACGATTATTAATACTTTTTTGGAAGCATATGATTTTTCAAATAAGGAGATTATATTATTTGCTACCTCAGGTGGCAGTGGATTTGGAAATACAGTAAAGGAACTTCAGCCATCTGCACCAGGAGCAAGTATACACGTAGGAAAAATACTAAATAATGCATCACAAAAAGAAATTTCAGACTGGTTAAAATCTTTATAGGAAAAGGGGATAGGTGACAATGGGAAAAATTGTACAGACAGCGGGAAGAAATGCTCTTGGGGAATTTGCTCCGGAGTTTGCACATTTTAATGATGATATTCTTTTTGGAGAGAATTGGAACAATCAGGATATTGATGTAAAGACCAGGAGTATTATTACGGTGGTGGCACTTATGGCACAAGGAATCACAGATTCTTCCTTAAAGTTCCATTTACAGAACGCAAAGGACCACGGTGTTACTCAAAAAGAAATTGTAGCAGTCATCACTCATGTAGCGTTCTATGCAGGCTGGCCGAAGGGCTGGGCAGTATTCAATCTTGCAAAGGAGGTTTGGAGTGTGGGGGAAGGAGATTTGCCATATGAAGATGAGGCTGAGAGAGCACATGCAAAATCAATGGTATTTCCTATTGGTGAGCCTAATGATGCGTTTGCACAGTATTTTGTAGGTCAAAGTTACCTTGCTCCAATTTCAACAAGTCAGGTGGGAATCTTTAATGTTACTTTTGAGCCGGGCTGTAGAAATAACTGGCACATTCATCACGCAAAAAGTGGTGGGGGACAGATTTTAGTATGTGTGGCAGGACGTGGATACTATCAAGAAGAAGGAAAAGATGCCATAGAGATGAAGCCGGGAGATTGCATCAATATTTCGCCAGAGGTGAAGCATTGGCATGGTGCAGCACCAGATAGCTGGTTTTCGCACCTGGCAATCGAAGTTCCTGGAACGGAAGGATCTAATGAATGGTGTGAAGCCGTATCAGAGGAAGAATATAGTAAATTAAAGTAAGGAGAATTTATGATGTATAGCAATACTTTTACGTTGAATAATGGAGTGAAGATTCCACAATTAGGGCTTGGAACTTGGTTTATTGATGATGACAAAGCTGCAGAGGCTGTAAAAGAAGCAGCAGCAATTGGGTATAGACATTTTGATACAGCGCAGGCTTATGGAAATGAGCGCGGAGTAGGTGAGGGAATTCTTACTTGCGGTATTCCAAGAGAAGAAATTTTTGTTACGTCAAAAGTAGCAGCGGAGCATAAGACATATGAAGAAGCAATGACAGGTATTGATGAAACACTTCGTAGAATGGGTCTGGATTATCTGGATATGATGATTATTCACAGCCCTCAGCCGTGGGCTAAAGTGAATCAATCTAAGGATCGTTATGAATCTGGAAACAAGGCTGCGTGGAAGGCTCTTGAAGATGCCTACAAAGCGGGAAAACTGAAAGCAATCGGAGTATCAAATTTCCAGGTTGGAGATATTGAAAATATTTTAGCTTCCTGCGAAATCAAGCCAATGGTAAATCAGATTCTATTGCATATCAGTAATACTCCACTTGAGCTTGTGGAATATTGCAAGAAGAATGCCATTGCGGTAGAAGCATATTCACCAATTGCTCATGGTGAAATTTTAAAACAACCTGAGATTGCAGTGATGGCAGCAAAGTATGGCGTGTCAGTTCCACAGCTTTGTATTCGTTATACACTTCAGCTCGGAACAATCAGTCTTCCAAAGACGGGAAATCCGGAACACATGAAAACGAATGCGGAAGTTGATTTTGAAATCAGCGAAGAGGATATGAAAATACTTAAGAACTTTAAACATATCGAGAGTTACGGTCAAAGTGGAATATTCCCTGTATATGGAGGAAAACTCTAGGAAAAATAAGGAAAGGTTTTGGCAGTAAAAAAATGACTGAAAGTGCATATGCTTTCAGTCATTTTTGCGTATTTTGCAGTGCAATAAAATGCCAAACAAAGATAAACAGTATATAACAGTTGACAACAGTGCAGATAAAATCACAAATTATTAAATCAGAAAAAGATTACCCACAAGAGTGTGAGGCAGAAAGAAAAAAGATGGGGCAGGAATGCATTGCATGGATTGAAAATGTGTGGAAATGTGAAAATAGAAAATAAATTACCAATAAGCTTGAAAAATAATATGCGAAAATAGAGCAAAAATGGAATAAATATGTTTTTTCTGAATATCTTTTAGGTAGAAGTATTGGTATCGGAGGATTGTATTTATGAAAGAATGGAAGAAAAAACAGTGGATTATTTCATATATCTTTGTGGCGATTACAGGAACTATTTTCCATTTTATGTATGACTGGCTGCAGCAAAACAGAGTTGTAGGATATTTTTTTCCTGTAAACGAGTCTACCTGGGAACATATGAAATTGGTATATTTACCTATGCTTTTGTGTGCATGGATTTTTGTGAAAACAATGCCTCCGCAGTGGTTACTGGGGAATTTGATTGGAACGTGGCTTATTCCCGTATTATTCTATACATATCGTGGTATTTTAGGCTTTGGTATTTCTGTTTTGGACATAGGAACTTTCTTTGTCGCAGTTTTAGGGGCTTTTGCGGTTATTTATCACACACTTCATGCTGCATGGAGTGTACAGGTGTACCGCATATTAAAAGTGCTTGTGATTGTGCAGGGAATTTTGTTCCTTGTATTTACATATCATCCGCTAAATCTGGGCATTTTTGCAGAACCATAGATTTACACGAAACTAGGTATCTTTGAAAGGATTTATTATAAGAAATCCAATGCTCATAAATATAATTGTTATTACCCATGAAATAGGAAATATAATAAATAAACTTTCCTGTGTGTGGTAGTAATGAAAGACAGTGAAAATCCAGATAATTCGGAGCAGGCAGGTACCGATTATGGTTACAATTGCAGGGAACGCAGAATGACCGCTTCCTCTAAGTACTCCCGCAGGTATTTCATAAAAGCTACAAATGGGCTCCACAATCAGGATGAGCATGATACGAAGGCAGGCACTTTCTATCACTGCTTTTTCTGATGAAAACAGCATAGATGCAGGGAAACGCCATATAGTGAGGGGTATTGTTATGGCTGCACTAAAAAGAACAGAAAGGGCAAGGGAGATTAAGAGAGTCTGTTTACAGCGTTTCATTTTTCCCGCAGCGAAATTCTGACTTGAGAATGTGGTTGCGGTCTGACCATAGGCGGTTATCATGTAATATCCAAAATATTCAAAATTCATGGCAATGGTACTGCCGGCAGTAGCGATTGCACCAAAACTGTTAACAGTAGCCTGCACAAAAATATTGGCAAAGCAGAACACTGCCCCTTGAATTGCAGAAGGAATACCGATAGTTAGGATTGGAGAAATATAAGCTTTCCTAAAGCAAAGTTTTTTGAATGAAAAATGGAAGAAAGAAGCTTCCTTGTGCAGCCAGATGAGTACAAGCAGTGCAGAAACAGCAGTGGAAATATCTGTTGCAATTGCAACGCCGACAACCCCAAGATTGCATACAATGACAAAAAACAGGTTCAAAACTACGTTTACACAACCCGAAATAGTAAGTGCGATAAAAGGACGTCTGCTGTCTCCCTTAGCTCTGAGTATCGCAGCAGAGAAATCAAACAGCATCAAAAACGGATAACCTAAAAAATATAGGCGAAGATAGGTTATAGCAAGAGGTAACACGGTGTCAGGTGTATGTATGGCATTTAATAGGGGAGCTGAAATTACTTGTCCGGATAAACCTCCGAAAAGCCCCAGAATAAGTGCCAACAGAATCGAAGTATGTAAAGCGTCAGAGATGCTTTGGCTGTTCTTTTCACCGATATATTTCGCTAATAACACATTAATTCCTACCGACAGACCGGAAGACATGGCAACAAGGAGGGCAACAATTTCCCCATTTGTACCAACTGCTGCCAGGGCATTTGCATCTGCAAAATGTCCGACGACAGAGGTGTCGGCTGCATGAAACAATTGCTGCAGCATATTGCTTAGCGCGATAGGCAGTGCAAACATTATGATTTTGAAAGTCAAAGGTCCATGAAGCATATCTATTGTTTTGGTCGAATCTTTCATTTATAACACTCCTAGTAAATTTCTCTTGTAAAAATATACACTATATTTTAAAATAAGAAAAACGAATATAATCGATATATTATATCGAAAAAAGGAATGGAAATGGACAATAATATACAAAAGTACATAGCATTTATAAAAACGGTTGAAATGGGAAGCTTTACAAAGGCAGCAGCAGTTTTAAATTATGCCCAGTCTTCGGTCAGTAAGATGATTCAGGATTTAGAAAAAGAGTGGAAGATGTCTTTGCTGGAACGGGATAGGAATGGGGTACATTTAACAACAATGGGGGAAGAGGTACTGCCATTTGTCAGACTGCTCGTTGACGATTACAGAAAGTTAGAAGCTCATGTAAATGAATTAAAAGGAATTCGGACAGGAGAGATACGGATAGGAACATTTTCAAGTGTAGCAATTAACTGGCTGCCTGATATATTTGCTAGATTTCAAAAGGATTATCCTGAAATTGAATACGAAATGCTGTTGGGTGACTATGATGAGATAGAGAAATGGATTGAGGAAGGAAGAGTTGATTTAGGCTTTGTAAGTCTTCCTACGAAAAATACGTTCGATACAATATCTCTGCTGCACGACGAATATATGGTTGTTTTGCCTAAGGGACATGTACTGGCAAAAGAGGAAAAAATTAACAGAGAAATGTTAGAAAAAGAGCCGTTTATACTTTTAGAACGTGGTGGAAGGACAGAAGTAACAGAATTGCTTGAAAGAAACAATATTCATCCACACATTAAATTTACCACCTGGGAAGATTATGCCATTATGGTCATGGTGGAAAAGGGACTTGGAATTGGCATTTTACCACAGATGATTTTGCAGAGAATACCATATAATATCGTGAAGCGTCCATTGGAAGAACCTTTTTACAGAGAAATCGGGCTGGCAGTAAAAAATAAAAAAATGTTATCACCTGCCACACAACGGTTTCTGGAATATCTCAATGTATAACTGATACAAAAAGGCACAGGAAACATCTTCCCTGTGCCTTTTTGAAAAATGATTGTCCGGTACAAAACATGGTCTGTTATTCTGGTTTAAAATACTACATTTAATAGCATTTTAAATCGCTCGGGAGCAAACACTGCATGAGGTTTACCAGCCGGCATAATAATGGTTTCGCCACTGCTTAAAACATATTCTGTACCATCAATAGTGAATTTTCCTTTGCCTTCTAATACGGTTACCATCGCATCTCCACCTGAGGCATGTGTACTGATTTCCTCCTGGCTTTCAAAGGCAAATAAGGTGACACTTACGGCATTATTCTGTACCAAAGTTTTACTTACGACTTGTCCGTCCTGATATGCCACCTGTTCTTTCAGTTCCATAATTACTTCTTTTTCAATGTTTTTGTATCCTGTCATAGTTTTCTCTCCTCTGTAATGTTATTATTTCCTGTAAATTTTGTTTTATCCAATCAGTTTCTTTAAATCCTCTTCTGGAGTAGTGATAGGACCAATATTATACTTTTCTACCAATAGGTTCAGTACGTTGTTTGAAATAAAGCTTGGCAAAGTTGGTCCCAGTAAAATATTCTGTATTCCCAGATGAAGCAATGTCAATAAGATACAGACCGCTTTTTGTTCATACCAGGATAATACCATAGATAAAGGCAATTCATTTACAGAACAATCAAAAGCCTGTGCTAAAGCTACAGCTACCTGAATGGCACCATAGGCATCGTTACACTGTCCCATATCCATAATTCGAGGCAGTCCATTAATTTCACCCAGATTCAGGTCATTAAATCTGTATTTTCCGCACGCAAGAGTCAAAATGATAGAATCTTTTGGCGTTTGTTTTACAAATTCTGTGTAGTAATTTCGTCCTGCTCTTGCACCGTCACACCCACCTACTAAAAAGAAATGGCTGATGGTTCCTGATTTAACGGCGTTAATAATTTCGTCTGCCTTAGAAAGTATAGTGTTGTGGCCAAATCCTGTCATTACTTCGGTTCCACCGTTGATTCCGGTAAAATGCTGTGGAGTGGAATAACCTCCCAATTCCAAAGCCTTTTGAATTACAGCACTAAAGTCGCGGTCTTCACCAATATGGACCATTTGTGGGTATGACACGACTTCTGTGGAAAAGACTCTGTCTGCATAGCTGTCTTTTACAGGCATCAGGCAGTTTGTTGTGAATAACACAGGTCCCATAATACCGTCAAATTCTTTCTGCTGATTTTGCCATGCTGTACCGAAGTTTCCTTTCAGATGAGGATATTTCTTCAATTCCGGGTAGCCATGTGCCGGAAGCATTTCGCCGTGAGTATAGATATTAATTCCCATATCTTTTGTCTGTTCTAATAGAATTTTTAAGTCATAAAGATCATGACCGGTTACTACAATAAAAGGTCCCTCTTCTACAGTTAGGCTCACTTTGGTAGGAACAGGGGTTCCGTAAGTCTGGGTATTAGCTTTGTCTAAAAGCTCCATGCACATTAAATTTACTTCTCCCACCTTCATAACCATAGCAAGAAGTTCTTCCTGTGTGCTGTCATTGCCGATAAAGGCCAATGCCTGATAAAAGAATTCGTCTACTTGTTGATTGTGATATCCTAACACTGCTGCGTGATATGCATATGCTGCCATTCCTCGTATGCCAAAAAGAATCAGCGATTTCAGGGAACGGATATCTTCCGATGCCTGCCAGATGTTATTCATGTCATAATCATCTTTTTCTTGAGGGGTGGCAATATAAGGTGAAACATTTTGTGCAATCATTTTTCTTTCCAGATGAACCGTATCAATCATTTTCTTTAATACTTCATCATGAAAATTTACATTTGTAATTGTAGTAAATAATCCTTCTATGATTAATTTCGTAGTATGCTCGGTATAGATTTTTCCCTGGCAGTCTTTGGCCAGCTCAATCAAAGCACCGGTAAGTTTGTCCTGTAAATTAGCTGTCGTGCTGCTTTTACCGCATACACCTACCATTCCGGTACAACCGCTGCATCCTGCAGTCTGTTCGCATTGAAAACAAAACATATTCTGTCCCATTTGATACTCTCCTTTACGCACTAGGGGTGAATTGTTACTTCATAAGTGGTTTTCGTTGTTTCCATTGCCATCATACTGAAATTTTTTATAAATGTATGTTGCATTTGCAACATTTTAATCTGCAAATTTTCCCAGAATACGAAATGTATCCTTATGGAAATCGATTAGTCCCTGTTCTTTCATAGCTTTTAATTCTCTGCTAAGTGCACTTCTGTCCACGCCAAGATATTGTGCTAATTCTGTACGCCCCAGCGGGATAGTAATGTAACTGCTGTTTTCTCTCTGTGCCTGATCACATAAATAGGTATATACTTTTTCTCTTATGGTCTTTTTGCTCGTGATTTCAATTTTCTCCATCAGGCGAATATTTTTGTCAGCTATAATGGACACCATATTTTCTGTTAAACGCTGATGAAAAGAACACACCTTAGAGCAAGTGTGAAGAACTTTGTCAAATTGTAAAAAAATTACCGTAGTATCTTCTGCGGCCTGAAAGGAAACAAAAGACTGTTTTCTGCTTCCACAGGCAAAACTTTCTCCAAAGATTTCTCCCTGATTCATAGATGTTAAGATGGTGTTATTTCCCCACCAGTCAGTTTTGACCATATGGACACTCCCTTGTAAGATAATGCCGATCCATTGAATCATTTCTTCTGTATAAGAAATAAACTCTGCTTTTTGATAAGTTTTTTCAACAGCTTCGAGGCAGCCGAGTAAAGCAGGTATTTCCTGTGCAGTCACTCCACGAAACAAATCCTGTTTCTGAAGCATAGATAATTCTTTTTCCATATTATTCCCATTTCTTCTAAACAATCATTATGCATTGGTTGCCATACAATTTTATCATACTTTCGTGAAACAGGCTATAGGAATGGTCTGGACAGTATTGTATGTTGCTGTAATAAATGATAGTATATATATTGGTTATAAAAGTGAAGGGCGATTACCATTGAAAATGCAGAAATATACTGCGTTAATTATTTATACAAGTAAAGAGGATGGAAAAGTGAGAGAAGAAGTAACAAAACAAAAAATGGATATGCTGCATGGCTCTATATGGAACAAATTGATACAATATGCTCTTCCTGTTGCTGCAACGGGGATTTTGGAGCAGCTTTTTAATGCATCGGATCTTGCCATTGTTGGTAATTTCACCGGGGAAGCAAAAACCATTGCCGTAGCAGCCGTTGGTGCAAATAGTTCTATTATCGGATTAATATTAAATTTCTTTATAGGAATTGCATTAGGAGCCAATGTAGTAATTGCGAATGCTGTAGGACAAAAAGATGAAAATACAATACATAAAGCGGTGCATACCTCTGTCATTATGTCCATAATTGGCGGTCTGCTGGTTACTGTAATTGGTGAGTTATTTATTGGTAATTTGCTGCAAATGCTTCATGTACCAAGTGATGTATTCCCATATGCCCTTACATATATCAGGATATATTTGCTGGGAATGCCGGTAATTTTGCTGTATAACTTTGAAGCAGCGATTTTTCGCAGTATCGGAGAGACAAAGGTGCCGTTACAGGCGCTTGCCATTTCCGGGGTGTTAAATGTAGTATTAAATCTTTTCTTTGTGACTGTTTTGAAGATGACGGTAGACGGCGTTGCAATTGCAACTGTAATTGCAAATGTGGTGAGCTCTATCATATTATTAATCAAACTGCTTAAGACAGATAGTGTCATTCGTATTAATAAGCAATATTTAAAGTTTCATAAGGAAATATTTTTAAAAATTATGCGAATTGGTTTGCCTGCAGGCATCCAAAGTGCAGTGTTTGCAGTTGCCAATATTGTAATTCAATCAGCCATCAACAGTCTTGGAACTATTGTGATAGCGGCTTCTAGTGCTGCCTTTAACATAGAAATTTTTGCCTATGATGTTTTAAATGCGTTCAGTCAGGCGTGTACAACATTTGTTGGTCAAAACTACGGAGCAGGGCAGTTGAAACGTTGTCGCAAAGTGCTTATTTTGTGTATTATCGAAGATGCCATTGCGACTGGCCTGGCAATTGTTTTAGTACTGATTTTAGGAAAAGGATTGCTTGCGATATTTAATAATGATCCGCAGGTAATAGAAATCGGTTATACAAGGCTTTTATTAGTTTTTTCCGCGTATACATTTAGTATGTTGTACGAAAATATGTCTGGGTATCTGCGAGGCTGTGGAATTTCGCTTGCCCCTGCAATCCTTACAATTATCGGCGTGTGTGGTGTCAGAATCATTTGGATTTACACTGCATTTCCGGCAAATAGAACGTTTCGGACAATTATGATGGCATATCCGCTTAGTTTATCCATCACTGCTTTGTTGATTTTTATTGCCCTTATGGTATACAAGCCATCACATAAATTACAAGGAAGGTTTTAAGGGGGTGGTGCTATGTGGTTTGTGTTTGCACTATTGTCTGCAGTATTTGCAGCATTAACTTCAATCTTAGCTAAGATTGGCATTGATGGAGTCAATTCTAATTTAGCAACGGCTATCAGAACAGTAGTAGTTGTTATTATGGCCTGGGGAATGGTTTTTCTGACACATGCACAAAATGGAATCTTAGAAATCAATAAAAAAAGCTGGCTGTTTTTAATTTTGTCAGGTCTAGCAACCGGTGCATCATGGTTGTGTTATTACAAGGCGTTACAAACAGGTCAGGCATCAAAAGTAGTTCCGATTGATAAGTTAAGTGTTGTTATTACATTAATTTTAGCATTTGTATTTTTGCATGAGGAATTTACACGAAAATCTTTTGTAGGTTGTGTTTTGATTACGATAGGAACTTTGATTATGGTGTTATAAAGCATTAGCTTAGCACCAATGCTAAGTAGACAATAAGGAGAATTAATGATATGATATTTTCAGATGTTTCGTTTTTTAAAAGTGTGATAGATCAGGATAAGTGTGCAATCGTGCTCTGTAATCTGCAGCATGAGATTGTATATATGAATCCGGCAGCAGTTAAAAATTATGGAAAACGGGGTGGTGATAAGCTGATAGGTAAAAATCTTTTGAATTGTCACAATAAGGAGTCGGGGGAAAAGATAGCTCGCATTGTGGCGTGGTTTGCAGAGTCAGAGCAGCATAATCGGATTTTTACATTTCATAATGAAAAACAGAATAAGGATGTTTATATGGTGGCACTGAGGGATGAGGAAAAAAGATTAATTGGCTATTACGAAAAACATGAATATAGAAATCAGGAAACGATGAAGCCATATGATTTCGAAAAGGCGTGTGACGATTAATCCAAGCTATATAATAAGGGGGTAAAATCATATGATAAAAAGACCAATGATAAGTAAAAAAATAAAGACTCTTCTTTTTTTAACGGCATTTGCGGGGGCGTTGCTGTTGAATAATGAAAGAACAGTTTTGGCAGAGTACAAAGAGGTTTCAGAAAGTGAGCTTCCACTTTCGACCATGCAGGTGTACCGAAATATGGATACGGAATTCTTAAAGACATTTCCATTTGGAACGACATATGATGGAAGTGTGTTTGCAGAATTGGAAACAGCACAGCAGATGATAGAAGCTTCCGATGTACGTTTAAAGAAAGGAAGAGTTGTTCAGACTGCCGGATTTTACGAAAAGGGAGATCAGGGCGGAGCTGTCTACCTGTTATCAGATACCAAAACCACAGGCAGTATTGAACTTGCGAACGGACTTTATGCAAACATTATTCTGGATACGAAGATTATTGACGGCAAAAAGTGGGGAATTATCAATCCGAAGCAGTTGGGTGCAAAGGGTGATGGACAGGAAGCAGAACATACTCAGATTAATGAGGCAGTTGGTCTGGCAGCAGAGTATGCAAAGAATAATGAAGATGTCTTTCGTTCGATTGTGTATTTGCCATGTGGAGAGTATAAATGTACCGATCAGGTTCAGTTAAATGTTTCGAATGTGAATTTTGTTGGTGAGGGAAATAAATCAGTTATTTTTACGGACAACGATTACCGTAAAGGAATAGGATATTATGAATTTTTCTTTACCATATGGGGTGCCACTGACTTGTATATGGCAGATTTTCTGGTAGAGGCAAGGGAAGTTGACGGTTGGAATTATATGCGGCAGATGGTATTTGTAGACTGCAATAACGTGTACACATATCGGGTGAATTTAAATATTCCGCAGGAGACCTTCTCGAAGGATTATTATGTGGATAAACAATATTCCAGTCTTACATATTATTCCGGTAATAAAAATATGACACTGGACAGTTGTAAATTAGAGTTAATGTGTTCTACCTACCGGGGTGCCAATTTAGGAGTGTTGGACTTCTATAGCAGAGGAGAAGAAAATATCACCATTATGAATTGTGAATTACACTCCGATGCCAGAGATGAGCAAGTAGGCATTTTCTCTTCTCGTCAGAATAAAGATGCATCTTTTATACGGAATGTGTATTTCGTGAATAACACAATGTATTCTTATCAGCCATTGGATAAGAAGGCGGCAGGCGGATGGCGTACGATGTGTTTTACAGTTACCTACAATGACTCTAAAAATGTCAGTGACATTTATATCAAAGGAAATCACTTTATTGCAGATTTAGATTCTAAATTTATGACCTTTGGAAATGGCATTGAAAACTGCGTGATGGAAGAAAATATGATAGATATTCGTTGTACAGACAACATGGGTGCATATCTTTTTGACTCCAGCGTAAGCGACCCGGACAGAGTGCTTATTCAGAATAATGAGATTTATCTTACGGATAGAGATAAAACAATGGGAAAAGCAGCAATTTTAGGAGGAAAAGCAACAGTCAGGGGGAACAGGATTGTTTCCGATACCTGGTTAGGAAATATGGGATATTTGTCTGGAACTTACGAAGGCAATACATACATAAATCTTGGTTATCTTGGTTCTCTGGCAAATGGTTTGGCGGAAGTTCGCAACAATGTACTTCTTTCTTATGGTAATCTTGAGAAAGTGATGTATTTTAGCGGTGGAGATACTGATGAGGTAGTTAATTTTACCGGAAACTATATTGTGGATTATAAGCGTGCTTATGGAAAAAATGATATTTGGAACCATGTTGCTAAGATACAGGGAACTTTAAAGGAAGTCAACTTCAGTGGAAATACTTATCTGGCTCCGAATAAATATTACTGGATATGGAAAGATATGGAACACCCAAAAGAAACGGATTTTATAAAAGGACTTTTCTTTCATGGAGCTACGGTGCAAAAGGCCGTCTGTACCAATAATATTTTCCAGGGGGCAAGCTCCTATGCTTCCTATGCATGTACGGTCAATGAAGTAAGCAGTGATGCAGAAGTGAGTAAAGAGGAAGGTATTGTAAATCTGGAGGTAGCAAATAATCAGAATCAGGATTATACACTCAATCCGGAAGATACGGTTTGCACCAGTGTAGAGATTACAAAAGATGGAGCCGTGCAGACGGATATTTTTACAGACCAGCCGTCGGTATCTTTAGGAACCATTGTAAAAGCAGGACATTTGAATGAAGAAGGTGAGTGCACAGACGAGGCAGTTACAAACGATAAACAGCTTGTATGGTACACTTCGTTAAATGGAATTGCCAGTGTAGATGACGGAATTGTGACAAGAAAGAAATACGGTGAGGTTACGGTATATGCCTTGCCTGTGGATGGAGCACAGAAAAAAGATGCGTATGCTTTGTTTGGGAAATGTAACATTCATTTTGTAAAAGGATTTGCCACAGGAATCAATTTACAAAAAGATGATATTACTTTACAGACAGCAAAGAAATATAAAGCAGTTTATGATGTGTTGCCGGTGGATAAGGCATCTCAGAGTGTGGCATGGACCTCTACAGACTCCAATGTTGCAACAGTAACTTCGATAGGGGTGATTGAAGCAGTTGGCGAGGGAGAAGCAGATATTATCTGTTCTACGTTAGACGGAACTAACCTCTCTAAAAGTATTCATGTAAAAGTGGAGCCATTGACGGTAAAGAAAATTACATTAAATCATTCAGACTGGTATGATTATCAGTATGAGATTGATAATAACTGGGCGAATAAAGGTGTGGAAATCGGAGACAGTATACAGTTAGAAGTAAGCAGCTACATACCGGAAGATGCTACCAATATAGGAATAAGTAAATGGGTCAGCACGAATGAAGAGGTTGCAACCGTAGATGCAAATGGACTGGTTCAGGCAGTGAATGCAGGATATTGTGAAATCCATGCATATTCCATGAATGAAAAATGCTATGGAGGCTGCAGTGTCTGGGTACAGCCTAATAAGATAGAAACGGACGATATTTCTGTTTCCTATACACATAATTCTATTAGTCTGAAATGGAAGCCACAGGAAAATATCAATGGATATCTTATTTATTGCGATAAGGGAGAGGGAAATGGATATCAGCAGGTGGCAAAGAATACAGATATAAATGCCACAACATATGAGGCATATAGTACAAAAGTGGGCTCCTATGTAGAAGCAGGAAAAACGTATAAATATAAAATCGCTCCATACTTAGAACGTTGGGACAGCAATTCATTCTCCCATATATATGAAACATGTTCAGATGAAATTTCTATTACGACATACAGCAATACAGTAATTTCTAAATTTAATACCAATGGAGTGGAAAGTGTAGGTGTCAATCCGGGTGGCACAGCCCATATGGGCGTATACTGTTCTAAAAATTCGTTACCGTCCTCTTACAGATCAGATAATGAAGAAATATTTACTGTGAAGGACATGGCACCCGAAGGTGACAATTATGAGCTTGACATTACAGGGGTAAAAGAAGGTATGGCAAATCTGATTTTGAAAGGAGAAGACGATTTAGGATACGAAAAGACCATTCCGGTTTTGGTCTATGACTATCCAAAAATTGGAAATGATATTCAGGCAGAGCCTATGATTAAGTCTGTTCATATGAAATGGAAAGTGGAGAATAAGGAGCAGCAGGACGGATTTAAAGTAATGTACAAGGTGGATCGACAGAAGAAGGAAATGATTCTTTCGATGGAACAGGTTAATCTGGTATCCGATGAAAATGGCACTATGTATGCAGAGTATACTCTGGGCGGACTAGAAAGTGACAAAGATTACTTGGTCAGTGTCATTCCATACAAAACGGTGGACGATATCATTTTCCCGGGACCGGAAAGCAGTCAGTTGACAGTACATACACCTGTATATGTAAACGTAGATAGTATTGCTGCAGAGAATCTTCATTTATTTAAGGTCGGTGAGAGCAAAAAAATTACGGCAACCATTAAAACGGAGGCAGCTTCCGAGCCTGATCTTGTGTGGATTCCATATGATACTTCTATTGTAGAAGTGATAGAAAGCGGAGAGGTTGATCAGGTAACTAGATATGCAGTCGTAAAGGCCTTAAAAATAGGAATTTCTAAATTAAATGTGGTAGTGAATGATGATGCTAACTATCAAATGGGATTAAAGGCAGTGGTTGTTCCACAAAAGATTACAAATCTCTCGGGTACAGTACAGGGAAGTTCTGTGTCTTTGAGCTGGAATGTGGCAGAAGGGGCAGAGGGGTATGCTGTATACCGCTATTATCCGGAACAGAAAAAGTGGGTAAACATTGCCAGTGTGAAAGATACTTCTTATGTAGATTCCGGTTTGAATGGAAATACGAAATATCAGTATAAGGTTGCAGCGTATTTATCTGATGAAGAGGGAATTTATGAAGGAGAGTATGCGGATGAAGTTACACTGACAACGCAGAAAACAAGCAGTGCAGATAACACGTTTACACAAAAGAGATTGAAGAACTTTAAAATCAGCAAGAATGATACTACAAAAATCAAATTGACATGGACCAAAGAAAAAGAGGCACAAGGTTATGAAATTGAGCAATATCATGCTAAGCAGTGGAAAGAGGCAGCAACCCTTAAGAAAGGTTCCGCTCAGGCAGCCACTATTCATAAATTAAAGGCAGGTACGACTTATAAATTCCGCATTCGTGCCTACAAGAAAGAAAATGGAGAAACAATATACACACCATATACCACATTAAAAGTCATGACAAAACCGGATAAGGTGAAAGTGATAAGTACTTTGGCACAAGAAAAGCAGGTTACTTTAAAATGGAAAAAAGTCAAAGCGAGTGGATATGAAATACAATGCTGTACTTCTAAAAAGTTTCATAAAAATGTCATAAAAATGACAGTGAAAAAGAGTAAGAAATCAGCAACTGTGAAAAAATTAAAGAGTACAAAGACCTATTATGTAAAAATCCGGGCGTATTCCAAAGTAAATGGAAAGAAATACTATGGAGCCTGGAGCAAGGTTGTGAAGGTACAGAGAAAGGATATTTTAAAGAATGCAAAGTAAATCAAAACACGTTACATCGAAAGGAGAAATTTCTTTTTTAGAGGGATCGGTATTCCGTTCCCTCATTCGTTTTGCAATTCCGGTATTGGGAGCATTGATATTGCAGGCAGCATATGGAGCAGTGGATCTTTTAGTAGTGGGACAGTTTGGTGATGCGTCTAGCATATCTGCGGTTGGGACAGGCAGTAGCTTTATGCAGATGATTACTTTTATTATCACCAGTCTTGCTATGGGCTCAACAGTTATCATTGGGCAGCGCATCGGCGAAAAACGTCCGGAAGATGCAGGAAATGCAGTAGGTACTACAATTATATTATTTATTGTGATAGGAATTGTGCTTACGGTATTGCTGGAAGTATTTGCCGGGAATATTGTACAGCTTTTGCAGGTTCCTGAGGAATCGGTAGCAAAGACAATTCTTTATTTACGCATTTGTTCCGGAGGAATCATGGTCATTATTGCATACAATGTAATCAGCAGTGTACTTCGTGGTGTAGGAAATGCAAATTTGCCACTCCTTTTTGTAGGAATTGCATGTGTAGTAAATATCGTAGGTGATTTGTTATTGGTTGGAGTATGTAACATGGATGTAGCAGGTGCAGCTTTGGCAACAGTATTGGCACAGTTGATATCGGTGATTGTGTCTGCATGGGTGCTTCGAAGACAGAAAATGCCGATTGTATTTTCCAAAAAACAGTGCAAGGTTTATACGCGGGAGTTAAAGGCAATTTTAAATGTAGGCGTGCCCATTGCTGTGCAGGAAACTATGGTGCAAATTTCGTTTCTTGTAATTAATTCTATTATTAATCATATGGGACTTATGCCGTCTGCCGGATATGGAGTTGCACAAAAAATAGTCTCCTTTATTATGTTAGTGCCATCTTCTGTAATGCAGAGTGTTTCTGCTTTTGTTGCCCAGAACGTGGGGGCAGGAAAGGTGGACAGAGCATGGAAAGGCTTAAAGACAGCAATTATTTCGGGCTGTTGTGTAGGAGTTTTGATGTTTCTTGCCGGATTTTTCGGTGGTGGAAGAATGTCTGCTCTTTTTACCGCTGATGCAGCGGTCATTGCTCAGAGTGCAGATTATCTGCGGGGATTTTCCATAGAGTGTATTTTGACCTGTATTTTGTTTAGCTGCATTGGATATTTCAATGGCTTTGGCAACAGCATTCCAGTTATGGTGCAGGGAATTACTTCAGCATTGTGTATTCGTATTCCGGTGGCTCTTTTTATGTCAAAATTGCCGGACACATCGCTGTTTTTGGTTGGTTTATCCACACCAATTACTACCGTGTATGGGATTATCTTCTTTGGTATTTGCTTTTTTATGGGTAAAAAAGCCTTAATTAAACAGTAGAGAAAATATTATGAAAAGGAGAAGGGTGATATCACCTAAATAGAAAGATGAAAAAAGAAAAAAATAGAAATTCGTTTTCAGGTTCCCTCGGTTTTGTGCTTGCGGCTGCCGGAAGTGCAGTAGGTTTAGGAAATATTTGGAGATTTCCCTATTTGGCAGCAAAGGACGGAGGAGGACTTTTTCTCGCCTTATACCTGGTATTGGCACTTACCTTTGGCTTTACCTTGCTTACGACAGAAATTGCGATAGGGAGAAAGACAAAGCAAAGTCCATTGACGGCATATAAGAAGCTGGAACCGAGATGGGGCTTTTTAGGAGTGATTGCCAGCCTGATACCGGTGATTATTATGCCGTATTATTGTGTGATTGGGGGCTGGGTTGTGAAGTATTTTATCGCATATCTGACAGGAGATGGAAGCAGCGCAGCTACAGACGGCTATTTTACCGAATATATTACCAGAGAAGTGCAGCCCGTTGTATTGATGATAATTTTCCTGTTAGTAGTAGCATTTATTATATTCCGGGGAGTCAATAAGGGGATTGAGTCTTTCTCAAAAGTACTTATGCCTATATTGTTGCTATTGGTGGTTGGAATCTCTATTTTCTCTGTTACAATAGATTACACAGATGCTTCCGGAGTCACCAGAACAGGACTGGACGGATTTAAGATTTATGTAATTCCTGATTTTAAAGGATTGACGGTGAAGGGCTTCTTTACAATCTTAGTGGATGCAATGGGACAGTTGTTTTTTAGTCTTAGCGTTGCAATGGGAATTATGATTGCGTATGGCTCCTATGTGAAAGATGATGCCAATCTTGGCAAGTCGATTAATCAGATTGAAATATTTGATACTATAGTTGCTTTTCTGGCAGGGGTAATGATTATTCCGGCGGTATACACCTTTATGGGAAGGGAAGGAATGGCAGCATCAGGACCAAGTTTAATGTTTGAGTCTTTGCCTAAAGTCTTTGCTTCTATGGGGAAGGTAGGAAATATTGTAGGGTGTCTGTTTTTTGCTATGGTATTATTTGCAGCTCTTACCAGTGCAGTTTCTGTCATGGAGGCGGTAGTAGCCAGTATTATGGATAAATTTCATATTTCCAGGATAAAAGCAGAAGCCATCGAAACAGTCATTGCTTTGGCAGGAGGGATTTTCGTATGTCTTGGCTATAACAAATTATATTTTGATATTACTTTGCCCAATGGTGCACATGCACAGATTTTAGACATTATGGATTACATCAGCAATAATTGTCTGATGCCATTGGTAGCCATTGGAACATGTATTGTAATTGGCTGGATTGTAAAACCTGCTGTGGTGATTGAAGAAGTAGAAAAGAGCGGCTATAAGTTTGGCAGAAGGAAGCTGTATATCGTAATGATTCGTTATATTGCACCAATTTTGTTAGTGATTTTATTGTTAAAGTCGTTGGGAATTTTGAGCGTTATATAGAGGATAAAATTTTAATAAAAAAGATATCGCTTTGTTTTGGAAAGCGATATCTTTTTGTATACGATTATTTGTTTTCAATCATTCGAATCTTGACCATTTCATTCGAAATATTTAATGCATGGTCGCCAATACGTTCAAAGTCTGTGAGCATTTCAGAAAATAAAATACTTCCCTCATCAGAGCAGGAGCCTTGTTGTATGCGGGCAAACATATTATTGCGGTAAGCAACAGTGATGTCATCTATCTTTTGCTCCATGCAGGCTATTTTTTCATGCCAGTCAATGACATCTGTGTGTTCTTTCAATAATTGTTCTAACACCTTATCACAAATGTTTTGGAGTTCTCCTATTTCTAAAATAGCATGTTCCGAAAAGTGAATTTGTTTTTCTTTAATCATACCAGAATATTCTGCAATATTTACGGCATGGTCACTGATTCGTTCAATATTACTTGTGATGGTGAAGAAAGAGTTAAACATCTGGCTTCCGTTCGTAGTATTGTCGTAGGTCATTGCATTTGTTATGTATTTTGATATTTCTTTATTCAGATAGTCTACATAATCTTCCCGTTCTTCAATTTCCTTTATAACCGTTTCGTTTCGATTTGTAAAAATGTCAAATGCAGAATGTACATTTTCTTTTGCCATTTCGAGCATATGTAATAATTCTTTTTTAATGCTTTCCATATACATAACAGAAGTTCCGAGCTTTTCCGTATTAATGTGTTTGATATCAAGCAAATAATTGGTTCTTAGCGGGCTTTCTGTTTCGGGTGCGTCCCTTAACAAAAGCACAGCAAGCTTTGTCAGCCATACACCAAAAGGAATCAGAAGAATTGTCGTGACTACATTAAATAATGTATGTAAATTAGCAATCTGTGCAGGCACGTTGTCAGGAGTTTGCTTCTGAATTAGTAAAATAAGTGGTGTGCTAAGGCATAATATTGTGAATAAAATAGTACCAATTACATTAAACATAATATGGATCAGCGTAGCTCTCTTTGCATTTTTTCCGGCTCCAATTGAGGCTAAAAGAGCCGTAATACAGGTACCAATATTTTGTCCGAAAAGTATAAAGGCTGCACTGTTTAGCTGAATGACCCCACTTCCTGCCAATGCCTGTAGAATTCCAACAGAGGCGGAGGAGGATTGAATCAGTGCGGTAAATATGGTACCGGTCAGGATGCCGAGGAAAGGATTTTCAAATTTTGTCAGAAGTCCTATAAATTCGCTTGATTCACCTAGTGGTTTCATGGCGTTACTCATCATATCCATGCCGATAAACAGAATACCTAGTCCGGCAAGAATTTCTCCAATATGATTCAACTTTTCATTTTTGAAAAATACTACAGCGGCAACGCCTAAAAAGGCTATGAATGGAGCAATGATTCCTACATCTAATGCGATCAACTGTCCGGTTATGGTGGTACCTATGTTGGCACCCATAATAATCCAGACGGCCTGTCTAAGTGTCATCATTCCTGAATTGACAAAGCCAACGACCATAACGGTAGTGGCAGAAGATGACTGAATAATTGCGGTAATAAAAGCACCTGACAATACGCCGATAAAGCGATTTGTGGTCAATTTTTCTAAAATAAGCTTCATTTTATTTCCGGCAGCGGATTCTAAGCCAAAACTCATCATTTGCATGCCATATAAAAATAATGAAAGCCCACCGAGTAACCCCATGAAATGTGTGAGGGTCATGTTAATCAATCCTTTCCACTTTTATGATATTGGTATTTCCTGTTTTTCCGTTCAATAATCCTCCGGTCAGTACCACATTGTCTTGCTCTGCCAGATGAAAGACTTCTTTTGATATTTTCATTGCATTCTGGAACATATCTTCCATGGAATCAAACTTTTGGCATAGCACTGGAGTTACACCCCAGCTAAGATTTAATTTTCTCCATACTTTTTGTGCCGTTGTCATTCCGATGATATCTACAGGGCAGGCAAAGCGACTGACCATTCTTGCGGTACGACCACTAAGTGAATTTACAACAATGCATTTTGCTTTCACATCAATTGCCATTGAACAGGCAGAGTGAGAGATGGCATCTAAATTGTTGGATATTTCAAATTCTTCGCCCTTAAACCGTTTATTGTAATCAATACGTTGTTCTGTGTACTCAACGGTCTCCACCATATATTGAACTGATTTTGCAGGAAATTTTCCAGCGGCGGTTTCACCGGAGAGCATCACAGCAGAGGTGCCATCATACACGGCATTCGCAATATCCGATAATTCGGCTCTGGTAGGTCTTGGATTATAAATCATGGATTCTAACATTTCCGTTGCAGTAATTACATGAGTTCCAAGCATTCGACATTTGTTAATGAGGTATTTTTGAGTTGAGGGAACTTCCATAGCAGGAATTTCTACACCGAGGTCACCTCTGGCAATCATAATACCATCTGCAATTTCACAGATTTCCTCAATATGCTCTACACCGGAGCGATTCTCTATTTTTGCAATAATGTCAATATTGCTTCCGCCATTGGCATCGAGAAAATCCCTTAAACTTTGTACATCCGCTTTGGTTGAAACAAACGAAGCAGCTACAAAGTCAACATCATTTTCAATTCCAAACAGTAAATCTTTTTTATCCTGTTCACTTAAAAAGCTGTGATTCATTACTTTATTTGGGAAATTCATACTTTTTCTGTCAGATAGCTCACCACCCACGATAACTTCGCAGATAGCATCACTTTTAGTTAATTTAACTACCTTACAGACAATTAGTCCATTGTTTACTAAAATTAAATCACCAAGATTCAGATTTTCAATTAAGTGGTCATAGTTTACAGAAACACGCTGTTGAGTGCCGACCACATCATCCGTTGTAAAGATAAAAGTATCGCCTTGCGAAAGCATGATTTTACCGTTTTCAAAAGTTTTGATGCGATATTCTGGTCCCTTAGTATCTAACATGATTGCAATGGGCATTTTTAGATCTGTGCGCACTTTTTTAACTAAATCAATTTTAGTTTTATGTTCCTCGTGAGTTCCGTGGGAAAAATTCAGTCGGGCAACGTTCATGCCTGCAATACACATATTTTTTAATACATTTTCATTTTCACATGCGGGACCAATGGTGCATATTACTTTTGTTTTTCTCATATTCCTTACTCCTTATCTTTGTTAGTATTATCTTTGTCAGACTTGCCGTTTTCGAGCCACCATCCAAAAGCAGCAGCAGCTACAGCAAAAACAGTCAGTATTATTACAAAAATGTTTTCAAACATACTATCTATCCTCCTAAAAAACGTACTAAAATGAGCATATTCAATATTTCTTAAGAAATCAAATACGCTTTCATACGGTTATATAATTTTGTTATGGGTATACGAAGAAACCTATGCTGGCATAGGCTAAATTGAGATAGAGGATAGTTGCTTTTTTCCATCCTTATTATGAATATAAGTTACCAGAATAGTGTGACCATACATTATTCTAAACTGCACAATATGAATTATTACAATAAAAAAGCTAGAAAAAATATGTAAAACAGAATCCAGAAGTATGCAATCTAAAATCAATCCGAAAACCGTTTTTTGCGTAGATTTATTGGCAACTTGTTGTACAAAAGACAGAGTACGGACACCGAGCATTTCGCTGGTGCAGGCTGCTGTTTCGATTAGTGCATCATTATATGAAGTGATAGACGCTTCGGAGTGAGCTAATGTTGTGTAACCAAAAAAAGAATCTTCCAGAATATTTTCACAGAATATTCCTGAAAAAAGCATAAGTGTGATTAAAAAGTAACTTATTACTTTTCTGTATTTGATTTGCACAACGTTCACCTCCCTTTTTGTAAAATATACCATATGTTTGTCGGAAAGTCTACTAAAAATATTTTTATGATTCTATGGTAGAGTATGAGAAGAGCTTGTGGTATAATAATTAGAAAACATGAGAAAAAATGAAAGGCAGAGAGACAGACAATGGAACTTTGGGATATTTATGATAAAAACAAGCAAAGAACAGGGCGTACCATGAAGCGTAATGATTTTCATCTTAAAGATGGAGAATATCATTTAACCGTATTGGGGGTAGTTCGACGAAACGATGGAAAATTCCTGATTACCAAGCGGGTTATGACAAAGCGATGGGCTGCAGGCTGTTGGGAAGTGTCAGGCGGTGCTGCACAGGCGGGAGAGGATTCAAAAGAGGCGGTATTGAGAGAAGTCAGAGAAGAAACAGGATTAGATGTGTCTAACTTTGAGAAAGAATTTTTATTTACATATAGAAGAGAGAATCCGGAAGAAGGGGATAATTATTTTGTAGACGTGTATCGCTTTACCGGAGAGATTGCCGAAGAGGATTTGCATATGCAGGAAGAAGAAACGGATGGCTATATGTTTGCTACGGTAAATGAGATAGCGGAGATTGCTAAGGAGGGAAAGTTCCTGCATTTTGACAGCATTAAGGAGGCATTTGAGGAAGTATAGGAGTTTTGCCTGACAGCACTTATAAGCACAGCAATCTATGTGAAAGGCTGGCGTGAAGCCAGGGGATATGATTCAATGCTCGATAATTTGTTTTACCAGTTTAGTGGATTACAATCATCGTCCCCATCAGCTTCAATGACATTCTGGCAGTGAGCAATTACCTTTATGGAAAATAAGGGAATTGTACCGACACAGATTATAACTCATTTATTTTGCATACGCGGCACACTTCCTTTGTCCAATGCTCTGCGTCGAGCAGCAGTTCTTCATGCTGCAGGTCAAATTCGCAGATATCTGGATTTGAGAAATATTTTAAGTAACGGGAAAGATATTTTTTTCCCATCTTTTTGGCATAAAATACATGAATGGTCGTTCCCGGAACATGAATATGCTCGCCAACTGGGGTATACAGATCGGTACAGAATTGATTCTTCATGGATTCCTTCTTTATAAATGAGAAATCTATTCCACTGCCAGCCCCCATAATCGTCATGAAGCGCTTCATGTAGTCGGAACTGTCATTTCCCTGATTCATCTTTTTTTCAAATATTTTTTTAAAAAGTCCTCCTCCATTTCCTGTGATAAGCGGATAAAAGAGAGGCATTATAATTGCAGTTTCAATTTTTGCCAGCCACTTTGGAGCCTGATCCATATCACTTGAACCGATGATGGCATGAGTAATATGGATGTTTTGTCTGCTCACCAGTAGTGAGACAAATGAGCCGCCAAGTGAGCAGCCATAGGCGGCGAAGAGTCTTCCCTTCAAATGCTTTGTGATATAGTGTTCCACATGTTCTACTTCGTCCAATTCAGAGACAAAGGTGGAATTTTCTGTTTCATCAAATCCACTGTAGCTGACAACTAATGTGTAGAAATGTTTCTGCAAAGGTTCTAATACATGCCCAAAATTGGTTTTCCAATAACAACAGGTTCCGGGAAATAACATGATGGTCGGTTTGTTTGCATCTCCAAATGCATATATCTTCATTTTGAATACTCCTTACTGTTCGGTTAGTTTTTGCTAACTAGAATCATAGCACGGCACCATTAGACTGTCAAATTAGAAAGGATAAGAAGCTATCTTAACCTATCGAAACTTAAAATAAAAAATACCAGTGGGGAAAACAAAGAAAAAGATTGAGAATCTGACCAAAATACAGTATGATAGTGTCCGTAAGGAAAAAATGAAAGAAAGGATAAAAGCATGAAAGAAAAGCACTCTTTACAGCAGGCAAGAAAGAAAAATTTGCGCTGCTTTTTTATGTGCATTGCCGTGATTATGTTATTTATGGTTATTATTACGGGATGCCAAAAACAGGAAAGTGAGTCTGTACAGGCTTTGACAGTTACATGTGTGGATGACCTAGAGGGGAAAAAAATAGGGGTACAGATTGGAACAACAGGCGACATTTATGCTTCAGATTATGAAGGGGACGAAGCAGGGACAAAGATTATTCGCTTTAATAAGGGAACCGATGCGGTGCAGGCATTAAAGCAGGGGAAAGTGGATTGTGTCATTATTGACGAGCAGCCTGCATTGACCTTTATAAAAAAGAATTCGGAATTGTCCATTTTGGAAGAAGAATTTGCAGTAGAAGAATATGCAATTTGTGTAGCAAAAGGAAATAAAGAATTGACTGCGTCCATCAATCAAGCATTAGAAAAACTGAAGAAAGACGGTACTTTGGCGAACATTATTAACAATTATATAGGTGATGATACCAAAGGAAAGACACCGTATCAATCCTTAGAAGGTACTACAAGAGAAAATGGAACACTGACGATGGCAACAAATGCGGCATTTCCTCCATATGAATATTATGAAAATGGTGTTGCTACAGGAATCGATGTGGATATGGCACAAGCAGTTGCAGACGAACTGGGAATGAAGTTAGTTATTTCAGACATGGAGTTTGATTCTATTATTATTGCGGTACAATCCGGTAAGGCTGATATTGGTGTTGCAGGTATGACTGTCACAGAGGACAGATTAAAAAATATCGATTTTACAGAAGCTTACACAACTGCAAAACAGGTTATCATTGTAAATAATGGTGGTGAGTCAGAAGGACTATCGTTAAAAGAAAAATTTTCTCAGGCGTTTGTGGAACAGGGAAGATGGAAATATATTCCTCAAGGTTTATTAAATACGGTCATTATCACATTATGCGCAGGTATATTTGGTATTATTCTGGGCTTTGTGCTTGCCATTATCCGCGTTGCTAATGATAGGAATGAGGAGAAAACAGCAGTCATTAAAGTTTTAAATACCATTGCAAAAATATATCTGACCGTATTTCGTGGAACACCTATGATGGTGCAATTGTTGATTATGTATTATGTGGTGTTTGCTTCGATTAAGGTGAATCCTCTTATTGCTGCAGTCCTTGCGTTTGGTTTAAATTCCGCAGCTTATGTGGCAGAAGCGGTACGTGCAGGAATTATGTCCATAGAGATAGGGCAGTTTGAAGCAGGAAGAAGTCTTGGCTTTAATTACGCACAGACCATGAGCTATATTATTCTTCCGCAGGCAGTGAAAAACGCTTTGCCGGCGATGTGTAACGAATTTATTGCCTTGTTGAAGGAAAGTTCTATTGTGGGCTACATTGGGCTGATAGATTTAACTAAGGCGGGGGATATTATTCGAAGCAATACTTATGAAGCTTTGATACCTTTATGCTCAGTGGCAGTGGTATATTTACTTATAGTAATGCTCTTGACAGCAGGAGTGAGCTGCTTAGAAAGGAGGTTAAAGAAGGATGCAAGATAAAGAAGTGTTAATTGAGATAAAAGATTTGTGCAAATCATATGGTAAACACATGGTGCTAGATCATATTAATACAAGTATTTGCAAAGGAGAAGTGATTGCCATCGTTGGACCTTCCGGTTGTGGAAAATCAACGTTTCTTCGTTCCATGAACTTATTGGAAAAACCAGAATCCGGAGCTATTATTTTTGAAGGAATCAATCTTTTAGATAAGAAAACAAATATCAATTTGGTGCGTGAAAAAATAGGAATGGTGTTTCAGCAGTTTAACTTATTTCCAAACATGACGGTAAAGGAAAATATTATGTTGGCACCCACAAAGCTAAAGGTTATGGAGAAGGAGGAGGCTTCTAAAAAGGCAGACGAACTTTTAGAACGAGTAGGACTTTCTGATAAAGCAGATGCTTATCCGGGCAATTTGTCCGGAGGGCAAAAACAGCGTATTGCAATCGCAAGAACAATGGCGATGAACCCAGATGTTATTTTGTTTGATGAGCCTACCTCTGCGTTAGATCCTGAAATGGTGGGAGAAGTGCTGGAAATTATGAAGGAATTGGCTCGCGAAGGCATGACTATGATTGTGGTAACACACGAAATGGGATTTGCAAGAGATGTTGCAACCAGAGTGCTTTTTATAGATGAAAAGAATATTCAGGAGGACAGCGAACCAAAAGAATTTTTTGAGAATCCAAAGAATGCAAGATTACGGGAGTTTTTATCTAAGGTAAGATAAAAATTCCTACGAATTACAAATGCAGTATAAAAATGGGGAAGAAACCGCAGATAGAAATTTTCAAAAAAGTAGTCATACAACATCTTAAGAAAAAGATGCGAAAGGAATACTCTGATGACACGCTTTTGATTATGCGATCTGCAGTTTCCCCGGTTGTTTCCACATATCGAAGAGCGACAATATGATTGTTCCTTTCTACAAAAGGCTTTACTTCTCCGTTTACAGGAACTACTGCTTTCGTTTGTAAACTATCTCTTGACAAGAAAATTTTTTTATGCAAAACTATGTTAGGAAACTAACAAATTGCAAGAGGTGGGTATATATGGGAAATTACATAGGAAAAGAAATCATAGTGCTATCTAATCGAATAAAAAGAAGAATGCGGGCGTCATCTGAGGCTCTTGGGCTTACAGATACTCAGGGCAGAGTTCTTCAATATATTTGGGAAGAGAGTGAAAAAAGGGAGGTGTTTCAAAAAGACATAGAGGATTCATTTGGTATTCGGCGCTCCAGTGTTACCGAGATTATTCAACTGTTAGAGAGAGATGGTCTGATTGTGCGAGAATGTGTTCCAAGAGATGCAAGGCTAAAGAAACTTGTATTAACGGAACGGGCAATTCAGATTCAGAAAGTAATGAACGGAAAAATATCTGAACTGGAAGCTGAGATGCAAAAAGATATTTCTCAGGAAGAAAAAGAAATGTTTTTAAAATTATTATATAAAATTCAAAAAAATGTAATGTAAGGAGTGAAAATTAATGTTAAAAACATTAGTGGCACAAATTAAAGAATTTAAAAAATCTTCAATTTTGACGCCAGTATTTATGATGTTAGAGGTTTTGATGGAAACAATCATACCCTTAATGATGGCTTCTATCATAGATGACGGTATTCAGGCAGAAGGTGGGAATATTCGTCATATTTGCATCATGGGGGCTTTGATGACTGTTGCAGCAGCAATTGGTCTGTTTGCGGGAATCATGGGTGGAAAATATGGAGCTAACGCTTCCGCAGGATTAGCCAGAAATCTCAGAAAAGCCATGTATGAAAATATTCAGAAGTTTTCATTTTCTAATATTGATAAATATAGTACCGCGGGCTTAATTACAAGATTAACAACAGATGTGACAAATGTGCAGAATGCATATCAGATGATTCTTAGAATGTGTACCAGAGCCCCGGCAAGTTTAATCTGTGCAATGATTATGGCATTTATCATCAATGCAAGACTGGCAACTATTTATCTGATTGCAGTAATTGCTTTGGGAACGGTGTTAATGCTGATTATTCGCGGTGCAACAAAATATTTTACGGTCGGTTTTAAAAAATATGACAGTTTAAATGGAAGTGTACAGGAAAATGTGTCAGCAATCCGTGTTGTAAAAGCATATGTAAGAGAAGATTATGAAACAGAAAAGTTTACGAAAGAAAGCACAGGTGTTGCGTCTATATTTATGAAAGCAGAATCTGTACTGGCATTTAACGCACCGGCGATGCAGTTTACTGTATATGCATGTATTCTGGGAATCAGTTGGATAGGTGCAAAGATGATTGTGGGCAGCCAGCTTACGACAGGAGAATTGATGAGTTTACTGACATATTGTATGAATATTCTCATGAGTTTGATGATGCTTTCTATGGTATTTGTTATGGTCAGCATGAGTGTTGCAAGTGGAAAACGTATCGCAGAAGTAATTAATGAAAATAGTGATTTGCAAAATCCGGAACACCCGGTTTACGATGTAGAAGACGGAAGTATTGCATTTAAAAATGTAGAATTCAGTTATCAGAATAAGAGCGGAGAGGCTGTGTTGAAGGACATCAATCTTTCTATTAAACCAGGCGAAACTATTGGTATTATTGGAGGAACAGGAAGTGCTAAGACAAGTCTTGTGAATCTAATCAGCCGACTGTATGATGTGCAAAAGGGTACTGTACTGGTAGGGGGAAGGGACGTAAGAGAATATGATATGGAAGCCCTTCGAAATCAGGTGGCAGTGGTACTACAGAAAAACACATTGTTTAGCGGAACTATTTTAGAAAACCTCCGTTGGGGAAATAAAGAAGCTACACTAGAAGAATGTGAACACGCCTGTCGCCTTGCCTGTGCCGATGAGTTCATTGAAAAAATGCCGGAAAAATACGACACATATATTGAACAGGGCGGAAGCAACGTATCTGGCGGACAAAGACAGAGACTTTGTATTGCAAGAGCATTGTTAAAGAAACCGAAAATTTTGATTTTAGATGATTCTACGAGTGCGGTAGATATGGCAACAGATGCTAAAATCCGCAAGGCATTTGCAGAGGAAATACCGGATACAACGAAAGTGATTATTGCACAGCGTATTTCCAGCGTACAGAATTCAGATCGTATTTTAGTTATGAATGAAGGAAGAATTGCAGGTTTTGGCACACACGAGGAATTGCTTGAAAATAATGAAATTTATAGAGAAGTATACGAGTCCCAGACGAAGGGAAACGGTGATTTTGATGAAGGAAAGGGGGAAGTATAAATGAAAAGCAAAAAGAAAAATAATGGTAAAATATTCCGACGTTTTATGGGATACATTTTAAAATCATATAAAATCCATCTGATTTTTGTGGCAATCTGTATTTTTGTCAGCGTACTTGCGAATGTGCAGGGAACTTTATTTATGCAGACCCTGATTGACGATTATATTCTTCCGCTGTTAAAGTCAGAAAATCCGGATTTTACAGATTTGTTATACGAAATCGTCAGGGTTGCTGCGATTTATGTTGTTGGTATTTTTGCAACCTATGCATATAACAGAATTATGGTAAATGTAACACAGGGAACGTTGAAAAATTTGCGTAACTCTTTGTTTACTAAAATGGAAAGCCTTCCAATTAAATACTTTGATACGAATGCACATGGTGATATAATGTCGATATATACCAATGATATTGATACTTTGCGCCAGATGATTAGTCAGAGTATGCCTCAGATTTTTTCCAGTGCAATTACGATTGTCAGTGTCGTGGTGTGTATGATTGCCCTGAATGTTCCGTTGACGGTGCTGACTTTGGTGATGGTTGTAATTATGCTTACTGCTACCAAAAAGATTGCCGGACAGAGTGGAAAATACTTTGTGGCACAGCAAAAAGCCATAGGAACAGTGAATGGTTATGTGGAAGAAATGATGGAAGGCCAAAAAGTAGTAAAAGTGTTCTGCCACGAAGAGGAAAGCGTCGAAAAATTTAATGAATTGAATGACAAACTCTTTGAAAGTGCGGATAATGCCAATAAATTTGCAAACATATTAGCACCGGTTAATGCACAGCTTGGAAACATAAGTTATGTATTATGTGCTATTGTGGGAGGAATTATGGCGGTAAATGGTTTTGCGGGACTGACGTTGGGAGCTCTTGCATCATTCCTGACTTTTAATAAAAGTTTTAACATGCCAATTAATCAGGTGAGCCAACAGTTAAATGCTATTGTTATGGCAATGGCAGGGGCAGAGAGAATATTTAAGCTATTAGATGAAACACCGGAAGTGGATGACGGTTATGTTACTCTGGTAAATGCAAAATGGGAAGGTGATAAATTAGTACCATGTAAAGAAAGAACAGGTATCTGGGCATGGGAACATAAACATCAAAATGGCGATCCGACCACCTATGTAGAGCTGAAGGGTGACGTAGTATTTGATGATGTTGATTTTGGTTATAATGATGAAAAAATTGTGCTTCATAATGTGGATTTATATGCTACGCCGGGACAGAAAATTGCTTTTGTAGGTTCTACAGGGGCAGGGAAAACCACAATTACCAATTTAATTAACCGTTTTTATGATATACAAGACGGTAAGATTCGATATGATGGAATTAATATCAATAAGATAAAAAAGGCAGATTTAAGACACTCGCTTGGAATTGTTCTTCAGGATACGCACTTATTTACGATGAGTGTGCGTGATAATATTCGTTATGGCAGACTGGAGGCGACAGATGAAGAGGTAGTTGCAGCAGCAAAGTTAGCCAATGCAGATGGATTTATCAGAAGACTTCCAAATGGTTATGATACCATACTGACGGGCGATGGAGCAAACTTAAGTCAGGGACAGCGTCAGCTTCTTGCCATTGCAAGAGCAGCAATCGCGGATCCACCAGTTTTGATTCTTGATGAGGCAACCAGTTCTATTGATACCAGAACAGAAAAACTGGTTCAGGACGGAATGGATAAATTGATGGCAGGAAGAACCACTTTTGTGATTGCGCATAGACTTTCCACGATTCAAAACAGTGATTGTATCATGGTATTAGAGCAGGGAAGAATTATTGAACGGGGAAGCCATGAGCAGTTGATGCAGGAAAAAGGAAAATATTATCAGTTATCATCTGGTAAATAAAGTACTTGTCTTAGAGATTACGGATTCCATGAAAATTAGGAGATTTTATGAAGTTTTATTTTGCACCAATGGAGGGAATTACGATTCATACATATCGCAATTTATGTAATGAAATGTTCCCGTATATAGACAAATATTTCAGTCCATTTCTTGTAACTAAGAAAAAGACTATTTTAAATGCTAAGGAACTTCGGGATATTTTGCCGGAAAATAATCCTGGTATCAACTTAATTCCACAGGTTTTGACCAATGATGCAGCGGATTTTATTATTATGATACGCGAACTGGAAAAATTAGGTTATCGAGAGGTCAATCTGAATCTGGGCTGTCCTTCCGGCACGGTAGTGTCAAAATTCCGGGGTTCCGGATTTTTGGCAAAACCCGAGGAACTGGATATCTTTTTGAATCAGGTTTTTGATACTTTTGCAGGAACAAACATGAAGCTTTCTATTAAAACCAGAATCGGAAAAGATACTCCGGAGGAATTTTACCATTTGATGGAGCTTTTTAATAAATATCAAATGTCAGAACTTATCATTCATCCAAGAACCCAAAAAGATTATTATAAAAATAAGCCTAATCTTACTGTTTTCGAGGAGGCGTGCAAGATTAGTGAAAATCCAGTGTGTTACAATGGAAATATTTTTACAGTGAAAGATTACCAAGAATTTATTGGTAAATTTCCGCAAATTACGATGACCATGTTAGGAAGAGGACTGGTATGTAATCCGGCACTAGTGGCGGAGATATTGGAACAGAACAGAATGGATAAAGAAATTTTGAGACAATTTCATAGTCGGCTTTATGGAGAATACAAAAAGATGTACTCTGGAGAAAAAAATGTGTTGTTCCGTATGAAAGAGTTGTGGTGTTATATGATTTTCTTATTTGAGGATAACGACAAACAAAGGAAGAAACTGATGAAGTCTAAAAGTCTGGCTGAGTATGAGGCAGCGGTGAACGAATTGTTTCGAGAATGTGTGCTGGACAGCAGCCTGGGATTTAGAGCAGGATGAAATGACGGAATGCAGAAAGGACGGGATTCCTATGAAAAAGAATGTACTGATTGTAGAAGATAATGAAGCAGCACTGGTCAGATTGAAACAGATTATAAAAGAGATAGACCGGAAAACACAAATACATGTGGCGTCTAGTGAGGCGAAGGCTTACCAGATAGCGTTACAGTACACAATTGATGTTTTTTTGCTGGATATTATTTTAGATGTAAAGGCAAAGGGTGATGTTTCCGGAATTGAATTTGCAGAGAAAATCAGGAATATTGAGAAATATACTTTTACACCCATTATATTTACAACCTCGCTGGCAGACCCTAAATTGTATGCATTTACGAATATTCGCAGCTTTGCATACTTAGAAAAACCTTATTCGGAGGACGAAGCCAAAAAGGTGCTGACCAAAGCATTAGAATATACGACCCAGAGGCAAAAAGATAAAAATCTTTTCTTTCGTAAAGAGGGGCTGCTGTTTTCCGTAAATATTACGGAAATAGTTTATATAGAAAATTATTTTCACAGGCTTAAAATTCAAACGGTAGATGAATTGCTGGAAATGCCTTATAGAAGTACGAAAAAGATTATTGAGGAAATTGACAGCAGGGACTTTGTGCAATGTAATCGTAATATTCTTGTGAATACAAAATTTATTTCTTCTGTGGATCTTGTGAATCGTTATATTGTCCTAAAGAGAGGGTTTGGTCAGATGGAAATTGGAAAAATATATTTGAAAGATGTAAAGGAGTACTTAGACCTTAAGGAACTTTAGAAAAAAGCTTAACTGAATATTATACATCTTATTATAGACGAAAAAGATTTTTTGAACGGAATGGGTGGTTTTTTATAACGAAAGAACAATATTTGCTGTTTTCTGACGTATTTTGAACGTTCGATATAGAAATCACGCCTTTTAGGGCGAATTTTCAGCACCTGCCATATTCAATGCTATAATTCAAAGCAAATATGCAGGAGGTGTTGAAATGGCTGATAATTTATGTAAAGCAGAACGAGATAAGAAAGCGAAAGAAATGGAACCGGAGATGGTGGTATTTCGATATCTTGTAATGTCATTTCTTTCAGAAATAAGCAAACTGTTTATACTGGGATTATTATTTCATAAGAGTATCAAGCTTTTTCTTTTTTCCGTGTTTATACTCTTTCTTTTGCGGAACGCCACAGGAGGAATGCATTGTAAAAGATACTGGTCCTGTTTTCTGATGTCTTTTAGCTATTTATTTTTATGCATGTATGTGCTTCCCATGCTGGAGCTTCCGAAATCAGTTATGTTAGGAATACTTCTTATTTGTTGTGTTGTTACATATTATATTGGACCAGTGGTATCAGCGGATCGTCCACAGCCGACCTCTGTACAATGTCATAAACGAAAAATTCAAGTTTTTATGGTGATTTTTTTCTATATGATATTTATGTATATTTTACCGGAAAGCAGTTATGTAATAAGCGGATTTTGGATAGTGGTGTTACATGCTATTCAATTGAGCATTGCAGCACTGAAAGCAAGAGTAAAGATAAAAGGAGGTTTTGAGTTTGAAGGCTTTAAAGGAATTTATGCGGAAAAACGCATTTAAGTTGGTGTATGTGTGTATGGGTTTACCAGTGATAGTTGGTGACATACCAAGCCTTCTGTTTTTTGGTGAATTACCATTTCCGACAGAAGAGTATATGAGAATTATCAATTCTCAAAATGAAAGACGTGATGTTATAAAATAATAAGAGTGCAATTATATTTTGAACAGATAAAAGACCTAAGCTTTATTTTTAGATAGAGCTTAGGTCTTAATTTTGAAAAATATATATAACATGGATGAATATAAAGTTTTAAATATAGCTTTTTGCAGATAATGGAAGGTTGAATTAACAAATAAATTGGTATAAGATAATGGGAAAAGGAGGATACATATGATAGAACGTGTAGGATTTTTCCTGGAGATTATATCGGTTATTTTATGTATTTATTCTCTATATGGGAGAAGATTTCACATAGATATTCAAACAATTATTGTAATTACAGTAGATATAATTTTATTACAAGCGATTGATGAAAAAATAATAGCTCCTCAAATGAGTTGGATACTATATCTTATTACATTTCTTTTTTGCATTGCTGAATTTGGTCTACATGTAAGGGAATTAATAGTTAATAATGTATTGTATATAGTTATTATACTTATTTTGCAAGTAGTTTGTTGGCTGATACTTAATTGTTGCAGTTTTATTAGTTTAAACAATCTAAAGATAAATTGTTTTGTATTTTTTGTTGCAGTGCTCATATTTCCAAATGTAAATTTGCATAGATGTTCAATTTTTATGCAGCAAAAGATGATTTTGTTACGTATATTTTTAATGGTAATTTTTATATTTAGTATTTATCTTATTTTTATTATGAAGGTCATGACTACCTTATCCCCAGAACATTATGCCGTAATTACCATAAGTCTCTGTCTGCTAGGTGCTGTAACCTATATGTGGCAGAAAAACCAATACAAAGTGCGAGAGCAGAAAATGATACTGCAAATGCATCAGTTGTATGGCGAAGGCTATCAGAATTTAATTACGGAGATTCGAAGAAAACAACATGATTTTCAAAATCATCTGAATACAATTTATAGTCTGCATTACACATGTAGCAGCTATGAAGAACTTGTCAGACAGCAGGAAAAATATATGGAAGCAATTCAAGAAGAAAACAGGTACAGCAGTT
>JBNMLC010000012.1:0-88823 GCA_050874665.1 Lachnospiraceae bacterium | reverse complement strand
TTATGACAGGGCTTGACGTATTTTCCCACGCAGCCGAGGGCTATACAAGCATATTGGCAAATCCCATGTCTGATATGATTACAGAATCTATTATGGAAAACGTAGTGAAGTATCTGCCGAAAGCTGTTAAAAATGGTGAAGATAAGGAAGCAAGAACTAAAATGCATGTTGCGGCATCCCTTGCAGGTTGGATGTTAGCTAATCCAAGTGCTCATGTAGGGCATTCCCTTGCACATGTAATTGGTGGAATGTATCATATTCCTCATGGTGCCTGCTGTGCATATTCACTCCCAGTAGTATTAGAAACAATCAGTACAGCTTTGCCAGACAAAATAAAGAACATTGGCGAAATTCTGGGAGCAGAATACGATGGTAGTGAAAGTGCAGAAGAAATCGGAAAAAAAGCGTCAGAGGCATACAAAAAATTTGCATATGATGTGATTGGAGTAAAAAGAATAGAAGAGTATGTATCGGCGAAAGTTGAGATAGATGATCTTGCTATGCGGGTTGCAAACGAGCCATTGGCAGGACTTGCACCTATTAGTATTACGAAAGAGGTTGCATCAGAAATGCTTACAAAGATTTTTTAAAGTTCCGATTTTTACAATTTTTTATCAAACAAAAAGAATAAGATAATTACAGAAATAAATAAAAACAAAGAAAGACAAGGGTGTCGATAAAAGGCATTCTTGTCTTTTTGTGTATAGGAAAGGCAGGAAAATATATGAACAGTAAGGTGGATTTTTTATACTTAAATGAACAGGATATGATTGATGCCGGAGTAAAGGACATGAAAGGCTGTGTAGAGGCTATGGAGGAAATGTTTAAACTCTTGAAAGTTGGTAACTATCGAATGGGTGGCGCTAACGGAAATTCACATGGTTGTATGGTTATGTTTCCCGAGTCTTCCCCATTCCCTGAAATGCCTGTAGATGGACCAGACAGAAGATTTATGGCAATGCCGGCATATTTAGGCGGCAAGTTTGATATGGCAGGAATGAAATGGTATGGTTCGAATGCAGAAAATAGAGAAAAAGGTCTGCCTCGTTCCATCTTAATGCTCACGTTAAATGATAAAGATACCGGAGCTCCAGTGGCTTATATGTCGGCCAATATTTTATCGGCCTATAGAACAGGGGCGGTTCCGGGAGTAGGCTTCAAGTATTTTGCAAAAGAAGATGCAAAGGTAGTTGGTATAGTAGGTCCGGGAGTGATGAGCAAGACAGCGCTGGCAGCAGCTATGGCGGTAAGACCGGGAATCAAGACAGTGAAAATAAAAGGTCGTGGTAAAAAATCTTTAGATAAGTTTATTGCATTTGTACAGGAAGAATTTCCGGGTGTCGAGGCTTATGCAGTAGATACCATAGAAGAGGCGGTAAAAGATGCAGATATCGTATCAGTGTCTACTTCCTCACCGACAGGGGATCCGATGCAGTATCCATATATTAAAGAGGAATGGATTAAACCGGGTGCAATTATTGAAACAACAGCAGCACTAAGATTTGATGATGATTTCATTATCAATCGCGCAAGAACCGTAACAGATAATATTAAATTGTATGAAGCATGGGAAGAAGAAATGAAACCGAAAGCTTATAATACAATACCTATACCGGCAGTACATGTTATGGATTTAATTGAAGAGGGCAAGATGACAACAGAACAGATTGATGACTTAGGAGATGTACTGTTAGGAAAGCTTCCGGTACATAGGAAAGAAGATGAAATTGTTATTTACTCTGTAGGAGGCATGCCAGTGGAAGATGTGGCATGGGGAACAATCGTATATAGAAATGCTTTAGAAAAAGGAATTGGAACAAAACTAAATCTTTGGGATACACCGGCATTGGCGTAAGTTTGAAATAGAATGGAAAGGCAGGGATAGATATGCGAATAAAAGAACATCCGATTTTAGGAGAACCGCAAAAGGGAAAGAAAGTAACATTTATGTATGATGGAAAACCAATGGAAGGATATGAAGGTGAGCCAATAGCAGCGGCACTTAGAGCAGCCGGGGTAATGACACACAGACATACCAAGAAATATGACAGACCTCGTGGAATTTTCTGCGCGATAGGAAGGTGTACAGACTGCGTTATGGTAGTTAATGGAAAGCCAAATGTGAGAACCTGTATTACACCATTAGAAGAAGGTATGACGGTAGAAACACAGTATGGGGTTTCAGCAAAAAGTCATTAGGAGGTATAGGACATGAAAAGATATGATTTGATTGTAATAGGTGCCGGACCAGCCGGTTTGTCAGCGGCCATAGAAGCTGCAAAAAGAGGTATGAAAGTAGCTGTATTTGATGAAAATGCAAAGCCGGGCGGTCAGTTGTTTAAGCAGATACATAAATTTTTTGGTTCCAAGGAACATAAAGCAAAAGTCAGAGGTTTTCGCATTGGCGAAGAACTGTTAAAAGAAGCTTCCGAGGCAGGAGTAGAGGTAGTGCTAAACGCTATTGTAATCGGTTTGTTTCAAGAAAAGGAAATTACAGTAAAAATCAAAGATAAAGTGCAGCATTATAAGGGTGACGCCATAATTATTGCTACAGGTGCATCAGAAAACATGGTAACGTTTCAGGGCTGGACTTTACCGGGAGTGATTGGAGCCGGAGCAGCTCAGACTATGATGAATTTGCATGGTGTTATGCCGGGAGAAAAAGTTCTGATGCTTGGAAGTGGTAATGTGGGTCTGGTGGTGAGCTATCAGTTGTTGCAGGCAGGCTGTGAAGTGGTGGCAATTGCAGATGCAGCAGGGAGAGTTGGTGGTTATGGAGTCCATGCTTCTAAGGTTGCAAGATGTGGTGTACCGTTTTATATGTCGCATACCATTGTGAAGGCGGAAGGCGAGGATCATGTAACCGGTGTTATCATCGGTGAAGTAGGTCCGGATTGGAAAGTGATTCCGGGTACGGAAAAACACTTTGACGTAGATACTATTTGTCTTGCAGTCGGTTTGTCACCAATGTCACAGTTAGCTAATATGGCCGGCTGTCAGATGGAGGACAATCCAAAGAAAGCAGGATTTGTTCCGGTGGTAGATGAATATGGTGAAACTTCTATCCCTGGTATTTTCGCCGCAGGTGATGTGTCCGGTATTGAAGAAGCAAGCTCTGCTATGATTGAAGGAAGAATTGCCGGAGTTGCAGCAGCATATCGTCTTGGCTTTATTGAAAAGGAAGAATTAGATGCAAAGACGCAGGAATTAGAGAATGCTTTATCAGGACTCCGCCAGGGAATGTTTGCACCGGAAAACCGGGGTAAGAAGATAGAAGTTACAGAGGAAGGCTGTGCGATTTCGGAAAACCTTTTAAAAAATGGTTACGTGGCAGAAGATGAAATTGAACGCTTTCCGGGTGTCAGAAAAGCAAAAGGGATTCACCCTGTCATGGAATGTACGCAGAATATACCATGTAATCCATGTCAGGATGCCTGCCCTAAGAAATGTATTAAGATTGGTAAAAAAATCACATCATTACCGGCAGTTGATGAGTCAGTGAAATGTATTGGTTGTGGAATGTGTGTAGCATCCTGTTCAGGCCAGGCAATTTTTTTGGTAAATGATGATTATGAAGAAGGATATGCAACCGTTACTATGCCTTACGAATTTTTACCACTCCCGGTTAAAGGTGAAAAGGGAAGTGCTTATAACAGAGCGGGCGAGAAGGTATGTGAGGCAGAAGTAGTAGAAGTTCGTACTTCACCTGCATTTGATAAGACAAATCTTCTTACGATTAAAGTGCCGGCGGATATGTCAATGAAGGCAAGATTTTATAAGGCGGAGGTGTAGATTATGGTAAATGACAGAAGTAAAGATATTGGAAAATATATAGAAGCAGATGATGATGATATGATTATCTGTCGCTGCGAAGAAGTGACCAAAGGAGAAATCAGGCGGGCAGTACACGCAGGAATGTATACGCTGACAGATATCAGAAGATTCCTAAGAACAGGAATGGGTCTCTGCCAGGGACAGACTTGTGCCAAACTAGTAAAGGGAATCGTGGCAAGAGAGCTTGGTGTATCACCGTCAGAATTAGAACCTGCAACAGCAAGGGCTCCTATGCGCCCGATTGAAATGAAAGTTATGGCAGATGATTTAGAGGAGGTGGAGTAAATGAGTAATTGTGCAGATGTAGTAATTATTGGTGCCGGAATTATTGGCTGTTCTGCGGCATATAATCTTGCAAAAAAAGGACAGAAAGTAATTGTGTTAGAGGCAAGTGATAATATTGGAAACGGTGGTTCGACCAGAAACGGCGGTGGCGTAAGACAGTCCGGACGTGATCCTAGAGAATTACCATTAGTAATGTATGGAATTAAAAATTTATGGCCGAATTTAAATGAAGAACTTGGAGTAGATGTAGAATATTATCAGGAAGGAAACCTTCGTCTTGGCAAGACAGAAGAACACATGAAAACGCTGCAGGGACTTACGGACAGGGCTGTGAAATGTGGGTTGGACGTAAAAATGATTTCAGGCGAAGAGGCAAGGGAAATTTGTCCCTACTTATCAGAAGTGGTTACTGGCGCAAGCTGGTGTCCAACGGATGGACATGCAAATCCGTTATTGGCAACATTAGGATTCTATAAAAGAGCCAGAGAATTGGGAGCGCGGTTTATCACTGGAGAAGAGGTAGTTGAACTTCAAAAAATCAAAGGAAAAATCAGAAAAGTTATTACTAAAAATAATGTGTATGAGGGCGAAAAAATTGTTGTTGCAGCGGGTTTTGAGAGCCGAAAAATTTTAAATACAGTAGGAATTGATGTACCAATGACGCATGTGCTGTTAGAAACACTAGTAACAGAAGCAGTACAACCTCTGTTCTATCAGATGTTAGGTACGGCAGCAGCCGATTTCTACGGACATCAGAGCACGCATGGTTCCTTTGTGTTTGGCCTGAATTCAGGATTAGAGCCATACGCAAAACCGGGAAAGCCGGTAAGCTCATCGCTTGCAGCTTCCGCTGCCTGTAGAGGAATTATGAGTTATTTTCCGATTCTTTCTGATGTGAAGATTGTAAGAACATGGGCAGGCTGGATGGATTCCTGTGCAGATCATGTACCGGTAATCAGCAAAATAGATGAAGTACCGGGACTCATTGCAGCCTGTGGATTTTCCGGACATGGTTTTGGAATTGCACCAACGGTGGGTATGCTTCTTTCTGAACTTGTTATGGAAGAAAAATTAACGTTAAGTCTGGATGCACTTCGTTATAACAGATTTAAGGCAAAATAGAAAGAAAACTATTTGCAGGTATCCATACGCATGCAAAGGAGGCTGACATTATGGAAAAGAAATTAGGACTGCCAAGTGCCATAGCAGTTGGGGTCGGACTTATCGTTGCATCTAGTTGTTTACTGTCGTTAGGGCAGGGAATCGGGCTGGCTGGCAGGGGATTTATTATATCAATGTTTCTTGTTCTGGTACTTAATATTTGTTTAGCATTGTCTTTTAATGAACTTTACAATATTATGCCAAACGTAGATGGAGGATTGGGACAGTATACAAAAGCAGGTCTTGGCTCAGTTCCATCTATGATTGCCAATATCTCAGCATATGTGGTAGTGAATCTTTTGGCAGCATCGGTTGAGATTGCCATGTGCGGCATTGTGGTAAATTCTACATTTTTACCACAGGTGCCGGCACCGGTAATCAGTGTTGTATTTCTGATATTACTGACATTTGTAAATTACAGAGGAATTGATATGTTTTCTAAGATACAAAATGTAGTAGTATCTCTGTTGTTATTGTCCCTGATCGGTATGGGGATTTGCAGCTTTTTTAAATTGGGAACGGGTAAAGTGATTGAGGCTGCAGCACAGACAGAACCTGTTGTAACAGGAATGGGTGGTTATATCAGTTTATCTGCAATGGCATTTTGGTTGTTTATCGGGATTGAATTTGTCATTCCGGTGGCAAAGGATTTGAAAAATCCGAAAAGAGATGTGCCGCTTGCCATGATTCTTGGAGTGACAATGCTGTTTATCATTCAGTCCGTTCTTGGCTGTGGAATGACAAATTATGTAACTTTAGAGGAATTGGCCTCCTCCGATATGCCTCATATGGTATTTGCTTATAATTTATTTGGGCATGCCGGAGAGGTGTGGATGGGTATTGTGACAATTCTGGCGGCAATCAGTACAGCGAATACAGTGCTTGGAAGTATTCCGCGGGTGTTAGGAGGTATGGCAGAAAATGATTTGCTTCCCTCAGTATTTACTAAGAAAAATAAGTATGATGTAAATATTGCAGGATTATTCTTAATTGCCATTGGAGATGGAATTTTGATTATAACAGGATTTACGGATTCTTCCACCTTATCCACCCTGCTTCTTGCAGCTTCCTGCTTTTGGTTAACAGCATATGCCTTAATTAATCTTACAGTATTAATTTTGAGAAAACGTTTTCCACAACTGCCGGAGAGAAATAAAAAACTCACACTGTTTGGAATCCCCCAAGTGCTTGCTATCATTGGTGATGTTTATATGATTATAAATATTGCAGAAGGGGAAGAAAGAATTTTTATTTTCAAATTGTATGGAGTTATTTTAGCAATTATGATTGTATTTGCAGTGGTATGGGTAAAATGTGTGAAAAAGCAGCCCATGTTTAAGGGAGCTACGTTGGAGGAAATTCGCAGCATGAAGTAAATCTGATTTATAACTCGAAAAAGGGATTGACATTTTTTGTAAGAAATTATACTATAATTAAGTGAGAGAAAATATCATTTATTTATAGAAACTTCAGGGACAAAGATGTTCACATGACAGATGTGCGTCTTTGTCCCTTTTTGTGTTGGCTAAAAGTGCAAATCAGATAAGCGAGGGATATGTATGGTAACAGAGAATATTATGAAAACAATTCAACCTTATTTTGTGATGGCAACACCAAAATATCACAAGGGAATTGTGATGAATTACGGAATCCTGCACTTTTATGATTACTATAAGAATACAGAGTTAGAAAACAGGGTTATGGTAGTTCCGGATGGTTGCATTGACATTATGTTTGAAAAAGATGCCAGCGGAATTAAGGCCAGAGTTGCAGGGACTGTTTTGGAAAAGACAATGGTTGAAAATAAAAACGGAAAAGAATATTTTGGAGTGCGCTTTTTGGCAGGAGAACTGCCGGCGATTGTAACTGCTGACATGAAGGATTTTGTACAAAATGAAATTAATTTAGAAGATGTGATGCAGGATAAGGATTTCCTAAAACGTATGGAAGAGGCATACGATCAGGGAAAATGGATGGAGGGGTTTTTAAAGCTTTATAAAGAGGCCTTTGATAAAGCTACATCTTCTGTGAAAAGGGGAAATACCGGGCAATTGGTAAAATATATGAAAAATCAGATTATTTCCACGAATGGCAATGTTGCAGTAAGTGAGCTGGCAGAGCAGACAGGATATACCGAACGGTATATTAATAAAGTATTTAAGCAGAGTATGGGAATTAATCCAAAAACTTTTGGAATGATTATGAAGTTTCAGAAGGTAATTCAGAAAATCAATCGGGAAGAGGAGTGTAAATTAACAGATATTGGTGCAGATGTAGGATATTATGATCAGTCACATTTTATCAGAGATTTTAAAAAGTTTGCGGCTCTAACTCCAAAAGAATACAGAAAAATGATTTTGGAAAATGACTATAATAGAAGGTTAAGCGTAAAAAAAGTACAGGAATGAGGAGATGACAGTATTATGAAAAGAAAGCCGTGGATTGGCTGTATGCCCTTGGTTGACAAAGAGAGAGAAAGCTACTGGTTGTTGCCGGGGTATATGGAGGGAATTGTTTTAGCAGGCGGGATTCCAATTATGCTGCCGTTGACAGGGGAGAAAGACATCATCATACAGCTGGCAGAGCAATGCGATGGTTTTTTGCTGACTGGTGGTCAGGACGTATCACCTCAAATATATGGGGAAGAAAAATTATCGGTATGTGGTGAGTGCAGTGAAGAAAGAGATGCTATGGAACAATTGCTTCTTCCGCGTGTGTTGGAACTGGATAAACCTGTTTTGGGAATTTGTAGGGGAATTCAATTCTTAAATGCAGCCTTAAAGGGAACTTTATATCAAGATTTGCCCAGAGAACTTCCGTCCCCTTTCGAACATCATCAAAAGCCGCCGTATGATGTTCCTTCTCATAAGGTAAAAATTTGCGAAGATACGCCGTTACATAAACTGATTGGAAAACGGGAAATTTCAGTGAACAGTTATCATCATCAGGGGATCAAGAAACTGTCTCCATTCCTTCAGGCTATGGCATATGCACCGGAAGGGTTGGTGGAGGCAGTTTATATGCCTGATAAAAAATTCGTCTGGGGAGTCCAATGGCATCCAGAGTTCTCTTATCAGAAAGATGAAGACAGTGTAAAAATATTTCAAGCTTTTGTCAATGCCTGCAGATAGAAAGGAAACATCAGGCATCAGCTACATTTTTGATGATTCCGCAGGCAATGTAATTTTGCAGTGGATACTCTTCCACTGGAACCGATTTTTCCTGCGCTAGTTGTAAAAGGTGTGCTAACAGAGGATTGTCCTTTGCACCAGGGCATACCAACAACTTCCAGGGAACCCGTCGAATTAGCACTCTGGTGGCTTCGCCGATTCCAGGCTTAATAAAGTTCACATTATCAATATGAAAATGGTTTGCAATATTTTCCACCTCGTTTCGTCCGGTGAGCCCAGATGGAGTGGTATCCACAAGCTTTGTATTATAATCAAAATAACGTTCGATAGCATCAATAAATTCATAAGACAAGTCTTGTGCCATCAGCTCAGAATAAAACACTGCCCCATGAAAATCATTTTTTCCAATGATATCAGAACGCAGGAAGGTTCTGCTGATTAGTCCGGATACGGTGCTGTTTAAGCAGGAGCTTGGTATCAGGATATCGTTGTGTGTTCCACATAACTCAGTGATATTGGCAGGGTCAGAAAGAACAGCCAAAGTTGGATTTAATTCCGGGTAAGGTTTCAGAGCCTGCTTTAACTCATGCTGAATTGCACCCTTTCCGATCCAGCCGTCGACAAAACGTATGGAATGTGGTTGATGACGCTCTAAAATATAATGAATGGCATTTTCATCGATTCCGCGATCTCGAATAATGGAGACGGAATAATGAAATACGGAAACATTATATTTATGTTCTAAATAACGTTTGATTAAAATACCAATTGGAATGCCGGCACGGGCAAGGGATACCAGCACAATCTCAGAAAAGTGCCGGGATTTCTGTTGAAACTCTTCCCGTATGGAAGCATATATTTTTTCTGCCACCTGACAAACAGCATTGGCGGTGGTTTGTGCATAGGTATTCAGTGCAAAATGATAGGCTTCCATGTATTTTGGCGTGGGCTTGTATTCTAAGGGAAGCATTTCACAGTAGTGAACGCCAGATTGAATTAACGCTTCTCTTTCTTTTGTTGGCAAGGGAGTAACCATTCCCGAAATATCCTTTAATAGAAGTGTTACGTCACGGTCAAGATAGCTGCTTTTCATAATTTACCTCCAGATAATATGTATGATTCTGTTACAATGGTGGAGTGCCAGGATTGTTGCAATTTCCTCCAGGGCAGTGGTATGTTGTGTGCTGTCCGTCAATAGAAGGCACAAGTCGTAAGTGCCCAAATTATACAGATAGGTGGTACGGTTCTGTTCGTAGAAACTAGTAAGCTCATAGCGGCTATGCAATGGGTAATTTTCTTCACTGCTTGGTAAAATCGGACTTCTGGTGGTTGCGTGAAACAGAACCAGATTGTCGGTATGTTTTTCGATATAATTACCGAGGTAAATTCCGGCATACATCAGTTCTTCTGTGCCCAGTACAAGGATGCGTTGTCCGGAAATGTTTGCAAGATTTGTTTCTGCTATAATATTTTCAGATAATTGTTTGCAAATTTTTTGATAGTCCGGTGCCATTACGCCCAGTCTTGTATTTTGATAATTTTCCGGATAAAGTATCTTAACAGATGATAACGGGGTATCTTTGTATTGTTCTTTTTCCAAGGTAAGTTTAGTTTCCTGTGATTTTTTACAGTAAAAACGCAAAGATTCTTCGTAAGCATATTCAGACAGAATTTTCTCGTAATCATAGGCCGGAACAGGCAGCAGGTAATGAATGGAAATTCCTTGTGCCTGAAGTAAGCGTCTTTTTTCTTCGCCCATACCATTTAAAATGGAGGCAATTTCAAAAGAGAATTGATACGCAGGGTAGGTTTTGTTTAAGACATGAATAAAGTTTTCAATGGTCTTACCGGTGGTTACCTCATCTTCTGCAAAAATAATATGTGTGTCTTTTTGCAGATGTTCATCTAAAAATTCCCGAATCACCATTTGGTCGGTGGCATGGCTGTGCTCTTCATTAAAATATAAAAACGTCTTTCCCTCAAAATGCTCTCTGGTTGTTTGAATATAAGCAGCAGGAAAAGGCGCATATACAGCAAGTCCCAAACCGATTGCAGTGGCAGTTTCAGCAAAACCGATAATTAATGTATGTTCATATGAGTGGCTTGAATTTTCAAACACATGTTCAGCCAATGCAGCAAAGAGTGCCAGACACGAAGAAGGTGATGTCGGTATATGTTTTCCCTGCAGAGGATTTACCAGAAGAAAAGGGCGTTTGTTATTGTTATCTCTTCTGGCAATGGTAATTAGTTCATTTTCGTTGTAATTCATTTATCTCACTCCATATATTTTGGCAAGCAAAATTTGCTTTTTCGCCCAGTTTGTGTGGGTTTTCATTTCGTTCATTCGTGTACCGGAAGTACTTTTGCTGACGCTGAGCAATGGACTTTCAAAGGTTAGAATATTGATGGCATCAGCCACGTCATGGGCATTTGCTTTTAATCCATTAGCAACTACAGGAATCTGATTCGGGTGAATAATGGTTTTTCCGATAAACCCATTTAATAAGTCCATGCGAAGCTCATTTTCCAATCCGGATTTCCAATTTTCGTTTTCATCGGCAAAGTATTCCCATACAGGTGCAGATATTACAAAGTCATCAAAAAAGTATGTTACAATATCACTTAACACACTCGAAATTGGCTTAATATCGTAAATGGTTTCATTGGCATTGCGTCTTATACCAAACAAATGGCACAAATCATTCCCGCCAACTCTTATATTTAATACATATTCACGACATGAAAGAAGTAATGTGTAAAGGCTTTCTAAGGTTTCATATCTTGTGCGGTAGGAAACCAGTTCGCCACTTTCTAAGATAGGCATCATGTAAATTGTGTGTGAACTTTTTTTGTTGATTTGTTGGATTTCTTCTATATAAAAAGGTGCATTTTGGGGTACAAATTTTGGAAGGATAAAGCCACTTAACAGTTGACTGCTGTTTGAAAGCATCTGGTAAAGTTTCGTAATCTGTTTTGGACTGCGCACTCGAATAAATAATTTGGGAAGAAAAGGAAGTTTTTCCTGATTTTCATAAATTTTATGAAACGTTTCCACCACAGTTTGTTCTCCTAACTCCAAAGCATTATCATCGATAGAATCCTCTAGGCACAGTGCCAAAGAATAGCAATTTCCCCAGATACCAGATAATAATTTGTCATAAATTTCCGAATTTGTTCCCGGTGAATACATTAAGGCTCCTACCTGGTAAGCATCTATCAGGGAAGAGTCGAGTTGTTTGATCAAAGTATCTATCATTTCTATGTTATGAATCATTGTTTTGCCCCTCTTAAAAACTTATAACTACATCATATGTATTATAGTGCATACTATGTTCTGTGCATGGGAAATCATACCATAAATATTGAAAAAAGTAAAATTGAGAATTTGTCAAAATGGAAGCCTGCTATTTTTTGACACTGCCATCTAAGGTGTGATAACATATAAAAAGAAGGATTGGAGGGGGAAGAATGAAGCTGGAAGTACAAATGAATCAGACAAGAATTACTTCCTTAAAAGAATTTGCCGCACTAGAAAACAGATATCATAACGGAAGTAAGCCCACAGTTTTTGTCATTCAGACAGGAATTATGGACGAAGCTTCATTTTTGCAGGAAATAAAAGAAACGGATCAAAGCTTAGCTGATGTTGATAAAAATGCGAAAGCATGGTATTTCCGTACTGGTCTGTTAGAAAGCTTCGTAGAACCGGAAAAAAGAGAACAGTATTTTGCAATTGCAGAAGAATGGCTAGAAGCAAAGGAAATACCTGTGAAACGCCGTCTTCCCTTTGAATTTGAAAATGGATTGTGGAATACGACATACAAAGAAGCTATGGCACAGATATTAGAAGAGTATGAAAAGCAAGAGAAAAATTCAGCCAAAGTAAAGAACTTCTTATTATTGCTTTTTAGCAGGATAGACCATTATTTTCCAAAACTGTTTAAAAATACAAGGGTACTATCTAAATTTCCCAAATTTGTATACACAGGAGTGTGTGGCAACGGAGAATACTCATTTTTACGTTTGCTCAGTTTGTGCGGCTGTGATGTATATTGTATTCACCCGAAAACAGTACTGGCTGTGAAATCTGATGAAATTTCCTTTCATGCACAATTGACAAAAAGAGAGCATGAGTTTTATGGAAAAATTCCTGCATATCATCCGGAAGTAATCGCAGCACAACGACAAGAGGCAAGAACGAAAACACAGGGCAATGCTTCCATATCGCACATTAAGGAGATGCCTGTGAATTTGCCAGCACAAGAATCTGGTAGTGAGGGGAGAGGAGAGGAACTTTCTTATGAGGAATTGGCAGGAATGGCAAGCTCTGTGGTGATGATTGTGGTGTATAATGAGAAGAAAGAACCATTTGCCTCTGGCTCGGGAGTACTGATTAATAACGATGGTTATATTTTGACAAATTATCATGTAGTGCGTGGGGCGGCTGCGTATGCAGTGCGATTGGAAGAAGAGGAAGAACCACGCTTTACTACAGAGTTGATAAAATATCATACGGAAAATGATTTGGCATTAATTCGTATTGATCCGGTACAACGTAAACCAATTCCGCTATGTAGTAATAGAAAGCTGGTCAGAGGACAGAAAGTAGTGGCAATTGGAAGTCCTTTGGGCTTGTTTAATACGGTGTCAGATGGTATTATTGCAGGGTTTCGACAAATTAATGAGGTGTCTATGATACAGTTTACTGCGCCAACCTCTCATGGGAGTTCTGGCGGTGCATTGCTAAACCTTTACGGAGAACTGATAGGAATTGTTACAGCCGGGTTTGACGATGGACAGAACCTGAATTTAGCAGTAGACTATACAACACTTAGGGGATTTCTTTTAGGATTTATAGACTGATATGTATTCCGTTGGGACTTAGTAGTGTCCCTGTATTTTGACAATTTAATGAGATTTCCCCCAAATGTATTGAAAATTCCCTCTTGTTGGTGTATTATTTTTTATAAACTAGGGACGGAGAGCAAGAAGCATATCATTGAAAGGCTTTCGGGAGGGAAAATGAAGGTAACAAAAGCGATTAAATTTAACTCACCGGTTGTGTTGAGTTTTGTGTTTATTTGTATAGGAGCATTTTTATTAAATCTGCTGACTGGCGGTTATACCAACATGCTTTTATTTACGGTATATCGAAGTTCACCCACGAATCCGTTGTTTTATATTCGTATGGTAGGGCATGTGTTTGGACATGCAGGCTGGGAGCATTTAAGCGGTAATATGATGTATATATTATTATTAGGTCCGATGTTGGAAGAAAAATATGGAAGCAGGAATATTGCAGTAATTATTTTTCTGACGGCAGTTACTACCGGTTTAGTGAATGTGATTTTTTTTAGTTCAGGATTATTAGGGGCAAGTGGTGTGGTATTTGCATTTATCATACTTTCCTCTATTACGAGTGTGAAAGAAGGAGGAATCCCATTAACATTTATTCTGGTGGCAATCATTTATATTGGAGGTCAGGTGGTAGATGGACTGACTGTTCATGATAATGTATCTAATCTGACACATATTATTGGTGGTATCGTAGGTGCTGCCTGTGGTATGGCATTAAATAAAAAGCAGTAGACAGGGTGAGGGAATGTTTGAACGAACGCATTTAAATAGTTTTGAGGATTATTTTACCACATATAAAGAAAGAACAAAGCATAATGTATATTTTGCGAGAATTACTATGTGGAGTCCAAAAGCAGAGCAAATGATAGAACGTTTTGCAAAGGAAACCATTCAGTGGGGTGTTTGTATTCAGGATAGAATTGGAAATCCGGAAGAAAAGCATTTATCTTATTATGAAGAAATCATGGGAATGAGTTATCAGCTTAGCGTGCCTTTTTTTACGGAAGAATTGAAAAGGTGGATTCCGAGAGTTTCGGAAGAAAAGAGAATCATCATTGCGGAAAGCTTTTATGACATTTTCAATTCTCTTGCTCACAAAGGGAAAAATGAAAATATGCAAAAAAACGCATATATAAAGTATATGTGCTGGTTATATTATAAATTTGAAAGATTATTACAAAATTTCAGCAATGATAAAGTTCCTAAATTGCTTTATGCGGGCATTCCAAATGAGTACGAAATGTTATTTCTTACGGTATTATCTAAGACCGGGTGTGATATACTGCTGGTGGCAGTACAAGGAGAAGAGGCTTATTTAAAGCAAGATCAGGCATCGGAATATTCAGAACATATATTGCTAGAGGGACAAAAGTTTCCACAGCAATATTCTGTGCTTGAAGTACGGAAAGAATTAATAAAAAGGGAAAATGCGCCAAAAATTCAGCCACCGGTCACAGAAAAGATGATAAATACAAATACATGGATTCAGGGAAATCCATATGAAGATGTGCAGAAAGCGTTAAAGGAGAGAGGCAGTGACGAACGGTTTTTCTATAACGTGTTTGCCGGAATTTATGGAGTTGAAGATTCTGCTGTGTACTATACAGAACTGCTGAAGTGGAAACTGAAATTGGAAAGTAATCAGACGGAAGTTTTGCTGGTGGAAGAGTCCATTCAGAGGCCTGACTATAACGAAATTAGCAGCATTCGTCGTGGACAGTATTCAGGGACGGAACAAATGATTTCCAGTCTGCTGCCCCAGATAACTTGTACAGATGAAAAAGCAGAGAATTACGGGAAATCAGCCTTTTTAAAAGCAATGGAAAAACTTGCTTCCCTTCCATTACAAAAGCAGCAAAATCGTGCCATTGAACTTGCAACGCTTATCAATCGTTATTTAAGGCTTCTGTTTGGCAGCGGTAATCATAAAGAAAAAAAGCTTTTTATTTATTATGGTGAGATAAAAACAGAAACAGAAAAGTTATTATTATCAGTGCTTGCAAAATTACCGTTAGATGTATTGCATATAAATCCGGAAGGAAAGCGAGGGCTAGAGATTACCGATGAATTATTTTTTGCAAAAAATTATGCAAACACTCTGAAGAGAGGAAAATTTCCAACCGATATAAAAGACATGCAGTTTGAAACTGTTGCATATCAGGCGGAACAGGAAGTCACCAGAATCATGTATCAGGATACGGGAATGTATCGGAATCGCCAGTTTACTAAGGCTGTTCCAATAGTACTCCAAAATACTTATGAAGAAATCAGTATCTTGTGGAATCAGGAAGCAAAGTATCGTCCGAATTTTGAGGTATTTGAGGATAAGGTGATGGTACCGGTGATTTTTTCTAAAGTAATGGGAGTACCCGGAAATATTTCAGAATATTGGGAGAATGTTGCAAAGCTTTGTACAGAGCAGACATTTGTAATCCGGGAACTTCCATATTTAGGAGGTAATGTTTCAAATCCGTGGAAAGAAAAGGCATATTCCTTCTTGCAGGGCAGTAGGATTCAAAAACAAAAAATCAAGAGCCATTCGGATTATCCATATAGCTTTATCCGAGAGCCTATGCAGGATTATATGTTAGAGAAGCTGCAGGAATTGATTGATGAGAGGATTATTCAGGGAACCGGCGTAGATGGAACAGAGAACCTGATTGTTTCTATTGCGTTATCTATCGATAAAGAGATTCTTAGACGGATACAAGGATATGATTTTACCAAAGATATACCAAAGATTGTACTAATACATACCAAAGAGAGTAATTGTACCAAAGAAGATAGTATACTTCTTGCCTATTTAAGTCTGATTGGCTTTGACATAGTTATGTTTGTTCCAACAGGATATACGGGTGTCGAGAGGTTTTATACCAAAAAAATTATAACAGAGCACCAGATAGGCGAGTATAAATATGATTTACATGTACCAAATTTAAATGCAGTAAAACGTTCCAGTGAAAGCCTGGTAGGACGTTTTTTTAGGAGAGGAAGGTAGAGATGGGCATTAATTTTACAGGCACAAAAGAACCGGAAGTGGTTGCAGTGCAAAAGGAAAACGAAATTGAAGTTGTGCAGGAATATAACATTCAGGCAGAGCGCGAAAGAATGACAAAGGAACTTACAAACTCCAAAGAGGTAGATGATTTGGCAAGTCAGATTAATGTATATGAGCCAGAAACGATTGTCAATTTTGGAGGTGGCGTGGCAGAAGAAATTTCAAGATGTTCAGATGCTGTGCTAAATAATGTAAACATGAGCCAGATTAATGATTCCGGTGAGATGTTAATTCTTTTATCAAAAATCATGGATAAATTTGATATGAAGGAATTAGAAGAAAATAAAGGGCTGTTTGATAAGTTATTTAACAATGCGAAAAAACAGTTGGAAAAAATTCTTTCAAAATACCATACTATGGGTGAAGAGATTGATAAGATTTATGTACAATTAAAACAGTACGAATCAGAGATTAAAAATTCCAATAAAAATCTGGAAAATATGTTCCAGAGCAATGTAAAATATTACAATGAACTGGTAAAATATATTTTAGCAGGAGAGCAGGGCGTTCGGGAAATCGAGGCTTACATTGAACAACGGCGTCAGGATTTAGAAACTACGGGAGATAATTCGATTCAGTTTGAACTGACTAGCTTAGAACAGGCAAAACTAATGTTAGAGCAGAGAACACAGGATTTGCGTATTGCAGAAAATGTTGCCTTACAGTCTATTCCAATGATTAAAACTATGGAATTTAGTAACATGAATCTGGTCAGAAAAATAAATTCTGCATTTATCATTACGTTACCGGTTTTTAAACAGGCTTTATCACAGGCAATTTTATTGAAGCGCCAGAAAATTCAGGCAGAGGCTATGGCTGCACTGGATGAAAAGACAAACGAAATGCTAATCAAAAATGCACAGAATACAGTGGAAGCTTCCAAGCTGACAACACAGCTTGCATCAGGAAGTTCCATTAAGGTGGAAACCTTAGAAACTACTTGGAGAACAATTGTCAATGGTATTGAAGAGACAAAGGCAATTCAGGAAAATGCTAAAAAACAGAGAGAAGAAGATCAGGTACGCTTAAATCAGATTAAAAGCGAATTTGATAAAATGTTTCATGCACAATAACTATTAAGGAGGAAAAGAGATGCCAATTAATTTAACAAAAGGACAGAAAGTAGATTTAACAAAAGGAAAACCGTCATTAAAGAAACTGATGGTAGGTTTAGGCTGGGATGTAAACCGCTATGATGGAGGTGCTGATTTTGACTTAGATGCTGCAGCCTTCTTATTAGGTGCAGACGGAAAGGTTATTACAGATGCTGAATTTGTATTTTATGGAAATTTAAAGCATGCCAGTGGTGCGGTGGAACATATGGGAGATAACTTAACCGGAGAAGGTGACGGTGATGACGAACAGATTATGGTGGACTTGTCAAAAGTTCCTGCCAATGTGGAAAAAATCGCATTTACTGTAACTATTTATGAAGCAGAGCAGAGAAAACAGAATTTTGGTCAGGTATCCAATTCATTTATTCGTATTGTAGATGAAACAACAGACGAAGAACTGATTCATTATGATTTAGGAGAAGACTTCTCTATTGAAACGGCAGTGGTAGTAGGTGAGCTGTACAGACATAATGGCGAATGGAAATTCAATGCAATTGGAAGCGGCTTCCAGGGCGGACTGGCAGCTCTTTGTAGAAACTATGGTGTAAATGTAGCCTAAGGAGGATAAGATGGGAGTTTGTTTGCAAAAGGGACAGAAAGTAAGTCTGACAAAGGATAATGCAGGTTTGGCAAAAATTATGGTAGGTATTGGCTGGGACATTAACCAGTTTGATACGGGTGGTGATTTTGACTTGGATTCTGCGGCATTTTTGGTAGGAGAGAATGGAAAAGTCACAAAACAGGAAGATTTTGTGTTCTACGGGAACTTAAAGCATCCAAGCGGAGCGGCAGAACATCAGGGAGATAACCGTACCGGTGCCGGAGAAGGTGACGATGAGGTGATTCGAATTGATTTATCAAAGGTACCGGCAGAAATTCAGAAAATTGTATTTACAGTGACTATTTATGATGCGGAAAATAGAAGACAAAATTTTGGTCAGGTGAATAACGCTTTTGTACGAATTGTAGATGAAGCAAAAAATGAAGAATTAGTGCGCTATGATTTGGGAGAAGATTTTTCTATTGAAACAGCCGCCGTATTTGGTGAGTTGTATAAACATAACAGTGAATGGAAATTTAACGCAATCGGAAGCGGATATCAGGGTGGACTGGCAGCTCTTTGCAGTAATTATGGTGTAGATGTAGATTAATAATAAGGGAGAGAATATCATGGCAATAAGTTTACAAAAGGGTCAAAAAATAAGTTTAACAAAAGATAATGCAGGATTAAATAAAATTGTAGTGGGTCTTGGCTGGGACGAGGCAAAACGTTCCAGAGGATTATTTTCCTTCAAACCACAACATGCCATTGACTGCGATGCATCTGTTATATTACTCACAAATGGAAAATTGACAACACCGAAAGATGACGTGGTTTTCTTTGGAAATTTAAGACATAAAAGTGGTGCCGTTCAGCATATGGGAGATAATTTAACCGGTGCCGGAGATGGTGATGATGAACAGATTGTAATAGATTTATCAAGTATACCGAGTCAGTATGATCGTATTGTGATTGTGGTTAATATATACCAGGCAGTACCAAGACATCAGCATTTTGGTATGATTGAAAATGCATTCTGTCGTGTGGTAGATGCAAGAAACAATCAGGAATTATGCAGATATAATTTAACAGAGAATTATAGTGGTATGACATCTATGATATTTGGAGAAGTGTACAGACGTAATGAGGAATGGAAATTTAATGCGATAGGTCAGGGAACTACAGATCCGGGACTTAGCGAATTGATTAAAATGTACTTATAAAAGTAGTATGTGAAATGAAATGCGGCATATACCATATGGGGTATATGCCGTATTTCATGCGATAGGCTGCGTGATGTTAAAGGAGAAATGAATGATTTACTTTTGTTCAGATTTGGATAATACGCTGATTTATTCATATCGGCATGATATTGGAAAAGAAAAAATACTGGTGGAGACCAAAGAGGGAAAAGAGCTTTCTTACATGAGTAAAGCTTCTTATGAATTATTGCAGGCAGTGGCAAAGGAAAAGGAGCTGGTTCCACTTACTACCCGCTCTTTAGAACAGTATGCCCGAATTGATTTTGGCAGCCGGGTAAAAATAAAATATGCATTGACATCCAATGGCGGAATTTTGTTGGAGGACAATAAAATCAACGAAGATTGGTTTCGGGAAACAAAAGAAATTGTAAGTCGTGCAGAGGAAGAAATGCAAAAAGGAATTGAATTATTAAAGAAAGATGAAAACGTATGCTTTGAGATCAGAATGGTGGATGAGGTAGCTGTGTTTACAAAAAGTAATAATCCGGAAGCAACCATGAAAAGATTAAAAGAAGCTTTGGATACGGACAGAGTAGATATTAGCAATCATGGAATTAAGGTATATATTTTTCCAAAAACAATAGATAAAGGTTCTGCTCTTCGGCGTTTCCGCAAGTATATCGGTGGAGAACAACAGTTTATCGCAGCCGGAGACAGTTCTTTTGATGTATCCATGCTTTTGGCAGCGGATACAGCTTTTTGTCCAGAGCATTTGAACATTCCGGAAAGTACGGGGAAAGGACAAGTTGTTAAATTGCCACAACACAGATTTACGGAAGAAATGCTGCAAAGAGTATTGTGCATATAAAGGTAGAAACAGAAAGTTTCGATAAGGAGAAGAAGATGGAATATATATATCCAGATTATTATAAAAGATTTCAATGCATTGCCGGAGAATGCGAGAATACCTGTTGTGCCGGCTGGAGCATTGTAATAGATGACACATCATTAGAGAAATATAAAACATATCCGGGAAATTTTGGAAATCGACTGCATAATTCCATTGACTGGAAAGAGCAGTCTTTTGAGCAGACAAAAAAGCGATGTGCATTTCTAAACGAGGATAATTTATGTGATATATACAGTGAAGCAGGAAAAGAGATGCTGTGTAAAACATGTAAAAGGTATCCAAGACATTTAGAAGAGTTTGAAAATCTGCGAGAAGTATCGTTGTCTTTGTCCTGCCCGGAAGTGGCGAGAATGGTTTTGGGTAGAAAGGAAAAAGTCACATTTTTGTCTTCTGTTAGGGAAACAAGAGAGGAAGAATATGAAGCATTTGATTTCTTTTTGTTTACAAAATTGCAGGAAATCCGGGATTTTTTGTTGGAAATCATGCAGGAAGAAAATTTATCGTTAGAGTACCGCTTATCTTTTTTACTTGCAACATGCCATGATATGCAAAGCAGAATCCGTAACAATAAGCTGTTTGAAATAGATCATCTGCTGGCGAGATATGAAAAAGAAACATTTCAAAAGAAAGCAAAAGAAAAATTCGTAGAATATCAGGGGTGTCCTACAGAGAGTTACGAGATAAAGAAAAAGATATTTGCCAATCTGTACGAGCTGGAAGTTTTGGATAACAACTGGACGAGGCGACTGCGAGAATATGAAAAACTTTTATATATGCAGGGCGAAGCGGTTTATAATAACAACAGACGGGAATTTCAAAGCTATTATAAAAGTCAGGAATATCAATACACACAGATTATGGTATACTTTTTATTTGGGTATTTTAGTGGAGCTGTATATGATGAAAACGCTTATGATAAGATAAGATTTGCAGTGACAAATACACTTTTAATACAGGAATTAGACCTGGCAATGTGGATAAAGGAGGGAAAAAAGCTTGACCTTAGTGGACAAGTGGACTTAGTACACCGCTTCGCCAGGGAAATGGAACATTCCGATTTGAACCTTCAAGAGATGGAAGTGATGATAGGGTATCAGGAGGAGTATTCCCTGGAGAATTTATTGTATTGTATTTGGAACTAAAAAGTATGCGTTAAAAGAGGAGAACTAACATGGATTATGAAAAACTAAGTAAAAATGCACTGGGTTGTATGTATATGGCAACATGGCTTGGAAATGGAATTTGTCTGGGAAGTTTTGTGGCAATTCTTAATCTATTGATTTTGCCATATCATATTACCATAGCACAGTATGTTGTCTATTTTTTTATGGCAATGCTGATTTGCAATATGTTATTGGGACCAATATTTCGTTTTTATCGTTACCGGTATCGTATCACACCCGAATGTATTGAAGTGAAGGAGGGTTACATAAATGTTACCAGAACCATCGTACCTGTGGAGCGACTTCATAAAATAGAAACACAGAGGGGACCTATTGACAGAATATTTGGAGTGACGAAGGTCAATGTTACTACTGCAGGCGGAGATGTGACCATACGCTTTTTGAGAGAGGAAAGAGCACAGGAAATTGCGGATATTTTAACAAAGCATATAAATAAAATTGCGGGTGCTCAAAAGAAGGCGGTGAATTAAATATGGACAATGGTAAATTTCGCTGTCATATCAGTATTTTGTTAGAGAAGATGAAGGGCTTTTTCTGGGCATTGGTGCTGATTGCTTTTAATGCACTCCAATCCTTTGTAAGTCAGGATAGTCGGGAAATTTCCGATACACAAGAAGCTCTTCCGTGGGGGATTATTTTAGCAGTCGTTGCCGGTTTGCTTTTATTGTATGTGCTTTATTGTTATCTTGTATGGTCTAAAACCTGGTTTTATGTGAAAGAGGGAAGTCTGGTTTGTGAAAGAAATACACTCAACAGGCATGTAAATACGATAGGTATACAAAATATTTCTAATATTAATATAGAGCAAAATATTCTGGAACGTATTTTAGGAACATGTAAAGTGAAGCTAGATACCAACAGTCTTTCTACTGCAAATGAAAATGATGTTTCCATCGTTTTAAAGCTTAAGGAGGGAAAGGCATTGAAGGCGTATCTTCTGTCCGTTCTTAGTGAAGGTACGGTAAACGAGCTATCAGACGAGGAAAATCAGGAAGAAAATCTGGTGTATGATGTGGAGGCATCTGTGGGTGACATCATACGGCATGGGTTCTTAATGTTATCACCCTTTGCAATACTTTCATTTCTGGTTTCTTTAGGAGTGATAGTTATGGAATTGAGGGATACAGTTTTCGCTACGGATTTTACAGGTAATATTTTAAATATTTTTGTGAATTTAATAGCAATATTTATCATATTGTTCTCGGCAGCGGGAAGTATGCTCAAAGGAGTTTTCAGCTATTATGGACTAAAGGCGAAAAGAGCTGGAAATAAACTTTATTTGTCTTATGGATTTTTCAAAAAGACAGAATTTGAAATTCCGGTAGATAAAATCAATGCAGTGGAAGTGATTCAACCCCTGTTTTGCAGAATTTTTCACAGGTACTGTGTAGAAGTGGTTAATGTTGGTATGACAGATGGAAATGCAGATGCAAAATCCCATCTGATTCTTGCCTGCAAAAAAGAAGAATTGGAACGGCAGTTACAGCTTCTGTTACCGGAAATTCCCATAGATTTGGCATTTACCATTAAAAAACAGCCAAAGGCAGTGTTATTCGGATATATCCGGCGAAGCCTGATTATCTTGGGATGCTGTGTCCTGGGAGAATTTATGATAAAGGAGTTTGTTGAGGCAGAAATAGAAAAGTTTTCATGGAATTTGTTGTTTGCAGTTACTATCATTGGGATTTCTCTGCTGGCCATACTGGTTATTGTCTTAAAATATTATACGGTTGGAAGCAGTTTTGAAAAAAAGTATTTTTCAGTATCGACGGGAACCATAAAGAAAACGATTACGATAACCAACTATGCCCAGGTACAATATTTAACAATTGCTCAGAGTCTGTCGGACAGATATTTCGGAATATGCAGTGGAATTTTTTATCTGTTGGCTGATTTTAGGAATCAGAATAAGAGATTTCCCTACGTGGAAGAAGACGAGATTAGAAAGATTCGGGACAAAATGTGCAGTTGGTAGCAGAAAAATTAAAAATGCAGGATATGGAAATACATTTCATATCCTGCATTTTTGACACTCTACTGCATCGTATTAGAGTATACTCGCATCTCTCGTCCTTTTGCAGTGAAATTTACGTTTTTTCTTTCTGATGTGAGCTGTTCGGTAATGCCATTGATGATTACCGTGGTTCCCACATTAACCGGACCATTGACAATGACAGTTCCGTCAATGGAACGTTCACGAATATCAATTAATTCCTCACGCTTTGTGGTCAGTTCTTTTACTTTGGCCTGATAAGTGATTTTGTCGCGAAAAGCTTTTGCTTTTGCTTCTGCCAATTCCGGATCAGACTTATTATTTAATTGTGCAGTCAGCCTTGCAATACTGCGTTCTATATCTAAGAGCTTTTCTTTTGCACTGGATAATTCATCATCGAACAAAGCGATGATTTCCTTAAATTCTTTCTCAAATCCTACGATTAGTTTGGTTTTTACGCCGACACGATTTCCGAGAGCAAAGGCAGTAATTTTCTCCACTGCTTTTGTGGAGCCACCGATAATAGTTCCCCGGTTGCCGGATACAATGACTTCTGTGCCGGATTCTACGGTACAGTTTAAAATGGCGTTGGCTCTAATGGAGGTACCGGCGGTTACAATGGTCTGTTCTAGAAACTTTGCCATAACCTGCCCCTTAGCATTAATTGTGCCGGTACCGGAACCTTGCATGCCGTTTTTTAATATTACATCTTTGCCGGCATATAAATTGGCAATCTCAACATGTCCATTTACCGTAATGTTTCCAGTGGCACGAATGGTAGTGTTGGCAAATACATTTCCTTTGACCAGAACATCTCCATGAAAGCGAATATCCCCAGTTGCGTTATCTACATTTTCTTCAATAATATAGATGGGCGTAACGGAAAGTTGATGCTCACCGGGAGAATAGGAAATTTTCCCTTCTGTAGAAGCATAATATTCTTTACCGTCCGGAGTCATTACAAACCCCTTGCCTTTCAATGGGGACAGTTCTTTTGCCTCTTCAATCGGAGTGGTGTTTCCGAAAATATCAATTCCATCCGTAGCGGGAATGGCGTGATGGTAAGTAACCAATAGCTGTCCCGTTTCTGCCAGTTCGATTTTACCAAGCTTATTGTAATCCACAGAACCATCAGGAAGGATAATAGGCTTAGTTGATGGTGTGGTGTTAAAATGAAACTCAAAATAGCCGTCTTTACCTTTGGCGGTGGAAGTCCCCCTGGCAATTATGATTTCTTCATAGTATTGTTGTTCGGAAATCATTTTTTTAAGTGTTTTTTCACGGATGCCATAGACAATGCCCTGTTCGTTTAGGTATTGTACAAGTTCTTCGTAAGTATACTCCCCATTGGATTTTCCATATAACATTAAGTAGGCAGTCATGGCATCTTCGGCAATATCAAGAGTACAGTTTAGCTTTTCTCTGTCAGAGCGACGTCCGGTATCCGGTAGGGAAGTATCGGCGGTACCTTGATGTTGTTTAGAAATTTCTTTGGAAAACTCTACAGAAGGCTTGTCCGAAGCTTCTTCGGTACTTCCACGCCGGATACGAATGCGGTCTTCTACTTCCTGCATAGTTGCTTTGAATAATTCTTCTTCATAATTGTATGCCATTTTCGCCCCTCCTCCCCTTTTTTATTTCAATAATTTTATTGTGCATAAGTTTGTGTGAAATGTCAAGAAAAATAAAGTAATATATAACAACACAGATAAAATTTATCGTAAATCAATAAAAATATATTGCAATTTTTGAATTGCTGTGATACTCTAAGAACAGAAAAGGAAGGAGGAATTTGTGATGATAGTGTTATTGATGCTTACAATATTTATAGCACTTATAATTCTGGCAATGATTTGTATTTGCAGGGTATTCAAAGTAGAATTTTTAAGAGAGGAAGATAGTGCAAAGGCAGAGCTTTGGCGGTCAAAATATCAGCAGATTACAGGTATTAGTATTTTATTTGCCATTATTTTTGTAATATGCATGTATGATAATGTGGAAAGCTATACTTATGCAATATGTGTTTTGGCATATTTGGCAGGCATGAAGCTTGTTTTGGAAAAGCTGGAGATTCCTATGAAGGCAGGAAATTATGTATGTGGAATTGTCATGTTTTTAGCTGCTTTATCTAGTGCATTTACGGAAAAATGGCAGATTCAGGCACTAAATCATTTTTTCATATTTGGGGCAATGGGTATATTTGTTATCATATCATATATTGATATGGAAGAAAAAGATATAATGCAGTGGTGTCGCTATGTTATTGTTTTAGGTGCTCAGACGGTGGTGTCTTTTGTACAATGTCTGATACATTTAAAGTATTGGAGGGACAGCACACAGGAAAAGAGAAATAATGTAAAATATATCATAATTGGTGTAGCTTGTGGTTTGCCATTGCTTTGCGTGGTTTTGCCGTTGTTACTTAGTGCTGATGATATGTTTGCCTCCATGTTTAAACGCATACTGCACCTAGAATGGTTTGGAGCGGGAATTCATATATTTCTTATGTTTATGATTGCTTTCTGCGGATTTTACGGATTAGCCTATAGTGGAACAAAAATTTCTTTATGTCAGATGCCAAGACAAGAAAAAAAGCAAGAGCCTGTCATAGCAATTACAGCAAGTGCTATGGTATTGATCGTTTATCTTATGTTTTGTGTTGTACAGATACGTTATCTTTTCCTGGGAGGAATATGGAAGCTGCCAAGAGAGTTTACTTATGCGGAATATGCAAGGCAGGGATTTTTCCAGTTATTGTTTGTGAGTGTAATAAATTATATTATGGTGTTAGTGGGAACATACAGATTTAAAGAAAGCAAAATTTTACGCAGACTGTTAGTGTTAATTTCGGCATGTACTTATGTTATGATATGCTCCTCGTTTTATCGCATGCTGCTATATGTAAAAGCTTATCATTTGACTTTTCTTAGAATTGTGGTATTGTACTTTTTAGTAGAGCTTGCAGTTGTGTTTGCTTTTTTGCTTGCAGCAATGTATGCAAAGAAAATAAAATTGTTGAAGTATACAGTACTTACAGCAATTGCTTTTTATCTTGTGTTTTCTTTTGCAAAGCCTGATTATTGGGTGGCATACTATAATACTACAGTATGGCAGGATATGAACAGTTATGAATGGTATGAATTAAAGAGAGATTTATCCATAGATGCAGCACCTGTGCTGTATTCATATGTTCCAAAGAACAAGGATGATTTTTATGAAGAGGTAAAACAGGAATATAAGACAAGTATTGAAAATCAATATGAAAAAATGAACCTGCGAAGATTTAATATGTCTGTATATCTTGCTGGACGTGCAGTAAAAAAGACGCAATAATATATAACAACATTACATTGAAAAAAGCGAATAAATGAAAGAAAAGAAGGGTATGGTGTGGAAAATGAAACAGGAAAGTCTGGCAAAATGGCTGAAAGGTATCATTATAGGGGTATTTATTTGTGGGGTCATCTTATGCTTTTATGTACTTCCCTTTTGGGGAAAAGAAGTCATCGAAGAAGGTCTGGAGTTAGAGCATGGCTTTCTGCCCTGGTTATTCTTATTGTGGATTACGGCCTTGCCTTGCTTTGCAGTATTAGTTCTAGGCTGGAAAGTGGCGGGAGAAATTGGTGCAGATCACTCCTTTAGCGAGAAAAATGCAAAATATTTAAAATTAGTTTCCATACTGGCGTTGGCAGATTCAGCATTTATTTTTGCAGGGAGTCTTTTCTATCTCATACTGGGATTTAGCAGACTTGGTATTTTGTTTTTAACCTGCCTTGTGGTATTCATCGGAATTGCTGTTTCTGTGGCGGCAGCATTAATCTCTCATTTAGTATACAAGGCAGCACGTATGCAGGAAGAAAATGAATTGACAATATAGTGGAGGCGGAAATGATCATTATTAATATAGATGTGATGCTCGCGAAAAGAAAAATGAGTGTAACAGAATTGTCGGAAAGAGTGGGAATTACGATGGCAAATATTTCTATTCTAAAAAATGGCAAGGCGAAGGCAATTAAGGTAGATACGCTCAATAAAATTTGTAAGGCACTTCAGTGTCAACCGGGTGATATTTTAGAATGGAGAGAAGACGAAACGGACTTGAAAGACGAAACGTTACAAGGTAAAATAGACAATAAATGATAGATAGAAGGGAGAATCTAAATGGATGGATTTATAAGTGAAGAAGATATTGACAACGTTGTTGCATTGATTGATGAATATGCATTAAAAGGAGATGGACGTATTAAAATCCAGATGTCGGATGATGTGGCACCAGGAACGTCGAAAAGGCAGTATCATCACGGAAGGTGTGATGTGGGAAGTCCGTGGGCAAAAGGGCAGGCATTTGATGTACTAGAGGACGAAGTGAAAATTGAAGATGTCACACCGCCCAAAAAGAAATCAGAGTGACACAAGGAGAAAATATGAGTGTTTGTGAGACGTGTGCAAATTTTTGCTATGATGAGGATTATGAATGTTATGTATGCGAAGTTAATTTAGATGAAGACGATATGGTTCGGTTTCTTCAGGGAAATACGCAGCAGTGTGCGTATTATAGAAATGGTGATGAGTACAGCGTAGTGCGGAAACAAATGTAAAGGCAGGTGAAAATCTTGGAAAAACCAAGAAATAAAGAAGCAGTAATCTTTGATATGGATGGAGTGATTTTTGATTCGGAGACATTGGTGTTTCGATGCTGGAGCGAGGTAGCAAAAAAGTACAATATCAAAGGTGTAGAAAAAGTATGTACAGAATGTCTTGGTGTCAATGCGGTGGAAACAAAAGAAAAATTTTTAAGCCATTATGGAAAAGAATTTCCATATGATGAATATAAAAGAGAGATGGCAGAATTGTTTCATAGTGTAGCAGCAGATGGTGGATTAGAATTAAAGCCCGGCGTAGTAGAACTTTTAACATTTTTAAAGGAGCACAATTACAAAATAGCATTAGCTTCTTCTACCAGACGGGCTGTGGTAGAGGCTGAATTAGCAGCCGCCGGAATTATAAGTTATTTTAATGAGATTATTTGTGGGGATATGGTACGAAGAAGTAAACCGGAACCTGACATTTATTTGATGGCTGCAGAGAAAATTAATGTTTGCCCGGATAAATGTTATGCTATTGAAGATTCTTATAATGGGATTCGTTCTGCATACAGAGCCGGAATGGATGTAATTATGGTGCCGGATATGTTGCCGCCAATAAAAGAAATGGAGGAAACCTGTTGCAATATTTTTCATTCCCTGTTTGAAGTAATCGTGCTTCTGCAGGAAAAGAAATAATTACTTGGTTTCCTCTGGAAAGCTGTCCCCTGTTTGGGAGGAAAGTAAGAATTGTATTAAATCAGTATAGGAATGATAGGACGCTATCAGACTCTGTAAGTAATCATACCCGGATTTTTCCAGATGATAGTAAATACGGGTCTGCCGGATTCCTACTTTCCTTTCGTAAGAAGTAATGAAGGATTGATCTGACAACCGATACAGGATAGGGTACATAGACCCCTCTTGTATCGTGTAATTCCCATTGCTTCTTTTTTTTAATTCTTGTGCCAGCTGATAGCCATACATATCAGCTTCGCTTAGTAGTTTTAACAAAAGCATCTCAATGGTTGCTTTTTTATAGTTTGATAATAGCAATGATTTTTGGTTCATTATAATTCACTCCTGAGCATTTAGCATACTATGTTTAGAGCAAGAAAACAAGGTAAAATTTTAACAAAATCACAAGAAAATTTAAATTACAGTAAGTTACTGAATATTTCCGTTTGCATCACAGGTAATGGTAATTGTTTTCGTGATGCTTTGATTTAATGCAGCGCATTTGACAATATAGGAACCAATTGCCTTATTTCCACTCCAGGAAGCGGTGGCAGAGGAAAACTTCCAGCCGGAAACAGAGATAGATTCTGTGTGAGAGGCAGAAGTGCAGCTGGATGTACTTCCATTGTAGGTAAACTTAGCACTTAACGTATAGGACGCTACGGTAGTGCCATACACATTCTTAATATTATGTGTTTTTGATGCTGTCTTAGAATAAGTAGTACGTGCCATAACAGTCTGTGGGTCAGTAGTGTCAGAAGTAATCACCTCTAAGTAGTAGTATTCATTTAAAGGAATGATTTGTGTAGCAATGACCTTTTCCTTACTGTTTTCTTCCACTTCCTGCAATGGTGCTGCAATGGCAGATAATACTTGTGTGTTTGTAAATGAAAATAAAGTAGTTAAAAAAATAGAAAATAATGCTAAAATTTTTTTCATAAAATAAATCCTCCTAATGCGATAATAAACGTTAATTGCCTGATGTTGTTTCAATAACAGGGTTTGAAGAGTAGATGACTTCCTCGATACCTACAGCTTCTGTATGTGTTATACAACGAATACAAAAGGTAAATACGATTACGAGCAAAACAATAGAACAAATTAATCTGCGTGTCTGTTTTATAGAGTGGATAATGTCCTTAGAATCCATGTCCTCTAATAATGTAGAAGCGATGTCTTCCGGAGAACCAAAATTCTCTCTCAACTGTTCCAAAGTAAAATCTGGATTTTCTAAAGTATATTCATCGATGCTAAGAGACAAATTTTGTAGCATATGTTTGCTGCATTTACTACGGTATGGAATTTTGGCTTTTACCTGATGTAAATATTGTTTTATCAGTTTTTTCTTAACGTTATTCATTTGAATGTTCCTCCTGTGATAAGAAATCTTACCTTGAATAAGTCTATCATAAAAAAACTTATATACAGGGTCAATGCATAGAACAAAAATATATTGAAACATAGATGCACGAAAAAAGGCGAAAAATAATACATAGAATTAAAATATACTATTGACTATATAGGGTTATTCATGCATAATATACATGAACACCACACGCAACGTAATTTGAGAAAGCTCCCCTTCCAGTTTTGGCAGAGGGCTTTTTCATTGTATAGAAGTATGTCGCTCATGCAGACCGCCGCAGGCAGAGAATCTCGCAAGGGCGATTTTTTATGTTTATTTGGCTTGTAAAAAGCACGAAAAAGTAGTAATTTATTATATAGATTACAGTGACAAAAGGTCTGGATATGAGCATAAAAGTGAAGTGTAAGCTTCATGATATGCAGATATTGGGGCAGATTGTGGGAGGGAAACGCACGGAGCATTCGTGTAATCACAGATTAGGGTGTTTTGACACCCTAATCTTATATAGTAGAAATAGAAAGAAGGATTGGTAAAAGCATGAAAATTTCAACGAAAGGGCGATATGCTCTTAGAATGATGCTGGAATTGGCGAAAAATCAGGGAAATAAGCCGGTTTCCATCAAAGAAATTGCAGCAAAGCAGGATATATCAGAGAAATACTTAGAACAGATTATTGCGGTGTTAAATAAGGCAGGGTATGTAAAAAGTGTTCGAGGCCCGCAGGGAGGATATATGCTGACAAAAATGCCGAAGGATTATACAACCGGAATGATTTTAAGGCTTACGGAGGGCAGTCTTGCGCCTGTCGAGTGTCTGGAATACGAAGAAAATACGTGTCCTAGAAAGGATACTTGTGTGACATTAAAAGTCTGGAAAAAAATAGATGAAGCAGTGAAAGACGTAGTAGATAACATTACGTTAGATGATTTGCTTCAATGGAGCAGAGATTTATCGGATCATTATTCTATTTAATTCCAGTGTAATTTATAAAAAAATGCAAAAAATAGAATAGATGAAATTAGCTGCGAGGAGGTTCAAAATGTGATTGAACATAATGAGCAGTATATGAAAATGACACAGGAGCCGGTGGCAAAACTGGTTTTATCGCTGGCGGGACCTGCTGTTGTCAGTATGCTGATAACATCTATTTATAATATGGCAGACACTTACTTTGTTTCAAAAATGGGAAGCAGTGCATCGGGGGCTATTGGAATTGTGATGTCTGTAATGGCAATTATTCAGGCGGTTGGTTTTACAATAGGAATGGGCAGTGCAAGTCATGTTTCCATATTTTTGGGCGAAGAAAAAAAGGAACAGGCAGACGAATATGCAGTCAGTGCAATTGCTATGTCAGTTATTTTGGGAAGTATTCTTATGGCAATAGGATTGTACATGAAGCCATCGCTTATGAAGTGGTTTGGCTCTACGCCTACTATTTTACCATTTGCTATTACCTACAGCACATATATTTTTATTGCATTTCCTTTTATGTGTACATCTTTTGTATTAAATAATCTGCTTCGTGCAGAAGGAAAATCTATGCTTGCTATGTGGGGCATTGTAGTCGGAGCTGTGTTGAATATTTTATTAGACCCTATTTTAATCTTTGGGTGTTCCTTAGGGATTGCCGGAGCAGGAATTGCCACTGCAGTGAGTCAGGTATTAGGCTGTGGTGTGCTTTTTTATTGGTATTTGGCAGGGAAAACAACAATCAAAATTTCGTTGAGACTTTTAGCAAAGAACTTCAAGCCTTATATCGAAATTTTAAGAAATGGAACCCCGTCTTTTTTCCGACAGGGGCTTGCCAGCGTAGCGACTGTTTTATTAAATATCGCAGCTTCGGGGTATGGAGATGCTGTGGTAGCAGGTATGTCTATCGTAAACAGAATATTTTTATTCTTATTTTCATTAATCATAGGATTTGTGCAAGGGTATAGTCCTGTGGTAGGATACAATCTGGGAGCGGACAAAAAGCGAAGGGTGAAAAAGGCATTTGTGTTTACTTTTTGGGTGGGCACAGTCATGATGAGTATTTTAGCAGTGCTAACTTATTTCTTTGCAGAAGATATGTTGAACTGGTTTATTGGGAACGATCCAAAAGCGGTGGCAGTAGGGACAGAGGCATTAAAATTTCAATGTTATGCGCTTCCGCTTATTACGATTACTGTATTATGCAATATGACGTATCAGGCAATGGACAGGGCTTTTTGTGCAACATTTATGGCATCTTGCCGTCAGGGGATTTTTTTTCTCCCGGCAATCTATATACTGCCCCTTATGTATGGAGTGAGAGGAATCGAGGTGGCACAGCCGGTGGCGGATATTGTAACTGCTCTGTGTTGCCTGCCATTTGTATTTTATTTTTTCAAGTTAATCAAAAAAAGATAGGAGAGTGTATATGAGGAAAAGAAGGGTGGCGAAACTTTTCGGAGTATTGCTGTCTGTATTTTATATTGCAGGCAGCAGTATGAACTCTGATGCGTCAGAAAATAAGACGGGGCAATTAATAGAAAACATGGTTGTGTCAGAAGAAGCTTTTGCTGAGAAATGCGGTGGAGTAGCACCGGATGAAGCAATTCCTATTTCAATGGAAGAGGCAGAAGAAATTCACGAAGCATTTCAAAAAGTACAGGGAACAGAAACACATTATGAAGTGCCTGTAAATAATGCATATTGCTCGGATTATGGTTATAGCATGTTGACCACAGAACAGCAGCGCTTGTGTTACGCTGAGATTAAGACAGCAGCATATCAATTTCATGAGCAATATAAGGAACCGATTCTTAGACAAAAGACAGATGGCTCAGGAAATACAGAGGAATATTATGTGTGGGCTGAATTTGACATGCGGAGTTATGGATTTTTAAAATCCTCTATAGAAGAGGTACAGAAAGTGCTTTTTGCAGTGGAGGCGGATTGCCCGGAGCTTTTCTGGTTTTGTGGAACCTTTAGTTATACTTATACAGATGGCGTGGTAACAAACCTCTATCCGAGAATAGAAACAGATTATATTGAGGCACAAACCAGAAAACAGACACAGGAAAATATAGAAACAGGTATGACACCCTACCTGCAGGCGATAGACAGAGCAAAATCAGCGGGTACGGATGATATGAATATGGAGTTATTAATTCATGATATGATTTTAGAAGCAGTGGATTATGAATATATCCCGGGAACGAACACGCCGCAAAGTGCTGCCTATGCGCATAGTATTGCAGGGGTATTTGAAAAGCGTGGCGTTGTCTGTGAAGGATATGCAAAGGCATTTCAGCTTCTTATGACGTATGCAGGACTGGATAGTATTTATGCGGTAGGTTATGGAAATGGAGGGGGACATGCATGGAATCTGGTATGTCTGGGTGATGCATGGTATAATATTGACCTGACATGGAATGATACAGGTACTGTTTCATATAATGACGGAATACGTTATCGATATTATAATTGTAACACAGAGTCTTTTGGAAACCATGTTTATATGCCAACCGTATTTAAAGGAATGTATGAAGTGCCGGAAACGGGTGCACAAGAATATAATTATTACCACTATTATGGATTGTATGTTAATGAACAAAACATTACAGATGAAACCACGTTTTTGAATTTTATGAAAAACGTGATGGAAAAAGCGCAGGAAAGAGGCGATTATTTATTACAATTTGCATTTGATTCCTCTGATACGAGAACTAATTTTAGAGAATATTTAGAAGACTATGAGGATGACCTTCTTAGTTATGTAAGTAATGGTGAGAACATTTATAAAATGGCGGGAAATAGCACATACATAACGGGCAGTCCGTATAATCTGTATGTTCCTATGCTGAGGATTTATGCAGATACATATGAAGTAGAATACAGCGAGGAAGGTGCAGTACTTACATTTCATATGATAAAAGGGCGCAGGGAAGTGCCGCAGGAGGAAAATTACAGGGTATCGTATCAAGGAAATACGAAGGTAGGACAGGCAAAAGCAATTGTTTCCGGTCTGGGAACGTATGCAGATATTGGCGATAATGAATTTCCTTTTTATGTGATTGCAAAACCGACAGCAACGCCGAGCCCGACAGCAACGCCGAGCCCGACAGCAACGCCAAGTCCGACAGTGACCCCAAGCCCGACAGCAACCCCGACACTGCAACCGCAGAAGGTATCTGGGTTAAAAATGATATCTGCTACGAAAGATACCGTGAAAATTCAATTTGAAAAACAGTCTGGTGTCAAGGGATATGAAGTGGTACTATATCAGGGAAAAAAACAAGTCAGAAAGAATATCACTGCGAAAACGGTATATGCTTTTAAACAGCTTTCGCCGGCTGCGGATTATACGGTTCAAGTACGTGCTTATACAGAGCAGAATAATCAAAGATTATATGGCAATTTTTCTAATGCAATAAAAGTTGTGACCGCCACGAAGGCACCACAAATGAAGTCGGTGAAAAAAGGAAAAAAACAAGCGGTGATAAACTGGAAAAAAGTCAGTAAGGCGGCTGGTTATGAAATATATATGTCAAATAAGAAGAATAGTAGCTATAAAAAGATAGCAACAGTGAAGAAGGCATCTATAGTAACATACACAAAAAAAGGACTAAAAGATAAGAGAAGCTATTATTTTAAGGTGAGAACTTATAGAATCGTGGATAAAAAGAAAATCTATAGTCCATACAGCAAAGTAAAATCTATGAAACTATAAAATACGGAAAGGAACTTATTCAAATGATTAATTTATTATTTCAAAACGTGGATACAAAACTACTTGCGTTTTTAGGAGTGATGGTTGCCTTTATAGGAACTTGTTTTTCCATGCAAAAATTTTCGGGGGTATTGCCAAAAGATGCGGGGAGAGAATTTGCTCATAATGGGAAACTTTCGGCTGGAAAACCAAGAGGAGCAGGATTTTTGTTTGTTATAGTCTTTTTGATTTCAGCAATTTTGTTTGGAAAATTAAGCACGGAGCTTATTGTTTATCTGATTCTTGTGGCTGCTGCGATGCTTACAGGCTTTCTGGATGACTGTGCCAAAGCACCCTGGGGTGAATATAAAAAGGGATTCTTGGACTTAGTCATTGCTATCATGGTGGCAATTACCTTTCTTCGATTTAATACAAATGTAATATATCTGGAGTGCTTTCATCAGAGCGTAACGATTCCTACGGTCTTGTTTGGAGTGTTGGTTGTGATTTTAGTCTGGACATCAATCAATGTTACAAACTGCTCCGATGGTGTAGATGGACTTTCGGGTACCTTATCAATTATTACATTAATGACAATTTATATTATTGGAAGCATCAAAGGGGTGGATCATGCACATACATACCTTATCCTGCTGTTTTGTATTTGTATCTTAGGATATTTATGGTATAATGCGACTCCGAGTATGTTGATGATGGGCGATGCAGGTTCAAGAGCTATGGGGTTATTTATCAGTATTGCTATTTTAAAAACAGAACGCCCATTGCTGTATATTCCGGTGGCACTCGTGCTGATTTTAGATGGAGGCCTCGGACTGTTAAAGGTATCGTTGCTGCGTTTCCTCAAAATCCACATTTTGACAAACGTAAGAACACCGTTGCATGACCATGTGAGAAAAGTCTGGAATTGGTCAAATACGCATACAGTATTTCGATTTGCCATTATTCAGATTGTTTTGTCCATTGCAGTGATTTATGGAATTATGTAAAATTAGTAACAAAGAAAATATAAAGATAAAGTATAATGAGAAAAACGGAGGCAATATAGTATGAAGAAGAAACTTTTTAGCACGTTACTTAGCGTTTCGTTGATGATGGTTATGATGATGGGATGCGCAAACAGCAATACCAAAGAAACAGATACATTAGCCGGAAAAATCAATGCAGAAATTGATGTGAAAGATTATGGCGTAATCAAATTAGAACTCGATGCAGATGAAGCACCAATTACAGTAACAAATTTTGTGGAGCTTGCAAAATCAGGATTTTATGATGGACTGACATTTCACAGAATCATTTCAGGATTTATGATTCAGGGTGGTGATCCATTGGGAAATGGAACAGGAGGCTCTGAACATACGATTAAGGGTGAATTTAGCAGTAATGGTGTGGAAAATAATATTTCCCATGTAAGAGGAACTATTTCTATGGCTCGTTCTATGGAGAATGACAGTGCAAGTTCTCAGTTCTTTATTGTACATGAAGATTCTACCTTTTTAGATGGAAATTATGCAGGTTTTGGAACAGTGACAGAAGGTATGGACGTGGTAGATGCTATTTGCGAAGCAGTTCCTGTGGAAGATGATAACGGAACGGTAACGGCAGAAAATCAACCCGTAATTAACTCAATAAAAATAATAGAATAACATAAAAGAGAGTGTGCCATAAAGTTATCAGCACTTTTTCCGATATATAAAACAGGAAGTAAATGGAAGGTAAATATATTGGAGGGAAGAAGGGTATGAAGGTACAAAATATAAATATTCGGGCATATTCAGAAACGGAAAGAACAGGGAAAGATGCGCAGGATAACAAAGAAAAGAAAAATAAGAATGTTATCAATGGCGCAGAATTAAATTTTGCGTCAGGTACAACAGAGCAAAAGATTGCCAAGGAAAGACAGGCACTAAAGATAAAATTAAATCAAATGATTTCGGATGATGACTATAATCAGGAAATGAAAACCCACTTAGAGCGTGAAGCAGAACTAAAACAGGATTCTCTGGCTAATCAGAAAGAAGCAAAAGAAATAGAAAATATGAAAAAAATAGTAAAAGATGCCTATGGTGTGGAAGATGGAAGCGAGGAGCAGCAGAAGCTAGAGGAAATCCGGGAGCTGAAAAGGAAACAAAAATCCGGAGAATTGTTGACCAAAGAAGAAAGCGAGCGTTTGAATAATACAGATGATTTGACGGATTATCAGAAGCTTATGTTGGAATATGATGATGCTATGGCTGAATACAAGAAACGGGCAGAAGATTCGGCAAGACTGGCAGAAGCTCATGGAAATGCTGTAGAAGGTATGAAACAGGCATTGTTAAAGGTACACCCAATGGTTGATGCTTCAAAACAGGCAAATGAACTTATTCAGGAAGCACTTAAGGAAGAACAGAGTAACCTGATGAGTGAAATGAAAGATAATTACGATGAAAAAGTAGCTGAAGAAAAAGAACAGGCCGAAGAGGCAAAGCAAAAGAGCGAGGAATTACATAACACATCAAAAGAGGATAGTACTGGTGAAGAAATGCAGAGAGTTCTTGAGGCGGTTACAGAGGTAGAACAACAGAAGAGTTCAAAGAAGAATCTGTTGTTGGACGAAGATTTAAAAGGAATCGAAGTGGACGAAATAGTATAAAGAAATATAACAGGGGCAATTGGCCATAAATTTTCCAGACAACATGAAAAATTTATGGCGGTTGCCCCTTAGTGTTATCAAATGAAACGTTTCAGAAAATTAAGCCTCCCAACGTCCGGAAGCACCGCATGGAAGTATCAGTCCGCTGTCTTTTACGGGAAGACCAATCTCGTCTGCAGTCACATGTCCTTTGAATTGTTTTAATTCTGTTGACAAAATATAAGTGAGAACAGAAGGAGCCAGTCCGGTTGTATAGGAATTAATCAGGAAAAACAAAGGTTTGTCTGCCAGAATCTGGGTACATAATTTTACAAAAGGGTACAAGGATTCTTCGATTTTCCATATCTCTCCTTTAGGTCCTCTGCCATAAGATGGGGGATCCATAATAATTGCATCATACTTATTTCCTCTGCGTATTTCACGCTCTACAAATTTTACGCAGTCGTCTACCAGCCAACGAATCGGAGCATCTGCAAGGTTCGATGATTTGGCATTCTCTTTTGCCCAGGTTACCATACCTTTGGATGCATCCACATGCGTAACGCTGGCACCGGCAGAAGCAGCGGCTAAAGTGGCACCACCAGTGTATGCAAAAAGATTTAAGACTTTTACCGGACGATTTGCCTGTCGGATTTTATTAGAAAACCAATCCCAGTTTACGGCCTGCTCCGGAAAAAGACCGGTATGTTTAAAGCTAAAAGGCTTTAGTTGGAAAGTTAAGTCTTTATAATGGATACTCCATTGCTGGGGTAAATCAAAAAATTCCCATTCGCCTCCGCCTTTAGAGCTTCTATGATAATGGCCGTTTTTCTTCTTCCAATTTTTATTTTCCCGCTTGGTGTCCCAGATGACTTGCGGGTCCGGACGCACTAAAATATAATCTCCCCAGCGCTCTAATTTTTCCCCGCGGGAGGTATCTAGTACCTGATAGTCTTTCCAATTATCTGCAATCCACATAGTTGTTTCCTTTCTTATGCATCTTATTTCGTCTGATGGTTTTGTTTGTTTTGCTATTGTACCTGTAATGATATCATAAATGTTTTGGGGATTCAATTCGATAATGTATCTTTCAAGGATCAAAAGTGCAAAAAGTATAAACTGTTCAAAAAATTAAAAAAAATTGAAAAAATTTAAAAAAAGTACTTGCATTTTTGAAAAACATCAAGTATAATCATATTTGTGCTTGAGCGAAATCAAGAATTAATGGGCTATCGCCAAATGGTAAGGCACTGGACTCTGACTCCAGCATTTCAAGGTTCGAATCCTTGTAGCCCAGCTATAAGAAAGAGAATGGACAATATCCATTCTCTTTTTTGGTCTGCTCGAAAATGGTATCATCAAAAGAGTGCTTCTCATAATTCATCAGCCATCTTGACATTTTAGGGAAAGAGAAGCAAAATAGAAAAGAGAAGATTCAAATAAAATTAGAAGAAAGTGGCGGGAAAAATAATGTACGAATTTGATAGTCGTGTCCGGTACAGCGAAACAGGAAAAGACGGAAAATTAACTTTAGAATCGATATTAAATTACTTTCAGGATTGTACTACATTTCACTCGGAAGAAATAGGCTGCGGCATCGAATTTCTGGCAGAGCAAAAAAAGGTCTGGATATTGTTGTCGTGGCAGATTATAGTAGAAAGATATCCATACTTCGGTGAAAAAATAAAAATAGCTACGAAAGCATATGATTTTAAAAGTTCTTTTGGCTATCGCAACTTTATGATGTATGATGAAAACGGTGAGTGTGTAGCATATGCAAATTCCGTGTGGCTGTATATGGATACCAAGAAGATGATGCCGGTACGTGTAAGTAAAGAACAGGCGGAAAAATATCATATAGAAGAGAAACTTCCTATGGAATATGCAGATATAAAGATTGCAGTTCCAAAGAAAGAGGCAATCCAATGTCCGTCTTATCATGTACAGAATTATCAGATAGATACGAACGGGCATGTGAATAACGGACAATATGTAAATATGGCATATGCAGCGATTCAGAAAGAAATTCAGATAAAGCAGATGAGGGCAGAATACAGAAAATCAGCTATGGAAGGCGATTTGATTCAGCCTGCAGTGTATCAGGAAGCTGACCGTTATGTTGTAACTTTAAATAATGAAGAAAACAAAGCCTTTGCGGTGATAGAATTTACACTGGCATAAGGTATGAAGGCAGGAAAATCATGTTAAAATTAGGAAAAAAACAAACGCTTGTAGTTATCAAAAAGGTAGAATTTGGCGTGTATCTGGCAGAAAAAATGGATAGTGAGGAAAAGGTGCTTCTACCTAAAAAACAGGTACCGGAAGGAGTTGATATTTCTGATTCCATAGAAGTATTTTTATATAAAGATTCTTCCGACCGCATGATAGCTACTGTAAAAGAACCGTATATTCAGATTGGCAGGCCGGCAGTGCTGAAAGTGAAGGAAGTAAGCAAAATCGGTGCTTTTTTAGACTGGGGATTAGAAAAGGATTTATTGCTTCCTTTTAAGGAGCAGTTATACCCGGTAAAAGCACAAGATTCCTGTCTGGTGTGCCTTTATGTAGATAAAAGCAGCAGACTCTGTGCAACCATGAAAGTCTACGGACATCTCAGAACAGATTCGCCTTACATGAAAGATGATATTGTAAAAGGTATTGTTTATGATGTGACAAAAGATTTTGGAGTGTATGTGGCGGTAGATAATATCTATTCTGCCAGAATTCCACAGAGAGATGTTTTTGGCAAGATGCGTATCGGCGATGAAATTGAGGCAAGAGTGAGTTCAGTGAAGGAAGATGGAAAGCTTGACTTAAGCATGCGTCAGAAAGCATACTTACAAATGGATAAAGATGCAGAATATATATTAAAAGAGTTAGAAAAAAGCGGTGGAAGTTTTCCATTTACGGATAAGACGGTAGAGCCCGAGGAAATTAAAGAACGCTTTGAAATGAGTAAGAATGCTTTTAAGAGAGCCATAGGACATTTGTTAAAGGTAGAAAAGATTGAGATAACCAAAAATACAATAAAATTGAAATAATGTTAATTCATTATAAAAATATAACTAATATATGGAGGAAAATAACATGAAAAAAGCAATTAGTACACCAAATGCACCAGCAGCTATCGGACCGTATTCACAGGCAATCGAGGTAAACGGAATGATTTACACTTCCGGTGTGATTCCTGTAAATCCTGCAACCGGAGAAATTCCTGCTACGGTAGAAGAACAGGCAGAACAGGCATTTTCTAATATGGCAGCTTTATTGAAAGATGCAGGAAGCAGTATGGAAAATGTAGTAAAAACTACAGTGTTTATTAAAAATATGGAAGATTTTGGAAAGATTAATGAAATTTATGCAAAATATTTTACCGGGGTATTTCCGGCACGTTCTTGCGTTGAAGTGGCAAGAATTCCAAAGGATGTATTTTTAGAAGTAGAAGCAATGGCAATAAAATAATTTACTTTCAGCAGGTACATAAGGTATGAAGATTAAGAAGATTGCAGATACCGGAAAATTTTTAGAAATTATTGACAGTTGCAGAGGTAAGGTGGAATTACTTACAAAAGAAGGCGACTGTCTGAATTTAAAATCAAAGCTGTCACAGTATGTTTCTTTGGCGGGGATTCTGGCCGATAAGGAAATGGAGGATTTAGAGCTGTTGGCATATGAACAAGAGGATCAAGAGCGTTTAGAAGCTTTTTTTGAAAATTGTAAGTAAAATAAAAGAAAACGAGGAAAAGAAAAGATATTTTCTTCTTCTCGTTTTCTTTGCGTTGTATGAAATTATACAGAAACATCAATGTTGCTTCCAACATTAGGATTTACAGATAGTTCCATCATTTTAATCAGGTTCTCCCCGGTAGTTTCTGCTGCATCAAGTGACATGCTTAACACTGCTGTGCTGACGGCATTGAGTGTGCGTGCCTGACTCATGGCAGTGGAAATTTCAGTAATGTCCATACAAAACCCTCCTTTTTATTTATTGTATCGGAAGATGTTAGAAAAATCCATATACATAATTAATGAAAAAAAACACAAAAAAATAAAAAAATCGCTTTATTTTTTGGTTAATTTGTATTAAAATGTTTCTAAGGTAGCAAAAATGACAGGCGTACTTTTTGAATTGGGGTGCTAAAATGGTACGTAATGAAACAGGAGGTTATTACTATGATATCGAATCAGATTTTACAAAATACCATTGATGGCTTGAAGACAATCACAAGAATTGAGCTTGGTATTGTTGATACAGAAGGACACGTACTGGCAGCAACTATGGAAGGTATTGAAGAGTGTGCAATGGCAACGACTGCTTTTGCTGAGTCGCCGGCAGAGAGCCAGGAGGTTCAGGGGTATCAGTTTTTTAAAGTATATGATGATAATCAGTTAGAATACATATTAATTGCCGGTGGCACCAATGATGATGTTTATATGGTGGGAAAAATTGCAGCTTTTCAAATTCAGAATCTTCTGGTAGCATATAAAGAGCGGTTTGACAAAGATAATTTTATTAAAAATCTTTTATTAGATAATCTGCTTCTGGTGGATATCTACAATCGTTCCAAAAAGCTCCATATTGACACGGAAGCAAGACGTGTGGTATTTATTGTGGAGGCAAAGCATGATAAAGATGGCAGACTGTTAGAAAATGTCAGAAGTCTTTTTGGAGGAAAATCAAAGGATTTTGTAACCGCGGTAGATGAAAAGAATATTATTGTGGTGAAAGAACTGTCAGAGGGAGATACTTATGAAGACATGGGCAAGATTGCCAAAGTTATTTTAAATGTATTTCAGGAGGATGATTGCGAAGCACATATTTCTTATGGTACAATTGTAAATGAGATAAAAGAGGTATCCCGTTCTTATAAAGAAGCAAAGATGGCATTAGATGTAGGAAAAATATTCTTTAGTGAAAGGAATGTGATAGCTTACAGTTCACTGGGAATAGGACGTCTTATATATCAGCTTCCGATTCCTTTGTGTAAAATGTTCATTAAGGAGATTTTTGGCGATAAGTCACCGGACGATTTCGATGAAGAAACACTGGCTACCATTAATAAATTCTTTGAAAACAGCCTGAATGTTTCGGAAACTTCACGTCAGTTATATATTCACCGAAATACACTGGTGTACAGATTAGATAAGTTACAAAAGAGTACCGGACTGGATTTAAGGGTCTTTGAAGATGCCATCACATTCCGTATTGCCTTGATGGTTGCGCGGTACATGAAATATATGGAAACATTTGAATATTAACATTATATACAAATACAAAAGGTATCCAGGGGTGGAAATTTTATCGTGAGATAGAATTACGCTTCTGGATATTTGAAAGTAAAGGTGTTTGTATCAGGAGGAACAAAAATGATTATTCTTGACAACGTAAGTAAGAGTTATGCAAGTGGTCAGCCTGCCTTAAACGGAGTCAATCTGCATATTAAGCAGGGAGAATTTGTATTTGTTGTGGGAAACAGCGGCTCAGGAAAATCTACACTGATTAAATTACTGTTAAAGGAATTAGAACCGACGGAAGGAAAAATTACAGTCAATGGAAAAGATTTAGGCAGTATGAAACGTGGGTATATTCCAAAATATCGCAGAAATATCGGGGTAGTATTTCAGGATTTCCGTTTGTTAAAAGATAGAAATGTATATGAAAACATTGCTTTTGCCCAGCGTATTATACAAACGCCTACCAGAGAAATTAAAAAGCAAGTGCCACGAATGTTATCTATGGTGGGACTGGCAGAAAAGTACAAATCATATCCAAAACAACTTTCCGGTGGAGAACAGCAAAGAGTCGCATTAGCGAGAGCACTGGTGAACAGTCCGGAACTTTTATTGGCAGACGAACCTACTGGAAATCTGGATCCGAAAAATTCCTGGGAGATTATGAAGCTGTTAGAACAAGTGAATAAAAGAGGAACTACGGTTTTAGTAGTAACTCATAATAGAGAAATTGTTGATGCGATGCAAAAAAGAGTTGTTACAATGCAAAAAGGAATCATTGTAAGCGATGAAGAAAAAGGTGGGTATATATATGAGGATTAGTGGTGTATGGTATACCATCAAACAGGGCTTAAAAAATATTTACAAAAATAAAATGTTTTCATTAGCTTCCATTGGAACTATGGCATCTTGCATATTCCTGTTTGGTATATTTTTTGCGATAGTAGCAAATTTCAAGAGTGTAATGAATGAAATCGAATCCGGTGTTGCAATTACAGTTTTTTTTAATCAGGATTTATCGGAAGAGGAGATTCATCAGATTGGTGCGAAAATAGAAAAACGTTCGGAAGTTTCTGATATGCATTATGTATCAGCAGAAGCTGCATGGGATCAGTTTAAGAAAGAATATTTTGGGGACAAGCCGGAATTGGCAGATGCCTTTGCAGACGACAATCCATTGGCTGACTCTGCAAATTATCAGGTATATTTGAATGATGTGTCAAAGCAGGAAGAACTGGTAAAATATGTTCAGTCCATAGATGGAGTACGTGAGGTAAAAGCATCAGATACCGTAGCCAATACGTTGACAAGCTTTAATGTATTGATAGGATATGTATCGGTTGCAATTATTGTGATTTTAATGGGAGTATCCGTATTTTTGATAAGTAATACTGTTACCATTGGTATCGCAGTGCGAAAAGAAGAAATTGCTATTATGAAGCTTATTGGAGCCACTGATTTCTTTGTAAAAGCACCATTTATTGTAGAAGGAGTTGTGATTGGTCTGGTAGGTTCCGGACTTCCGCTACTGGTATTACATTATTTTTACAATACGGTAATAGGCTATGTGAATGAAAAATTTATGGGAATCAGTAACTGGTTACATTTTATTTCCGTAGGAGATGTATTTGATATATTGGTTCCAATTTCTTTGTGTCTTGGAGTGGGAATCGGATTTTTGGGAAGCTTTGTAACTATAAGGAAGCATTTGCGTGTATAGTTTAAAGGAGAAGCATATGAAGAAAAAACAGGTATTAGCAGCGGTGTTATGTGCCGTGTGCCTGGTCAATATGGCTGGCTCTGTTTATGCCGTTGAAAATGACAGCACACAGGAAACGGATAGCGGAGAAAAAGTTGCGGCTACGCCGACACCGGCGAGAAATTCTTCTAGCTCTGTGGCGGTAAAAAAAGCAAACCAGGCAGTAGATTCTGCAAAGGAAGAGAAAAAAACCATGCAAAAGGGTCTGGATGCTGCAAAACAGATGCTAGAGGATTTAGAGAGCATGAAAAGCAGTGTAGAGAGCCATATGGAAAAACTGGGTACAGAGTTGACTACTGTCACAGCGGAGCTGGAAGAACTTCAGAAAAAACTTCAGGATAAAATACAAGAGATTGAAAATACAAAGACCGAAATTGCGAAAGCAAAGGCTGTGGAAGAAAAGCAGTATGAAGACATGAAAGTTCGCATAAAATATATGTATGAGCAGGGAAATACTCAGTATGCGGCCCTTATTCTTGAAGCAGAATCGATTGCAGATTTTTTGAATAAAGCAGATTATGTTTCAAGTATTTCAGAATATGACAGAGAAATGCTGGAAAAATACGAAAAAACAAGAGAAGAAATCGAAGAATTAGAAGCACGTCTTGTAGTAGAACAACAAGAATTGGAAGTTCAAGAAAAAGAAACAAAAGATAAAGTAGATGCAATAGAAGTTCTCGTGGACGCTAAGGAAGCAGAGCTACAGACCGTAAAGGGGCAGATAGCCAGTAAGGAAGAGCTGATTGCTGAATATGAGGCTGATATTGAAGAACAAAACAGAGTAATCGGGGAACTTGAAGCCGCAGCTAAAAAAGCGGAGGAAGAGGCAGCACAGGCAGGTACTTCTACACAAAAATACGACGGCGGTATCTTTGCATGGCCGTGTCCGGCATATACGAGAATTTCCAGCCCGTTTGGATATCGAATGCACCCGACGCTTGGCGTGACAAAATTCCATAATGGTGTGGATTTGGCAGCACCGGCAGGCTCGGCAATTCTGGCAGCTTATAATGGTACAGTCATTAGTGCGGCTTATAATAATTCTATGGGAAACTATGTGATGATTAATCATGGTGATGGTATTTACACTATATACATGCATGCTTCGGCATTGTATGTAAGTGCAGGGCAAAAGGTAAACAAGGGAGATACTATTGCAGCGGTAGGAACCACAGGGCGTTCCACAGGAAATCATTTGCATTTCAGTGTGCGTGTTAATGGAGCATATGTAGATCCTATGGGTTATATAAGTAAGTAATAAAACATTGGAGGATATCATGGAGGAAAAGATGAATCATAGCAATCAGGAAGAAGCGGGGGAAGAAAAGAAAAAAAATCATAAAGGTACGGGGAAAAAAGCAGTTTTGCTGGTGGCAGCGTTGGGAATCACATTCATAGCCGGAAGATGCAGCACTGGCTTTGGCAGTAATGGGAATAAGATTATCACAAAAGCAGTGGAACAAAAAGCGGAAACAATCCAACAGGTTATCGATAAAATGTATCTGGAAGATGAGGATGTGAAGGCAGTACAGGAAGGTGTATATAAAGGAATGGTGGAGGCACTTGGTGATCCGTATTCTGTTTATTTTACAAAAGAAGAGTACGATGCATTTCAGGAGTCCTATACAGGGGAATATTGTGGTATAGGAGCCAGCCTGCTGCAAAATGCAGATACAGGACTGATTACCATTGTAAAGACTTTTAAAGGCTCTCCGGCACAGGAAGCAGGACTGAAAACAGATGATATACTGTATAAAGTGGAAGGAGAAGAAGTTTCCGGAGACGACCTATCCGAAGTGGTGGCAAAGGTAAAGGGAAAAGAAGGTACTACGGTAAAAATTACGATTATGCGTGGCAGCGAGGAACTAAACTTAGAACTGGTACGCAAAACGATTTCAGTTCCTACGGTAGAATATGAAATGCTTGATCATAACATGGGTTATATCACGATTTCGGAATTTGATGAAATTACTACAGCTCAATGGAACGAAGCATATGAAACATTAAAGAATCAGGGAATGACGTCATTGATTGTAGACCTTCGTAATAATCCGGGCGGTGGTTTGAGCGTGGTGGCAGAAATTCTGGATTCTATCTTGCCGGAGGGAATGATTGTTTATCATGAGGACAAAAATGGGCAGCGGGAAGAATACAAGTCAGATGAAGAACATAAAATTGACATACCGTTAGCAGTTCTCGTAAATGGAAACAGTGCCAGTGCATCGGAGATTTTTGCGGGTGCAGTAAAGGATTATGGAATCGGAACGCTGATTGGAACCACTACATTTGGTAAAGGCATTGTGCAGCAGATGATTGCACTGGGAGATGGTTCAGCAATGAAAGTGACGATTTCTAAGTATTATACGCCGAGTGGTGTATGTATTCATGGCACCGGAATTGAACCGGATATCAAGCTGGAGTTTGATGCTGAAGCGTATGAAAAAGACGAGAGTGATAATCAGCTTCAGAAAGCCATTGAAGTATTAAGTCAAAAATAGGTATCTTAAGACAGGAAGTGTTTGGAAAATGAATTTTCTAAACACTTCTGGTTATATAATTTAAAATGATTAAAAATTTGTGAAATAGCGCAAAAATGATTGAAAATTAGAACGAATATGATATAATGTTAACTATATAGGAGGCAGTCCTATATAATAAGGGAAACCGAAAGGAGTTGGACATCATGAAGTTTGTGATTACAGGAAGAAATATTGAGGTTACGGAGGGGTTAAAAACAGCAATTAACGAAAAGATTGGTAAATTAGAACGGTATTTTACACCGGATACAGAGATACATGTTACATTAAGTGTAGAAAAGGAAAGACAGAAAATAGAAGTAACTATTCCGGTAAAAGGAAATATTATTCGTTCAGAGCAGGTAAGTAATGATATGTACGTTTCCATTGACTTAGTGGAAGAAGTCATTGAGCGTCAGTTGAAGAAATATAAAAACAAATTAGCAGATGCAAAACAGGGAAGCTCAAGCTTTAAACAGGAATTTCTTGAAAACGATTTCGAAGGTGAAGACGAAGTTAATATTATCAGAACTAAGAAATTCGGAGTAAAACCAATGTATCCGGAAGATGCATGCGTTCAGATGGAATTGTTAGGACATAACTTTTTTGTCTTTAGAAATGCAGAAACAGATGAAGTCAATGTAGTATATAAGAGAAAAGGAAATACATACGGCTTGATTGAACCGGAATTCTAAACAATAGAAAATGTAAAGTCAAAACAGGTGCAAAAAACGCACCTGTTTTTTTCGAATAAAACATTTTCATTCCTAGCGGTTGTCACGCACAGCCCATAATAAGCGAGAAGCTTTCCGGACTGTTTAAATTCTGCCCGGAAAGCTTCTCGCTTATTATGGGCGTTTTGTCAGCTTCTAAAACCTCAAATGTTACCAAATTTATTATATTTTATGAAAATTTTATTGTGAAAATGTGAGTTCGGTGGTAAAATGGGAATTAGCGTTAACATCATGAATTAATTAGGAGTATAGTATGAGTTTAATTGAAAAAGTATTTGGAACACACAGTGAACGTGAATTGAAGCGTATTAATCCGATTGTGGACAAGATTGAGGGACTTCGTCCGTCAATGATGGAGCTTTCTGATACAGAGCTTCAGGGAAAAACAAAAGAATTTAAAGAACGCTTAACAAAAGGGGAAACATTAGATGATTTGCTTCCGGAGGCATTTGCAGTAGTCCGTGAGGCAGGACGTCGTGTATTGAATATGGAGCACTATCGCGTACAGTTGATTGGTGGTATTATACTTCATCAGGGAAGAATTTCCGAGATGCGTACAGGTGAAGGTAAAACATTGGTTTCCACTCTGCCGGCGTATCTGAATGCTTTGGAAGGAAAAGGCGTACATATTGTTACGGTCAATGATTATCTGGCAAAGCGTGATGCTGAGTGGATGTCACAGCTACACGAATTTTTAGGCTTAAAAGTTGGTGTGGTTTTAAACAGCATGAATAATGACGAGCGTAGAGAAGCATATGCCTGTGACATCACCTATGTGACAAACAATGAACTTGGATTTGATTATCTGCGTGATAATATGGTGGTATATAAAGAGCAGCTTGTAATGAGAGATTTACATTATGCTATCATCGATGAAGTTGACTCGGTGCTCATTGACGAGGCGAGAACACCGCTTATCATTTCCGGACAAAGCAGCAAGTCTACAAAATTATATGAAACATGTGATATCCTTGCACGTCAGTTAAAGCGCGGTGAAGAAAGTGGCGAATTTAGCAAAATGGGTGCTATCATGGGTGAAGTCATTGAGGAAAGCGGAGACTTTATCGTAAATGAAAAGGATAAGATTGTGAATTTGACAGAAGAAGGTGTCAAAAAGGTAGAAAAATTCTTCCAGATTGAAAATCTTGCCGATCCGGAAAATCTTGAAATTCAGCATAATATTATTCTCGCACTGCGTGCCCACTATCTGATGTTTAAAGATCAGGACTATGTAGTAAAAGATGACCAGGTATTAATTGTAGATGAATTTACAGGTCGTATTATGCCTGGCAGAAGATATTCTGATGGTTTACATCAGGCGATTGAAGCAAAAGAAGGCGTAAAAGTTAAACGTGAAAGCAAAACACTTGCAACAATTACATTCCAGAATTTCTTTAATAAATATAAAAAGAAATCCGGTATGACAGGTACAGCTCTCACCGAGGAAAAAGAATTTCGTGAAATCTATGGAATGGACGTAATAGAAATTCCTACCAACAGACCAGTGCAGCGTATCGATTTGCAGGATGCGGTATATAAGACAAAGAAAGAAAAATTTAAAGCGGTTGTAGCTGAAATTGTGGAAGCGCACAAGAAGGGACAGCCGGTTTTAGTTGGTACCATTACGATTGAAACTTCTGAGTTAATCAGCAAAATGCTAAGCAAAGAAGGAATCCAGCATAAAGTATTAAATGCAAAATTCCATGAACTGGAAGCGGAAATTGTAGCACAGGCGGGTGTGCATGGTGCAGTTACCATCGCTACAAACATGGCAGGTCGTGGTACAGATATTAAGTTAGATGACAAGGCGAGAGCGGCAGGCGGACTTAAGATTATCGGTACGGAGCGTCATGAATCCAGACGTATAGATAATCAGTTAAGAGGTCGTGCAGGACGTCAGGGTGATCCGGGTGAATCCAGATTTTTCATTTCATTAGAGGACGATTTAATGCGTCTGTTCGGTTCGGAAAAGCTAATGACAATGTTTAATGCATTGGGTGTTCCTGAAAATGAACAGATTGAACATAAAATGCTTACCAATGCGATTGAAAAAGCGCAGTCTAAGATTGAAACCAATAACTTTGGTATTCGTAAAAATCTGTTAGAATATGATCAGGTTATGAATGAGCAGAGAGAGGTTATCTACGAAGAGAGAAGACGTGTGCTGGATGGAGAAAGCATGCGAGATGTAATCTACAAGATGATTGTGGATCAGGTAGAAGGCAAAGTGGATATGGCAATTGGTGAAGATTCTCTTCCGGAAGACTGGGATTTGAAGGAATTAAATCAGTTGTTAAGACCGATTATTCCAATCGAAGAACTGACATTAGAGAAGGTCAAAAACTTAAAGAAGAATTCACTGAAGCAGAAGCTGAAAGAAGAAGCAGTGAAGTTATATGAAGAAAAAGAAGCAGAATTTCCAGATGCAGCGGCAATCCGTGAATTAGAGCGTGTGGTACTGTTAAAAGTAATCGATAGAAAATGGATGGACCATATTGATGATATGGAACAGCTAAAGCAGGGAATCGGTTTACAGGCATTTGGACAGAGAGATCCTAAGATTGAGTACCGCCTGAGCGGATATGACATGTTTGATGAAATGACAAAAGCTATCAGCGAAGACACAGTAAAACTTCTGATGCATGTGCGTATTGAACAGAAGGTAGAACGTGAGCAGGTTGCAAAGGTAACAGGAACAAATAAAGATGAAGCCGTAAAAGGACCTGTTAAGAGAGCACAGGATAAAGTCTATCCAAATGATCCGTGTCCATGCGGAAGTGGAAAAAAATATAAACAGTGTTGTGGAAGAAAGGCATAAAGCCGATATATAATCTATATGAAAGAGGTGAAAATATGGTAGAATTAGATGAGTTTAAAACACGTCTGAACGAATATAAAGTGCCATTAACAGAATTGAGGGATTCACTTTGACTTAGCAGCAAAAAGTCAAAGAATTGAAGAATTAGAAAAAGATATGGAAGCTGCTTCCTTTTGGGATAATGCGGAACGTTCACAGAATCTGATGAAGGAATTAAAAAGCCTGAAGGATGATGTGGAAACATATCAGAAACTTACAGATTTATATGAAGAAATAGAAATTCTTCTCGAAATGGGATATGAAGAAAATGATTCTTCCGTGATTCCCGAAATCGAGGCACAACTTCAGGAACTGGAAAGTGAGTATGAGGCTATTAAGACAAAAACATTACTTTCCGGGGAATACGATAAAGATAATGCCATATTGACACTTCATTCCGGTGCAGGCGGTACGGAAGCGTGCGACTGGGTAAGTATGTTGTACCGTATGTATTTAAGGTGGGCAGAAAGCAAGGGATACTCAACGGAAGAACTGGATTATCTGGAAGGAGAAGAAGCCGGAATTAAATCGGTTACCTTTCAGGTAAATGGTGAGAATGCCTATGGATTTTTAAAAGCCGAAAAAGGCGTACACCGTCTGGTGCGTATTTCGCCGTTTAATGCAGCAGGAAAAAGGCAGACCTCGTTTGCTTCCCTGGATGTTATGCCAGATATTGAAGAAGATATTGATATTGAAATTAATGATGATGATTTGCGAATTGATACGTATCGTTCCAGCGGTGCAGGTGGACAGCATATCAACAAGACATCATCGGCAATTCGTATTACACATCTCCCAACGGGGATTGTAGTGCAATGTCAGAATGAACGTTCCCAGCATAGCAATAAAGATAAGGCTATGCAAATGTTAAAAGCCAAGCTTTATTTATTGAAGCAGCAGGAACAGGCAGAAAAGGCATCCGGGATACGTGGAGAGGTAAAAGAAATAGGATGGGGAAATCAAATTCGTTCTTATGTAATGCAGCCTTATACTATGGTAAAGGATCATAGAACGAATATTGAAATAAGCAATGTGGATGCTGTCATGGATGGAAAAATAGATCCTTTTATTAATGGGTATCTTGCATGGCTGAATACAAATAATAATGAGTAGTCAGGAGGGTTATTATGGCTGAATTAAAACCAGTGATATTTAAGTTGCATGGAGAAAAGTATGGAGTGGATATTAATCTGGTGATGGGGATTGAGAAGGAACAGAAAATTGTAGCTGTACCGAATGCACCGGAAAATATCAAAGGAATTATTAATCTGAGGGGAGTCATTGTTCCTGTGTATAATCTTGCAAAGAAATTTGGTTTTGCAGACATAGCGGATGAGGATTCACAATTGATTATTACCAAAATAGGTGAGATGCTGATTGCGGTGGAGGTAGAAGGAGTGGAGGAAATTTCTGATATACCGTCTTCTGCTATCAGCGGAGTACCAACGATTATTAAAGGTGGAAAAACGGCTTATATTAAGGAGATTGCAAAATTCCAAGATCATCTTATTATTATTCTGGATGTACAGGAATTACTGTCAGAAGAAGAACAACGGGATGTAGAAGGATTTATGAAAGAGCAGGAAGCATAAAGCAATATAAAGTAATTAATGCGAAATGGGGTAAACTTGTACAGGAATTTGAAAAGTATAAAAATTAAACAGAGTGTTTTAGTGATTTGTCTCAGATTTGAGGCTCTAAGTTAAGTGCTGGGGTGCGATTCGAAGAATCGCACCCCAGCACTGCGTTTAAATACATTTGATGAATCATAAAAAAATACAAAAACAATTATTGACAAAGACAAGATAAAACAATATAATGTAAAAATATTTAAATTATAATGCAAAATCGAGAGGGATAATAAAATAATGAAAAGAATAATAAATTAGTGCGTACTAATAAAGAAGGATTGAAGTAAGGGAGAAAAACATGAAAAAACACAGATGTACATTACTTGGCTTTTTATTGATTGCAATGTTATGTTCCGGCTGCGGAATTGGGAAAGAAGACAATCCCTACAAACAGCAGGTAATCGAAAGTATAGGTTATATGGAACTTGAGAATGGAGTAGAGGTGGAAATGAGTTTGAAGGAACTAACTCAGTTTGAATGGGAAAAGGTATATTTCTTCAAGCCGTATACTTCCAGGGAAAGTATTAAGGAAGTAGTCGGATGCAAGATAAAAGATTACTATTATAGTGTATCGGATTCGGATTCTCAAATATATTTTGTTAATGATGGGAAGGTTGTCTGTTCGTTGGCAGGTAATTATGAAACATTACAGTTTAGGGTAGATTACAATTTTGATGATATATCGTATCAGTTGGAGGCGGAAGATGACATAACAATTATGAATGAAGATGGGGTGCGTATTTTGAAAGTTGTCCCATAAATTAAAGTTATCATAAGCTTTTTAGATAAGTGATATATTTTAACAGGCGGCGTTAGGTAATACAGTCTAACGTCGCCTGTGTTCTAATACTTAGCAAAAAACCTTGCAATCCCTTCCCGATTGTGCTAATATCTTTCTAGTGAAAACAAGTGTTTTTCTCAAACAAACATACAGGGAACAGTTAAAAACTGTTGTCTGGCATTCGGGAGATTAGAAAGATGGCAGAGGTAAATAAATATTTTGTTGTGAAACAAAAGGCAGTTCCAGAAGTTCTTCTAAAAGTCGTAGAGGCGAAAAGACTTCTCGAATCCGAGAAGGCAATTACCATTCAGGAAGCAACAGACAGAGTTGGAATCAGCAGAAGTTCATTTTACAAATATAAAGATGATATCTTTCCTTTCCATGAAAATGCCAAAGGAAGAACAATTACTATGGTATTGCAGTTGGATGATGAGCCCGGACTGCTGTCGGATATTTTGAAGATTGTGGCAGAATATCATGCCAATATATTGACCATTCATCAAAGTATACCTGTAAATGGAGTCGCTACTTTGACACTTAGTGTTGAAGTATTGCCATCTACGGACGATGTTTCGCAGATGATAGAGGAAATGGAGCGCCAAAAGGGTATCCATTCCATTAAAATTTTAGCTAGGGAGTGAAAAAATGATAAACATTGCATTATTAGGTTACGGTACCGTTGGTTCAGGTGTAGTGGAAGTACTAGATACCAACAAAGACAGTATTAACAAAAGAGCCGGAGAAGAATTGAATTTAAAGTATGTCCTTGATTTGAGAGATTTTCCGGGTGATCCGATTCAGGAAAAAATTGTTCACGATTATGAAGTGATTGCCAATGATCCTGAGATTCAGATTGTAATTGAAGTTATGGGTGGTGTAGAGCCTGCCTATACATTTGTAAAACGCGCATTAGAAAATGGTAAGAGTGTGTGTACTTCAAATAAAGAATTAGTGGCAAAGCATGGTGCAGAATTATTAGCAATAGCAAGGCAAAATAATATTAACTTCTTATTTGAAGCAAGTGTTGGTGGAGGAATACCGATTATTCGTCCTTTAAATTCCTCACTGACCGCAGATGAAATTGATGTAATTACCGGTATTTTGAATGGTACCACAAACTACATACTTTCTAAAATGACAGATGAAGGCCTTGACTTTGACAGTGTGTTAAAAGATGCACAGGATAAGGGGTATGCAGAGCGTAATCCGGAAGCAGATGTAGAAGGTTATGATGCATGTAGAAAGATTGCAATTCTTTCTTCCCTTGCATTTGGAAGACAGGTTGATTACGAAGATATTTATACAGAAGGTATCACAAAGATTACAGCAGAAGATATTAAATATGCGAAAACTATGGGAAGATCCATTAAGCTGTTAGCTTCTAGTAAGAAGGTAAATGACAGCTTCTATGCTATGGTTGCCCCTTGCCTTGTAGCACCATCTCATCCATTGTATAGCGTAAACAACGTATTTAATGCGATTTTTGCACATGGTAATGTATTAGGTGATGTAATGTTTTATGGAAGTGGTGCAGGAAAGCTTCCGACGGCAAGTGCGGTGGTAGCGGACGTAGTCGATGCAGCAAAGCATCTGCAGCACAATATTATGACCTTCTGGAGCAGTAAAAAGTTAGAATTAACAGATATCAAAAACGCAAGCAGACGATTCTTTGTACGTGTAAAAGGTGATGCAGGAAAAGCCGCAGATATGGAAAATGTATTTGGAAAGATAAGTATTGTAGATGCCGGTATTGCGGGAGAATTTGGTTTTATCACAGAAGTTATGACAGAAGCTGAATTTGCAGAGAAAGCTGAAAAAGTTACAGGAATGATTCATAGGATTCGTTTGGAAGATTAAACACATAAAATAGAACAGAAAATTGTTCCAGGTAACGGAAAGAGTGGCAAAAAGTGTAAAAAAACATTGAAATAATTGGTGTTACGTGTTAAAATACTCTTTGGTTTGACAAAAATAAGAAATATAACATAGGGGAGGAGAACATGGATAACAATTTTAATGATGGAAACTTTAATTACACACCACAGCCGGAACAACCACAGAGCAATGACGGACATGGTTTGGCAGTTGCTTCTTTAGTAGTTGGTATTATATCAATACTTTCATGCTGTTGCATTTACTTGGCAGTAATTCTTGGCGTCGTAGGTATTGTACTGGCAATTATTTCTAAGTCAAAATCATCTACAGGAAAGATGGAAACAATGGCAACAATTGGTATGATTCTTTCTATTATAGGTTTAGTACTTACCATCGCATATTTTGTGTTCGGTCTTGTAGTTATGCAGACACCAAAATATCAGGAAATGTACAATGAGATTTTGAACAATGTTCAATAATATGATAGAGTACAAACTGTGAAAAAGCTATAAGGTGAAAGCCTTATAGCTTTTTTACCACATAAAGGACAAAAAGATATGGAAAAAACAGAAAAGCAATTGTATATATTAGGTTGTGCGGCAACCCTGATTGTTCTTCTTATGGGAATAATTTTAAACGTAGTAAAATTTGATTTTTTAAAATTAGTGCCTCCTTGTGGATTTCGTTTTGTAACCGGTTATTATTGTCCGGGCTGTGGTGGAACCAGAGCTGTCAGAGCATTATTGCAGGGAAGAATAGGCACGTCTTTTTTGTATCACCCATTCGTATTATATTGTGCAACCATTGCGGGAATTTTTATGATTAGCAACACTGCACAGATACTTGTAAAGAATAGGTGGAAAATAGGCTTAAAATATCGTCATGGGTATTTATATGGCGGTGTGGTAATTATTATTGTAAATTGGATTTTGCAAAATATATATATTTTTTTGAATAACACATATAATTTATAGGTTTAGGAAGGAAATAACAAATGGATATTATTAAGGTTATTGCAGGAGAATTATCTGTAAAAAACTGGCAGGTGGAAGCCGCTGTAAAATTGATGGATGAAGGAAATACCATTCCTTTTATTTCAAGATATCGTAAAGAGGCTACTGGAACTTTAAACGATGAGCAGCTTAGAAAACTTCATGAACGACTGACATATTTAAGAAATTTAGAAGAGAAAAAAGAACAGGTGTTATCTAGTATTGAAGAACAGGGAAAACTTACAGAAGAATTAAAGGAACGAATTATTGCAGCAGAAACTCTTTCTTTGGTAGATGATTTATATCGTCCATATCGTCCGAAAAGACGTACCAGGGCAACCATTGCAAAAGAAAAAGGATTAGAGGGACTGGCAAATTATATATTACTTCAGATGTCTACAGAGCCGGTAGAAAAAGAAGCAGAAAAATATATTTCAGAGGAAAAAGAAGTAGCTGATGTAAAAGAAGCTTTAGATGGGGCAAAGGATATTATTGCTGAATCGATTTCAGAAGAAGCAGATTACCGTATTTATATTCGCAATCTTACAATGAAAGAGGGAAATATCATATCTTTGGCAAAGAGTGAAGAAGAAAAGTCCGTATATGAGACTTATTACAATTTTACTCAGAAATTAAATAAAGTGCCTGGGTACCGCATACTTGCCATGAATCGTGGAGAGAAAGATAAGATTTTAAATGTAAAGGTTGAGGCACCGGAGGAATCAATTATTGCCTATTTAGATCATAAGGTGATTGTAAAGGAAAATCCTTATACTACACCAATTTTAAAAGAGGTTACCGCCGACAGTTATAAACGACTGATTGCACCGGCTATAGAGCGTGAGATTAGAAATGATTTGACAGAAAAAGCAGAGGACAGTGCAATTGAAGTATTTGGAAAAAATCTGACCCAGCTTTTAATGCAGCCGCCGATTGTAGGACATGTAGTATTAGGCTGGGATCCGGCCTTCCGTACGGGATGTAAGCTGGCAGTCGTGGATGAAACCGGCAAGGTATTAGATACTAAGGTGATTTATCCTACAGAGCCGCAAAACAAAGTCGAAGAGTCCAAAAAAATTCTAAAGCAAATGATTCAAAAATATAACATTTCCTTGATTTCGGTGGGAAATGGAACTGCTTCCCGTGAGTCGGAGCAGATTATTGTAGAGTTACTAAAAGAGCTTGATACTCCGGTACAGTATGTAATTGTGAATGAAGCGGGAGCTTCTGTGTATTCAGCGAGTAAGCTGGCAACGGAAGAATTTCCAAATTTTGATGTTGGGCAGCGTAGTGCTGCGTCAATTGCGAGAAGATTACAGGATCCATTGGCAGAATTGGTCAAAATTGATCCAAAGTCTATTGGTGTTGGGCAGTACCAGCATGACATGAACCAGAAAAAGCTGAGTGAAGCGTTATCAGGAGTTGTGGAGGACTGCGTTAACAAAGTCGGGGTGGATTTGAATACGGCATCCGCTTCCTTGCTTGAGTATATTTCCGGTGTATCTAAAGTGATTGCAAAAAATATAGTAGCATATCGTGAAGACAATGGAAGGTTTCAGGATCGAAAGGAATTATTAAAAGTAGGAAAATTAGGACCAAAAGCTTTTGAACAGTGTGCGGGCTTTTTGCGTATTGGCGGTGGAAAGAATCCACTAGATGCTACCAGTGTGCATCCGGAAAGTTATGAAGCTGCTACGGAACTTTTGAAGAAATTAGGATATACTCCGGAGGACGTGATAGCAGGAAACCTTGCAGGCCTTTCTAAGAAAATAAAAGATTATCATAAACTTTCTGAAGAATTGAACGTGGGTGAAATTACACTTCAGGATATCGTAAAGGAACTGGAGAAACCGGCTCGAGATCCGCGTGATGAAATGCCAAAACCGGTACTGCGAACAGATGTTCTTGATATGAAAGATTTAAAAGAAGGAATGATTTTAAAGGGAACCGTCCGAAATGTAATTGATTTTGGAGCCTTTGTAGACATCGGTGTACATCAAGATGGCCTGCTTCATATTTCACAGATTACAGATCGTTTCATCAAGCATCCTATGGAAGTGCTGTCTATTGGGGATATCATTGAAGTGAAGGTTTTAAGCGTAGATATGGAGAGAAAACAAATTAAGCTGACAATGAAGTTTTAGAAGCTTGCGAAAAACTTTTCAAAAAATTGTAAAAATTGTAAAAATATGAAAAAAGGTATTGACAAAAGTTGATTGCCGAGTATAATTAGATTCAGAAACAAGGGAGTTTCGAAAGACAATAAGTCTATCGAAGCTCCTTTTTCTGTATAGGAAACTACATTTCTATACCTGGCAAACCGGAGTTTGTGTCCTAGATTTCGGGAAGCCGGAATAAGTCTAAACGGATACTATGAAATCAGAGCATAGTGTTTCATAAGGAGGTTTCTATATGAAAAAATTGGAAATTATTATCAGACCGGAAAAGCTGGATGAATTGAAAGACATCCTTGACACATGCAAAGTCACTGGTGTCATGATTACCAATGTAATGGGTTATGGTAATCAGAAAGGTTATAAGCAGACATATCGTGGAAGTCAGTATAATGTAAATCTTTTGCCAAAGATTAAGGTGGAAACAATTGTCACAGAAGAAGTTGCAGAAAAGCTGATAGAGATGATTGTAAAAGAAATTAATACCGGTAATTATGGAGATGGTAAAATCTTTGTTTCAAATATCGAAGATGCTGTCAGAGTCCGTACTGGTGAACGTGGTGAGTCTGCAATTTAAAATCATAGAAAGTACGCTTTGCGAATTTTCTATTTTGGTGAACAAAGGTTTATGCATGGGCATAACACATATAGAATCCGTTATCAAAGGGGATAACACATGCAGAGTATAGAAGCATTCTATACATGTGGTGTTATCCCTTTTTTGTACGGTAAGCGAAGGAGGAGATTATTATGATGTTATTAACAAGTGAACTGGCACCGGAAATCATGGATGCTATAACCTCACAGATATTTGGAGTATGGTTTTTGATTGGTGCAGCTTTAGTATTTTTTATGCAGTGTGGTTTTGCAATGGTAGAAGCTGGTTTTACAAGAGCTAAGAATACAGCGAATATTGTTATGAAAAATTTAATCGATTTTTGCTTAGGTACCGTTGCCTTCTTTTTGTTAGGATATAATTTATTATGTGGTGAAGGTAATAAGTTTATCGGATATGGCTTGAATCCTTTTGGAAATTTTGCAGACGTGGATTGGTCGGGCTTTGTATTTAACTTAGTATTCTGTGCAACTGCCGCAACTATTGTTTCTGGTGCTATGGCAGAGCGTACAAAGTTTCTTGCATATTGTGTATATAGCTTTGTGATCAGTCTTGTTGTTTATCCTATTGAAGCCCATTGGATTTGGGGTGGAACAGCGTGGTTAACAGATTTAGGATTTGTGGATTTCGCAGGTTCTTGTGCAATTCATATGGTAGGTGGTATTTCTGCTTTCATCGGTGCTGCCTTCTTAGGACCTCGTATTGGTAAATATGATGCAAACGGAAAGAGCAAACCAATTCTTGGACATAATCTATTAGCAGGTGCTCTTGGCTGCTTTATTCTTTGGTTTGGCTGGTATGGATTCAACGGTGCAGCAGCAACAAGTGTAGAACAGTTAGCACAGATTTTTGTCACAACAACAATTGCTCCTGCAATGGGTACTCTTTCAGCTATGATTTTCACATGGATTAAGAATGGAAAACCGGATGTATCTATGTCATTGAATGGTGCATTAGCAGGTTTGGTTGGTATTACCGCCGGATGTTCGAACGTAGATGCGATTGGTGCATTTGTTATTGGTATTGTAGCAGGTATTATTGTATGTGTTGTTGTACTTTTCGTAGAAAATGTTTTAAAGGTTGATGACCCGGTAGGTGCTGTTGCTGTTCATGGTGCATGCGGCATCTGGGGAACATTCGCAGTTGGTTTGTTCGATTATACAGAAGGTCTGTTTTATGGTGGAGGAGTGCATAAGTTATTAATCCAGTGTCTTGGTATTGTAACAGTAGCTGCATGGACGATCATAACAATGACAATCGTATTCTTCGTTATTAATAAAGTAATCGGTCTTCGTGCTTCCAGAGAAGAGGAATTACAGGGTCTTGACCCTACAGAACATGGTCTGGAATCTTCTTATCCGGATTTCCAGAAGGCAAATTACAAGTAAGATATATAAATTAGCGTTTATCTATCCCCCTTATAGTTTAGGACATATAGAAAGCCCCAAAGTGCTTCCACCACTTTGGGGCTTTCACTTTGCAGAAATTTTTGAAACTTTTGAACGTTTTTGTTGTCTATAATAATAAGAGCTCTTAAAATAATCTTAAAATAAGAGAAAGGAAAGTGTGAGGTGAATCCAATGAAGGACGAAGAAATCATTGCTTTATATCAGAAACGCTCGGAGCAGGCACTTGTAGAAACAGAGGAAAAGTATGGGACATATTGTGGAACCATTGCAAAACGGATTTTACAAGATGGAGAAGATTGTAAGGAGTGCTTAAATGATACATGGTTAAAGCTCTGGGAAACAATTCCGCCGGTAATTCCTAAAATATTTTCTACTTATGTTGGAAAGATAACAAGAAATCTGGCATTAAATATGTATAAACATAAATATGCCGGAAAAAGAATTAGTGAACGCATGATGGTATCGATAGAAGAACTGCGGGAGTGTGTCAGTGATCGGGAATCTGTGGAAAGCAAAATAGAAGAAAAAATGGTTGTAGAAAAATTAAATATGTATCTAGGACAATTGCCGGAGTTGGAACGAAAAATATTTGTAAGAAGATACTTTTATATGGATACCATGAGAGAAATTGCAGAGCTATATGAAATGAAAGAAAGTTATGTAAAAACATTATTATTTCGTGCCAGAAAAAAGTTAAAGGAATATTTTCAAAAGGAGGGAATTGTGTTATGAAAAAGGAAACGTTGTTTGAATTTATTGGTCAGATTGATGAAAAATATATAGAAGAGGCAGGTGCAAAGAATATGAAAGCGAAAAACAAGAAAAAGACAATAGTAATTAAATGGGTATCAGGAGTTGCGGCAGCGGTTTTCATCTCGGTTCTTTTACCAAATATAAACGGAGATATTGCAAAAGCAATGGAGAATATACCGGTGTTAGGAAAGTATTTTGAGATTGTCACATTTCGAGATTATGAGTACAAGGATGAGCACAATCAGGCGGAGGTAGACATACCAAAAGTTGAAACAGCAGAAGGGGCATCAGAACAGGAAAAAGATACGGCAGAGAATATTAATAAAAGTGTGGAAGAATATGCACAGGGATTTATTGAACAGTTTAAAGAAAATATGCAGTCAGAAGGTGAAGGATATCAAGGACTCGATATTAGTTATCAGGTAGTTACAGATACACAGGACTGGCTCTCTATTAAAGTAATTGCTCTGCAGGTTCAGGCCAGCGGATATGAACAGGCAAAGTTTTATAATGTAGATCGAAAGACAGGAAAGCAGGTACAGTTATCGGATTTATTTGTGGAAGGCAGTAACTATGTTGAAATCATCAGCAAAAATATTATTTCGCAGATGAAAGAGCAGATGGCAGCTGACGAAGGAAAGATGTATTTCTTCGAAGGAAACGGTCAGGATATGGCAGGCATGGAAGAATTCAATTTCAAACAGATAAAAGAAGAACAGAATTTTTATAAGAATCAGAATGGAGAAATTGTAATTGCTTTTGATGAATATGAAGTGGCACCGGGCTCTATGGGAACGGTAGAATTTGTAATACCTTCCGAGATTATTGCGGATATTTTGAAATAATGTGAAATATTGATAAAAAATATGTTTCCCCTATGAATTGTGTTATAATGAAGAAAGTAAACTTGCAAAAGAAAAGGAGTGGAGTCATGGGGGTCATGAAGCTTGAAGAGTTACCGGAAAATCAAAAACTGCATATTGATGTAATTGCTAAAACAGGGCATCTTGAATATGATGTGGTGAGTAAATTTTCTGCATGTGGAGCGGTTTTTATTGAACCAATTCGTTATAATAATCAGATTATAAATTTTATGCGGTCAGATATTATAATCAAAGTACTTTACACCAGAAGCAATCGAAAACCGATCGAGTGGAGCAGTTGCTATATTAAGTGGGTGGAATACAAAGGAAAGCAGTATCATATGATTGGCAGTAATAAGGTAGGGATTGAAGTAAACCGTCGGGGGTGCTTCCGGATTTTTGTGGGAGAGGAAGGACTTGCACAAGTTGGGGAGCATACTGGAATTATGAAGGTGACAATGAAAGATATTAGTGCTACAGGTTTTTCGTTTTTAGGAGAGAGAGAATCGGAAACCCCACTAGGAGAAAATGTAAGGCTCACCTTCGAAGACAGTGAACGGGATATCCGTTTTGATTTATCTGGAAGATTGGTGCGGAAGGTAAAAGGAGAGGATGAAAAGACGCTATATGGCTGTAAACTATACGTTTCTAATAAGATTGTGGATTCGTATATTGCGAGAAGACAGCGAGAGCAGGCACAACATCTTCAAAGCCAGTTAATGGAACGTTCCAAAGCAACTTTTGAAAAAATAGAAGATAATAATTAGTAAAAAATGCATCTCAAAATTTGAGGTGCATTTTTGTGAAAATTATACAGTGATTTTCCATGAAAATGTAACAAAAATTAGGCATAAAAATTGTAGACGTTATAAAAATGTAAAAAATATGTAACAAATATATTGAATGTTGTGGAGAATTACTATATAATGTACTCATCAAGTAAGAAATAACAGCAAAACTTATAAAGTGAAGGTATTTTGAAGGAGAGAATGTTTCATGAAATTTAATAAGGTCAACGCATGGCTGGTGGCAGTATCTCTTACAGCAACAACCGTGGGGGTAAACGGGTTACCATTATATGTAAATGCAATACAGCCTGGTGTAGAAAGTACAGCAAATGAAGAGACAGTAATCATTGATATTTTAGCTGACGAACTCGATGGAACAGAAATTAAGAAAGAAGCGTTTCAAAATCAGTTTGAACTTGAAAATGTGATATTACAGGAAGGGATTACTGTGATTGGTGAAAATGCATTTTTTAATTGTGCTAATCTGAAGAGCATCGTGATTCCTTCTACAGTAAAGGTGATAAACGCAAGGGCATTTCAGAATTGTACTTCTTTAGAACGGATTGATTTGTCAAAAACATCTGTAACGGAGATTCCGGAAGAAGCATTTCGATACTGCAAAAATTTAAGAGAAGTAATTTTACCGGAGGAAATTGTTACTGTGTCAGCAAATGCATTTCAGGGGTGTGGTGCATTAGAACAGGTAAATTTTTCAGCCGTTAAAAATTTAAAGAAAATAGGGAGTGGAGCTTTTGCAAATTGCATTTCTTTAAAGGAAGTGGTTCTTCCTAAAACGGTAACAACGGTAGCGGGTGGAGCTTTTGCAAACTGCATTGGATTAGAGTCCATTACTTTTCCGGCAGACATTTTGGAATTTGGACTGGCAGTATTAGAGGGTGCAGAAAACGTGACAGTAAAGGGTGTAGTTAATTCCTATGCTTATGATTATGCGATGAAGAAGGGACTGAATTTCGAAGCAATTTCTGACGAGATTTTAGTTTCTGATATTACAGTGAACAATGAAAATATTGTGTATAATAAAGAGAATGTAAAAAGACTTACCTTAAAAGCAGGTGAGAGCATATCTCTTAATGTCATGGTAACACCTGCAAATGCTACAAATGGTAAATACCATTGGGAACCGGACAAAGACGGAATCGTATCCTTTGCAGAAGACGGAACCGTTACAGGACTCAAACGGGGATTTGTAAGTACAGTGGTGCGTGCTGAAGGTGGCGTAAATAAAACAGATTATATAGAAATTAATGTAAGATAGATGATAGATACAGAACCAGTCGTGAAAAGTCTGGTTCTGTATTTTTTTTTATCTTTATAGAATCTTTATATTTATCTTTTATCTTATTCTTAAAGCTTTTAGAATTTTAGAGCAGAGAAGAAAGAAGGAGATTTATATGGAAATAATGCTGAGAACAACAAATCTTTGTAAGGAGTTTAAGTCACAAAAGGCTGTAAATGGGGTATCACTGAACATCAGAAAGGGAACTATTTATGGTCTGTTAGGCCCAAACGGAGCGGGAAAATCTACTATTTTAAAGATGCTTACAGGTATTTTAAAGCCAACATCCGGTGAAATTGTTTTTGATGGAAAGCTGTGGTCGAGAGAAGTATTATCAGATATTGGTGCCTTAATTGAGAATCCGCCCTTATATGATAATTTGTCTGCTAGAGAAAATCTCAAGGTAAGAGCATTGCTTGTGGGCGCAAATGAGGAAAGGATTGAGCAGGTTCTTTCTGTGGTGGGTCTGAGCGATACCGGAAAGAAGAAAGCAGGGCAGTTTTCTTTAGGAATGAAGCAAAGATTGGGCATTGCTTTGGCATTACTTACGAATCCGAAGCTTCTTATATTAGATGAACCCACAAATGGACTTGACCCTATTGGAATAGAAGAATTAAGAGAATTGATTCGTTCTTTTCCCGAAAAAGGAATGACAGTCATACTTTCTAGTCACATTCTGTCGGAAGTTCAACTTGTTGCAGATGATATAGGAATTATTTCCAACGGTGTTTTAGGATATGAGGGAGTACTTGAGAAAAATCAGGATTTAGAAAGCTTATTTATGGAAGTAGTAAAAGCAAACAGAAAGGCTGGTGAGAGATAATGACTTCTATTTTAAGAGCAGAATTTTTGAAGCAGAAGCATACCTTTAGCAAAAAAATACTCTGGCTGGCACCCGTCATGGCATTTTTGGTGGCATTTATACTTACCGCGGGAATGACGAATGCATATTCTGAAAGTGTCTGGAACTGGTGGTATACACTTTTACTGCCGGAAATGCTTGCCGTCATAAGTTACTTTAATATTGCAAAGGAAAGAAAGATGGTCTATTATAATCAAAAAACTTTACCTGTGGGACAAAAAAGGCTGCTGCTTTGCAAGATAATATATATGGCAATAGAAATGCTTTTTTCCAATGCATTGTTATGTTTAGGGACGGTGTTGGGTGGATATTTATTAGGAACCTCTGTACCGGTAGGTGGTGCAGCAATCGCCATATTTGTGCTGACAATTACTTATCTTTGGGAAATTCCCGTGTTTTTGTTTTTGAGTGCAAGATTTGGTATGATAGCTGATGTTTGTCTATGCTTTTTTATTTCGCTGGGAGGTACTGTGATTGCATCTTCCGGAACATGGTGGCTGTTTGGCTTTTCGATTCCGATGAGAGTGGTTTGTCCGTTTCTTCGTGTACTGCCAAATGGAATGCGGGCACCTTCGGATAGTCCGTTACTTGATATGGGAGTGGTTCTTCCGGGCATTATGATATCCGTTTGCTGGTTTGTGGCTGCGGTATGCTTGGTTTTGAAATGGTTTGAAAAGAAAGAGGTGAAGTAGATGATACTTTTTCGTAATCTGCGGGCAGAATTGATAAAGATGAAAGGGCAGCCTGTTGGCTATGCCCACATTGTGATACCGGTTTTTGTGAGCATGGTATTTTTGGCATATTATTCTTATACGACCTGGAGTGAGTGGGAGAAGATTTCGGCGTTTTATCAGTTGATAGGAGCGGGATATCCACTGCTTATAGGTATCTTTGCGGCTAATGTGGCAGAGGAGGAAAAAAAGGCAGGTGGGTGTCAGAATCTTCTTACCATAAGGGGGAAAAGCTTTGCTTTAATATCAAAACTGCTTTTCTTGCTCCTATTGGGGCTTTTTGCAATACTTCTTACATCTGTATTATTTGGAATTGGTTTTGAAAAAATCTGTACAAATATAACATTTGGTATGAAAATATATGTTATAATTGCATTTGTAATCTGGTGCAGCAGTATTTCACAATATGTATGGCATCTTTTTCTGGCATTTCAGTTAGGCACAGGTGTTAGCATTGGTGTTGGCATCGTGGAAGGACTGATTAGCATTTTATTTTTGACAAATTTGGGAGAATTTGCATGGAAATATGTACCTTGTTCCTGGGGTGGAAGAATTCCATATGCATATATATCAGGTCTGTGTGGGCAGATGGAAAGTCTGACACAATTAAAAAGTATGCTTCCGATATATAGTATGGTTACAGGAGGCAGTCTGTTGTGTTATATCCTTTGGGCAAGGCAGTGGGAGGAAAGGGATGTTGCAAATGTTACGGAATAGAGGTTTTTTATGTCAAAAATTTTAGTTGTTGATGATGATATAGCGATTCTTGAAATGATTGGAGATATTCTTGGAAAGGATGGCCATTTGGTTACTAAAATAAGCGATTCACAAAAAGTTGATCTTACAAAAGTAAGTGTTTATGATTTGATTCTGCTAGATATTATGATGCCTGGTGTGGATGGCTTTCAACTGTGTGAAAAAATAAGGAATATTGTGGATTGCCCTATTATTTTTCTTACGGCAAAAACACAGGAGAGCAGTCTGGTAAATGGATTGTCACTTGGAGCAGATGATTATATCTGTAAACCCTTTGGTGTGATGGAGTTAAGAGCAAGAATTCATGCCCATTTAAGAAGGGAGCACAGAGAACATTCTGTGCGGTTAGCATTTCAAAGAGCATGCTTTCATCTATCCTTAAGGCAGATGAGTGTTGATCAAAACGTCATTCCTCTTACTAAGGCAGAGTATGATATTTGTGAATTTCTGGCAAAGAATCAGGGACAGATATTTTCAAAGGAGCAGATTTTAGAGCAGATTTTTGGGTATGATAGTGAAAGCAATGACAGTACCATTACAACGCATATAAAAAATATAAGAATGAAATTATCTGTGTACCATTATATGCCAATAAAAACTGTCTGGGGGATAGGTTATAAATGGGAAGAATAAAGAGAAAAAAGGGAGCGTCCCTGAGCGTTGTATATTTAAAATATTTATTGATAATGTTAGTGAGTTTATGCGTTTTATTTATAGGTATAGTTTGCTTTTTTAATTTGCTTCTTATGAAGGGAAAGATTTTACCGGCAAATTATACAGAGAAAAAGATAAACGAGGCAACAGAAATGCTTTTAAAGGCAGAGGAAGTGACACAAGATTTGATTCCGCCTCTGTGCAGATATGTAGTATTTAATCAAAAGGGAGATGTCATAGGAGGAGATCTTCCAAAAGAGGATACAGAGATGGCTTGGGAAATCGTTTCCGGACAAAGAAGCAAATCAAATATTTATTTTTATAAAGTGATTGAGCGTTCAGACGGATATTGCGTTCTGCAGTACAGACTGATTCCGCAGTACAGTTCTGCCTATCTTCGAAACCACCTCATTCCACCCCAGACATTATTGACAGCTACAGCATTTAGTCTGGCATTTGCAATTATTATTGTTTCTTCTTTATGTTTTGGAAAGAAAATCAAAAATAAGCTGAATCCTTTGTTAGATATAGTAGAAAAAATAAAAGAACAGGAACTTTCCTATGACGTATCCTATACAGGTATCAAAGAAATTGATGACATTATTGCATCTATAAATGATATGAAAATTGCTTTAAAAGACTCTTTAGAAACACAGTGGCGTGCAGAGCAGGAAAAAAATCGACAGATGTCGGCGCTTGCCCATGATATTAAAACTCCTCTTACGGTAGTAAGGGGAAACGCAGAGTTACTTGAGGAAACGGGATTAACAGAGGAACAAAAAAAATATGCAGCTTATATTTTAAGCAGTGCAGTACAAATGCAAGCTTATGTGCAAATGTTGATAGAGGTGACAAAGTCTGTGGAAGGCTGTCATTTTAGACCGGAGCAGGTAAAAACGGCAGCCTTGTTAGAAGAAATCAAGCATCAGAGTATGGGACTTGCCAATGTACATAAACTAAAAATTAACTGGGCAGAACATTATAGCAGCAAGTTTATTACTGTAGCTTATGAGCAATTTGTCAGGGCAGTCATGAACATTGTTACCAATGCAGCGGAGCATACACCAAAAGGTGGAACAATCGATATTCGGATACAGGAAAAAGAAGAAAAAATATTTTTTATGATAGAAGATGGTGGAAGCGGATTTTCTCCAGAGGCTTTGAAGCATGGAACGGAACAATTTTTCATGGATGATGTAAGCCGGAGCGGACAGTTGCATTATGGTATTGGTTTATATTCCGCAAAAACTATCGTAGAAAAGCATGGCGGTAAGCTGACTTTGGAAAATTCCGAAAGGACTGGTGGTGCAAAAGTATGCATTACACTTCCGGTAAAGGCAGATTTATCATGGATAGAAAAAGGTTGAATAGGAAAGGAATGACACAATGACAGAACGAGAAAAATCAGAAAAAGGATTGTGGTATGATGCAAATTATGATACCGAATTATTAAAACTGCGTGAGGATGCAGAAGAATTATGTTTTCTTCTCAATCAGACCTCACCTAAAAGGAAGGAATCTTCCTGGTGTAACGATTGGCTCTAATACTATCATCGGTGCCAAAAGCGTAGTCACTAAGGACATTCCCGACAATGTAATCGCTGTAGGAAATCCTTGCAGAGTATTACGTCCGATTACAGAAAAAGACAAAATACAAAACTCCATATTATAAGTATATATAAATCAGTATGCTTCCTACTTCTGGTATTCTAAAGCACAGCGGTTTTAGTGCAAAGAACAGAAAGTGGTATCATGGATGGCAGGAAAAACCCTAACGATTCCCCGGGCTTTTTCTGCCATTAATGATATTGTCGTTCTCTCGTTTTACAAATTTCCCATTCAAAAGTATAAAAAGAAAATAAATTTTATAAAATAATGAAAAGAGGGTTGACATTTTATATGCCTGGTGCTATGTTAAGTACATAGATGTTAGCACTCCACATTAATGAGTGCTAACAAATAAGTCGGAGAGGAAGTGAATGGATGGAACTGGATGAAAGAAAAAGCAAAATACTAGAGGCGATTATTCGAACCTATTTAGAAACCGGAGAGCCGGTAGGTTCAAGAACGATATCAAAGTATACAGACTTGAATTTGAGTTCTGCAACCATTCGAAATGAAATGTCTGATTTAGAGGAGATGGGATACATTATACAGCCTCATACATCAGCAGGAAGAATTCCTTCCGATAAAGGATACCGCTTTTATGTGGACTGCATTATGGAAGATAAGAATCGGGAAGTATCCGAGATTAAAGAGTTGATGATTGAGCGTCAGGATAAAATGGAGTTGATTTTAAAACAGGTAGTAAAGGTATTAGCTAACAATACCAACTATGCGGCGATGGTATCAGCCCCTTCCTATCATAAGAACAAGCTGAAGTTTATACAGCTTTCTCATGTGGATGAGAAACAACTCGTAGCAGTTGTTGTGGTAGAAGGAAACATTGTAAAGAATAAAATTATCAATGTAAGTGAGGTATTAGATAATGAAACGCTTCTAAAACTGAATATGCTTTTGAACACGAACTTAAATGGTTTAAGTCTGGAAGAAATTAATCTTGGAATGATTGCAAAATTAAAGGAGCAGGCAGGGATTCACAGTGATATTGTGAGTGAGGTATTAGATGCTGTGGCTGAGGCAATCAAGGTAGAGGATGATTTAGAAATTTATACCAGCGGTGCAACAAACATTTTCAGGTATCCGGAATTAAGCGACAGTGAACGTGCAAGTGAGTTAATTAATACGTTTGAAGAGAAGAAACCGCTTACCGAGCTGGTACAGGAAACACTGGCAGATGAAAATAATACGGGGATTCAGGTATACATTGGAAATGAAACACCCGTGCAGGCAATGAAAGACTGCAGTGTTATTACTGCAACGTATGAATTAGAAGAAGGCATGCAGGGAACGATAGGAATCATCGGACCTAAGCGTATGGACTATGAGAAATCGTTAAGTGCTATGAAAACACTTATGGCACAGCTTGATAAGATATTTAAGAAAACATAGAGAAAGGTGGAAGATAGAGTGGCAGAAATGGAAAAAGAACTGCAGGAGGAAGCTGTAGAAGAAACCGTGGAGACGGAAGAAGCTGCAAAGGAAGAAGCCGCAGAAGAAACAGTGGAGGAGGTTTCCGAAGAAACTGTACAAGAAGGTGAAGAAAAGAAATCCTTATTCGGAAAAAAGAAAAAGGATAAGAAAGATGAACAGATAGAAGAACTGACAGATAAGTTAAAAAGACAGATGGCGGAATTTGATAATTACCGTAAGCGTACAGAAAAAGAAAAAACACAGATGTATGAAATCGGAGCTAAGAGCATTATCGAAAAGATTCTTCCGGTTATTGATAACTTTGAAAGAGGTTTTGCAAGTGTAACAGAAGAAGACAAGGCCAATCCGTTTGTAGAGGGAATGGATAAGGTCTATAAGCAGATGATGACAGTGTTAGGCGAAATGGGTGTTACACCGATTGAAGCCTTGGGCGAAGAGTTCAATCCTGATTTCCATAATGCAGTAATGCATGTGGAGGACGAAGAAGCAGGAGAAAACGTAATTGTAGAAGAATTCCAAAAAGGATATCTATATAAAGAAACAGTAGTAAGACACAGTATGGTAAAAGTTGCAAATTAGGAGGTTTTAATCATGAGTAAAATTATTGGTATTGATTTAGGAACAACAAACTCTTGTGTAGCAGTTATGGAAGGTGGTAAGCCTGTAGTGATCGCAAATACAGAAGGCGCAAGAACTACACCGTCTGTAGTTGCATTCACAAAGACTGGTGAAAGATTAGTAGGTGAACCTGCAAAACGTCAGGCAGTAACCAATGCAGAAAAGACAATTTCATCTATTAAAAGACACATGGGTACAGATTACAAAGTAGCAATTGATGATAAAAAATATTCTCCACAGGAAATTTCAGCTATGATTTTACAGAAGTTAAAATCAGATGCAGAAAATTATTTAGGAGAAAAGGTTACAGAAGCAGTTATCACAGTTCCGGCATACTTTAATGATGCACAGCGTCAGGCAACAAAAGATGCAGGTAAGATTGCAGGTCTTGATGTAAAACGTATCATTAACGAGCCTACAGCGGCAGCATTAGCATATGGACTTGATAATGAAAAAGAACAAAAAATCATGGTATATGATTTAGGTGGTGGTACATTTGATGTATCTATCATTGAAATTGGTGACGGTGTCATCGAAGTACTTGCAACTGCAGGTGATAACAAACTTGGTGGTGATGACTTCGACCAGAAGATTACAGATTACATGATTCAGGAATTCAAGAATACAGAGGGTGTTGACCTCTCATCTGATAAAGTTGCTTTACAGAGATTTAAAGAAGCAGCAGAAAAAGCAAAGAAAGAATTATCTTCTGCTACAACAACAAACATCAACCTTCCGTTTATCACAGCAACTGCAGAAGGTCCAAAGCATTTTGATATGAACCTTACAAGAGCTAAATTTGATGAATTGACACATGACTTGGTAGAGAGAACAGCAGAACCTGTAAACCGTGCGTTAAAGGATGCCGGAATGACAGCTTCTGAACTTGGAAAAGTATTGTTAGTAGGTGGTTCTACACGTATTCCGGCAGTACAGGATAAGGTACAGAAGTTAACAGGTCAGGAACCTTCTAAGACATTGAACCCGGATGAATGTGTAGCTTTAGGTGCTTCCATTCAGGGTGGTAAATTAGCTGGAGATGCAGGTGCAGGAGAAATCCTTCTTCTTGATGTAACACCATTATCCTTATCTATCGAAACAATGGGTGGTGTAGCCACAAGATTGATTGAAAGAAATACAACCATTCCTACAAAGAAAAGTCAGATTTTCTCAACAGCAGCAGATAATCAGACTGCCGTAGATATCAATGTAGTACAGGGTGAACGTCAGTTTGCAAAGGATAACAAGTCACTTGGACAGTTCAGATTAGATGGTATTCCACCAGCAAGACGTGGAGTTCCTCAGATTGAAGTTACTTTTGATATTGATGCGAATGGTATTGTTAATGTATCTGCAAAGGATTTAGGTACAGGAAAAGAACAGCATATTACGATTACAGCAGGCTCAAATATGTCTGATGATGATATTGAAAAGGCTGTGAAAGAAGCAGCAGAGTACGAAGCACAGGATAAGAAGCGTAAAGATGCAATTGATACAAGAAATGATGCAGATTCTTTCGTATTCCAGACAGAAAAGGCATTAGAAGAAGTTGGCGACAAGATTGACGCTAATGATAAAACAGCAGTAGAGGCAGACCTTGCAGCATTGAAAGAATTAGTTGAAAAGTCAAATCCGGAAGATATGACAGAAGCACAGGTAGACGAATTAAAGGCTGCAAAAGAAAAATTAATGGAAAGTGCTCAGAAGTTATTTGCTAAAGTTTACGAACAGGCACAGGCAACAGGTGCAGGTCCGGATATGAGCGGTGCAGCAGGCGCAGGTACAGGAAATGCAGACTACACAGCAGATGACGTAGTAGACGGAGATTATAGAGAAGTATAATTAAATCTTGATCATGGATAGAGGTCAATTGGTTACGTGCGTAAGTAGGCGATCAATTGACTTCGTCAATTCATTAGATTAGTTTAGAAGGGATAAAAAATGGCAGAGAGTAAGAGAGATTATTATGAAGTCCTAGGCGTTGATAAAGGCGCCGATGATGCCGCAATTAAAAAGGCATATCGCCAGCTTGCCAAAAAATATCATCCGGATATGAATCCGGGTGATGCAGAGGCAGAAAAGAAGTTTAAAGAGGCTTCTGAGGCATATGCAGTACTTAGTGATCCGGACAAGAGAAGACAATATGACCAGTTTGGCCATGCAGCATTTGATGGCGGCGCAGGTGGCGGCGGTGGATTCGGAGGTTTCGACTTTAACGGTGCTGACATGGGCGATATTTTTGGTGATATTTTTGGCGATTTATTTGGTGGCGGAAGACGTCAGTCATCTAATAACGGACCAATGAAAGGTGCCAATGTAAGAGCCAGTGTAAGAATCACGTTTGAGGAAGCAGTTTTTGGCTGTGAAAAAGAAATTGAATTAAACTTAAAAGATGAATGTAAAACATGTAATGGAACCGGTGCAAAACCGGGAACTTCACCGCAGACTTGTAGCAAGTGTGGTGGTAAGGGTCAGGTGGTTTATACTCAACAGTCATTATTTGGCATGGTAAGAAATGTGCAGACATGTCCGGAATGTGGCGGTAAAGGTAAAGTAGTAAAAGAAAAATGTCCAGATTGTTATGGAAGCGGCTATATTACCAGAAAGAGAAAGATTCAGGTAACAGTACCAGCCGGTATTGATAATGGACAGAGTATCCGTATCCGCGAAAAGGGTGAACCAGGAATTAACGGCGGACCAAGAGGAGATTTACTGGTAGAAGTAGTAGTATCACGTCATCCGATTTTCCAAAGACAGGATATGAATATCTTCTCGACAGCACCGATTTCTTTTGCACAAGCTGCTTTAGGCGGTGAAGTGAGAATTAGCACGGTAGATGGTGATGTTCTTTATGATGTAAAACCGGGAACACAGACGGATACCAAAGTGCGCTTAAAAGGAAAGGGTGTTCCATCCCTTAGAAACAAAAATGTTCGTGGTGATCATTATGTAACTTTGGTGGTACAGGTGCCGGATAAATTAAACGAAGAGGCAAAGGAATTACTTCGCAAATATGATGCCGTTACAGGCAATACCCTGGCAAAGTCAGATACCATAAATACAGAAAAGCCTAAGAAGAAGGGATTTATGGATAAGGTAAAAGAAGCCTTTGAAGATTAGCCTTTCACAACAAAAACAAATATTATTGTAAACAGGAAACAGAGTATTTGAAAAAACAAATGCTCTGTTTTTTCGTTTTTTTATGGCAATTTTGCACAAAATGTTTGACATAGTTACTGCGGATTGATATAATGTAACCAAAAAGTACGACTTTTATTATTTTTGTATTATCAAATTATACCAGATACTAAAATAATAGTCATACTTTAGTAATATAGGCGAATTCCCGATATTGCGTTCTGCTTATGGAAATATAATTTTGCAGATTGTATTCTTGAATAAGTGTAGGAATATGATAAAAGCGTAAAAACGAGATTCATGGTTAATAAGGAGGATAAAAAATGGTAAAAGAAAAAGCTACATTGTCGTTCAGACAGATTGGGGATCAAAACAGTAAACACACGTTGGTTTTTTTGCACGGCTCTACGATGACAAAAGAAGGAATGCTGCCGTTGGCAGAAAGGTTTAAAAATTATAACTGTATTATTTTTGATCTGACAGCACACGGAGAATCTGCTGGAGAGGAGCCGGAAGAGGTATTCACATTTGCAGAAGATGTGGAGAAATCAATTTTGTATCTGCAGCAGAGTGGAGTTATTGGTGAGCGAGTGGTTGTTCTCGGATATTCTATGGGAGGAGCTATTACCTGTGAGCTTGCTATCAGAAAAAACATAAAGTTAGAGGGCATTGTTTTCTTGAGCAGTGGAGCAGATTTAAAGCATCATACTCCTGCGGTAGATGATTTAAAGAAAGTACCGGCAGAACAGTTTGCTACTTCAGATATATTAGACTATCTGTTCGGTACGGATACATCAGAAGAAGATAAAAAGGTAATTAAGGATATCTTTAATTCTACAAAGGTTGCAGATGTTATTGGATATGGGGATTTGATGGCATCGAACCGATATGATCATTTAGAGGCCAGTAAAGAGATTGATGTACCAACATTGTTAGTACATGGAAGTGATGATGTAATTGTACTTCCTATGGCAGCGGTAGAAACATGGAGAGCGATTCCGGGAAGTGAATTGCTGATGATTCCATACAAAGGACATGCAGCAATTATGGAAGATGGGGAAACGGTAAAAGACAAAATTATGTCTTTCCTGGAAAAGCTGGATTAAAGGTAAAATAAGAATCAAAAAGACAAAGCTATATAATTTATGAGTGTGAGGTGTGTTACATATGGAAAACAATGCAATGATTAAAGGAATTGCCTATTATCATCCGGAACATAAGGTGGATAATGAGTACTTCATTGAACATTTTAAGAAAAAGGGAGAAGATATCGATGGACTTTTAAAAACGACGGGAAGAAAGAACAGGTATATTTCAGATAAGGAAGAAGAAAATATACTGACTATGGGATTTGAGGCGGCAAAAGCTGTGTTGGAAAAGGTGCATGTAAAGCCTGCGCAGATAGGAATTGTGGTATTTTCATCAGGTACCCCGGAATATATGCTGCCACCGAATTCGGTAAAATTACATTCCATGTTAGGCGTTGGACAGAAATGTTGTGTTTATGATTTAAATGCAAATTGTGCAGGAATGGTTGTGGCGTTAGACCAAGTATCGAGAGCGATGCAGAACAATCAAAGCATAAAATATGCGTTAATTGTAGGTTCAGATCAATTAAACCGCTACTCTAGATATGATGAGGCAATTGCGTACTCTAATTTTGGTGATTCTGCTTGTGCTATGGTATTAGAAAATGTATTTCATACGGATAGGGGACTGGTGGATTCGGAATACTATACGAATTCCAGTAATCATGACAAGATGGTATTTCCTGCAAAGGGACTATCTAATGTTGTAAGGGATCGAAGTCTTCCTACTCAGGATAAACTGGTGAAGTGGATTCCTTTTGATTATAGTGGTGCGTTTCATAGTGCTACGATTTCCATTGAGGAAATACTTTTTAGAAATAATTTGACAAAAAGTGATATTAAAAGATATTTTTTATCACAGTTTGCATGGAAGAGCATACAAGGTGTATGTGAAGAACTGGGTGAAGATATCAGTAAATTTACTTTTATTGGTGATGAGTTTGGGTATACAGGGACAACCAGTCCAATGCTTGCCTGTGCCATAGCAATGGAAAACGGGGAATTGGAAAAAGGTGATTATGTTATATTTTGGACCGTAGGTGCCGGCACCACATGTGCCTGTTCGCTTTATCGATATTAACTCTGATTCACCAGAAAAATATGAGGATATAGATGCTTTAGCCATTCATGGGAGGGAAAGCAAAGGGAGGTTTTTTTATGAACTTGGAAATTTTAAAAAACGAAGAGAAAAGAATGAATTTTATATTATTTGTGTTTCTAACAGTAATACCAATTGTTGCACTGACATATGTTTTGTTGTTTAATGGGGGAACGTCTAAAGATGCCATTGCTCTTACCATAGCGGTGGGTAGCGTTCTCGTTAAAGTATTTGAGAAGCCACTGGGAAAATATGCAAAGTATTGTTATATTGCGCTCCTGCCGGTTTTTGGTGCGGTAACTATTGTGTGTGGTAATCCTGCATCTTTTGGAGCAATGGCAGAAGCATATTTTCTGATATTATTTTTAGCAGTTCCATATTATGACGTATCTACCATAGTATGGAGCACAATAATTACCATTGTGCCAAATGTAATTGCAATGATTTTATTCCCTGAAGCATATTTAGCAATGTATACGCTTTCCATATGGATTTTTGTATGGATGGTATATCTGCTTGCATTTCTTGTGGCAGTGATGATTGTAGGCAGAGCACGTTCGTTATTTTTAAATGTGGAAGAGAAAGAACATAGAATGGAAGAAATGCTGGATAATGTGCGTGGGGCTTTTGATGGACTGCAGCAGTCATCAGAACGAATTTATGATTCATTACATAATTTTGAAGAAAGTACGTCGGATATTGCAGCATCTACAGCAGAAATTTCTAATAGTGCTAACAGACAGATCCAAGAAGTAAATGGAAGTCTTGAAATCTTTAATGAGTTGAATGATAAGATTGTAATTTCAGAGGAAAGAGTAGCCCAGACAGTGGAAAATATAAAGCAGTTGAAGGAAAAGAACGACGAAGGAATTGCTGCTATCGCAGAGCTTTCCAAAAAGTTCGGTGAAAACATTGAATCTACTCAGGTAGCATCACAAGGTGTAACTGCTTTATCACAGAAATCCAGTTCGATTGGTGAGATTATTGAAAGTATCAGTCAGATTGCAAAACAGACAAACCTACTTGCATTAAATGCAGCCATTGAAGCGGCCAGAGCAGGAGAAGCAGGAAAAGGCTTTGCAGTAGTAGCAGATGAAATTAATGCATTGTCATCCGAGTCTGCCGCAGCAACTCAAAAAATTGATGCTATTTTAAAGGATATTATTTCTACAGTAGAAGAAACCAATAGGGCGATTGAGTGCAATAGTGTTATTGTAAAGGAATCAAATAATAAATTGGATGATACGGTAAACATCTTTGAAACGATGCTACATTCATCAGAAGAGGTGATTTCTGTTACAGATATGTTAAAGGAGGAGCTGTCTAATATTATTGATATTAAAGAGCATCTGTTAGAGGCAATGGAGAGAGTAGAAGACAGTTCAAAGAAATCCGTAGAAACTACAACAGAAATAAGTACTTCAACAGAGGAACAGGCAGCAGGAGTGGAAGATATTCTTAAGTCTATGGAGAATGTACAAAGTGGTATGGGTCGACTCTCAGAAGTGCTAAATGGAAATGCACAAGCAGGAGCGGAAAGTGCCAGCTAAGCACAGATATTCTAATAATATAAAAATAATATGGAAATAAAATATGGAAAAGGCATATGAAATCTAAGGGTTTCATATGCCTTTTTCATGTGAAGTACGATAAATTTTAGAAAATAAGATTTCTGGGGCAAACACATATAGTACATCTTTTGAAAATTCTTTAAAAATCTTAAGAAAAATTCCCTTGACAAACTACGACAAATGTACTATTGTACTATATGAATAGTACAAATTAGGAAAAATTTGTATATAAATTGCGAGGAGGAAAGAGATGAGTGCTTTAATTGACATTCGGAATATTTATAAGATATATAATCCCGGAGAGAACGAAGTTCGTGCCCTGGATGGGGTGAACTTGTCCATTCAGCATGGGGAGTTTGTTGCCATTATCGGACAATCCGGTTCCGGTAAGTCAACTCTTATGAATATGCTTGGTTGCCTAGATGTTCCGAGTGCAGGACAATATTTTTTGAATGGAGCAGATGTGTCCCATATGAAGGATGATGATTTATCTGACATCAGAAATCGTGAAATTGGTTTTATTTTTCAGGGATTTAATCTGATAGCTAATCTGACAGCCATAGAAAATGTAGAATTACCATTAATTTACAGAGGAATAGGAAAAAGAGAGCGAAGAGAACTGGCAGTGGCATCATTAGAAATGGTTGGTCTGTCTCATCGTTTAGAACATAAGCCGGCAGAAATGTCGGGCGGACAGCAACAGAGAGTTGCGATTGCCAGAGCAATTGCCGCAAAGCCACCGGTAATTCTAGCAGATGAACCAACCGGTAATCTGGATTCTCGTTCGAGTAAGGAAATTCTTGAAATTTTAAAGAATCTTCATAATGACGGAAGAACGGTAATTCTTATTACACACGATAATGATATTGCAGCACAGGCAAAGCGTGTAATACGAATCCGAGATGGAAGAATAGAAGCAGATTATCTGAATGAAGAAAACGAGAGCGAGGAGAGTAGTAAAGATGAAGAAAAGTAAGAATCAGGTAGAAACAGTAGAAGGAACAGTTACTTCACCAAAGCAGAAAAAGCCAATGAAAACAGGAAAGATTGTAGGAATAGCTGTTGCGATTACAGTGGTGGCATTGTTTATATTTTCTAAGATAGTAGGAGCAATTACACCAGAGGCGGCACAGGTCGTCACTGCTGATGAAGCTCAAATTCGGGATATTGAAGAAACAATAGAAACCAGTGGGTTTATTGAAAGTGGTAATCAAAAGACATATTTTTCACCGGTAAATGGTGTTGTCAGTGAATGTAATGCGGAATTAGGTGCCATTGTAGAAAACGGTGCACAACTGTTAAGTTATGATTTAACTGATTTAGAAACAGCAGCAAAGCAGGCTGAACTGACAGATAAGGCAGCACAGAGTGGATATGCCAATACGTTACAAGCAGGAAGCGAAAGTGAGGCAAAACTTACGGAATCTACCACAAATGTGGCAAAATACGAACAGTTAGTTGCAAACGCAGAAGCAGATGTAAAATATTTAAATACTAAGATTGCAGAATTTAATCAGGAACTTACAAAATTAACTGGAAATGGTGAAAAACTGTCTGAAAGTGCTCTTAAGAGAAAGGGTGAATTAGAAGATGCCATTTTCATTCATCAGCAGCGTTTGGAAAATATGCAAAGTGAGCTTACAAAATATAACAGTAAATTGGCTGAATATCAGGGAGAAAAATCCAGTGCCGAGGCAGGCAAATTAAGCGGCAGTGCAAAGGCGCAGATTGCAGCCGAAAAGGAATTGTCTCAATTAAATAATGCAAGTGCAAAGAAGGATTTAGAAGAGGCAAAGGCAGGAATAACCTCTGAGTTTAAAGGCGTTGTGACAAATGTGCAAATACAAAAAGGGGCTATGGCAGCAAAGGGAGCGGAATTGTTTACCGTTGCAGATGTAAGCAGTGTGAAAGTAAGTGTAAATGTTTCGAAAAATGATTTAGAAAATTTAAAAGAGGGTCAGAACGCAGAAGTCACTATTGCAGGAAAAGAGTATAATGGCGTGGTATCTAAAATCAATCATCAGGCAGTGACAAACCAGCAGGGAACACCTGTAATTACTGCAGAAGTGACCGTAAGTGAAACAGATGGCGACATTTATCTTGGAATAGAGGCAAATGTAGTGATACATACAGCCAGTGCATCTGGTGTAGTGACCATTCCTATGCAGGCATTAAATACAGGAAATGAAGGCGACTTCTGTTATGTGGTAGTAAATGGTGTGGTAGAGAAAAGAAATGTAACCATTGGTGCAACGGATGGTGAATATGTGGAAATTTCAGAGGGCATCAAAGAAGGAGAAGAAGTCATTACTGTAGTTACCAGTGATTTAAAAGAAGGTATGCAGGTGGTGACACAGAAGAATGATGCAGCAGATATAGCGGAAGAAGTAGTGACAGAAGAATAAAGGAGAGTAAGCTATGGCACAGTTAAAAGAGTATGTGAAAATGGCACTGGATAACATTCGTGCCAATAAAGGCCGTTCCATTCTTACCATGTTAGGTATTATTATTGGTATTTCTTCAGTTATTATGATTATATCTCTGGGAAATGGTGCCAAGGGGCAGATTTCAGATGAATTGAACGGCATTGCCGGAGGACAGCTTTATATTTATCCAAATCAAAGAGAGGATAGTTCGGAAAACCTGATTGAACCGGAAGATTTTACAGCAGTAAAAGAACAGGTAGAACATGTAAAAGGCACATCTGTGAATGAAACAGAGTTTGGAAGTACCTCAAGTAGTAAGGGAACATTTGATGTATATATAGATATAGGAACGGAGGATTTAAAATATATTTCAAATTCCGAATTGAAATATGGAAGATATTTTACCCAAAGCGAAGTGGCCTCTGCAAGTAATGTCTGTGTTATTGATGAAAACAGTGCAGTGACATTATTTGGAACCAGTGATGTTGTGGGAATGAATCTGGATATTACATTGTTTGGTTATACTAGAAGTTTCCGGATTATAGGTGTAAGCAGTGTGGAAGATGGAGACTTTTTTTCTATGAGCTACGGAAGTGATGTTGTAAGGTTGGAAGCTCCTTACACAGCGATTGACGCAATCTTGGGATATGAACGTCAAAGCTTTGGTTATATGTACGTGGTGTCCGAGGCACCGGAGTATTCAAAACAGGTTGCAAAAGATGTTATCAGTCTTTTGGAAAAACGCCACAAATGTCCGGGAGAGGACGCATATCTGATGGAGAGCTTTGAAGATCAAATGAGTTCCATTATGGTGGTATTGGATATGGTAACGTACTTTATTGTAATGGTGGCTGCAATTTCTTTGCTGGTAGGCGGTATTGGTGTTATGAATATCATGCTGGTATCTGTAACGGAGCGAACCAGAGAAATTGGAATTAGAAAGGCACTCGGGGCTAGAACGAAATCTATTATGATGCAATTTCTAGCGGAATCTGCTATTATTACCATGATTGGTGGTATCATTGGAATTCTTTTGGGAATTGGCGGCGCTTATCTGGTGTGCATTTTTGCACCGATTTCTCCAAGACTCAGTGTAAGCACGATAATAATAGCAACGCTGTTTTCCTCAGCAGTAGGTATTTTCTTTGGAATTTACCCGGCAAAAAAAGCGGCTAAAATGAACCCAATTGAAGCATTGAGGTTCCAGTAAATATAGAATTTTTAAAAACCTTTGAGTTGGAGAATTCGGATTCTCATTCAAAGGTTTTTTCTAATCACAGTATTTGAAAGTATTGCAGCACAAAATGGGTATTGATACAAAATAATGTTGTGATATACTTAAAGGAAGAAATGCATATCATGGTATGATATATAGGTAGAGAGGAAGAAAGCAATGAAAATCATCGTATTAGCTGGTGGTACCAGTACAGAAAGAGAAGTATCATTAAATTCAGGGAAAATGGTCTGCAAGGCATTGAGAAGTAAAGGACACGAGGCTGCACTGTTAGATGTGTTTATGGGATATGAAAGCGACACTCCTATGGAACTGTATCACAAACAGACGGATGTGGATACAGCGGCAGATGCTCTCAGTGGAAGAGTGGAAGAGGTACAAAAGCTGGTGAAAGAAAGAAAAAAAGAAAAGGAAAGCTTCTTTGGACCGAACGTGCTGACACTTTGTAAAGATGCAGACATTGTATTTATGGCACTTCATGGACAAAACGGGGAGGATGGAAAAATTCAGGCTGCATTTGATTTACTGGGGATTTCATATACGGGTGCCGGAAGTCTTGGTAGTGCCCTGGCAATGGATAAGGGGTTATCTAAGCAGATTTTTCTTCATTATCAGGTACCAACTCCAAAATCAGTATTATTCACAGATAATGCACCAGTGAAGGAAATACCTTTTGTGGGAGGAGCGGTAGTAAAACCATGTTGTGGTGGTTCTAGTGTAGGTGTTACAATTGCAAAAACGCAGGAAGAATATGATAAGGCATTAGAGGAAGCCTTTGCGCTGGAACATGAGGTCTTAGTAGAGGAATATGTAAGTGGCAGAGAATTTTCTATTGGCGTAATGAATGGCAGGGCATTGCCGGTAATTGAAATAGAACCGTTAGAAGGGTTTTATGATTATACAAATAAATATCAGGCGGGTAAGACAAAGGAAACATGCCCAGCAAATTTATCACAACATATTACAGAAAAGCTTCAAAGAGAAGCAGAACATGCTTATAGGGCATTGAAGCTGCAAGTATATGCAAGAATCGACTTTTTATTAGATGCAAATAATGATATTTATTGTTTGGAAGCAAATACTTTGCCGGGTATGACAGCTACGAGTCTTTTGCCACAGGAAGCAGCGGTGGAAGGAATATCGTTTGAAGATTTATGTGAAAAGATTGTGGAAGACTCTTTGAAAGTAGAAAGGGCATAGGAAGGAACGATTCAAACCTGTAGAAAAGGAGAAACAATATGCATCTTACAGTTGAAAAACTTGGAGAATTTTGTAAAGGAAAGGTAGTTGGAAATCCAAAAGACATTGTGACGAATATTACCATTGACAGTCGCCAGGCATCAGAAGGCTCTATGTTTATTGCGGTAAAAGGGGAGCGGGTGGATGGACACAAGTTTGTAAAAGATACCTTTGATAAGGGGGCAGTATGTGCTTTGGTTGAGCAGCTTCCGGAGGCAGAGGGAACTTATATCGTAGTAGAATCCACTTTGCAGGCAATGAAGGATATTGCAGAAGGATACCGAAAAACCATAAAAGCAAAGGTTGTGGGAATTACCGGAAGTGTTGGAAAGACAAGTACAAAAGAAATGGTAGCATCTATTTTAGAGCAGAAATATAAAGTGACAAAAACACTGGGGAATTTTAACAATGAAATAGGACTTCCACTTACCATATTTAGGATAAAAGAAGATGATGATATTGCAATTTTAGAAATGGGAATCAGCGATTTTGGTGAAATGAGCCGACTGACCAGAATAGCAAGACCGGATATCTGCATTATCACCAACATAGGGCAATGTCATTTAGAAAATTTAGGTGACAGAGATGGTGTTTTAAAAGCTAAAAGTGAAATTTTTGAAGGTATGCAGGAAAATGGAATTGTGATTCTTAACGGCGAAGATGATAAGCTGCGTACTATAAAAGAGGTTCGTGGAACGAAACCGAAATTTTTTGGCTTAAAAGAAAGTGGGGAAAACTTCTGTGTTGCCAAAAATATTGTGGATAAAGGGATGGAAGGTACTGAGCTTACGATTTCTTTCGAAGATGGAGAAAGTATTCAGGCAGTGATTCCTATTGCGGGAGGCCACATGGTATATAATGTCATGGCGGGAGCAATTGCGGGAAAAGTGTTAGGGCTTACTGACCAGGAAATTAAGACCGGCATTGAAACATATCAGTCAATCGCAGGCAGAAATAACACTATTCGGACAGAACATTTTACCATTTTAGATGACTGCTATAATGCAAATCCAATGTCCATGAAGGCTGCGGTTGACATTATTGCAAAGTCAAAGGGAAGGAAAGTAGCAATTCTTGGAGATATGTTCGAGTTGGGAGAAAATGAGCTTAAATTTCACCGGGAAGTGGGAGCTCACGCAGGAAGGGCAAGTATTGATTTACTTATCTGCGTAGGAGAACGTTCGAAAGAAATGGCAGAAGAAGCCCGAAAGTATACAGATAAAGTAGTGCTTCATTATCAGAATAGAGAAGAAGTTATTGAAAAGTTAGCTGCTTTATTGAAAAAAGGAGACACCATTTTGGTGAAGGCATCCCACGGTATGGGATTTGATCAAATCGTGAAATATTTGCAAGAATTATAAGCGGTTAGAATAAATATGTGACAATTCTTAGTAATTTAATGTAGCCATTTAATTTAGTAGTTAAGTCTTTGGCGTTTGACATGCACAGCCCATGAGAGAAACTCTCTGTTTCCCTCATGGGCGTCTGTCATATCAAAGCTTAATTTTTACTTTCGTATTTTAAAGCAATTCTGCATTTTTCTTTAACATAGCAGCAATTTGTTCCTGACAATAGGCTCCGATAAATTTCTGCTGTTCCTTTGGTAAATCCTTTATTATAATAGGTTCTCCGTATTCTATAACGATATGCGTTTTTTTAATCGTTGGGAAATGGGCTTCCCAGATATCTGCGGTATTGTTAATGGCAACAGGAAGAATCGGACAGCCTGATTTTGATGCCATTTTGAAACTGCCTTCTTTAAATGGCAACAGAGAACCTTCTTCTCCTTTGTTTCTGGTTCCTTCCGGGAAGATACAAATGGAGATTCCGTTTTTCAATTTTTCTATACCATCTAAGATAGTCTGCAGACCTTTTTTAATATCGCTTCTATCCATAAACAGGCAGTGGAGATAGCGCATCCAGGTGCTTAAAAGTGGTATTTTCTCCATTTCTTTTTTAGCAATATAACCGGTAGGGCGTGGAACTCTTACATAAGTTACCAGAATATCGAAGAAGCTTCTATGGTTTGCAACGTAGAGTACCGGCGTATCTTTTGGTACATTCTCTTCCCCAAGTACTGTGATTTTGACACCTGTTTCCCATAAAATTAAAGAAAAAGCAGCATTTACAATTTTTAAAGAGCGTCTTGATTTTAAATCAGGACTGAATTTTCCAATTATCCATTCTGCCAGCATAACAGGAATTGCCAGGATTAGAAAGCCTATTACGGTCAGGCATACAATTAGAAATCGAATCATGCATTACACCTCTTGTTCATTTATTTGATATTTCAAGCAATATTATAAGGCAAAATTGAGAAGGTGTACAGTAAATTTTAATCATATTCTTTTTTGAGGTTACATACAATAGTTAAAAAGATACAGGGTGGACATAGTATGAAAAAAGCACTTTCTTTCCTTATTATAATGTTTCTCTTGTGTGGTTGTTCTGTGCAGTCGGATGATAATAAGAAACTAAATGACTTAGAATTCAGTGTGATGAGTCAGGATGAAATTCCTAAGGAACTTGCAGCGCAGATAGAAGAAAAAAAGACCGAAGAATGTAAAATTACATATAGCGATAATGAAAATCTTTATATTGCCAGAGGATATGGTATGCAGGAATGTGGCGGTTACAGCATTTCGGTAGATGAATTGTATGAAACAGAAAATGCAATATTTTTTCATAGCAGTCTGATTGGCCCGTCACCAGGGGAAAAAGCAGATAGTAATGAAAGCTTTCCTTATGTGGTAGTGAAACTGAAGTGGATTGATAAAAATGTGGTGTTTAAATAGGAGGAACTTATGGAACTGATTAAAAAAAATATTCATATGATGGTAAATGATAAAAAAGAAATCACGCAGATTACTTTAGATGATGATATGAATGTACCGGATAACCGTCCCGATATGGTGAGTTTGATTGAGTCGAAGGGCGATATTATTTTAGAAGAAGTAAAGGCAAATGAAAATCAGGCATGGATAAAAGGCACAATGAATTTTCTGGTCATGTATGTCAGCGACAGCGAAGAGAGAAAAATCCAGAGTATGGAAGGAAAGATTCCATTTGAGGAATATGTTCATGTGGACGAACTAACATCAGGGGAACAGATTCGTGCCGAAGGAGAGCTAGAGGACTTGCGAATTGGAATTATTAATTCCAGGAAAATGAGTATACAGGCGGTACTTACTCTACAGGTTGCAACGGAAGAGATGTTAGAGGAAGAAATCAGTGTGGATATTGCGGACAAAAATGGAATTGAGTTTTGGAAAAATCCGATGGAGATTTTGCAGCTTCGTATTAATAAGAGAGATATGCTTCGCATGAAAGAAGAGATTGCCCTTTCGAATGGGAAAAGCAACATTCATGAGCTTGTCTGGAAAGATGCCTCTTTAAATATCAAAGAGATTAAATTGCTGCAAGGAAAAATTAATGTGTGTGGAAGCTTAAATGTTTTTGTGTTATATCGTGGTGAGGGGGATGAAAATAAGTTAGAGTGGCTGAATGAGGAAGTGGCATTTACGAAAGAGTTAGAATGTGGTGGCTGTAGCGAAGGAATGGTACCGGAAATTAAAACAAAATTGCGGACGTGTGATATGGAAGTCAAAACAGACTATGACGGGGAAGAACGCATGATAGCTTTGGATGCGGTGATGGATATGGATGTGAAGATATACGAAGAAGAAATGGTAGAGCTGGTGGAAGATGTATATAGTACCGCAATGGACTTACAGCCGGAAACCAGAAAAATTCGTTTTCAACGCCTCGTGGGAAATAATATATCTAAATGCAGAGTAAGTGAAAGAATAAGAATTAAAGGGGAAGAACCCCGGATTTTGCAAATTTGTAATGGTAGTGGAAAAGCCAGAATTGATATGGTGGAAACAGGTAACAATGGTGTTATGATAGAAGGAACCTTAGAGGTAGTGGTTTTGTATGTAGGCGCAGATGACAGCACACCATTTTATGGAAAAACAATTCAGCTTCCGTTTAACCAGCAGATAGACATGAATGATTTACAAGAAAGCACAGTGTACCAGGTAGAAGTGGGGACTTTGCAAATAAATACTACTATGATTGACAGCGAGGAGTTAGAAATTAAAGCAGTGATTGATATGTCTGTTATGGCAGTGGAACAGTTTGAAAAAGATGTTATATGCCAGATTACAGAGGCACCATTGGATTATGAACGTTTAGAAGATATTGCCGGTATTGTGGTTTATGTAGTGAAAGATGGCGATAGTTTGTGGAGTATTGGCAAAAAGTATCTGCTGGGTGTGCAGGAAATCAAGGAATTAAATAAATTAGAAAATGATGTGGTCAAAAAAGGTGACAGGTTGATTTTATGTAAAAACATCAGTCGCCCGGCGTAAAATGCCGGCATATTGGAAAATATGAAAAAATAGAAATAGAAAAGCTTTCGGTGGTAAGTATGCCGGAAGCTTTTTTGGGTGGTGTTCGTATTACCGAATGGTGCGTTTTTGATAACGAACGAAATCACAAAAAACAGTAAAATTGCGAAAAACCTTTAAAATACGGCAAAAAACAACATTTTTTTTTTTTGTAAAAACAATATTTTTCCGTTCGTTATCAAAAACACGCCATTTGGTTACAAAACGTAGAAGAGGAAGAAAAAATCAGAGTATGAGCACGGTGCTGCACATAAAGTTTATGAAAACCAGCGGAATCAGAAATTTATGTTATATTCAGAACAAGACAGTCAATACACTTCCAAAGAGTTCATTGAATTTTGTACTGAATTCGGTATCATCTCTGCAGCAAAATTATGTTGTAGTGTTACAAAAATGCTTGACTACAACATATTGACAAACAATAATAGGTATGAAATAATAATAAAGTATTAAATAAAAATATAATATTTTATAAATCAATATGATATATTGGCGAGTAAATATGATAGAGACATTAGAAAGACAGACATGTTTATTGAGCACGAAGAGGAGCAGAGTTGGAACGCCTGTGATAGCTACTTATGAAATAAACGCAGATGAAAGTGAAAATAGAATTATTGATGCTAATGAATAAGCAAATTGCAGATTCAGATAAATATATAGAAAAGCTGATACCCGTAACAGTGGGTTATAATATTGCAAAAAGACTGTGACTAGAATTATCAAAAACCAACCAGAGTCCAAAGGATAAGCACTTTTGGAAAAGTATCTAGGGTAGGGATATCACTTTTTGGAAGGAGGTAAACAAAAAATATTAAAAGAGAAAAATAAGAAATTTGGCTTTAAACAATGGATTTATGAAAATGTCAATAAGGTTACGAGTATTTGGGATTCATGGTGTAATATGTGGTATGAGGTAGGTAAATATTATGATAAAAGAGGAACAAAAAAATGATTATTTTAATGGCAGCAGTGGTTGGTGCAATAATTTGTGTGGCAGCGATTTTTGATAGCTGGAACGATTTTAAAATGTGTCTTGGGCAAAACGAAAAGAAAGGATATAGAGATGAATAAATTGTTTCAGAGGTCTAAATATGAGAATGAAGTTTCATATAAAATTATTCCGTTTCGGAAAAAAATAGGTTTTATAATTATAGAAGGCGGCGTTTTATGTGGAACATTATTAGCAATACATAAAGAACAAGCGATATGGTGTTTCAGCGGTTTGGTATTTATATATTTAATAGTACTTGCAGAGTATGCATTTGAAGTTTATTCCAAAAAAAAGCTTCTCATGAGCAGTTTTAATATTAGCAAATCTTCAATATGGTATATGCAAAAATCAGAACAGTCAATTTGGCTTAGTCTGCTTGTAGCACTTGCGTGCGGTTTATATTTGGTGTTTAACGGAATAGAAATTTCTATGCATAATATTAGAGAATATTATTGGATATGGTTTTTTGTTATGTTGTTTCTTGGCGTGTTTTCTCCTTTTCTCATTATAGTTAGTGGGTTTGATGGTATGTCTTATATGAGTGGAAACTTTATAATTGACTACAGTAAGATTACCTCTATTCAAGTAGTGAAAGAAAGAAATACAACAAAAGGCTTGGTATACGAAATTGAATTGTTTGTCAATAATAAAAAAGTTGGATTTGATAGGGTTCATGAAGAAGACTTTCGGAAACTGAAAGATATAGTGATACAAATGTAAGCGCGATGTTTAAATATAGATACACTTATAAAAAAGTAAGGAAAACTTATGAAATACTATTGCATAAAATAGCACGACATTACCAACGGCAGAGCCGCCTGTCTTATAATCTGATTTACTAAATTACTAAGCTCTTTATTCGTCATATTACACCAACTTTTAACAAGGTGCAGAGCCTTTAATAATTTAATAAAGACTTTACACCTTGGATAATTTATATAGTTACTATGTTTCTAATCTAATAGGAAATCAAATTGCGAAACATCAACACCACTATTCACGTTATCACTACATTTTCAGGTAGTATTATACCATAGTGTAAAGCCTTTATTCAATTATCAATGTGTTTTTATTGGCTTGTTTCTTGTTTGTTTTTCATAAATGCAGAACGAAAGGTCATGGAAAGAAAAATTAATAAAAGGTGATAATGACGTAAAAAAACGCATTGAAAGAATAAAGTTGATAGATTGTTATTACATATTTATGTAGCATCCTTAGTGTATACAATCTTGGGGATACTGGGAGCATTTTATTATAAGGTTTTAGGAGATGATATTTTGCCAGATGGGCTTTTACGAACTTTGACAACTTTGTCTGTTGGAGTGATTCTGCTGAATATATTTATTGCAAAAGATAAATTTATTAGACTAAGCTGTCGGTATCAAAGAACAGCTCATAGGAGAACTAACAT